>AYSC01000021.1 GCA_000503195.1 Blastomonas sp. CACIA14H2
ACCGCTGAGCCGCTGCGCGAGCCTGAGATTGGCGGCAAGATCGAGCGCCGAGACCAGCCTGAGCGTCTGGAATACGAGGCCGACGCGCCTGCGGCGCAGGTCGTCGCGCTGGCTGGGGCCGATGCCAGTCATGGTCTCGCCGCCGATGGAAATCGTTCCCGCATCCGGGGTCAGCAGGCCGCAGATCAGACTGACCAGGGTGGATTTACCGCTGCCCGAGGCGCCGATCAGCAGGCTCTGTTCGCCCGCCGCCATGTCGAAGCTGAAATCGTCGAGAATCCGGCGCCCGCCATAGGCAAAGGCGAGATTGCGGATGGCAAGGCTCATGTTCGACGCGTCGCCATCAATCCTTGGTGGCGGTGAAGCGCTGCGACTGGGTCGCGCTGTCCTGAGCCGATACCGGCGTGAAGCCCTGTCGCTGCTGCTGTTGCGCGGCCGAACGGTTCGCTTCGGTTCTTGTCTGCCGGCTCTGGTCGGTCGAAGACGCACTCTGCGCCGGAGTCTCCTGTGTGGCTTGCGATGCCTGCCGGTCGGCGGGGACGTTCCAGGCAGCATGCTGGGCGAAGGGATTGATCCGGGTGTAACCGCCAAAACCCTCCAAGTCGCACGCCGCCGCAGGCGATGCCGCCGCCAGAACGCCACCGAGTCCGATCAATATGGTTGCCGCAATCCGCATGAGAACACCCCTTTGCCAAGCATCACCAGATGTTACAACATATCCAAGGCGGTTGGCAAAGCCTTTGTGCGCGAGCGGATGGATTCAGCGGCGCGACACCCGCATCAGGCGTGGACGAAGGGCCGCGGATGTCGCGCCAGCCAGTTGGCGAGATGCGCGCTCGCCAGGCAAAGGCTGCCGAGGCTGCTGATCACGATCTCCTGACCTTCGGTCACCGGCAGGAACAGCGTGGCAATCAGCAACCCCAGACCGCAAAGCCCGATGATCAGGATCGCGTGCCGCCTGCGCTGCGCCGCCCTGATCAGAATGCCCAGGCTGACCGGTCCGGCCAGCAGAACAATCCACAGATGCAGGTCGAACGGAAGTTCCAGGCTCTGGCTGAGCGCGGGCGCCCAGGCGAGCAATAGCGGCAGAAACAGGCAATGGACCAGGCACAGCACCGAAGCGGCGATGGCCGCGCCTTCCGCGAAATCGGCGGTTCTGGGGGCCACCCCGATCCGGGGGTTCTTGCGCATCGGCATCATGAAAATCTCCGCTTGTGCAGCTCGCACCATCCCTATAATGATATAACGTTACATGACAAGCCCAGGAAAGGTTCCCGATGTCGCTCGCCGCCCCGATCCGCAAACTGCCCGTCACGGTGCTGTCGGGATTTCTCGGCGCCGGCAAGACGACCCTGCTCAACCATATTCTTGCAAATGTCGAAGGGCTGCGCGTGGCGGTCATCGTCAACGACATGTCCGAGGTGAACATCGATGCCGCGCTGGTCCGCGGCGGCGAAGCGGCGCTGTCGCGCGCCAGCGAAGAGCTGGTCGAGATGACCAACGGCTGCATCTGCTGCACGCTGCGCGACGATCTGCTCAAGGAAGTGCGCGCGCTCGCCCAGACGGGGCGCTTCGACTATCTGGTCATCGAGAGCACCGGCATTTCGGAACCGCTGCCGGTCGCGGCGACCTTCAGCTTCCGCGATGAGGCGGGCGCGTGCCTCGGCGATGTCGCGACGCTCGACACGATGGTCACCGTGGTCGACGCGGTCAACCTGCTCAAGGACTATGCCAGCCACGAATTTCTCGCCGATCGCGGCGAATCGCTGGGTGAGGACGACACGCGCAGCCTGGTCGGCCTGCTGGTCGAGCAGATCGAATTTGCCGATGTCATCATCGTCAACAAGGCATCGGACGTCAGCGCCGAGCACATGGCCACGGTGACCAAGCTGTGCGCCTCGCTCAACGCCGACGCGCGGATCATCACGGCGGACCAGTCGAAGGTCGCGCTGGACCAGATCCTCGGCACCGGCCTGTTCGACGATGACCGCGCCGCCGAACATCCGCTCTGGGCGAAGGAGCTCTACGGCTATGCCAGCCACCGGCCCGAGAGCGAGGAATATGGCATCGAAAGCTTCGTCTATCGCGCCCGCCAGCCGTTTGCGCCGCAGGCCTTTTACGATTTCCTGACCGGCAACGGCCTGGACGGCGTGGTGCGCGCCAAGGGGTTCTTCTGGCTGGCGACGCGGCCCGCCTGGGTCGGCGAGCTGGCGGTCGCGGGATCGCAGACGATGACCGCGCGGCTCGGCCGCTGGTGGGCCTCGGTGCCGAAGAACCAGTGGCCGCACGACAATCAGTTCGAGGATTTCGTCGCGCACAACTGGGACAGGGTCTGGGGCGACCGGCGGCAGGAACTGGTGTTCATCGGCATCGACATGGACGAGGCGCGTCTGCGCGCCGCTCTCGACCGCTGCCTGGTGGCGGCTGGCGGCTATACCCCCGAACGCTGGCAGTCGCTGCCCGATCCCTTTCCTGAATGGGGCGAGCACGCCCGCATTCTGGAAAGCGCCTGAGCCATGGCGGCGCTGAGCCTTCTCGAACCCCGCGCACAAGCCCACCAGCGCTGGGACGCGATCCACCATCCCCAAACCCGGATCGTGATCGACAAGGATGCGGTGCTGCTGCCGCGGGGCGATATCGAGCCGCTGCTCGATATCGCCCCCTTCGGCTATCGCGTGGCCGGACGACCCGAAACGTTGCTGGCCGAGCTGCCGCCGCTTCCGGAAAGCCTTGGACGGTGCATCGCCGTTCTTGCCGCCCGCTTCGCGTCGCTGATGCAGTGCGAAACGGTGCGCGTGCGGCTGGAAGGCGTGACGGGCAATGCCTGTCGGAAGGTGCACGCGGACTATACCGATCTCAGGCTGATCTGCACGCTGGCAGGGCCCGGGACCGATTATGCCTTGGACGATGATCCCGAGGGACAGCTGACGCGCCTTCCCACCGGCGCAATCGGCCTTTTCAAGGGGCATGCATTCGGCGAGGGGCACAGACCCTGTCTGCACCGCTCGCCGCCGATCGAGGATAGCGGTGAGCGCAGGCTGGTCCTGGTCATCGACACCCCGCCGCGCGCCACGGCAGGCTGAATGGCGGTGTTCTGGCTGCTGCCCCTGGCTGGCGCGACGGTGATCGCCGCGCCGGCGGCCGTCGTTCAGGCCGCCGCACCGTCACTCGGGTCGGGTCCATCCGAGGTCCAGGATGCGGCGCCGCAAACCGAACCCGTCACGGCCGAACAGGCCAGCGCGCTCGGGCAGCAGGGGCGGTCGACGGAAAACGCGGTGCGCGCTGCCTCGGACGGCTTCGGCGTGAGCGTCGGGCGCGAGACGATCGGCATCTACAGTTCATCCGAAGTGCGCGGATTCTCGCCGACCCGCGCGGGCAACATCCGCATCGAGGGGCTGTATTTCGACCAGGTTTGGGGTCTGACCGGGCGCATCCGCCGATCGACCACGATCCGCGTCGGGCTCAGTGCCTTCGGATTCGACTTTCCGGCCCCGACGGGAATTGTCGATTACAGCTTCCGCAAGCCCGGCGACAGCGCCTCGCTGGCCATGCTGATCGACGGCAACAGCTATGGCGCCGCGGGGGTGGAAGCCGATGCCAGCCTGCCCCTGATCCCGAACCGCCTGTCGCTGGGGGTCGGCGCGGGCCTGTATCGCAACGCTTTCTACAATGCGACCGACAGCCAGCAGCATATCGAGGCGGTCTCGCTAAAGATCACGCCCAGCGACCGGGTCGAGATCATCCCCTTCTGGGCGCGATCCGATCTCTATGGCGATGAAGCCGGGCCGATCTATATTCCTGCTGGCGATTTCCGTCCGCCGCGCGTGCCCCGTCGGCGCTATTTCGGCCCGGCATGGGCGCGCTATCGCGGCGTGGCGATTAATTATGGGGCGTTCGGCAGCGCCGATCTCGGCGATGGCTGGAACGTTCGCGCCGGGCTGTTCCGGTCGCTGTTCGATGACGCGCGCAGCTTCACCAACCTGATCTTCGACCTGACGCCGCAGGGGACGGGCCGGCAACTGATCATCGCCGATCCGCCGAGCAAGCTGGCATCGACCAGCGGCGAGCTGCGGCTCAGCAAGACCTTTGGCGAAGGTCCGCGCACGCACCGGCTGACGCTCAGCCTGCGCGGGCGCGACCGGGGGCAGAGCTTCGACGGGGGCCAGCGCATCGATCTGGGCGCGGTGCGCATCGGCGAGGTGCTCGATCCGCCACGGCCCGCCCGCGCGTTCGGGCCGCAGGCGCGCGACAGCGTGCGGCAGTGGTTTGCGGGCCTGGCCTATCAGGGGCAATGGGACGGGATGGGCGAACTGACCCTCGGCCTCAGCCATTCGGACTATCGCAAGCGGGTCGACCAGCCGGTCTTCGGGACGGTCAGCACCCGCGCGACGCCGCTGCTCTACAATGCCGGGCTGGCGATCACCGCGATCCCGCGCCTGGCGGTCTATGCCAGCCATACGCGCGGGCTCGAGGAGAGCGGGGTGGCCCCGTCCTTCGCGCTCAACCGCAACGAGGCGCTTCCCGCGATCATCACCCGCCAGTCCGAAGCCGGGCTGCGCTATCAGATCACCCCGGATCTGCGGCTGGTGCTGGGGGTGTTCGAGCTTCGCAAACCCTATTTCGATCTGGGCACCGACAATGTCTTTCGCGCGCTGGGCGATGTCCGCAATCGCGGCGCGGAATTCTCGCTCTCGGGCAAGCTGACCTCCCGGCTGAGCATGACCCTGGGCGCGGTGCTGCTCGACCCGCGCGTGACGGGCGAAGGCGTGAGGCTCGGAAGGCTCGGCGAGCGTCCGGTCGGCACGCCGCGCCAGCGGCTCGATCTCAATCTCGACTGGCGGCTGCCCTGGCTGCCCGGGCTGTCGCTCGATGCGGGCATCGGCCATGCCGGACGGCTCCCGGCCACCGTGGACAACCGGGTCTTCATCAATGCGCGGACGCTGGTCGCGCTGGGCGGGCGCTATGCCTTCAAGCTCGGCAACACCGCGGCAAACTTGCGCGTGTCGATGACCAACGTGTTCGACGTGCGCGGTTTCGATCTGCAGGGGGCGGGCGCCTATGACATTTTCGACGGCCGGATCGTGTCCGCCTATCTGACAATCGACATCTGAGACGCGCTCCGGACGGCGCAAGCAGTATCCACCGACCGTTCGATCAACCCAATCGTGGCCACCGTCCCGCAGCGACAGAAGGGTCGGCCTGTACGCTGCCAATGAGGAGTATGAGGGGGTAGTCCCTGGCGGAGAGGGTGGGATTCGAACCCACGGTGAGCTTGCACCCACGCCGCATTTCGAGTGCGGTACATTCGACCACTCTGCCACCTCTCCGGCCGGGCGGGCCGAAACGCGGGGGTTTCGGCAATCCAATCGGTTCCCGCAGGGCATGATCATGCGTGGTCGATCTGCGGGAAGGCGGGCCATTAGCGTAAGGCGGAAGGCTTGCCAAGGGGGAATCCGGTGCCGATATGGCGGAAAGCTTGTATGCTGCGATGCAGCGCATTAGATTAAGGTCATGAGCAACAACCCTTTCCGTTTCGGCCAGGACGATGCACCCGAGCGCGCTGCCGCATCCGGCGCGGTGGTGATGCCGCGCATTGCCAAGGCGCGCTATGCGATCGGCGATGTCGTGCGGCACCGCATTTTCGACTTTCGCGGCGTGGTGTTCGATATCGATCCGGTCTTCGCCAACAGCGAGGACTGGTACGAATCGATCCCCGAGGAACTGCGTCCGGCCAAGGACCAGCCCTTCTATCACCTGTTCGCGGAAAATGCCGAGAACAGCTATATCGCTTATGTCAGCCAGCAGAATCTGGTGAAGGACGACAGCAACGGGCCTGTCGATCACCCCGCGGTGCCGCAGCTCTTCGGCCCATTCAGCGGCGGGCGCTATCGCCTGCGCACGATGCACTGATCTCCGGACCGGCGGCGGCCGGCCCGCCGATCAGGACCGCAGCTTCCACCCCGACCTGAGCAGCGCGTAGCAGCCGATACCGAGCGCTGCGTTGATGCCGAGCAGCAGCAGCGATCCTGCGAGCAGCGGCGAATCGGTGCTGCTGATGAACCCGTAGCGGAAGCCCGAGATCACGTAGAAGAACGGGTTGGCATGGCTGAGCGCGCGGAACGTGGGCGCCATCGCGTCGACCGAATAGAAGGTGCCCGACAGCAGCGCGAGCGGCGCGACGACGAAATTGGTGATCGCGGCGGCATGGTCGAACTTTTCCGCCCAGATCGAGGTGAGCACGCCCATGAAGGCCAGCATCACCGCGCCCATCAGCCCGAACCACAGGATCGCCCAGAGATGCTGCGGCATGACATGGATCCCCGGCCAGAGCAGCATCGCCAGCCAGACGGCCGCGCCCACCAGGAACGCGCGGGTGACGGCGGCGATGACGAGCGAGACCAGCACTTCCAGCTCGGACAGCGGCGGCATCAGATAGTCGATGATCGTGCCCTGGATCTTGCCGACCAGCAGCGAGAAGCTGGAATTGGCAAAGCTGTTCTGCATCATCGCCATCACGATGAGACCGGGGGCGAGGAAATCGCCGAACGGCACGTCGAGCACGGTGCGTCCGCTGCGCCCCAATGCGACAGTGAAGATCACCAGATACAGCATCGTCGTGATCGCCGGGGCCCAGATGGTCTGCAACTGCACCTTGAAGAACCGGCGCACCTCTTTCATATAGAGGGCTTTCAGTCCTCCCCAGTTTATCGCGCTGATCCTCACGGTGCCGGGTTCCGCAAAGGCGGGTCCGGACCGCAATTCCGGAGCTGTGCCGGTCTGGGCCACGCGTGCGGGGGGATTTGGTGCTTGATCGTTCATGGTGGATGCGCCTATCGGCGGTCACCAGACCGGGCAAGCCCCAATAGGTCAAGAAGGAATTGCTTTTCATGTCATGGACCGACGAGCGCATCGATCAGCTCAAAACCATGTGGGAGAAAGGCCTCACCGCCAGCCAGATCGCAGAAGAGCTGGGCGGGGTCAGCCGTAACGCTGTCATCGGCAAGGCGCACCGCCTGGGCCTGAAGTCGCGCCCCTCGCCGGTCAAACCGGGCGAAGCCAAGCCCAAGCCGGCGCCGAAGAAAGACGCTGCGGCCAAGCCTGCAAAGAAGGTCGAAGCCGAGGCTGCGGCAGACGAACCGCCGTTCAAGGTCGCAGCGCCCGCTGCTGCCAAGCCGGTCCGCGCGGCGCCCGCCCCCGCTCCGGCGCCGACCCCTGCCCCGCGCCCGGTCGAGGCCGCACCGGTGGTGGACGAAGACGATGAGGATTTCGGCGACCTGCCCGAATCCGTTGCCGCGCCCGAGGCCAAGCCGCAGCCGCGGATCGTGTCGGTCGGCCCCGGCGGCTTCCTGCGCCAGGGCCCGGGCGATCAGCAGGCGCCGATTCCGCCCGCACCGCCGCGCCGCCTGGTGCCGGCACGCCCCAGCCCGGAAATCGCCGACAAGACCAGCCTGCTCGACCTGACCGACCGCATCTGCCGCTGGCCGATGGGGCATCCGGGCGAGCCCGATTTCCATTTCTGCGGCGAGCCGGTCAATCCGGGCTTTCCCTATTGCGTCGAGCATTGCGGCCGCGCCTATCAGGCGCAGCTGCCGCGCGGCACGCGCCGCCCGCCCCCGCCAATGCCCTTCGGCGGCCCCAGGGTCCGCTGACCGGCTTCAGAAGGTCCGGGTCACGTCGATGAACCCGGTGTTGATCGACGATATCGTCCGGGCCCTCCGTTCGAACACGCCGACGCCCTCGCGCGATCCGGTCTTGTCGGTGGTGTTGCCCTCGATGGTCGTCAGCGTCACGCCCTGGACGCTCCTGACCAGACCGGCATGGCCAAAGCCGCCGCCGCTGTCGATGATGAAGATCATCCCCGGGCGAACGCTTGCCGGGTTGGCGACGGCGGCCGAGCGGCCGACCCGCAGCAATCCCCGATCGCCCGCGCGTCGCCACAGATCGAGCACGCCCGCGGTTCGCGGCATCGGGTTGGGCCTGTCTTCCGCGTCGGCAGCCTGCATGAAGCACCAGTAGAGGAAGCAGACGCACCAGGCATGCTCGCCTTCGGGCTTGAGCCCCGTCGATGCCACATACTGGTCAACCTCGGTGCCGCGATTGCTTCCGATCGGCTCTTCCATCACGCCGACCTGCGATCTGGCGATCTGGATCACCCTGGCGAGCAGCGTGCCCGATTCGGGCTTGGCGACCGCAATCTCGGTACGGAACAGCGCCGCCCAGGTCATCGGCCCCACCACGCCGTCGATTTCCAGAGCGCGCCCCTTGGGATCGACCGCCTGCGCCTGGAACAGCTTGACCGCGTCCTCGGTGCTGGGGCCGAAGATGCCGTCGACCTCCAGCGCCTTGCCTCCGCTGCTTTCGGGAATCCGCAAATCGGCCAGTTTCTGCTGAATGGCCCTGACGACATCGGACGCTCCCCCGCCCTGGCAGACGGGAATTCCCGGATATAGCATAGCATCACTCCTCTCAGTGTCTTCGACGATACATGAAGTGCGACCAGCCATATTTTTCCGCTACAATAGCATTGTTTTTTGGACTGGAGCCGGAGCGCCATTACATTAACGCAATTTAATGACCCGATCGCATTGTGGGATCGCCACGTCAGCGCGCTTGATGTTCCGGCCCGGGCGGCCCTATAGCAATGCCATGTCCGACGATCTGTTCGCCAAAGCCTCCGCCATGACCGAAACCTATGACGCCTCGGCGATCGAGGTGCTGGAGGGGCTGGAGCCCGTGCGGCGCAGGCCCGGCATGTATATCGGTGGCACCGACGAGCGCGCGCTGCATCATCTTGCCGCCGAAGTGCTCGACAACAGCATGGACGAGGCGGTGGCGGGCCATGCCTCGCGGATCGAGGTGAGCCTGCGCGCAGGTAACCATCTGACGATCAGCGACAACGGGCGCGGCATCCCGGTCGATCCGCATCCCAAATATCCCGGCAAGTCCGCGCTCGAGGTGATTCTCACCACGCTGCATTCGGGCGGCAAGTTCTCGAACAAGGCCTATGCCACCAGCGGCGGTCTGCATGGCGTCGGCGTCTCGGTGGTCAACGCGCTGTCGACCGAATTGCTGGTCGAGGTGGCGCGCAACAAGGAACTGTACGCGCAGCGCTTCTCGCGCGGTGCGCCGCTCGGCCCGCTGGAAAAGGTCGGCGCGGCACCCAACCGGCGCGGCACCACGATCGGCTTCGTGCCCGACGAGGAGATTTTTGGGCAAGGGGCGAAATTCAAGCCCGCGCGGCTGTTCGCGCTCGCCCGGTCCAAGGCCTATCTCTATGCCGGCGTCGAGATCCGCTGGAAATGCGATCCCGAGCTCGCCGACGACAAGGTGCCGCAGGAAGCGGTGTTCCAGTTCCCCGGAGGCCTTGCCGATCACCTGCGCGAGCAGCTGGGCAACCGCGAATGCGCGACCTCCGATTTCTTCGCGGGCCGCCAGGATTTTCCCGAGGGCAAGGGCCGGGTCGAATGGGCGGTCGCCTGGCCGCTCTGGTCCGACGGCAGCTATAGCTATTACTGCAACACCATCCCCACGCCCGATGGCGGCACGCACGAAGCGGGCCTGCGCGCGGCGATTTTGAAAGGACTGCGCGGTTTCGGCGAACTGATCGGCAACAAGAAGGCGGCGGGGCTGACCGCCGAGGACGTGATGACCGGCAGCGAGCTGATGCTCTCGGTGTTCATCCGCGATCCGCAATTCCAGAGCCAGACCAAGGACCGGCTGACCTCGCCCGAGGCGGCGCGGCTGGTCGAGGCGGCGATCCGCGACCATGTCGACCATTTTCTCACCGACAATATGGAGCGCGGCAAGGCGCTGCTCGGGCTGGTGCTCGAGCGGATGGACGAGCGGCTCAAGCGCAAGGCCGAGCGCGAGGTCAAGCGCAAGACCGCGACCAGCGCGCGCAAGCTGCGGCTGCCGGGCAAGCTCACCGATTGCAGCAATGACGGCACCGGGGTGGAGGGCGCGGAGACCGAGATCTTCATCGTCGAGGGCGACAGCGCCGGCGGATCGGCCAAGCAGGCGCGCGACCGCAAGACCCAGGCGATCCTGCCGATCCGCGGCAAGATCCTGAACGTCGCCTCGGCGAACAGCGCCAAGATCCTGGCGAACCAGGAAATTGCCGATCTGGCGCTGGCATTGGGTTGCGGCACCGGCAAGCATTGCGACCCGGCGAACCTGCGCTACGACCGCATCATCATCATGACCGATGCCGATGTCGACGGCGCGCATATCGCGACGCTGCTGATGACCTTCTTCTTCCAGGAAATGGCCGAGATAGTGAAGGCGGGGCACCTGTATCTTGCGCAGCCGCCGCTCTACCGGCTCGTGGTCGGCGCCAAGAGCTGGTACGCGCGCGACGATGCGCACCGCGCCGAGCTCGAAGCCACGATCCTGAAGGGCAAGAAGGTCGAGGTCAGCCGCTTCAAGGGGCTGGGCGAGATGAACCCCGGCCAGCTGCGCGAAACGACGATGAATCGCGCCACCCGCTCGCTGCTGCGGGTGACGCTGCCGCCGGCGTACGAGCAATATGCCGCGGTCAAGGAACTGGTCGGCGAACTGATGGGCAAGAACCCGGAGCACCGGTTCAACTTCATCCAGAACCACGCCGCGCAGGTCGATCGTGAAGCGATCGACGCGTAAGCCCGGGCACGCTCCGTCCGTCATTCCCGCGCACGCGGAAATCCCGCTTTTCTGTCCTGCCATCGAGTTCAAGCGGGACCCCCGCCTTCGCGGGGGTGACGCGGGTCTTTGGCGCTCCGGACTGTTCTCGAAGCTCATCACCGTTCTCCGGCGAAAGCCGGAGCCCAGAGCGGGATGGCGCAACATCGCCGTGGATTCCGGCTTTCGCCGGAATACGGTCATGGGGTTGATGCTGGCACTTTGCCCGGTTGTATCAGCCCACGCCCAAACTGCCCCCGCCCCGGCCGCAACCCCCGCCACCGGCTTCGATCAGGGCGCCGCCAGCGTGCTCGCGCTGCTTCAGGGCAAGGCCAAGGCGGCCGACATCTTCAGCCCCGCCTTCGTCACCGCCGTACCCGAAGCGCAGCTCGCGCAAGTGATCGCCGGGCTCAAAGCGCAGCATGGCGAGCCGCAGGCGGTGGTAGCCGTCCGCTCGATGGACGCGCGCTCGGCGAGCGTCGATATCCGCTTCGACAAGGCGATCGTCACCTTCACCATCGGCATGCTGGAGGGCAGGCTATCGGGCCTGTTCATCACCGGCACGCGCACCGAGGGCGACAGCCTCGACAAGGTGGTGGCAGACTTCGCGGCGCTGCCCGGGCGCACCGGCCTGATCGTGCAGAAGCTGACCGACACGGGCGCACAAACCCTGGTCGCCCGCAACGCCGAGGAGCGCTTCGCCATCGCCTCGGTGTTCAAGCTCTATGTTCTCGCCGAGATCGACCGGGCGGTGCGTGCCGGCGAGCGCCAGTGGAGCGACGTGCTGCCGCTCGCGCAGAAATCGCACCCCTCGGGCATCACGCAGGACTGGCCCGACAACGCCCCGATGACGCTGCAGACGCTCGCGACGCTGATGATTTCGATCAGCGACAACAGCGCCACCGACACGCTGATCGCGACGATCGGGCAGAAAAGGCTCGCCGCGATCGTCAGGGCGAGCGGCCACGAGCGCCCGTCGGACATGATCCCGCTGCTGTCGACGCAAGCGGTGACCGGGCTCAAGATGCCCGCCAATGCCCCCTTGCGCGACCGCTTCCTCGCTGCGGACGATGCCGCGCAGACCAGGCTGTTGGCCGAAGCAGGCGATGCGCTGCGGCTCAAGAATCTCGACCTGTCGGTCTATACCGGCGGGCCGAACCAGATCGACACCGTCGAATGGTTCGCCAGCCCCGCCGATATCGCGGGGCTGCTGGCGCTGCTCGAACGCGAAGGCGATCCGGTCACCCGCGCGATCCTCAAGATCAACCCCGGCATTCCGCCGGTCAATGCGCAGCGCTGGGCGTATCTCGGCTACAAGGGCGGGTCCGAGCCGGGGATCATGGGCATGAGTTTTGTGCTGGGGAGCAAGACCGGCGAGCGCTACCTTGTCAGCGCGCTGGCCAACAATCCCGCGGCGGACATCGACCAGCCGGGCTTCGTCACGCTGATGGCGCGGCTGCTCGATCAGCTTGCCGGACCGCCAGCCACTCGTCCCTGAGCAGCCCGAACAACAGCGTATCGCGCACGCCGATATGCGTTTCCCATTCGGCGCGCAGATGGCCCTCGAGTTGAAAACCCATCTTCTCCAGCAGGCCGATCGAAAAGCGGTTGTCGGGGTCGGTATCGGCGAAGACGCGGCGCTGGCCTTCGGCGAGAAAAAGCTGGTCGAGCACAAGCCCGACCGCTTCGCGCGCGATGCCCTGGCCCCAGGCCGGGCGCGCGAGGATATAGCCGATCTCGCTGACATTGGCGCGGCGCTGGTGCGCGTTGACCCAGCCGAGCGCGACATCCTCGCCGGTGCGGGTGATCGCCCAGCTGCGCCAGCTGGCATCGTCGCCCGCGACGGGCTCCAGCATCGTGCGCGTCTCTTCCACCGAGCGGTGCGGCCCGAACGCCCACCAGGTCATCAGCGCGTCGTCGGACAGGATCTCGAACAGCGCCTCGGCATCGCTGACGCGCACCTGGCGCAGCGTCAGCCGGTCGCTCTGCAGGACGGGAAGGCCGCTCATGCCGCGGTCAGCGCGGCGACCAGCGCCTTGACCTTCTTCTGCCGCCATTGCGGGGTCGGCGCCACGACCCAAAAGGCGCGGCGCGATTCGCGCACCTCGCCCAGCGCCACCAGTCGGCCTTCGGTCAGATCGCGCTCGGCGAGCAGCCAGGGCACGGTGACGATGCCGAAGCCCGCAATCGCCGCATCGAGCCCCAGCCCGGCATCGGCGACCTGCATCACGGTCGAATCGTCGGCCTCGTCCTCGCCGGCGCCGCGCTGGCATCCGGGCCATTCGATCCGCCGGTCGCCGTCATAACCGGGCGCGGAAACGGTGACGAACTGCGCCGGACCGATCTGCGCCCCCTCGAGCTCCGCCGGCCCATCGGCAAGGCGGATCGCGCAATCGAGATTGGCTTCGGTAAAATCGATATCGCTGTCGCCCGAAACGAGCGTGTAGCGGATTTCGGGATTGGCGGCGGCATAGCCGATCAGCCGGTGGTGCAGCCATTTGGCGGCAAAGTCGCGCGGCACCGCGATCGTCAGGCGAAAGCTCGACTGGCCCTGCTGCATCGCGCGCACTGCCTCCTCGAACTGCAGGAAACCGCTGCGCAGCGCGTCGAGCCCGGCGCCCGCTTCATCGGTCAGCTCAAGCCCCTTGGGCGTGCGACGGAACAGCACCACGCCGAGCATTTCCTCGAGCGCACGGATCTGCTGGCCGACGGCGGCAGGCGTCACCGCCAGTTCGTCGGCGGCGCGGGTAAAGCTCAGATGCCGGGCGGCGGCGTCGAGTACGCGCAGGCCGTTGAGCGGAAGATGGGTACGCTTCATGGGAAAAGGGGATTAATCGGCAACCGCCGGGGCGACCAGAGGAAAACGCGGGATTTCCACCGCGATCATCTGCCCGTCGTCGCGCAGCATGCGGTACACGCCCTCCATCCGCCCGGTCGGCGTGTTGAGCGGACAGCCCGAGACATAGTCATGCGCCTTGCCCGGCTGGATCACCGGCTGTTCGCCGACCACGCCCTCGCCATCGACCTGGTGCACCCCGCCGCGGCCATCGGTGATCACCCAGTGGCGGGTGAGCAGCTGCACCGCCTGGTCCGAATGATTCTCGATGCGGATATGATAGGACCAGAACCAGCGGGCGCTGTCGGCACGCGACCGGTCGGGCAGAAAGCTCACCGCCACCCGCACCGTGATGCCCTGGGTGGTGGCCGAATGGCCGAAGAACCTGTCCATGCTGTCCGAAAAGCGGTCCATACCACCAATATGCCTCTTTAGCCTCCGCCGCGAAAGGGGGCGCTTGGGAATATTTCGGCGGGCACGGCCCCAGAGGTTACTTGCCGCTTTCCTTTTTCAGATAGGCGATCACGTCGGCGCGCTTCTGCGCGTCGGACAGGCGGAATCCCATTTTCGCACCGGGCACGAAGCCCTGCGGATTGGTGAGCCACTTGTCGAGCCTGGCCGCGTCCCAGGCGAACTTGGCCTTCTTGAGCGCGGGCGAATAGGCAAAGCCGGGCGCGCTGCCGGCCTTGCGGCCGAAGACGCCGCGATGCGCCGGTCCGACGCGGTTGGCATCGAGCGAATGGCAGCCGGTGCAATTGTCCTCATAGACCTGCGCGCCGCGCGTTGCGTCGCCAGCGGGCGGAGCGGGCGTCGCGCCCGATGCGGTCGCCATGATCGCGCTGGTCCCGGCGATCACCGCCAGCACGAAGCTGAGGCCCATGGCCAAGGCCGATCTGCCCTTGAAGTCCCTCATCGAACACCTGTTCCTCAAGATAGGCCGAACGGCGCGGACGGATGCTCCATCCGCGCCGTTCGCGCAACCGGGGTTGTCAGCCGAAGATCAACGGCGCGGCGGGCGGGGCTTCGCCCAGCACGAAGCTCAGCGTCGCCCAGTGCGAGGCTTCGTCGGCCGCGAGCCGCGCCGAAATCTGCCTCAGGTCGTTGTTGCTGAACGACGGGATCACGCCGATATAGGCGTTGGCTGCGCCTTTCTCGAGCTTCTGCGCCAGCTTGAGCACATCGTTCTGCGATTTCACCGTCGCCGCGACATTCAGCGCGGCGGCATATTCGGCGTCGGTCTTGGCCGCGACGGGCTTGCCGCCCATATCGGTGATTGCCTTGATCAGCGCATCGCGATGGCCCTTGTGATGGCCCTGGAAGATCACGGCTGCGTCGAGCACCGGCTTGGCGAGCAGCCCGCTGCCCGCGCCGATCGAATAGGCGGCGATCGCCTCATGCTCCAGACCGAGCGCGACGTTGAGGATATCGACATCGCCCTGGCTGGCGCTCTTCTTCTTGCCCTGCGCGAAGGCGCTGGTGCTGACGCCGCCAAGCACGCCGATGGCGGCGGCAGAGAGCATCGCACCGCCGGTGGTGCCCAGGATCGAACGGCGCGTGGGTGTGAACTGGTCCATCGTACTTCTCCCTGTTGGGTGTGGGTAACGCGCGGGCGACCAGCTTTTGTGAATTTCCGCGAGGCGAAAAATAGCCCCAAGCTGCGACAAAGGATTGTGCCGCAGCGCACAGGAAGCGCGCTTCATCGACGGTGGGGGGCGCTCTGCCGCGTAACGATTCGCAACAGGCGGCGGGCTGTCACTCGGCCGGCTGAACGAGCGAATCAGCTCTTTCGCGCCGACCAGTGGCCCATGCGATCGCGCGCGGCACCGGGCCGTGGCGATCCATCCAGGCGGCATAGGCGGCATAATCCGGATCAGCCATCAGATGCCGCTCCTCGGTCCGCGCGCGCCAGTAATAGACGCCCGAGACAGCGGCGAGGAGGACAATATTGCGCAGCGCATCCGCCCACGATCCGCTGGTCACCAGAAACGGCATGGTGGAAAACCACCAGAAGGCGTTCTTCGACAGGTAGGCGGGATGCTTGGTCCAGCGATACGGCCCGTGCGTCAGGATGCCGCGATGGGTGAGATTGGAAAAGCGGATGCCGAACGCCACGGTTGCCCAGGCATAGATTCCGGTGAGGAACACCAGCCAGATGCCCCAGACCGCGAGCAGGCCCGCGTGCCCTTCGAACCAGTACGCCCAGTCTGCGGTCGCGACATGATAGTTGAGCGGACCATTGTCGCCCATCAGGATGAACGGGGGATAGCAGATCAGTGCTGCGGCCCAGCCCGCCATATAGGGGTTCGCGGTGCGGATGTGCGAATCGAGCGGCTTGAACGTCAGCACATAGCCGACGGTCGCGAACTGCACGTCGACCAGGAACATCGCGATGATCAGCCAGTTGGCGATCCACACGGGATTGGTCGCGATCTCGGCGACATTGGCGTTGACGATATCGGCATAGCCGCCCGGCACGATCGACAGCATGAAGGCGAGGAAAAAGCCCTTCACCGCCCAGGCGCGCAGATGGTGCCAGATCTGCTCCCTGTCCCAACCCGGCTGACCCGAGATCATCGCGCCGAAATGCCACGCGCCGTCGCGCGGCTCCTTCAGATAGCGGTCGATCCAGATGACATAGGGGATGGAGAGGAAGAACAGGAAGGGCGAGGCATAGATGAACACGACCATCGAGAACTGATAGTTGCCCGTCCAGTACCAGCGCGCGGTGGCATAGATCGCCGCGATCAGCGACCAGGTCATCCACAGGCCGGTGAGCTTGACGGTGCTCGTGTCGAGCACGTCCCTGACCGCGCGCTTCCGGCTCCAATCGATGCCGGTGCTGGGACGCCGGTGCACCTTGTCGACGAGGATCGACCAGAGCACCATCGGCAGGCCCGTCGCGACACAGCAGACGAGCGCCGCATTGGGCCCGTTCCAGCCGAAATGCCGCGCGAGCATGACCCAGGCGAACAACCCGACCAGCCCGACCAGTCCCGCGCCATGGCTGACCGCGCTGGGCGGACAGGGATCGGACAGGGTGGACGAGGGCCGGGTCATGACGCGGGGGTTCTAACCGATATTGGTAAGGATTGGATGAAGGAAATCGCGCGGCGGCAGGGCGTAACGCGCCGAACCGAGGGAAATGCTGCTCGACTTGGAACTCCGATCATGCCCTAATCGTCTTTCCGGTGCGGGGCTGTCGCCCAATAGGGACGCGTCGGGAACAGGGTTGCAAAGGGTCGTATCATGCATCTGGGGCAGTTGCGGGCGCGCGGTCTCGCTTGGGGAGCAATGGGTTTCATCGCAGCGGGCCTGGGCTTGCAGCCCGCCAGGGCCGAACCGATCCATGGCACCTGGGAAAACCCGACCGGCGATGTCCGGGTGGTTACCCAGCCCTGCGGCGACAATCTGTGCGGCAAGGTCAGCTGGGCGAGCGATCTCGCCAAGAAGGACGCCGCTGCCGGGGGCACGCCCAATCTTGTCGGCACCAGCCTGTTGCGAAACTACCGACTGACCAAGCCGGGACACTGGAAGGGCAATGTCTTCGTGCCCGATCTGGGCGGCACCTATTATTCCACGATCAAGCAGCTCGACGCCGGGCGGATCAAGATCAGCGGCTGCATCCTGGGCGGTCTGCTGTGCAAGTCGCAGATCTGGAAAAAGATCTGATCGCCTAATCGTCGCGCGAATCGCCATCGCGCGCAGCGGCATCGAACCCGTGCATCCGCCAGTGATATTGGAGCGCGATCACCGCGCCCTTGGCCGGTTGTAACAAGGCGATCGTCAGCAGCAGCGCGCCCACCACCGCGATCAGCGCCAGCCATCCCATCGGCAGCAGCTCTCGCGACCCTGCGGCTATCAGCACCGGCGCGAGCAGATGGCCGCTGATGAAGATCGCGATATAGGCGGGAAAGTCGTCGGCCTGATGCAGCGTCCAGTCCTGCCCGCATGACGCGCAGCGCGGGACCGGCTTCAAGTAGCGCGCGAACAGCGGCTTGTGGTCGCAGCGTGGGCAATGGTTCCGCGCCCCGCGCCACGCGGCCACCAGCGCGCTCGGCTCTTCGAGGGCGCGGGTTGCAGGAGCGGCGGAATCGGGCATGGCATGGGTCCTTGGCCAGCCCTTGCGCTGACCGCGGCAGCGTTACGCCTCTGCCGCAGCCGATCAAAGCCTTTTGCGACCATTGATTGGCGGCCAGGCGTCCCCATCATGAAAGGCTCGTCTGTCAGGGGCCCCGCATGACCATCCTCATCCCGATCCTGGGCGATCAGCTCAGCCTCAATCTCGCTTCGCTCAGCGGCGTCGAGCAGAAACGGGCAGTGCTGCTGATGATGGAGGTCGATGAGGAGACGACCTATGTCCGCCACCACAAGGCCAAGATCGCCTTCATCCTGTCCGCGATGCGCCACCATGCCGAGGCGCTGCGCAAGGCCGGCTGGACGGTCGATTATGTGAAGCTCGACGATGCCGACAATGCCGGATCGTTCACCGGCGAACTAGCGCGCGCGATCGAGCGGCATGCGCCGGACCGCATCATCGCGACCCTGCCCGGCGAATGGCGGGTGCGTGCGGCGATGGAGGAATGGGCCGACCGGTTCGACGTGGCCGTCGAATTGCGCGAGGACGACCGTTTCGTCTGCACGCACGAGGAATTCGACGCCTGGGCCGAAGGCCGCAAGCAGCTGCGCATGGAATTCTTCTATCGCGAGATGCGCCGCAAGACCGGGCTGCTGCTCGACGAAGACGGCAAGCCCGAGGGCGGCGAATGGAATTACGACAGCGAGAACCGCAAGCCGCCTCCGAACGAGCCGCTGCTGATCCCGCAGCCGCTCAAGTTCAAGCCCGACGCGATCACGCGCGACGTGCTCGATCTCGTCGCCCGACGCTTCGGCAACCATCCCGGCAGCCTCGACCATTTCGCCTTCGCCACCACCGCCGAAGACGCGGCCAGGCAGCAGGCGCATTTCATCGGGCACGCGCTGGCATGCTTCGGCGACTATCAGGACGCGATGCTGACCGACCAGCCGTTCCTGTGGCACTCGATCCTCTCGCCCTATCTCAATTGCGGGCTACTCGATCCGCTCGAGCTGTGCCGCGCGGTTGAAAAGGCGTATCGCGACGGCAAGGCCCCGCTCAACGCGGCCGAGGGCTTCATCCGCCAGATCATCGGCTGGCGCGAATATGTGCGCGGCATCTACTGGCGCGAGGGGCCCGATTATGCGCAGCGCAACGCGCTCGATGCCAAGCGGCCCCTGCCCGGCTTCTATTATGACGGCCAGACCGACATGCACTGCCTGAAACAGGCGATCGGCCAGACGATGGACCATGCCTATGCGCACCATATCCAGCGGCTGATGATCACCGGCAATTTCGCGCTGATCGCCGGCATCGATCCGCACGCGGTGCATCTATGGTATCTGGAAGTGTACGCCGATGCCTATGAATGGGTCGAGCTGCCCAACACGCTGGGGATGAGCCAGTTCGCCGATGGCGGGCTGCTCGCCAGCAAGCCCTATGCCTCGAGCGGCAATTACATCAATTCGATGTCCGATTACTGCCAGCATTGCCGTTATGACGTGAAGGCCAAGACGGGAGCGAAGGCCTGCCCGTTCAACCTGCTCTACTGGGATTTTCTCGACCGCAACGAGGAGGCGCTGGGCAAGAACCAGCGGCTCGCCATGCCCTATCGCAACTGGGCCAAGCGGCCCGACAAGGACAAGCAGGCGATCCGCAGCGACGCGAAGCGCTTTCTCGATTCGCTCACCAGATGAACGAGCTGATCGCAACAAAGAATGCGGTAAAGCTCAGAAAGAAAAGCCGGATTTCCTCGTTGCGCTGCGCACGCTTGCGCCTGGCCAGCACCTCGGGCTCGTCGACCGGGGTCGCTGCGAGGATGCGGGGCGACAGCGCCGAGCGGAAGCTATGGGGCTGAGCCGGGGTGCGAAGAAATTGAAGCCGCTGCATGGCTCAGGAGTTAACGCATTTTTAACCATTGCCCATGGCAATTGATGGTTAACGCAATCGCTGTGCCGAAAGCGGACACCGGTTCGTCGCAGCGGCTTTACGTCTACGTCAACCGTGCTGCGCAAAATCCGGTTGGAGCGGGACCCAAGCTGCGCTAGACCTTCGCGCCATGAAGCACGACACCATCCGCAAGGCCGAAACCATCCCGTTCACCTGGGACGACCCCTTTCTGCTCGACGAGCAGCTGACCGAGGAGGAGCGGCTGATCCAGGCGAGCGCGCGCGGCTTCGCGCAGGATGTGCTGCAGCCGCGCGTGATCGATGCGTATCGCGAGGAGATCGACGCGCCCGAACTGTTCCCGATGATGGGCGAGGCGGGCCTGCTCGGTGCCACCATTTCCGAGGAATTCGGCGGCGCGGAGGCGAGCTATGTCGCCTATGGCCTGATCGCGCGCGAGGTCGAGCGCGTCGACAGCGGCTACCGCTCGATGATGTCGGTGCAGAGCTCGCTCGTCATCCACCCGATCAACACCTATGGCAGCGATGAACAGCGCCGCAAATATCTGCCCGGCCTCACCTCCGGCACGCTGATCGGCTGTTTCGGCCTCACCGAACCCGATGCGGGATCGGACCCGGCGGGCATGAAGACGCGCGCGAAAAAGGTCGATGGCGGCTATGTCATCTCGGGCGCGAAGACCTGGATCTCGAACAGCCCGTTTGCCGATGTGTTCGTGATCTGGGCCAAGTCCGACGCGCATGGCGGCGCGATCCGCGGCTTCATCCTCGAAAAGGGGATGAAGGGCCTCAACGCTCCCAAGATCAAGGGCAAGCTCAGCTTGCGCGCCTCGACCACCGGCATGATCCAGATGGATGAGGTCGAGGTCGGCGAGGACGCGCTGCTGCCCAATGTCGAGGGGCTGAAGGGCCCGTTCGGCTGCCTCAACCGCGCGCGCTACGGCATTTCCTGGGGCGCGATGGGCGCGGCCGAATTCTGCTGGCACGCCGCGCGCCAATATGGCCTTGATCGCGTGCAGTTCGGCAAGCCGCTCGCCGCGACGCAGCTTTTCCAGAAGAAGCTCGCCGACATGCAGACCGAGATTGCGCTGGGCCTGCAGGCGAGCTTGCGTGTCGGGCGGCTGATGGACGAAGGCCGGTTCGCGCCCGAGATGATCTCGATCGTCAAGCGCAACAATTGCGGCAAGGCGCTCGACATTGCCCGCATGGCGCGCGACATGCACGGCGGCAATGGCATCAGCGAAGAATATCAGGTGATGCGCCACATGGTGAATCTGGAAACGGTGAATACCTATGAAGGCGCGCATGATGTCCACGCATTGATACTGGGGCGCGCGCAGACCGGTATTCAGGCGTTTTTCTGATCGTCTTTCGGTTCGTCCTGTCGGTAACGGGCGATTAACCTGCACCGATTAACCTTGATTGCTCAATTCGCGGGAGCGGCGCGGGCGCGATCATGGACGGTTTTCATCAGGACTTCGGGCGGCTGGGCGATGATGCCTGGTCCGATAGCGTCGCGCCTGAGCTGGCCGACGCCCCGGTCTTCGCGTCCGATCCTGCCCGGATGCTGCGCCGCCTTGGCCGCGCCGGGATCGGCCTGTTCGAATGCGACCTCAGGACCGAGCGGCTGAGCTGGACGCATTGCGTCTACGAACTGTTCGGCCTGCCGCAGCGCGGCTTTCATCGCGGCGACGTCGTCGAACTTTACGATCCGGCTTCGCGCGAGGCGCTCGATGCATTGCGCTCGCACGCGATCGAGGCTGCGGGCAGTTTCACGCTCGATGCCCGGATCACCCGGCTCGATGGCTCCGATCGCTGGGTCCGGATCGTCGCCGAAGTCGAGCAGGAGGGCGGCAGGCCGGTACGGCTCGCCGGGACCAAGCGCGACATTACCGAACAGCGGCGCGAGCAGGAGAAGCTGCGCATCGCCGCCGAAACCGACGGACTGACCGGGCTCGCCAATCGCGCCGCGTTCCAGACGCACTTTCTCGACAACAGCGCGCGCAACCCCGGTCTGCGCCCGCTGGGGGCGCTGGTGCTGATCGATGTCGACGGGTTCAAGCAGGTCAACGATCGGCACGGCCATATCGCGGGCGACGCGTGCCTCGCACAAGTCGGCCAGCGACTGCGCCAGGCCTTTCCCGATGCACTGATGACCGCTCGGGTCGGGGGCGACGAATTTGCCGTGCTGCTGCCGAGCGACCGCCATCTGCCGCGCATCGGCCGGCGGGTGAAGGAGGCGATCGCGCTGCTGCGCACGCCGTTCTTCTGGAACGGTCGGCTGCTGACCATCGGCGCGAGCCACGGCATCGCCATCGCCGAAAACGCGTTCACCTATGACGCAGAGGCGATGTTCCTGCGCGCGGACGAGGCGCTCTACGCTGCCAAGCGCGCGCGCAAACCGGGCGCGCCGATGCCGACAGCCTAGGCGCGAAGCCCGGCCAGTTCGTCGAGCCCGGCCATGATGTTGAGATTCTGCACCGCAGCCCCGCTCGCACCCTTGCCCAGATTGTCGAGCATCGCGACCAGCCGCACCTGCGAGCCATCGGCGCTGGGCAGCACATAGAGCGACAGTCGATCGGACGGCGCATCGCCTTCGCTCACCAGCAGTTCGCCGGGCAGCGCGTCGATCGGCGCCACCGTCACCAGCGGCTCGCCGACATAATGATCGGCGAGCGCCGCATGCAGCGAGCGCGCATCGGCAAAGCCGAGCTCGGGATCGAGGAACAGCGGCACATCGACCAGCATGCCGCGGAAGGCACGGACGACCGCCGGCGCGAAGATCGGCGCGCGGCTGAGCCCGGCATGGACCTGCATCTCGGGCAGGTGCTTGTGCTCCAGACCGAGGGCATAGGCGCGGAAGCCGATCTCGGGTGCATCGACCTGCATCCGCTGGATCAGATCCTTGCCGCCGCCCGAATAGCCGCTCACCGCATTGACGATGAAGCCATGATCGGCGGGCAGCAGATCCTCGGCCACCAACGGGGCGACGAGCGCCAGGAATCCGGTCGGGTAGCAGCCGGGATTGCTCACCAGCCGGGCGCTCGCAATCGCCTCGCGCTGGCCCTTGCGCAATTCGGCAAAGCCATAGGCCCAGCCATCGGCGACGCGGTGCGCGCTCGAGGCATCGATGAAGCGCGTGTCGGCGCCCTCGCCCAGCGCCACCGCTTCGCGCGCGGCGGCATCGGGCAGGCACAGGATGACGAAATCGGCGTCCTGGATGGCGGCCGCGCGCGCGGACACGCTCTTGCGGTCGGCATCGGACAGGGTGATCAGGCGGAACTCGTCGCGGCCCGCCATGCGCTCGGCGATTTCGAGCCCCGTGGTCCCGGCGGCGCCATCGATGAACAGTTTGAGCATCAGCCGATCCTCTTGCGCGCCAGTACCGGCTGCGGCGTGGTTTCGGGGAAGCGGGCGATCACATCGGCCAACGGCTCGGCCACCACCTGCATCCAGAAGGCATTGGCGTGCACCAGCGTGTCGCCATCCGCCATGATCCCGACATGGCCGGGGAAGAAGACCAGATCGCCGCGCTGAAGCGGCTCGTCATCGCCGAGCGCGCGACCGAGCGCGGCCATCTGCTGGTCGCTGTCGCGCGGGGCGGCATGGCCTGCCAGCATCAGCACCAGCTGCACCAGCCCCGAACAGTCGAGCGCATCGCCGCCGCGCCCGCCCCACAGATAGGGCGCGCCGATCAGCTGCTGCGCGCGTTCGACGGGATCGCTGGCGAGGGCATTGAGCGCCAGTGCATGACGCACCGACATCCAGCCTTCGCGCCACCTTGAGGAACTTGCCGCATTCGCTCGCGCCCTCGGCCGCAAAACGCGATCCCATCGGAAGGGCCGCCACCATCGGCGTCTTGATCGAGGGTTCGGCAAAGACGAGCGCGCGGCGGACATGCACGACATGCGTCGGCTCGGCAGCGTCGCGGGTCAGCGCGTCGAGCCGCACATAGCCGCAATAGCCGTCGTGCACGCCATAGCCCCAGCCCCAGTCGCCGGCGCTGTCGAGCAGGGCAAAGCCCTCACCCGGCTGCAGCTGGCTGACCGCCTCGGCATCATCGCTGCCCGCCTTGCGCAGCATCGCAGGCGTGCCTGCCACCTGATGCCGTTGCGGCGCGACATAATGCGGCGCGAAGAACCGTCCGGCGAGCGCGATATCGGCCAGGTCGCCGCGAATGGGCGTGACGCGCGGGTCGTAATCGGCCACCGGTCCGCTCAGAACGAAGCGCTGCTGGTGCGCCGCTCCGCTCTCGGCCGGGTCCTGCAACGCCAGACCGGCATCCACCGGCGCTGATCCCGCCGCAGAACGTGTCGAATGTGTCAATTACCCCAGTCCCTCAAGCCGTGCCGCAGCGTCTGTTCCTGCCGGTGCCGGGCACCGCGCAGCCGGGGCAGATAGCCCAGTTGCCGCCATTTGTCCAAGCCCCGTCATTGCGGGGCAGATTTCGCGTCATAGCGGCTGCGAAGATAGTGCCAGCTCGCGCGCAGCCCCATCGCCTCGCCGCCCTTGGGCTGGCCGGGGCGCGGGGTCGGCCGCCAGGCATAGGTATCGAAATGCGCCCAGGCGAGCCCTTCGCCGACAAAGCGCTGCAGGAACAGCGCCGCCGTGATCGATCCGGCAAAGGGGCCCCCGCTATTGCCGATATCGGCAATGTCGCTGGCATACATGTCCTCGTAGCCCGGCCAGAGCGGCAGCCGCCAGCACGGATCACCGACCGCAGTCCCGCTCGACAGCAGCCCGTCGGCGAGCGGGTCGCTGTTCGAGAACAGCGCGGGCAGGTCCGGCCCCACCGCGACGCGCGCCGCACCGGTCAGCGTCGCGAAATCGAGGATCAGGTCGGGCGTCGCCTCGCTTGCCTTGGCCAGGCAATCGCCCAGCACCAGCCGGCCTTCGGCATCGGTATTGCCGATCTCGACCGTGATGCCCTTGCGGCTCCTGAGCACGTCGCCGGGTCGGAAGGCATTGCCCGAAATCGCATTCTCCACCGCGCCGACCAGCAGGTGCAACCGCACCGGCAGCTTCATCCGCATGATCAGCTGCGCGAGCGCCAGCGCGTGCGCCGCGCCGCCCATGTCCTTCTTCATCAGCAGCATGCCCGATGCCGGCTTGATGTCGAGCCCGCCGCTGTCGAAGCACACGCCCTTGCCGACGATCGCGACGCGGGGATGATCGTCGCGGCCCCAGTGCAGCTCGATGAGGCGCGGGGCGTGGCTGCGCGCCGCCGCCCGGCCGACCGCATGGATCATCGGATAATGCGTTTCGAGCGCATCGCCGCGCGTCACGTCGAGCAGCGCGCCATAGGTGCGCGCGAGCGTCGCAGCGGCCTCTTCGAGCGCGGCGGGGCCCATGTCCTCGGCGGGCGTGTTGACCAGATCGCGCACCCAGGCGGTGGCCTCGGCTTCGGCCAGCGCGGCCTCGCGGCGCGCGGGATCGCTGGTCAGCAGCACGCGCGGGCCCTGCGGGCTTTCCTCGGGCTTCTTGTACGCGGTGAACCGGTGCTGCGCGAGCGCCCAGCCGATCAGCGCATCGCCCGGCCGGGCATCGCCCGCGAGCCGATACGTCCCCGCCGCGAGCGCCTCTGCCACCTTGGCCAGGCACCAGGGGCGCAAGGCGGCGGCATCGGCCACGCCGAGCACGACGGCCCAGTCATCGGCGGAATCGCCCGGCACCACCACCAGTTCGTGCGGCCGCGCGGTAAAGCGCATCGCGGACAGGTGGTTGCGGATGCGCGGCGGCGCAGCGTTCAGCCATTCGGCCAGCCCCGCCTTGTCGACAAGGTGGATGCTGCGAGCGGCCTGGCCAAGGTCCGGCTGGACGAGGGAAGACAAATCAATCATTGTCGGGTCTTACAGCAATATGACGCGCAACTGCGAGAGAGAATCATGATCGTCCGAAAACCCGGCTCCCTGGTGCTGGCGGCGCTGGCGGTATCGATGCTGCCCGCGATGGCCGCCTGCGGGCAGGACGCACCCGAGCAGGACAAGGCCAGACCTGGCAAGGTCGAGCAGGTGGCGACCAAGCCGGTCTCGTTCGAGCGCGAGACCGAGACGTTCAGCTATACCTATGCCTATCCGGCCGAGGCGGCCGCGATTCCGGCGCTGGTCAAGCTGCTGGAGGAGGAGCGCGTCCAGGGTCTGGCCGAGCTGGAGGCCGAGGCGGCCGAGGCGCAGAAGGACGCCAAGGCCAACGACTATCCCTATAATCCGCACATGCTGGGGACGAGCTGGTCGGTGACCGGCAACACGGAACCGCTGCTCGCGATGCTGGGCGAGATCAGCAGCTTTTCGGGCGGCGCGCATGGCAATACCGGGTACGAGGCATTGCTCTGGGACAAGGCAGCCGGCAAAAGGGTCAAGCTGGAGGCGCTGTTCACCGACATGAACGCCGCGCTCGAACCGATGCGCAAGCGCTATTGCGACGGCCTCAATGCCGAGCGGCAGGAGCGCCGCGGCGAATATATGTCGGACGATCCCGACGACATGTTCAATGTGTGCCCGCCGTTCAGCGATCTGGTGATCATACCCTCGGCGGTCGGCAATGACGGGTTCGATCGCATCATGTTCGTCGCTGCGCCCTATGTCGCGGGACCCTATGCCGAGGGCGTGTACGAGATCAGCGTGCCGGTGACCGAGCAGGTGCTGGCGAGCATCAAGCCCGAATATCGGGCTGCGTTCAGCGCGGTGACCGGATAACGCCTATTCCGCCGCGATTGCGGTTGGTGCCTCGACCGCGGCCTCGGCCTTGCGGAAGGCGAGCACGCCATCGTCGACCGCCGCTTCGCGGAGCACCTTGCGATCGAACAGATAGTCCTGGTTGAGCCGCCAGGGCATGCGATCGCCCTGCTTGGGCAGGATGTCGAGCGCGCGCTGGACATAGCCCGACGAGAAATCGAAGATCTGCTCCTCGTTCACGGGTCCATCGCTGCCCAGCACCGGTACTGCGATATCGCTGCCGGTGGCCTGCATATGATTGAGAGTGCGGCAGACGAAATCGGCGACGATATCCACCTTGAGCGTCCACGAGGCGTTCAGATAGCCGAACACGATCGCCATGTTCGGCACATCGCTGAACATGCAGCCCTTGTAATAGAAATGCTGCGTGAAATCGAGCGGCTGGCCGTCGACCGAGAAATCGACCTTGCCCGCCATCGCGAGCTTGAGGCCGGTCGCGGTGACGATCACGTCCGCGTCCAGATGCCGCCCCGACTTGAGCTGGATGCCGGTGGGGGTGAAGCGGTCGATATGGTCGGTGACGATGTCCGCCTTGCCGTCGCGGATCGCCTTGAACATGTCGCCATCGGGCACCAGGCACAGCCGCTGCTCCCAGGGGCCGTAGGGCGGCTGGAAATCGGGCTCGTGCATCTTGCTGCCCATGATCTTGCGGATACGCTTGAGCAGATAGTCGCCGACCTTTTTCGGATTTTCCCTTGCCCGCTTGAACGAGATCTGCTGCATGCGGACGTTCTTGAAGCGGATGAAGCGATAGGCCCATTCGTCGGGCATGATCGCGCGCAGGCTGTTCGCCAGCCAGTCCTTGGCCGGGCGGCTCCAGTACCAGGTCGGCGTACGCTGGAGCATCGTGACATGCTTCGCCTTGTCGGTCATCGACGGAACGATCGTGACGGCGGTCGCGCCCGATCCGATCACGACGACGCGCTTGCCCGAATAGTCGAAATCCTTGGGCCAGAATTGCGGATGGATGATCTGCCCGCCAAAGCTCTCGCGCCCGGCAAATTCGGGGTCATAGCCCTGGTCATAGTCGTAATAGCCGGTGCCCATGAACAGATAGCTGCAGGTCAGGTGCTGCACCCCCTGACCCTCGACCTCGGCGGCGATCGTCCAGCGCGCCTCGCTGCTCGACCAGCTCGCCGAGAGCACCTTGTGGCCGAGCCGGATATGGTCGTTCAACCCGCGCTCGTCCTTGATGCGCTTCAAATAGCTCAGGATCGACGGGCCGTCGGCAATCGCCTTCTGCTCGCGCCACGGCTCGAACTCGAAACCCAAAGTGTGCATGTCGCTGTCCGAGCGGATGCCGGGATATTGAAACAGGTTCCAGGTGCCGCCGATATCGCTGCGTCGCTCGAGGATCGCGAAGGTCCGGCCCGGGCACTTTTCCTTGAGGTGCACCGCCATGCCAATGCCGGAAATTCCGGCGCCGATGATCAGCACATCGACATGCGACGCGGCTTTGAGGTCGGACGGCTTTTCATGCTTCATGGCGGGACTCTCCAGTCACAAGGCCGCTGTTGCGGCTCTATCGACCGAAAGGTTGCTTACATCGTTGTGAATTGCAACCCATATCGGACCGCCCCGGCCATATTTTGCGCTCAGGCGAGACGCCAGGCCCCGTCGATCCGCGCGATTACGCCGCCCTGTCCGCCCTCGCGCAGCGCCTCGGGCAGCAAGGCTTGCGGAAGATCCTGATACGCGACCGGGCGCAGGAAACGGTCGATCGCGAGCGTGCCGACCGAGGTCGTGCGCCCGTCCGAGGTCGCAGGGTACGGCCCGCCATGGTTGATGGCGTGTCCCACCTCGACTCCGGTCGGCCAGCCATTGGCGAGGATGCGCCCGACCTTGCGCTCGAGCACCGGCAGCAGCGCGCGCGCATCATCGGTATCGGCCTCGTCCATGTGCAGCGTCGCGGTGAGCTGGCCCTCGAGCCCGCGCAGCACCGCGAGCAGCTCGTCGCGGTCCTTGCAGCGCACGACGATCGACGAGGTGCCGAACACCTCGTGCTGCAATTCCGCCTTGGCGAGCCAGTCCGTCGCCGCCACGCTGAACAAGGCGGTGCGGCCTTCGTGCGGGCCGGTCGGGTGAACGCCGCGCGCGATCGTCTGCACCTCGGGCGTGGCGGCGAGTGCGGCGCTGCCCTTTTCATATGCCGAATGGATTCCGGCGGTGAGCATGGTCTGCGGCACCTGCGCCTCGACCAATGCGCCTGCTTCGGCGAGGAACGCGTCGAGCTCTGCGCCCTCCAGCGCGAGCACAAGACCGGGATTGGTGCAAAACTGGCCCGATCCCAGTGTCAGCGATCCGACATAGCCTGCGGCTAGCGCCTTGGCTCTAGTCGCCAGCGCATACGGTAGCAGGATGACCGGGTTGATCGCCGACATCTCGGCATAGACCGGGATCGGCTGCGGACGCGCGGCGGCGATCTTCATCAGCGCCTCGCCGCCGCTGCGCGATCCGGTAAAACCCACCGCCTGGATGCGCGGATCGGCAACCAGAGCCGCGCCGATGGCATTGCCGGTGCCGGTGACCAGGCTGAACACGCCGGCGGGCATGCCGGTGGCCGCAGCCGCGCGGGTGATCGCGCCCGCGACCAGCTCGGCCGTGCCGGGATGCGCGGGGTGGCCCTTGACCACCACCGGGCAGCCTGCAGCCAGCGCCGAGGCGGTGTCGCCGCCTGCGGTCGAGAAGGCGAGCGGGAAGTTGGACGCGCCGAACACCGCGACCGGACCGAGCGGCACCATGCGCAGGCGAAGATCGGGCCTGGGCGGGGTGCGCGCCGGGTCGGCATGGTCGATGCGCAGCTTGAGCCACTGGCCGTCGCGAACCTCCGCTGCAAACAGCCTGAGCTGGCCGCAGGTGCGCCCGCGCTCGCCGGTCAGCCGTGCAAGCGGAAGGCCCGATTCGGCGGCCGCGCGGGTCAGCAGCGCATCGCCCAAGCCTTCGATCTCGCTGGCGATCGCTTCCAGAAACGCCGCGCGGCGCTCCAGCGGCAGTTCGGCATAGGGAACCGCAGCGTCTTCGGCGGCGGCACAGGCATCGGCAATGTCGCGCTCGCTGGCGCTGAAAAATCCGATATCGGTGATGCTCGCGCCCTGGGCGGGGTCATAGGCATGGAACACCTCGCCATGGCCGCGGCGTTCGCCCGCGATGAAAAACTGGCCGGTCAGCGTCATTGGGTCAGATCTTCCTGTTCGATGGTCATGTAGCCGGGCGGCAGTCCTCGCTCGGCCTTCGAGCGGGCCACCATCGCGCGGATGTCCGCGCGCAGCGCCTTGCCCTCGTAGAAAATGCCGTCCCTCACCGTCCAGGCGATGCCGCCGACGCGCTGCGCCTTGCCGGTCGCATCGTCGAGCTTGAGCGTGCCGGTGGCGAAGAGCAGCTTGAGGTTCGCGATCGGATTGCCCTTGACGATGACGAGGTCCGCCTTCTTGCCCGGCTCGATCGTACCGACATCCGCATCATGGCCGAGCAGCCGCGCGCCCTGCTGCGTTGCGGCGTTGATCACCTCGAGTGGGCTGAACCCGGCCTCGCGCAGCAGCTCCATTTCCTGGATATAGCCGAAGCCATAGGTGTTGTAGATATAGCCCGCGTCCGACCCCACGGTGACGCGCCCGCCACGGTTCTTGTATTCATTGACGAACGCCATCCACAGCCGGAAATTCTCCTTCCAGTCCATCTCGCGCTCGGTGGTCCAGTCGAACCAGTAGCTGCCGTGATTGATCCGGCTGGGGCGGTACCAGTCCCACAAGGCAGGCATCGTGTAGTCATTGTGCCAGACCGCGCGGTTCATCCGCATCAGATCGCGGCTGGCGAGATAGGCAGTGAATGTGGGGTCGATGGTGAAGCCGCGTTTCAGCAGCGTCTCCATCACCTCGTTCCAGCGCTCCGAGCCGGGCTTCGCCGCCTGCTTCCACAGCCTGCCCGCCTCGCCGAAGCGCATCTGCTCGTCGGTATTGACGAAATCGCCGGGCCAGTCCTGCAGCTTGCGGTCGGTGAACAGTGCCTCGGGCAGCCCGTACCAGTGCTCCATCGATTCGAGGCCCGCCTCGCTGGTGCGCAGCACATTGGCATAGGCGACCACGCCCTGGGCATGGTGCATGGTCGAATGCATCCCCAGCTTCTTCGTCTCGTCGATCGCGGCGAGCAAGGCCGCCTCGCTGCCGCCGATGAACTTGATGCCATCCGCGCCGCGCCTTTTGGCATCGCGGATCGCCGCGCGGCCCTGTTCGGCGGTGCGGATCGGCAGGCCGATCTGCTGGAACATCGGATAGACATCGAGCCGGGGGCCGGTGATCTCGTTGCGCGCCAGCCGGTTCTTGATCGCCACCTGCTGCTCGATCGACATTTCGGACGAGCCGACATTGCGCGCGGTGGTGATGCCATGCGCCAGCCAGAGCTTCAGCACATAGTCGCTCGGCACGCCCTGCCCGTCGCTCAGCGTGTGCAGATGGACATGCGCGTCGACGAAACCGGGCAGCACATAATGGCCGGTCAGGTCATATTCCTTGTCGCCACGCGAGGGCCTGCGCGCTTCCTCGATGGCGCCGGGCGCGCCGATGCTGGCAATCTGCACGATCCGGTCGTTCTCGATGACGATATCGACCGGGCCTTGCGCAGGCGCGCCGGTGCCATCAACATAGATCGCGTTGCGCAGCACGGTGCGCGGCCAGGGGCCTTCGCCCAGCGTGCGCGCCGGGATGGGATCGGCCAGCTCGCGCCTTTCCGCCTGGCCGAGCGACTGCGCCGAAACGCTGCCCGCCAGCGCGAGCGCCGACAGGCTCGCCAGCAAAATCCGACCGATCCGCATATCCATTCCCCTGTTGCGGGCCTTGCTCGGCCCGTTTTGATTACGCCCCGGCCTGCTGATCCTGCAGCGCCTGGCTGCGCGAGCGGCTGTAGAGGAAGTAGAAAGCAAGGCCCGCCACGTTCCACAACGCAAAGCGCACCAAGGTCTGCGACGGCAGGCTGGCGAGCAGATAGAGGCAGCCGAGAATCGCGAGCGTACCCACCAGATAGGGCTGCGGGCACTTGAACACCCGCTTCAATTCGGGCGCCCGCTTGCGCAGCACCATCAGGCAACCGCCCACCGCGATGAAGGCGAGCAGGGTCCCCGCATTGGCGAGCTCGGCAATCTCGTCGAGCCGGAAGAAGCCGGCGACAGCAGCAACGAACACGCCGGTAATCCCAGTCACCAGCACCGGCGCGCCGGTCCTGGGCGAGACGCGCGACAGCGCCTGGGGCAGCAGGCCGTCGCGCGCCATCACGAAGAAGATGCGGCTCTGCCCGTACATCATCACCAGGATCACCGACGGCAGCGCGATCAGCGCCGCGAGCGCGACCAGATAGGAGGCGGTCGGATGGCCAAGCGTGCGCAGCACCAGCGCCAGCGGCTCGGGCGAATTGCCGAGCGTCAGGTACGACATCGCCCCGACCGCGGACAAGGCCACCGCCATGTAGATCAGCGTGCATACCGCCATCGACCCGACAATTCCGATGGTGAGGTCGCGCCCCGGATTGCGCGCCTCCTCAGCCGAGGTCGCCACCGCGTCGAAACCGTAAAAGGCGAAAAACACGATCGCCGCGGCCGCCATCACGCCGCGGGTCGATCCGTCCTGCACCGTGCTACCGAAGCCATAGGGCATGAACGGCGTGAAATTGGCCGAATCGAAGGCGGGCAGCGCCAGCGCGACAAAGGCGGTCAATGCGGTCAGCTTGATGATGACAAGGATGATGTTGAGCGTGGCGCTTTCGCGCGTGCCCGCCATCAGCATGGCCGCGATCGCCAGCGAAACGATCACCGCGGGCAGGTTGATGATCCCCCCGGCATGCGGCCCTGACAGCAGCATGGTTGGCAGTTCGACCCCGGCGGATTGCAGCCAGCCGACCAGATAGCCCGACCAGCCCACCGCGACGGTCGAGCAGGCAAGCGAATATTCGAGGATCAGGCTCCACCCGACCACCCAGGCCAATGTCTCGCCGACCACCGAATAGGTATAGGTATAGGCGGAACCGGCGGTCGGGATCATCGTCGCGAGCTCGGCATAGGCGAGCGCGGCACAGGCGCAGACCGCGCCCGCAATCGCGAAGGCCAGGATCACCGCCGGCCCGGCGCGCTCGGCCCCCACACCGGTCAGCGTGTAGATCCCGGTGCCGACGATCGCCCCGACGCCCAGCGCGATCAGGTGCGGCCAGGACAATGTCGGCTTCAGGCGGCTGCCCGCGGGGGCGTCGGCCGCCTGCACTATCGGTTTGATCGGCCCTAAAATCCCCATCCGTCGCGTCCCTTTATGATTATGCGCGCGGGCGATCAGCCCGGCGGTCCCTTGGATTCGGTTTGCAGCTGCAGCCTGAGGTCATCGAGCGTCTTGCCGATATGCACCACGGTCAGCGCGCAGATCTTGCGTTCGTCTCGCGCTAGCCAGGCCTGCAGCATCTCGCGATGCTCCTCGTTGGCGCGCTCGTTGCGCCCGAGCGGCTCGAGATGCTTGCGGACATAGCGTTCCGACAGCACGTGCAGCCGCTCGAGAATGGTGAAGGTCACCGGGCGCCCGGCGGGGCGGAGCAATGCGAGGTGAAACGCCCGGTTGAACGCTCCCACGCCTTCGCCGCCGGAATCGGTGAGGCTGTCGAGCTGGTCGAGCAGGTCGGAGGCCGCCTGCTGCTCGCCGGCATCGGCCAGCCGCGCGGCGATGGCAATCGTTTCGGGTTCGAGCTTGAGCCGCAGCGCATAGACCTCCTCGGCCTCGACGGCGGTCAGCGGGCGCACGGTAAAGCCGCGATTGGCCTGCGAGGCGAGCAGACCTTCCTGCTCCAGCCGCGCCAGCGCCTCGCGCAGCGGGATCTTGCTCACCCCCATTTCGGCGGCGAGCGCGTCCTGGCGGATCGGGCGATCGGGCGCGACGGTGCCGTTGAGAATGCGGGCGCGAACCTGGTCGACCAGCTGTTCGGAAACGTTGCGCGCGGCGATGCTCATAAGCCTCTCATATCACAGAGAAGCCATCCCAAAAGGGGTCTTTGTCGTCGATCCAGATGGTATTGAAGCCGGTCGCGATCGCCGAACCCTGGATCGAGGGGATGATCGCTGCATGCCCGCCCAGTTCGATTGCCTCTTCCACCCGGCCGATGAAGCGGCTGCCGATATAGCTTTCGTGCACGAAGCGCTCGCCGACCTGGAGCCTGCCCTTGTGCGCGAGATGCGCCAGCCGCGCCGAGGTGCCGGTGCCGCAGGGCGAGCGGTCGATCGCGCGCTCGCCATAGAAGACCGCGTTGCGCCCGTCCGCGTCCTCGCCTTTGGGCTTGTCGGCCCAGAGCACATGGCTGACCCCCCGGATCCGCTCGTCGAGCGGGTGCACCGGCTTGATCTTTTCGCGCAGCATGGTGCGGATGGTGCGCGCGTGCTCGATCAGCCGCGCCGCCCCCAGATCGTCCAGCCCGGCATAATGGCCCTGCGGCTCGACAATCGCATAGAAATTGCCGCCATAGGCGATGTCGATCGAGAGCGGCCCAAGGCCCGGCACGTCGATCTCGACGCCTTCGGCCGCGACGAACGAGGGGACGTTGCGGATGCGCACCCAGGCCACCTTGTCGCCATCGCGCTCATATTCGATTGCGATGTCGCCCGCGGGCACCTCGACCTTGAGCAGCCCAGGCGTCTGTGGCTGGATCAGCCCGTGCTCCAGGCCGAAGGTGATCATGCCGATCGTGCCGTGCCCGCACATCGGCAGGCAGCCCGAGGTCTCGATGAACAATATGCCGACATCGTTCTCGGGCCGGGTGGGCGGATAGAGGAACCCGCCCGACATCATGTCATGCCCGCGCGGCTCGAAGCACAGGCCGGTGCGGATCCAGTCGAACCGCTCGATGAAATCCATCCGCCGCTCGGCCATCGAGGACCCGCGCACCAGCGGCGCGCCGCCCGCGACCAGACGGACGGGATTGCCCGCCGTATGGCCGTCTATGCAGAAGAAGGTGTGCTTCATGCGCGGTCAGGCGGCCGCCGCGACGTCGGGCACGGGGCGGGTCGCCGCGCATTGCTCGACCCAGGCGATCACGTCGGCACGGCGCTGGCCGGTCAGCGGCATGCGCGGCATGCGCACGCGTTCGGAACCCCGGCCCATGATCTGCTCGGCGAGCTTGATCGACTGGACCAGGTCGTGTTCGGCATCGAGATGCAGCAGCGGCATGAACCAGCGATAGATGCGCAGCGCCTCGGCATAATCGCCGCGCCGCTGCGCCGCGACCAATGCCACCGATTCGCGCGGGAACGCGCTGGTCAGGCCCGAGACCCAGCCCGATGCGCCGAGCATCAGCCCTTCGAGCGCGACATCGTCAAGCCCGGCCATCACCGTATAGCGGTCGCCGAACCGATTGATGAGGTCGGTGAAGCGGCGCGGATCGGGCGCGCTTTCCTTGATCGCGACGATATTGGGCACATTCTCGAGCCGCGCGAGCGTGTCGAAATCGACATTGACGCGATAGGCGGGCGGGTTGTTGTAGAGCATGATCGGCAGGCTGGTCGCCTCGGCCACCGCGCGGAAATGCGCCTCGAGCTCCTCGACGCGCGGCACATAGACCATGCACGGCAGCAGCATCAGCGCGTCGATTCCGATCGCCTCGGCCGCCCGAGCATATTCGATCGCGCGCTTGGTGGTGAATTCGGAGACGCCCGCGACCAGAGGCACCCGGCCGCCGACCGCCTCGACCGCGCCCTTGAGCACGGCGAGCTTCTCGTCAGATTCTAGCGAATTGTTCTCGCCGCAGGTCCCCAGGATGATCAACCCGTCGACGCCATCATCGACCAGCGCCGATTGCACCTTTTGCGTCGCATCGTGATCGATCGCGAGGCTATCGGTGAACTGGGTGGTGGCGGCGGGATACACTCCCTGCCAAAGCGTCTTGTGAGCCGTCATCGTCGCGGAAATCCCCTGTTGCGATAAAATCGTATACGATTATAGGATAGGACCTGCAAGATGAAAAACAGCAGCCATCCTTCGCGTGCGACCGCTCTCGTCATTGGCGGGGGCCTTGTCGGCCTCTGTGCGGCACTGCAGTTGCAGCGCGCGGGCTGCATCGTGACAGTGTTGGAGCCGCAAGAAAAGCCGCAAGGTGCATCCTGGGGCAATGCCGGGCATATCGCGGTCGAGCAGGTCCAGCCGCTTGCCTCGCTGGCGACGATCCGCAGCGCGTGGTCGCGGTTGCATCCGCGCGGCGCGCTCGCGCTCCCGGCAGGCCAGATGCGGACCTGGGCACCGTTTGCACTGCGCCTGATGCGGGCGAGCACGCCGCAACGCTTCGCTAGCGGAACGCGCGCGCTCTCGTCGCTGCTGACGGGCGCGATGCCCGCCTGGCGGAGAATGACCGCGCGTATCGGGGCCGCGCACCTGCTGCGCGAGGACGGCCATTTCGTCGCCTGGGAGAGCGCGGCGTCTGCGGCGCGAGGCCGCGCCTTCTGGACCGAAACCGATATCGGCACCGCCAGCGTGCGCGATGCAAGCGCGGACGAGCTCGCCGCGATCCGCGATCTGGCGCGCGACGGGCAGATTGCGGGCGCGGTGCGCTTTGCAGGCTCGGGCCAGATCGCCGATCTCGGCGGGCTCGCCGATGCGCTGCGCGCCGCGCTGGCGGCAAGCGGGGGCACGATCCGCCATGGACAGGCCGGTGGCATCGCGCTGGAGGGCGGCACGGCGGTCGTCCGGCTGGGCGCCGAGACGCTGCGCGCCGACCAGATCGTGCTGTGCGCCGGGGCCGCCTCTGCCGAGCTTCTGCGGCCCATCGGTGCGCGCATCCCGCTGATCGCCGAGCGCGGCTATCACATCCAGTCGCCCGTCAGCCGCTGGCCGCAGGACATGCCCCCGGTCGCGTTCGAGGACCGATCGATGATCGTCACCCGCTTTGCCGGCGGCCTGCGCGCGGCCAGCTTTGTCGAGTTCGCATCGCGCAGCGCGCCGCCCGATCCGGCGAAATGGGAAAAGCTGCGCGGCCATGTCGCCGAGCTTGGCCTGCCCTTCGACCTGCCCGGCACCCCCTGGATGGGCGCGCGCCCGACCTTGCCCGATTACCTGCCCGCGATCGGCCGGAGCACCCGCGCGCGCAATCTGCTATATGCCTTCGGGCACCAGCATCTGGGGCTGACGCTCGCGGCGGTGACGGGAGAACTGGTCGCTGCGCTGGCGGCGGGCCAGCCGACTGCCATCGATCTGGCGCCGTTCGATGCGGCGCGTTTTGGAGACACGATATGAAAGGCATTGGCGGATCGACCGCAGCCGAGCAGCTGGCCGGGCTTGGCCCCTGGCAGGACGCCGCCCCGGCGATCACGCGCGAGGAACGGCTGGCACGCATCGAGAAGGCGCGCAAGCTCACTCGCGAGGCCGGGGCCGACGCGCTGATCGTCGGCGCGGGCGCGAGCCTGCGCTATTTTGCCGGCGTCTCCTGGGGCGGGACCGAGCGGCTGGTGGCGCTGCTGATCCCGGTCGAAGGCGATCCCGTCATGATCGCGCCCTATTTCGAGCTGGGGTCGCTCCAGGCGGAGCTGGCGATCGAGGTCGAGATCCGCCTCTGGCAGGAGGACGAATCGCCGACCGCGCTGGTCGCCGACGCCTGCCGGGCCTGGGGCGCGACAACGCTCGCGATCGACCCGGCGCTGCCCTTCCTCTTCGTCGACCGCATCGCCAAATCCGCCCCCGGCCTCACGCTCACTAGCGGAGCCCCGGCGATCGACGGTTGCCGCATGCACAAGTCGCCGGCCGAAATCGCGCTGATGCAGCAGGCCAAGTCGATGACGCTCGAAGCGCATCGCCGCGCCGCGCTGATCCTGCACGAAGGCATCAGGGCGAGCGAGGTGATCCGCTTCATCGGCGACGCCCACCGCGCGATGGGCGGTCCGGGCAGTACCTTCTGCATGGTCCAGTTCGGGCGCGGATCGGCCTTTCCGCACGGTCTGCCAGGCGATCCCGAGTTGCGCGAGGGCGACATGGTGCTGATCGATACCGGCACCACGGTGCACGGCTATCATTCGGACATCACGCGCAGCTATGTCTTCGGCAGCCCCGATGACGAGCAGCGCCGCATCTGGGACCTCGAACATGCTGCGCAAGCCGCCGCTTTCGACGCCGCCCGGCCCGGCGCACCGTGCGAGAGCGTCGATGCCGCCGCGCGCCGCGTGCTGGAAGCCGCAGGGCTCGGCCCCGATTACGCGCTGCCCGGCCTGCCCCATCGCACCGGACACGGCATAGGCCTGTCGATCCACGAACCCGCCTATCTGGTGCGCGGCGACACCGCGCCACTCGCCACCGGCATGTGCTTTTCCAACGAGCCGATGATCGTCATCCCCGATCGGTTCGGCATAAGGCTGGAGGACCATTTCTACATGACGGACGACGGCCCGCGCTGGTTCACCCAGCCGCAACCCGCGATCGACGCGCCGTTCGGGTGAGGCCGATCGGGCTCATCCGGCAGTCTGCCGAGCCGGGCGAGACTCGACGTGCAGCGCCAGGGCGAGCAGCGCGGTTGCGATCGTGCCGGTGGCGCCTGCCGGATAGAGCCAGTCCATGCCGAGCGCGATGCCGCCAGTATTGACCAGCATCGCGACGATACCTGAAATGATGGCGGACAGGCCGACGAAGCGGACTGGGCCGCCATGACGGGAAAGGTGCGTGCCGATCACGAACGCTGCGAACCCGAACAGCAGCTTGCCGCTGAAAAAGAGAAAAAAGGCCATGGCCACCACGGATTCATAGACCGGCGCCATGGCATCGCCGGCGTTCGAGAGCGGTGCGAACAGCGTCAGCCCCATGCCGACCTGAAGCATGTTGACCAGCCCGCCCAGCGCAATGCCCGCCATGGCAGGCGCGAGCGACGTCCGCTGCAGCATCGCCACCAGCCCCAGCACGGCGATGGCGAGGAACAGCAGGGTCTCCACCGACCAGATCGCCGTGCTCGCAATCTCGATCTCGAGGGCCGATTTCGCGATATAGACAATCTGGGTCAGGACTATGCTTCCCAACAGCAAAGGCAGCATCGCATCCGCCTTGCTCGCCCTCTGGTCCAACTGCATATGTCCTGCTCCCGATCCGGCGCAATGCTGCAGGCAGTTCCGATGATGGCAGCAGCAAGGTTACAGCGACAGACGGATCGCCACCACTTGCAGCGCCGCGCCGGTCGATAAGGCCGACTCGCCGGTTGGACAGAGCTGCGCACAGTGATAGGCGAAGCGTATGGTATCCATCGCTCCACCCTCGCCGCTCCCCACCCAGGCCCCGCGTCCCTGGTATGCGCAGCTCTATGTGCAGGTGCTGGTCGCGATCGTCGCGGGCGTGGCGCTCGGGCATTTCGCGCCCGAGACCGGCGCGGCGATGAAGCCACTGGGCGATGTGTTCATCAAGCTGGTCAAGATGGTGATCGCGCCGGTCATCTTCCTGACCATCGTCACCGGCATCGCCGGCATGCGCGATCTGGCGAGCGTCGGGCGCGTCGCGGGCAAGGCCTTTGCCTATTTCCTCACCTTCTCCACGCTCGCGCTGATCGTCGGGATGATCGTCGCCAATGTCGTCCGGCCCGGCGCAGGACTGAACGTCGATCCGGCCACGCTCGATACCGGCAAGGTCAGCGAATATACCGCCAAGGCGCAGGAATCGAGCATCACCGGTTTCTTGAGCAGCATTGTGCCGGACACATTTCTCGCCTCGCTGAGCAGCGGCAACCTGCTCCAGGTGCTGTTCGTGTCGATCCTGTTCGGCATTTCGCTGGCGATGATCAGGGACAAGGGCGCGCGGCTGCTCGACCTGCTCGAGGATGCCTCCGCCGCGTTCTTCAAGCTGGTCGGCATCGTGATGAAGGCAGCCCCGATCGGCGCGTTCGGCGCGATGGCGTTCACCATCGGCGAATATGGCATCGGCACGCTCGCCAATCTCGCCGCGCTGGTCGCGACCTTCTACGCGACCTCGCTGCTGTTCGTGCTCGTCGTGCTCGGCGCGGTGGCCTGGGCCTGCGGCTTCTCGATCCTGAAGCTGATCGCCTATCTGCGCGCCGAACTGCTGCTGGTGCTCGGCACCTCGTCCTCGGAAAGCGCGCTGCCGTCCCTGATCGAGAAGATGGAGCGTGCGGGCTGCCCCAAGACGGTCGTCGGCCTGGTCGTGCCCACCGGCTACAGCTTCAACCTCGACGGCACCAATATCTACATGACGCTGGCGGCGCTGTTCATCGCGCAGGCGTGCAATGTCGAACTGTCGATCGGCGAGCAATTGCTGCTGCTCGGCGTCGCGATGATCTCGTCCAAGGGCGCGGCGGGCGTCACCGGCGCAGGCTTCATCACGCTGGCGGCGACCCTGTCGATCGTGCCCTCGGTGCCGGTTGCGGGCATGGCGCTGATCCTGGGGATCGACCGGTTCATGTCCGAATGCCGCAGCCTGACCAATTTCATCGGCAACGCGGTGGCGACGGTGGTGGTGTCGAAATGGGAAGGCCGGCTGGACAAAGAACAGTTCGACCTGGCGCTGGCCGACCGGCTGCCGCGCGTCGAGGATCTGCCCGAAGATGCGGTAGACCCCTGAGCAATCAGGCCTTTTCTTCGTCGAGTAGGGCGGCGGGCGACAGCCCGATGCGCCGCATCTGGCGCAGCACCGGCGGCCAGACATGCTGGAGAAAGTCCTCGCGCTCCATCGCGCGGAGCTTGTCGACCGCGCCGGGTGCGACATACATGCCCACCCCGCGCTGCACCTCGACCAGCCCCTGGTCCTGGAACATCTGGTACGCCTTGGCGACCGTCAGCGGATTGGCCTGTTGTTCGGCAGCGAACGCCCGGACCGAAGGGAGCATGTCGCCTTCCGCGTAGATGCCGTCGAGAATCGAGGCGGCGATGATGTCGCGGAGCTTGAGGTAAACGGGTTTGGAGTTGTCTGCCATCACTGCTTCACTGCCATAATACAGCGTGGCAGGTCAAGTGGATTCAATCCGGGGGATTGTGCGCAGCATTCGCTGCCGTCAGCCCTGGTCGGGGGGCAGGCCGCCATAGGCGGTGATCGCCTCGAAGATCGCCGTCAGCGCGGTGCGTTCATCCATTGAGATTTCGGGCCGCCAGATCTCGAACAGCAGGATGATGCGCGTGGCGCTGCCGCGGTTCCAGGCCTCGTGCTCGATGCTGTCGTCGAAGATCATCAGCCTGCCCTGCTGCCAGGTCCGCGTCTCGTTGCCGACACGGATCGCGCAATCGGCGTTGGTGATCAGTGGCAGGTGGCAGATCAGCCGGGTGTTGAGCATGCCGTGATGCGGGCGGATATGCGTGCCGGGGCGCAGCAGCGAATAGAGCGCCATCGGCGAGCGCGCGGCGATCACCGGCATCGGCGCGGTGGCGAGCGCGGCCATGGTCGCCGGTGCGATCGCCGCATGATCGGCGACCGGCGCGCCGTTCTCCCACAGATAATGCGCGCCCCAGCTGGGATCGTCGCGCAACGGGTTGGCGGCGGCGGGCCGATCGGGCCGGGTCTGGACATAGGGGCTGAAATCGCCGGGCTGCCGCGCGAGCAAGCCCTCGAGCTCCGCCAGCATCGCGCCGGCCTGCGCCTCGAAGCCTTGCGCCCAGTCGAACTCGGCCGCCTCGTAGAACTGCCGCTGCGGGAGGCCGGGAAAATAGAAGCTGGTCGGCTCCTGCACGTAAAGCTGCTTGCGGCCCAGCAGCAGGTCGAGCGCCATGTCGATGCGCGGCGATACCGCGCCCGGTGCGATGCCCTTGTCTGCGAGCTGCGCGTTCAGGAACGCGGAATATTCACCTTGCGCCTTTTGCAGATACAGCTGGCCCTGTTGCAGCAGCGGGATCATCGCCTGCGGCACCTGATCGGGGGCGTGATCGGCGACCGCGAGTGCGGTGGTATAGAAGGATGAGGCCGCGCGCGAATCCCCCTGCCCCGCCTGGTGCCCTGCCATCAGCAGCAGACCGCCCAGATGCCGCGGTTCTTCTGCCAGCAACCGGGTCAGCGCATCGCCCTGCCCGACCGAATCCCCTGCCATCTGGCAGGCCTGGGCGAGCAGGAACCAGGGCGGCACCTCGCCCGGCGGCGGGTCTTTCACGACGTTGTTCAGCAGATCGCGCGCGCGCGTCGCTTCCCCGCTGCGCAATGCGGTGATGGCCTGCTGGATAAGGATGCTGGCTTGCTGGCGATCCATCACCCGTGTCTAGCCAGCGACGAAGCGATTGGCCAGCCGATGCTGCGCATCAGACCCCGGCGACCGCGTCACCCACATTGATGCGCTGGCCGTTGGTGATGATCACCACGTCGCCCAGCTTCACCTGCTCGAACAGCAGCTTGGCAAAGGCGGTCGGCACGCCGATGCAGCCGCGCGTGCCATAGCCCCATTCGACATCGCTGCCATGGATGGCGACGCCGTCGTTGGTCAGCCGCATCATGTACGGCATCGGCGCGTCATAGAGGTTGGAGACGTGATCGGCATCCTTCTGGGTGATCGGAAAGGCGCCGAGCGGGGTCGGCTTTTCCGGCGTGCCGTACAGGATCACCGCGACGCCGATCTCGTGGCCATCTCGGAAGACCGAGAGCGTCTGCGCCGCGAGATCGACCGTGATCAGCATCGGGCCCGTCGCAGGCGCGTTGCTTTCGTCCCAGTAATAATTGCCGTGCCCGAGCGGACCATCGATCGTCATCACGCTCTTGATCGCATAACCTGCCTGTTCGGGCGTGGTGATGGCAGAATCGGCCTTGGCCAGAACCGGTGCCGCTGGGGCGGACACCTGGGCCTGCGTACCGGGAAGCGCGGCCTTGGTCAGCGGCTGAATCGCCGCATCGCCGGGAGCACTGGTGAGCATCGCGCCCACGAGTGCACCAATCCCGACCAGCATGCCGCCGCCTGCCACCTGTCGTGCCTTGGGCCATTTCATGGTTCGCTGCTCCCGTCGTGCGATGCATTAACGCCACCTCAATGCGGCATTTACGGGATGCTAACCAAATGGCTGCCGGTTTGCCAGTCGCGCGAAACCGGCGTCCCCTCGCGGGACGGTGACCGGCAGCCACGTTAAGGCATAAGGTTACCGGCATGCGGCGCGGGCCGACGCGGCAGTTATGGCTTGCTTATCAGGCCTCAAGCGCCTATATGGCCGCTATCCCGACATGGTTGCTGAAACTTGACGGGCCGGCACCCCGCGGGGCCGGCGCGAACGAGCTTTTGCTGCCCTGCCAACCAGCACCAAGCCAGAAAGCGCGTACTTGACCGATCTTGCCGCCGTTGCCGCCCTTGTCGAACCCGAAGCGACCGCTCTGGGCTTCGAGCTCGTGCGCGTGCACCTGTTCGGCGCGGGCGATGACCGCACGCTGCAGATCATGGCCGAGCGGCCCGAGACCGGCCAGCTCAACATCGACGATTGCGCCGCGCTGTCGCGCCGCATTTCCGACGTGTTCGATGCGCTGGAGGAGGCCGGCAAGGACCCGGTGCCCGGATCGTACCGGCTCGAGGTGAGCTCGCCTGGAATCGACCGGCCGCTCACCCGACTCAAGGATTACGGCAACTGGCTGGGCCATGAGGCGCGGCTGGTGCTGACCGAGGCGGCGCAAGGCCGCAAGCAGTTGACCGGCGAGTTGCTCTCGCTCGAAGGCGACATGATCTCGGTCAACGACAAGAAGGTCGGCAGCGTCACGGTTCCGTTCGCGCAGGTGCTCAGCGCCAAGCTGATGCTGACCAACAAGCTGATTGCTGCCACCCGCCCGCTCGATACCAGCGGCGTGGACGACATTGAAGAATTCGAAGAAACCCCAGACACTGAAGCTCTCGAAGAACAGGAAGACTGATCATGGCCAGCGCCATTTCCGCCAACAAGGCTGAACTTCTCGCCATCGCCAACTCGGTGGCGACCGAAAAGATGATCGACAAGGCCATCGTGCTCGAAGCGATGGAAGAGGCGATCCAGCGCGCGGCGCGGGCCCGTTACGGCGCGGAGAACGACATCCGCGCCAAGCTCGATCCGGTCAGCGGCGACCTGCGCCTGTGGCGCGTCGTCGAGGTGGTCGAGACGGTCGAGGACTATTTCAAGCAGGTCGATGTCAAGCAGGCCGAAAAGCTGCAAAAGGGCGCGCAGGTCGGCGACTTCATCGTCGATCCGCTGCCGCCGGTGGACCTCGGCCGCATCGACGCGCAGGCCGCGAAGCAGGTGATCTTCCAGAAGGTCCGCGATGCCGAGCGCGAGCGCCAGTATGACGAGTTCAAGGACCGTGTCGGCGAAATCATCACCGGCGTGGTCAAGTCGGTCGAGTTCGGCCATGTCATCGTCAATCTGGGCCGCGCCGAAGGCGTGATCCGCCGCGAACAGCAGATCCCGCGCGAGGTCGCCCGCGTCGGCGACCGCATCCGCGCGATCATCCTCAACGTCCGCCGCGAGAACCGTGGCCCGCAGATCTTCCTCAGCCGCGCGCATCCCGATTTCATGCGCAAGCTGTTCGAACTCGAAGTGCCCGAAATCTACGACGGCATCATCCAGATCAAGGCCGCTGCACGCGATCCGGGCAGCCGTGCCAAGATCGGCGTGATCAGCTATGACAGCTCGATCGACCCCGTTGGCGCGTGCGTCGGCATGAAGGGCAGCCGCGTCCAGGCCGTCGTGCAGGAAATGCAGGGCGAGAAGATCGACATCATCCCTTGGTCGGAAGATACCGCGACCTTCGTCGTCAACGCGCTGCAGCCGGCCACCGTCAGCCGCGTGGTGATCGACGAGGAAGAAAGCCGCATCGAGGTCGTCGTTCCCGACGACCAGCTGTCACTCGCCATCGGCCGTCGTGGCCAGAACGTGCGTCTGGCCAGCCAGCTCACCGGCTCTGCCATCGACATCATGACCGAGGCGGAATCGAGCGAGAAGCGCCAGAAGGAATTCACCGAGCGTTCGGAAATGTTCCAGAACGAGCTCGACGTCGACGAGACGCTGTCGCAGCTGCTGGTAGCCGAAGGGTTCAGCGAGCTCGAGGAAGTCGCCTATGTTTCTCCGGAAGAGCTTTCGAGCATCGAGGGCTTTGACGAGGAGCTGGCCGAAGAGCTGCAGAGCCGTGCGCAGGAAGCGCTCGAGCGCCGCGAGGAAGCCTCGCGCGAGGAACGTCGCGGCCTGGGCGTCGAGGATGCGCTGGCCGAGCTGCCGCACCTCACCGAAGCGATGCTGGTGACGCTGGGCAAGGCGGGAATCAAGACGCTCGACGATCTGGCCGATCTCGCCACCGACGAGCTGATCGCCAAGAAGCGCACCGAACAGCGCCGCCGCGACAATTCGGCCCCCGCCAACAAGCGGCCCGAAGACAAGGGCGGCGTGCTGGCGACTTATGGCCTGACCGAAGAGCAGGGCAACGAGATCATCATGGCCGCGCGCGCGCACTGGTTCGAGGACGAAGATGCGGGCGCCGATGGGGAGGACGCGCATGCGGAAACTTCCCAATGACACGGCCGGTGATCTTCTAACCGACGACGCCACCGATAACGCCGCCGACAAGGCGGATGGCCCGATCCGCCGCTGCATCCTTAGCGGCGAGCGGGCGGAGCGTGGCGCGCTGATCCGGCTGGCGATCGGCCCCGAGGGCCAGGTCGCTCCCGACGTGCGCGCGCGTGCCCCCGGGCGCGGTGCGTGGATCGGCGTGACGCGGCCCGAGCTCGAAGCGGCGATCGCCAAGGGCCGGCTGAAGGCCGCGCTGGCACGCGCGTTCAAGACCGGGCCGATCACGGTTCCGGATGATCTGCCTGCGATGATCGAGGAAGCGCTGACCCGTGCGCTGCTCGACCGGCTGGGGCTGGAATCGCGATCGGGCACGCTGCTGACGGGATCGGACCGCATCGCCGAAGCGGCGCGGCGCGGCAAGGTGTGGCTGCTGCTGCATGCAAGCGACAGCTCGCCCGACGGCAATGCCAAGCTCGACCAGGCCTGGCGCGTGGGCAGCGATGCCGAAGGCAGCGGCCAGCGCGGGTCGGTATTGCCTGTAGACCGCACCCGCCTGTCTGTGGCATTGGGGCGCGACAACGCGGTTCATGTGGCGCTGACCGATCAGCGTGCCGCCGCCCGCATTGACCAGTTTCTTGGCCGATTGCTGCACTTCAAAGGGGAGGGGGCCGTGCCCGGCCCCGGCGAGCCAGTCTAGCGCGCTCTGGCGTGCGCGGACATGCCCCGCGCGGACCGGCGATGCCTGAAGCATCGCCCGACATGAGAATTTTTTGAGGATTGAGTCTGTTCGATGAGTGAAGATACCGAAAACAAGCCGACGCTGGGTCGCAAGCCGCTGGGGCTGAAGCGTTCTGTCGAGGCGGGCGAAGTCAAGCAGACGTTCAGCCATGGCCGCACCAACAAGGTCGTGGTCGAGGTCAAGCGCCGCAAGCTGGTCGGCAAGCCGGGCGAAGCGCCTGCTGCCGCGCCTGCCCCTGCGCCCGCTCCGGCCCCCACCCCTGCCCCTGCGGCCGCCCCGCCGCCGCCGCCGCGTCCGCAGCAGCCGGTTTCGGCGCTGAGCCGCCGCGAGCTGCAGGAAAAGCTGCTGCGCGAGGCCGAAGAGGCGCGTCTGGCGTCGCTCGAGGAAGCGCGTCGTCGCGAGACCGAAGAACGGCAGCGTGCTGCCGAGGAAGCGCGTCGCAGGGCCGAGGAAGCGCGCCAGGCTGCCGCCCAGCCGTCCCCTGCGCCGACGGAAACGCCCGCCCCTGCTGCCGAAACGCAGCAAGCGCCGGCGGCCGAGCCGGTCGAAGCCAAGGCCGAAGCTGCGCCTGCGGCCAAGGAAGCGGCCAAGCCTGCGACCGAAGAGACGCGCGCCGCTCCGCCGCCGCGCCGCTTCACGCCGGTGGCCGCCGCGCCGCGTCCCGAGGTCAAGCCCAAGAAGGCGGCCAGCACCAAGGTGGTCGACAACCGCCGCCAGGCCGGCAAGCTGACCGTCAGCAAGGCGCTGAACGAAGGCGATGGCGGTGCGCGTGCACGCAGCCTCGCCGCGCTCAAGCGCGCGCGCGAAAAGGAACGCCGTCTGCACATGGGCGGCCAAAGCCGCGATGCGCAGCCCAAGCAGGTGCGCGATGTCGTCGTGCCCGAGGCGATCACCGTCCAGGAGCTCGCCAACCGCATGGCGGAAAAGGGCGCGGATCTGGTCAAGTCGCTGTTCAAGATGGGCATGATGGTCACCGTCAACCAGACGATCGACCAGGATACTGCCGAGCTGCTGGTCGAGGAATTCGGCCACAAGATCACCCGCGTTTCCGATTCCGACGTGGAAATCGATCACGAGGCGGATGTCGATGCCGAAGCGACGCTGAAGCCGCGTCCTCCGGTGGTCACGATCATGGGCCATGTCGACCATGGCAAGACCAGCCTGCTCGACGCGCTGCGCGGCACCGATGTGGTGGCGGGCGAAGCGGGCGGCATCACCCAGCATATCGGCGCCTATCAGGTGCAGGTGAAGTCGGGCGACAGGATCACCTTCCTCGACACGCCGGGCCACTCGGCCTTTACCGAGATGCGCGCACGCGGGGCCAATGTCACCGATATCGTCATCCTGGTGGTGGCGGCCGATGACGGCCTGATGCCGCAGACGATCGAGGCGATCAATCACACCAAGGCCGCGGGCGTGCCGATGATCGTGGCGATCAACAAGATCGACAAGGACAGCGCCAACCCGCAGAAGATCCGCGAGCGCCTGCTCGAGCACGAGGTCATCGTGGAAGCCATGTCGGGCGACGTCCAGGACGTGGAGGTCTCCGCGCTCAAGAAGATCAATCTGGACGAGCTGGTCGACAAGATCCTGCTCCAGGCCGAACTGCTCGAGCTCAAGGCCAATCCCGATCGCGCTGCCGAGGCCGTGGTGGTCGAAGCCAAGCTCGACAAGGGTCGCGGGCCCGTCGCCACGGTGCTGGTGCAGCGCGGTACGCTCAAGCGCGGCGACGTGTTCGTCGTCGGCGAGCAGTCGGGCAAGGTGCGCGCGCTGATCAACGACAAGGGCAAGCAGGTGAACGAGGCCGGCCCCTCGCTGCCGGTAGAAGTACTGGGCCTGACCGGGGTGCCGTCTGCGGGTGACAAGCTGACCGTGGTCGAGAACGAGCAGCGCGCCCGCGAAGTCGCCGATTATCGCCGCCAGAAGGCGCTGGAAAAGCGCACGACCATGGCGCCTGCGAGCATCGACACGATGTTCTCGGCACTCGCCGCCAACCGCGCCAAGGAATATCCGGTGCTGGTCAAGGGCGATGTCCAGGGTTCGGTGGAAGCGATCGTCGGATCGCTGCACAAGATCTCGACCGACGACATCAAGGCCCGCGTGCTGCATTCGGGCGTGGGTGCCATTACCGAATCCGACGTGACGCTGGCCAAGGCCTCGAACGCGCCGATCATCGGCTTCAACGTCCGCGCCAATGCACAGGCGCGCGCGCTGGCCGAACGCGATGGCGTGCGGTTCAAGTATTTCGACATCATCTATGACCTGCTCGACGACATCAAGGGCGAGATGGCGGGCGTGCTGGGTCCCGAGCGGATCGAGACCGTGGTCGGCCGTGCGGAGATCAAGGAGATCTTCCCGGCGGGCAAGAAGGACAAGGCAGCGGGTCTGCTGGTCACCGACGGCTTCATCCGCAAGGGCCTCTACGCGCGCATCACGCGCGACGATGTCATCGTCAGCAAGACGAGCATCGCCTCGCTGCGCCGCTTCAAGGACGACGTGGCCGAGGTCCGTGCGGGTCTGGAATGCGGCGTCGTGCTGCAGGATACGAACGACATCAAGCCGGGCGATATCCTGGAGACGTTCGACGTCGAGATGCGCGATCGCACGCTGTAAGGCATGATCCCCGCCGCCCGGCAGCGGTCGGCGGGGTATCGTGAAGGGAACGATCATGGCCAGGCATAACGATACCAGCCCGGAGGGGCGTTCGGTGCGCGTGCTGCGCGTGGGCGAGCAGGTGCGCCATGTGCTGTCCGAATTGCTGACGCGGGGCGAGGTGCATGACGATGTGCTGAGCAGCACCACCGTCTCGGTCACCGAGGTGCGCATGTCGCCCGACCTGCGCCATGCGACCGTGTTCGTGAAGCCGCTGCTCGGCAGGGACGAAGAGGTGGTGCTCAAGGCGCTGCGCACCAACACCGCCTATTTCCAGCGCGAGGTCGCGCAGCGCGTCCGGATGAAATATGCCGCCAAGCTCAAATGGCTGGCCGATGACAGCTTCGACACCGGCAGCCATATCGACCGCCTGCTGAACGACCCCAAGGTGGCCCAGGACCTGGGCGGAGACGGCGGCGAGGACAGCGGCGTCGATTGACGTCTTACCAGGTAAGACGTAAAGTGCCCCAGTGAACGACATTACGCGCCTCTCCGCCAAGGGCCAGATCGTCATCCCCAAGGATGTTCGCGACCGGCTGGGTTGGGCGCAGGGTCGCGATCTCGAAGTCATTCCGATGGGGGACGGTGTGATGCTTCGCCCCGTTGCACAGACGAAGCGGCTTTCCATCGATGAAGCGACACGCGAGCTCCGAGAGCTTTACAAACACGAAGGCCCCCCGATACCGATTGAGAGACTGAGCTGGTCGCCGGATGTTGATGATCCGGACATGGACACAGCGATACGTCGGTAACATCGTGCGGGCCGTTGATACCAACATTCTGGCGCGCTGGTTGCTTGGCGATGATCCGGAGCAATCCGCGCTCGCGGTTCAAGTGCTTCGCGAACCGGCTTATGTCTCGCTGACGGTGCTCATCGAGCTTGGCTGGGTCCTGGAGAGGGCTCTCAAAATCCCGAGGCCTGTCGCCGCAAGCATGCTGCAGAAAGTTGTCGCGCTGGAAAACATGCAGGTCGAAAAGCGTGCCGAGGTCCTTTGGGCAATAGGTCGCTTCTTGCAGGGTGCCGATTGGGCGGACATGATGCATATCGTGGCTGCATCGGGTTCCAGTCCGGTTTTCACGACCTTTGACAGAGCTATTGCTCGTCACGCCGGGAGCGACAGTCCGGTGCCCATCGAAACTCTCGGGAAATCCCCCTGATGGCCAAGCTCTATTTTTATTATGCCTCGATGAACGCGGGCAAATCCTCCACACTGCTCCAGGCGGCGTTCAACTATGCCGAGCGCGGGATGCGGGCGATGCTGTGGACGGCGGCGTTCGACGATCGCTATGGCGCGGGGCAGATCACCTCGCGCATCGGCCTCAAGGCACCGGCGCATCTGTTCGAGCCGGAAACCGACATTTTCGCGGCGGTGGCGCTGGACCTCGCCTCCGCCCCGCTCGATTGCGTGCTGATCGACGAGGCGCAGTTCCTCACCAAGGCGCAGGTCTTCCAGTGCGCGCGCATCTGCGACGAGCTCAGGATCCCGGTGCTCTGCTATGGCCTGCGCACCGATTTCCAGGCCGAGCTCTTCCCCGGCAGTGCGCAACTGCTGGCGATCGCCGACCAGCTGGTCGAGCTGAAGGCGGTGTGCGAATGCGGGGCCAAGGCGACGATGAACCTGCGCGTCGACGCAGCAGGCAACGCGGTCAAACAGGGCGCGCAGACCGAGATCGGCGGCAACGACCGCTATATCGCGCTTTGCCGCAAGCATTTCATGGGGCGCATGGCATGAGCGGCCTCTGCCAGTTGCTGGTTGATGGCGACCTGCGGCTCGAGCCGCTCGCCAACCAGCATGTCGAGCCGCTGCGCGCCGCGTGCGCGCGCGATACCGAGATCTGGAACATCTATCCGATCTCGATGCTGGGCGAGCATTTCGACAAGGCGATGGAGGAATTCCACGCCACCACCAGCTGGGTGCGCTTCGCCGTGCTGTGGCGCGATTCTGTGGTCGGCATGTCGAACTATATCAACCCCGATGCGCGCAACCATGTCGTCGAGATCGGCGGGACCTATGTCGAGCCGGCGGCGCGGGGGGCTGCGGGGGTCAACACGCGGATGAAGCGGCTGATGATCGACCACGCCTTCGCGCAGGGCTTTACCCGCATCGAGTTCCGCGTCGATGCACGCAACCTCCGCAGCCAGGCCGCGGTGCGCAAATTGGGCGCGGTGCACGAAGGCACGCTGCGCCGCAACCGCATCACCTGGACCGGCTATGTCCGCGATACCTGCGTGTTCGGCCTGCTCGAAAGCGACTGGTCAGGCCGCCGCGTGTGACCTGAGCAGCCCAGCGAGCGACTGGCCGCGCCGCTCGCCTGCCGCCTCGCCGATCCCCATCAGATCGAGCATCGTCGGATAGATGTCGAGGATCGACACCGGATCGGCATGGCGGACATGCTGGCCATTGGCGATCCACAGCGACCCCGAGGGGTGATGGCAGCCGCTCTTCACGCCTTCCATCGCGTAGAGCAGCGAACCGATGCTGTGCGTCTCGCCCGTCGCCGTATCGGTCATCGGGCTTTCGGCATCGATCTTCCAGCTGATCTGGCAGCCGAAATAGAGCGCGTCGGCATCGCCATCGTCGCGCGTGGCGAAGACCTGATAGCCATCGGCCAGCCGGAACGCCTCGAGCCGCGCCTTGGCCGCCGCCCGCTGGTCCTGATCGTCGAAGCGCAGCATGTACTGGTGCGTCATCGTCGGGTCGGCGCTGCGCGAAACGATGCCGCGGCGCGCCAGAAAGCCCTTGTGATCGCGCAGCCGCAGGAAATGCTGGCCGCCCTGGTTCTCGTAGCGCGCAAAGGGCTGCTGGCTGAGCGCGGTCTGGAACACGATCAGCGCGTCATGCCGTGCCGCCAGATCAAGGAACCGCCCGACCATCGCATCCATCGCGACATAGCCGTCGCGGATCGCGCTGGCGTAACGGCCGATCTCGGCCGCATCGGGCTTCACCGTGAACGCATCGGGGTCCATGTGCCGCCAGTAGCTGTGCTGCAGATGCGCGACCGAGTTGGCGAAGAAGCTGGCAAAGCGCGGGCGGATGCGGCGGTAATAATGCGCGAACACGTCATATTGCAGCGCATCGAGGATCGCGACGCGCGCATGGCTGCCCGTGCTGCCCAGCTTTTCCCCCGCGAGTTGCGAGGTGATGCGCAGCACCGTGGCGGGCGACAGCCCGTGCGTCAGCGCAAAGCGCAGGAACGCAGCATAATCGCTCGCCGACAGCCGGTTTTCCGCATTGGAATATTCGCGCACATTATGCCCGACAAAGCGGTTGTAGATGTTGAGCTCGGGCGGATAGGCATCGCCCTGCTCGCTCCACGGATCGCCGACATAGAGCGAGCCGGGCCGGGCAAAGGGCCGTGCGTTCATGCTGGCAAAGTTCATCACCGCGCTGCCCTGATCGGTCACCGCCTGCCAGATATCGCGGTGGCTGGCCCCGCGCCCGTCGGTCAGGCGAAAGACATGGTGCTGGTCAAAGGCGAGGCCGGTATGGATCGAATACCATTGAATCCACGGCTCGAGCTCTTCGGGACTGGTCGTGTCCGCCTGTGTCTCGAAGACATGGCTCTGCCGATGCAGGCGCCTGAAATTCGGCAGCGAGCCGTCCGCCATCCAGCGCTCGAGCAGCGGTGCGCACAGTTCGTTGAGTTCGAGCGAGAGGATCGGGCGGGTCATGGCAAAAGCGATTAGCAGCCCCGTCTTGGCATTTGGTTAAGCAGGGACGACCTGCTAACGGCGCAACGATGCACGGATGGATCATTCTCGACAAGCCCTATGGCCTGGGCTCGACCGACGCGGTCACCGCGGTCAAGCGCGCGTTCCGCCAGGGCGGCTTCGGCAAGGTCAAGGTCGGTCATGGCGGCACGCTCGACCCGCTCGCCACCGGCGTGCTGCCGATCGCGCTGGGCGAGGCGACCAAGCTCACCGGCCAGATGCTCAACGGCGACAAGACCTATGATTTCACGGTCCGCTTCGGGGTGGAGACCGACACGCTCGATGTCGAGGGCAAGCCGGTGGCGGAAAGCGACGTGCGACCGACGCTGGCCGAGATCGAGGCCGTGCTGCCGCGCTTTACCGGGCCGATCGAACAAGTGCCGCCTGCGTTCTCGGCGCTCAAGGTTGACGGCCAGCGCGCCTATGATCTGGCGCGCGCAGGCGAGACGGTGGAGCTGGCGAGCAGGAGTGTAACGGTGCATGCGCTCACGATCAGCCACAATCAGCCGGTCCCCCGCACAGGCGGGGGCCCATCTCCGGACGGCGCGTCGAGCACGAGAGGTCAGGAGATGGACCCCTGCCTTCGCAGGGGAGCGGATGGGGACAGGGTTGAAGAGATCACCCTCTCCGCCCATGTCTCCAAGGGCACGTACATCCGCAGCCTCGCGCGCGACATCGCGCAGGCGCTGGGCATGGTGGGCCATGTGACGATGCTCCGCCGCAGCCAGGCCGGGCCGTTCGGCCTCGCTCAGGCGATTTCGCTGGACAAACTGGACGAAATCCGCCATGGCGCGGCCCCAGAAGACGTAATCTTGCCATTCGAGGCAGGGCTGGCCGACATCCCGGCTCTTGACCTCACTCCCGATCAGGCAAGGCGGCTCCGCATGGGGCAGGTCGTGACCGGGATTGCCGCACACGATGGGCGATATTGGGCGCGGGGGAGCGATGATGCTCCGCTCGCACTGGTATCGCTTTCGGACCACGAGGTCCGCGTGGTGCGCGGTTTCAACTTTGGATGATGTTCGAGGAATGAAGACATGACGATTACCGCAGAACGCAAGGAAGAAGTGATCAAGGAATATGCGCGCGAAGCCAACGACACCGGCTCGCCCGAGGTGCAGGTGGCCATCCTGACCGAGCGCATCAACAACCTGACCGAGCACTTCAAGTCGCACCACAAGGACAACCACTCGCGTCGCGGTCTTCTGATGATGGTCAACAAGCGTCGTTCGCTGCTCGACTATCTCAAGAAGAAGGACGAAGCCCGCTATACCGACCTGATCGGCAAGCTGGGTCTCCGCAAGTAAGCATTCTCAAACGGCCCCCCAGCGGGGCCGTTCGTTTATCCGCGCCAGGAAATAATCGTGCGCGGTTTCCAAACGGCCTTTCCGCAATGAGGCGGATCAGGGCCAGCGGGGCAAGATATGGCCCCGAACCGCGCCAGGCCGGTCAGCCTGGCACCAGAAGAGGCCCCGGTCCGCAATAGGGCGCACCGGGTTCGATAAGGAAAATTCATGTTTGACGTAAAGACTGTAGAAATCGAGTGGGGCGGAAAGACCCTCAAGCTCGAAACGGGCCGTATTGCCCGTCAGGCGGACGGCGCTGTGCTGGCCACCTATGGCGAGACCGTGGTGCTGTGCGCCGTGACCGCCGCCAAGTCGGTGAAGGAAGGCCAGGACTTCTTCCCGCTGACCGTCCACTACCAGGAAAAATTCTCCGCAGCAGGCCGCATCCCCGGCGGCTTCTTCAAGCGTGAGCGCGGCGCGACCGAGAAGGAAACGCTGACCAGCCGCCTGATCGACCGTCCCGTCCGCCCGCTGTTCCCCGAAGGTTTCTACAACGAGATCAACGTGATCGCGCAGGTCCTGTCGTTCGACGGCGAATCCGAGCCCGATATCGTTGCGATGGTCGCCGCCTCGGCTGCGCTCACCCTGTCGGGCGTGCCCTTCATGGGCCCGATCGGTGCGGCGCGCATCGGCTACAAGGATGGCGAATATCAGCTCAATCCGTCGATGGACGAGGTCAAGGAAGGCGAGCTCGATCTGGTCGTCGCCGCGACGCATGACGCGGTGATGATGGTCGAATCGGAAGCCAAGGAGCTGTCCGAGGAAGTGATGCTCGGCGCGGTGGAATTCGCGCACGAGGCCTGCCGTCAGGTTACCGACGCGATCATCAAGCTGGCCGAACAGGCCGCCAAGGATCCGTGGGAAATGGCTCCGCAGGCCGATCTCAGCGCTGCCAAGCAGAAGCTCAAGGATCTGATCGGTGCGGACATTGCAGCGGCCTACAAGCTGACCGACAAGTCGGCTCGCTCGAACGCGCTCAACGAAGCGCGTGCCAAGGCCAAGGAAGCCTTTGCCGATGCGACGCCGCAGGACCAGATGGCCGCGCAGAAGCTGATGAAGAAGCTGGAAGCGGAAATCGTCCGCGGTGCCATCCTCAAGGACGGCAGCCGCATCGATGGCCGCACCACCACGCAGATCCGTCCGATCGAGGCGATGGTCGGCTTCCTGCCGCGCACCCACGGCTCGGCGCTGTTCACGCGCGGTGAAACCCAGTCGATCTGCACCACCACGCTGGGCACCAAGGACAGCGAGCAGATGATCGACGGCCTCACCGGCCTGTCGTACGAGAGCTTCATGCTGCATTATAACTTCCCGCCCTATTCGGTCGGTGAAGTCGGCCGCTTCGGCGCTCCGGGCCGTCGTGAAGTCGGCCATGGCAAGCTGGCATGGCGTGCGTTGCACCCCGTGCTGCCCAGCAAGGACGAGTTCCCCTATACCATCCGTGTCCTCTCCGACATTACCGAGTCCAACGGCTCGTCGTCGATGGCCACGGTGTGCGGCGGTTCTTTGTCGATGATGGACGCGGGCGTTCCCTTGAAGCGTCCGGTCTCGGGCATCGCCATGGGTCTGATCCTCGAAGGCAGCGAATTCGCGGTGCTCTCCGACATCCTGGGTGACGAGGATCACCTGGGCGACATGGACTTCAAGGTCGCCGGCACGTCCGAAGGCATCACCACGATGCAGATGGACATCAAGATCGCCGGCATCACCCGCGAGATCATGGCGCAGGCGCTGGCGCAGGCCAAGGAAGGCCGCGCGCACATCCTGGGCGAAATGGCCAAGGCACTGGGCGAAGTCCGCACCGAACTGTCGGCCCATGCTCCGCGCATCGAGACGATCCAGATCGACAAGTCGAAGATCCGCGAAGTCATCGGCACCGGCGGCAAGGTGATCCGCGAGATCGTCGCCGAAACCGGCGCGAAGGTGGATATCGACGACGAAGGCCTGATCAAGATCAGCTCGTCCGACCTCAGCCAGATCGAGGCTGCCAAGAAGTGGATTCTGGGCATCGTCGAGGAAGCCGAAGTCGGCAAGATCTATAACGGCAAGGTCGTCAACCTGGTCGATTTCGGCGCGTTCGTGAACTTCATGGGCGGCAAGGACGGTCTGGTCCACGTGTCGGAAATCCGCAACGAGCGGGTCGAGAAGGTGGCCGACGTCCTGTCCGAAGGCCAGGAAGTGAAGGTCAAGGTCCTCGAGATCGATCCGCGCGGCAAGGTGCGCCTGTCGATGCGCGTCGTCGATCAGGAAACCGGTGAAGAGCTGGAAGACACCCGCCCTGCCCGCGAACCGCGCGAGCGCGGCGAGCGTGGTGATCGCGGCGAACGTCGCCCCCGTCGCGATGGCGATGGCGGTCGCGGTCGCGGTGGTGATCGTGGCGGCGATCGCGGCGAACGTTCGGGCGGAGGCGGCCGCGGCCGTGGTCGTCCCGAGCGCTCGGAAGGCGGCGAGAGCGGCGGCGACGCCGGCCTGCCCGACTTCATCACCGGCGAAAGCTGAGACAAGCAGTTCGCTGCTGGCGTCTCGGGTCCATCCCGTGACGTGACAAAGACCGGCTGGAAGCTCCGCGCTTCCGGCCGGTTTTTTATGGGGGGTCGGCGGAATTGACGCGACCCATTAAACGACCTATTATCCGGTCATGATCCACGACATCCTGGCCGAACGCTGCATCAGCATCAGCGACCTGAAGAAGAATCCCAGCGCCGCGATCGAGGCGGCGGACGGGATGCCGCTGGCCGTACTCAACCGCAACACGCCCGCTGCCTATCTGGTCCCCGCCAAGGCCTGGGCGGCGCTGATGGAGCGGCTGGAAGACATGGAACTGGCCGACATCGTCCGCCAGCGGCTGAGCGAGAACCAGGAACGTATCAAGGTGCGCATTGAAGACCTTTGAGCTCGAGTTTCTGGACGCGGCTTCGCGCGAATGGGCCAAACTCGCTCCGACGATAAAGAGCCAGTTCAAGAAGAAGCTGGAAGAGCGTCTGCGCAATCCACATATCCCTTCCGCGCGGCTGCACGGGATGCGCGACTGCTACAAGATCAAGCTGCGCAAAGCTGGCTATCGGCTGGTGTAGCAGGTCGAGGATGAGGCCGTAACGGTCGTCGTCATCGCTGTTGGGCGACGGGATCGTAATCTTGTGTACGAAGCAGCAAGCCAGCGATTGTTGTAAACGGCAGCGCCCAGGTAGGCGTTGGTAACGAATTCCGGTATCATCGCTCCATGACCAAGAACACTTCCATCGCGCTTGGTGCACCGTATCAGGAGTTTGCCCGCCGCAAGGTGGAGTCGGGCGAATATGGCTCGACCAGCGAAGTCGTTCGCGAGGCGATGCGATGGCTGATGGCCGAGGATGAACGGCGCGAAGCACTGAACGACGCGCTTCGCGAGGGTCTGGCGAGCGGACCTGCCGAGCCGTTCGACTGGGACGGGTTCATGGAACGCCATTTCGGCGATGCCGCATAAGGTTCTCCTGCTCCCCGCTGCTGGCAGGGATCTGGACGCAATCGCCGTCTATACCACGCAGCAGTGGAGCAGAGCGTAGGCTCGGCACTATCTCGCTGCGATGCGCGCGAGTATTTCTTCGCTGGCCGATTTTCCGCTGCGCAACCCAGTTTATCGCAGTGAGGGAAAGGAATTCCGCAAGCTGCTGTGCGGGCATCACCTGATCTTCTATCTGGTCATCGAAGACACGGTGCAGATCATTCGCATCCTGCGCGAGCGGATGCATATCGACCGGCACCTCTGACACGGCCCGGAATGCTTCGGGGCAGGAACCGCCTGCGGTGCCTGCCCCGAAATTCATCTTTGCCAGATGGCCATTCAGCCGATCAGTACACCCGCTTCTTGGGCTTGATATACTCGACCTCGTCGCTCAGCGTGTATTCGTGGACCGGGCGGTAATCGAGCGTCACCTTGCCGCCCTTGCCGCCCCAGCCTTCGAACCAGCTGACGGTGTGCTTCATGAAATTGGCATCGTCGCGCTCGGGATAATCCTCGTGCATGTGCGCGCCGCGGCTTTCCTTGCGGGCATGTGCGCTTTCGATGGTGCAGACCGCCTGGCTAAGCAGGTTGTCGAGCTCGAGCGTCTCGATCAGGTCGGTGTTCCAGATCAGCGAGCGGTCGGTGACGTGGACGTCCTCCATCCGCTTGTTGACCTGCTGCATCAGCGCGGTGCCTTCCTGCAGCAGCTGGGTGTCGCGGAACACCGCAGCATGCTTCTGCATCGTCTTCTGCATGTCCATGCGGATCTGCGCGGTGGGCGAACCGCCCTTGGCGTTGCGGAAATGGTCGAGACGCGACAGCGCCAGATCGGCCGAATCCTTGGGCAGTGCCTTGTGCGGGCTGCCCGGCTTGATCGTGTCGCGCAGGTGATGGCCGGTCGCGCGGCCGAACACCACAAGGTCGATCAGCGAGTTCGAGCCCAGACGGTTCGCGCCGTGCACCGAAACGCACGCGGCCTCGCCCACGGCATAGAGGCCGGGGACCACGGTGTCGGGGTTGCCATCCTTGATGGTGACGACCTGGCCGTGATAATTGCAGGGAATACCGCCCATATTGTAGTGCACCGTCGGCACCACCGGCAGCGGCTGGCGCGTCAGGTCGACGCCGGCAAAGATCTTGCCGGTCTCGGTAATGCCCGGCAGGCGTTCGGCCAGCACCTTCTCGTCAATATGGTCGAGATGCAGGTAAATATGGTCGTTTTCCTTGCCGACACCGCGGCCTTCGCGGATTTCGGCGGCCATCGAGCGGCTGACCACGTCGCGGCTCGCCAGGTCCTTGGCCGAGGGGGCATAGCGCTCCATGAAGCGCTCGCCTTCGGAATTGGTGAGGTAACCGCCCTCGCCGCGCGCGCCTTCGGTAATCAGCACGCCCGCGCCATAGATGCCGGTCGGGTGGAACTGCACGAATTCCATGTCCTGCAGCGGCAGCCCCGCGCGCAGCACCATCGCGCCGCCGTCACCGGTGCAGGTATGCGCCGAGGTGGCGGAGAAATAGCAGCGGCCCGAACCGCCCGTCGCCAGCACCACGGCATGGCTGCGGAAGCGGTGGATCGATCCGTCCTCCATGCACAGCGCGATCACGCCGCGGCACGCGCCGTCTTCCATGATCAGGTCGATGGCGAAATATTCGATGAAGAAGTCCGAATCGTACTTGAGCGACTGCTGGTACAAGGCGTGCAGCATCGCATGGCCGGTACGGTCGGCTGCGGCGCAGGTACGCTGCACCGGCGGGCCTTCGCCCATGTTCTGCATGTGCCCGCCGAACGGCCGCTGGTAGATCGTGCCGTTGTCGTTGCGGCTGAACGGCACGCCAGCATGCTCCAGCTCATAGACCGCAGCAGGCGCTTCGCGCACCATGTACTCGATCGCGTCCTGATCGCCCAGCCAGTCCGAACCCTTGACGGTATCGTACATGTGCCACGACCAGTGATCGGGCGAGTTGTTGCCCAGGCTCGCGGCGATGCCGCCCTGCGCCGCCACGGTATGGCTGCGGGTGGGGAACACCTTGGTGATGCACGCGGTCTTCAGGCCCGCCTCGGCGCTGCCCATGGTGGCGCGCAGACCCGATCCGCCCGCGCCGACGACAACCGTGTCGTACACATGGTCGATGATCTTGTAGGCTTCGGTCATCAGCTTGCAGCTCCGGCAAAGGCAATGCGCGCAACGGCGAAGATGCCGAGGGCGGCCCCGGCAACGGCGTAGAAGTTGAGCAGCAGGATCACGCCGAACTTGGTGCCATGGTCATGCACATAATCCTCGACGATGACCTGAAGGCCCAGGCGCAGGTGATAGAAAACGGTGACGATCAGCAGGATCATCGCGGTGGCGGGCAGCGGCGCGGAAAGCCACGCGGTGACCGTCGCATGGTCGAGCGCGGGCAAGCTGACCAGCGAGGCGATGAACCAGATCATCAGGATGAGATTGCTGACCGCGGTGACGCGTTGCATCACCCAGTGATGCGTCCCCGTCTTGGCGGACCCCAGCCCGCGAACCTTGCCAATTCTGGTGCCACTTCCCATGGTCGACTCCCAGCGCGGGCCCCATAGCCCATAGCGCTCAACAGATAATTCAAAGGATCAGGCGAAAAAGATGATCGCCCACAAAAACGCGGTCAGCACGATCGACAGCAGCGGCAGCAGCGCCGCCCAGCGGTTGTTGCCGTCGACCTCGTACCCTGCGCCGATATCGAGCACGAAATGGCGGAGGCCCGAGAGCATGTGCTGGAAGAACGCCCAGGACAGGCCGATCATCAGCAGATAGCCGATCGGGCTCGTGGCCCAGCCGACATACCAGGCATAGCTTTCCGGGCCGCTGGCGAGCGCCATCAGCCAGCCGACGAGAAGAATCCCGCCGATCACGGCCATGCCGTCTCCGGTGGCGCGGTGGAGGATCGAGACCAGCATGGCCGGGCCCCAACGCCAGATGGATAGGTGCGGCGACAGCGGCCTGCCCGATGGTTTTGCCATGGTCTCCCCCGTTTATACGATCGTGTTCATCAGCGAATTTGCGTCCCGCGCCTGTTTAGCCGATTGCCCAAATGATGCAATTGTTGATTGCGCGCGCGCGTTTGCAGGCCCGGCACCATGCTGCGCAGCGAAGCCGCTCCGCTGGTCGCGGCAATAACCCCGCGTTAACCATGTAGGCATATGCCGTTTGCGGAAGCACCCCGGAAGCCGAGAGGACGCAATGGCAGACCCCAAACTGGATTCGAAAGGCAGCGCCGATTTCAAGGCGCTCTATCAGTCCGTGGCGCACGAACTCTCGATCAGCCAGCGACTGTCGGCCTTCGACCTGACCGGAGATCTGCCGCGCTACGCGCGCAAGGCCCTCGATCTGCTCGAAAAGGATCAAGATGCGATCGCGCTCGCCTTCTGGGAGCATTACAGCCGCATCGCCAATCTGGCCGAAAAGGGCCGCGATCTCGAGACGCTCAAGCAGCGCCATGTGGAATCGAGCCGCATCTACACGCGCGAGAAAATGGCCAATCTGGGCGGTCAGACCTGGGTGGAGATGGCCTTTACCCATGCCCTGTCGGCGAGTAAGCTTGGCGTGCCCATGTGGCAGTTGCTCGCCGCCAATGCGCACACGCATGATTTTGCCATCGAAAGGATGCGCGCGCGGCTGAACGACGACATGGACCATTTCCTTCCGCTGGCGCGCGCCACCGCGCAGGTGATGGTGATCGAGGCGGAGATCATGTCGTTCGCGATCAACGCGATGACGCATCGCGAGGCGCAGATGGTGCGCACCGCACAGACCGCAAGCTTCAAGCAGACCGTCGACGGCGAGCTGCAACAGGCCTCGCATCTGGGCACCGGGCTCAAGAGCCAGGTCGTCAATGCTTCGGAAGCCGCGCGGCAGATGCTTGGCCGTTCGTCCGAGGTTGCCGCCGCCGCCGAACAATCCGCCATCGCCATGCGCGAGGCGGCACAGACCGCTGCCGGGCTGATCCGCGCCATCGAGGATGCGCGCAGCGAGGTGGAGATTGCCGCCGACGTCGCCGAACGCGCCTCGCGCGAGGCGGGCCATGCCGTTGCAAGCACGCAGACGCTCTCGACCCATGCCGAGTCGATCGAATCGATCCTCAGCCTGATCCGCGACATTGCCGGGCAGACCAACCTGCTCGCGCTCAACGCCACGATCGAGGCAGCGCGCGCGGGCGATGCCGGACGCGGCTTTGCCGTGGTGGCGCAGGAGGTGAAGAGCCTGGCCAACCAGACCGCGCGCGCCACCGACGATATCGCGCACAAGATCACCGCGATCCAGCAGGCCACGCGCGACACCGTCGCATCGAACGATTCGGTGCGCGCCACGGTGAGCGAGGTGCAATCGAGCGCCGACCGCATCCGCGAGGCGATGGAAATCCAGGCGCAGACCGTGACGATCATCACCGCCGCGGTCGACGAGACCGCGCTGGCCGCCGATTCGATGTCGAATACCATCGGCACGATCCGCGTCGACACCGAGAGCCTGGCAAGCGAGATGGACAAGGTGGGCGCAGGGTTCAGCCATCTGCAGAACCAGCTGGTCGAGCTGCGCAACCGGTCGGATCGCTTCGCCGTCGAGATCGGCCTCGCCAAGAGCGCCTGATTGTCTGCAGCGCGTTGCGGCGATGGACCGGGCGGCGGCGCGGCGATATGCTGGCGCGCATGATCAGCGTCGAACAGAATATCCTCGTCACCGGCTCCAGCCGCGGCATCGGCCGCGCCATTGCCGACCTTCTCCACGAAGCCGGGCATCGCGTGGTCGGCCATGCCAGCCGTCCCTTCCCCGATGACAGCCCGGATGCGCCCGAATGGGACGTGGTCGCGGCCGATTTCGGCGATTTTCGCGGGCCCGACCTGCTCTGGCAGGAAGCGATCGACCTGCTCGACGGGCGCATCGATGTCCTGATCAACAATGCCGGCATCTTTGCCGCCAATCCGATCGAGCGGGGTGATGCCGAATGGCTAGCCGCCTGGGACGAGACGATGACGATCAACCTCACCGCGAGCGCGCAATTGTGCCGCTTTGCCGTGCAGCATTTTCTCGACCACGGCAATGAAGGCCGCATCGTCAACATCGCCAGCCGCGCCGCCTATCGCGGCGACAGCCCGGCACACTGGCATTATGCCGCGTCCAAGGGCGGGATGGTGGCCATGACCAAGTCGATCGCGCGCGCCTATGCGGCGCAAGGCATCTACGCCTTCGCCATCTGCCCCGGCTTCACCATGACCGGGATGGCCGAGGATTATCTCTCGAGCCGCGGCGGTGACAAGCTGCTCGCCGACATCCCGCTCGGCCGCGTCGCCATGCCCGACGAGGTCGCCACCATGGCCAGCTTCTGCGCCATCGACGCGCCGCCCTCGATGACCGGCGCGGTGCTCGACGTGAACGGGGCGAGCTACGTGCGCTAGGGGATGAGATGAAGGGGGGCTGGGTGTACATGATGGCGGATCGCTATCGGGGCACCATCTATACCGGTGTAACGGCGGACGTCGGACGCCGGGTGGAGCAGCATCGATCTGACGGTGGGTCACGCTTCGTCAAACGATATGGCCTCGACCGGCTCGTTTATACCGAATGGCATGACGAGATCGAATTCGCGATCGCGCAGGAAAAGGCGATCAAGAAATGGCGCCGCCAATGGAAGATTGACCTGATCGAGCAGGCAAACCCGAATTGGGAAGATCTGTCACACCTCATCAACGCGTGATCCGAGCGCACCGTATTTCGTCACCCCCGCGAAGGCGGGGGTCCCGCTTCCTCTCTGAACTCTGTGGATAAGCGGGATTCCCGCGTTCGCGGGAATGACGGGATTGGCAAAGTGAAGAGCGTTTCCCTAAAGGTGTGCGAGCCTCCACGCGAACAAGGACCCACGCATTGGACAACTGGAAAGTCACCATCCCCTGCACGCTCGCCGAGGCGCAGGCCGTGACCGAGGACATGACGCTCGACGACGGCGCGTTCGGGAGCCCCAGCCTGGTGGCAAGCGAGGTCGATGCCTATGCCGATCCGCAAGCACCGGGAAGCTGGGCGCTGCATGCCTATTTTACCGAGGAGCCCCAGGCCGAGTGGATCGAGACGCTGCGCGGCCTCGTCCCCAGCGCCGCCGACGCGGCCCTCGCCGCCGAGTTGCTGCCCGACGAGGACTGGGTGACGCTGAGCCAGGCCGGGCTCGAACCGATCCGCGCCGGACGCTTCCATGTCCATACGCCCGAAATGCCCGCGTCCGACGAACCGGGCGTGCGCAGCTTCGAGATTCCTGCGAGCCTCGCCTTCGGCACCGGGCACCACAACACCACGCGCGGGTGCCTGATGGTGCTCGATTCGATGGAGGCCGCCGGGCTGCGCGTCACCAACCATATCGATATCGGCACCGGCACCGGGCTGCTCGCCTTTGCCGCGATGCACCTGTGGCCCGAGGCGCGGGCAATCGCGAGCGACATCGACCCGGTCTGCGGTCCGGCGGTCGAGCATAATGCGGCGAGCAACGGGATTGCGATCGGCAACCAGCCCGGCGAACTCGCGATGGTGATCGCCGAGGGGCTGGACGATGCCAGGCTGCAGGCGCGAGCGCCCTATGATCTGGTCATCGCCAATATCCTGGCCGGGCCGCTGATCGAGCTTTCTGCCGATGTCGCCGCCGTCACCGCACCCCGGGGCCATGCCGTGCTGTCCGGACTGCTCGGCACGCAGGCCGAGGCGGTGTCGGCTGCCTATCGCGATCAGGGCTTTGCGCTGGAGGAGCGGCTGGATCTGGGTGACTGGACGGTATTGCGGCTGTGCAAGCGCGTCGAGGCCTGACCGTAACGCCTTTCCGGCGCAATCTCCGGCGAAAGCCGGAGTCCAGAGCGATGTCGCGCAATCTCGCTTCTGGACTCGGGCTTTCGCCGGAGAACGGAGCTCACAGCAGTTTTCATACACCCCATTTCGTCACCCCCGCGAAGGCGGGGGTCCCGCTTCCTCTCGAACGCCCCGCACAAGCGGGATTCCACTTTCGCGGGAATGACGGAGGACAATGAAGCGCGCACGCGCCCTGTTCGCCTGGCTCGCGCTGATCGCGGGGCTGGCCTTTGCCGCAGGCGAGATCGGCGGGCTGTGGGGCACCAACACGCAGTGGCGCGCGCCGAAGGATGGCGTGACCATCTATGTCGAGACCAACGGCTTCCACACCGGCTTCATCCTGCCCGCACGCGCCGAGGGGATCGACTGGCACCAGCTCTTCCCGCCGACCGACCTTGGCGACATCCGCTATCATGCGACCGGTGCGACCGATCATGTCGCGATCAGCTGGGGCGAGCGCGATTTCTATCTGAACACCCCCGACTGGCGGGAGCTCGATCCGATGACCATGGCGCGCGCGGCGATCGGCAGCGACGCGACGCTCATCCACATCTATCATATGAACCGCCCGCAAGAGGGGCGCTATGCGCGCAGGCTGGTGATCAGCCATGCCGCCTATCGCCAGCTTGCCGACCGGTTGATGCAAGACATCGCCTTCCCCGAGCGCGGGCCGCTGAAAGCCATCCCCGGCTATGGCGGTGACGATGTCTTCTACGCTGCCCATGGTCGGTATTCGGCGGTCCGCAGTTGCAACGCCTGGACCGGCGACCATCTGCGCGCGATCGGTGTGCGGATCGGCGCGTGGACCCCGGCCGAACATCATGTCATGCGCTGGTTCCCCGAAGTCTCGCCTCGAGAAACAGCCGCTCCGCGCGTGCCGGATTGAGCGTCAGCGCCGTGCGATAGGCCGCTGCCGCGCCTTCGCGGTCGCCCGTTTGCGCGAGCAAATGCCCGCGCGCCGCGTACCACGGACGATAGCTTGCGAGCTTGTCGCTGCCCAAAGCTTCGAGCGCGGCCAGTCCGGCCTCGGCCCCCTCGACCTTCGACAGCGCGACGGCACGGTTGATCGCGGTCACCGGTCCGGGACGCAACAGGCTGAGCAGATCATAGAGCTTGAGGATCGCCGCCCAGTCGGTCTGCCCTTCGCTCTTGCGCCGCGCATGGGTGAGGTGGATCGCGGCCATCAGCTGATACGGCCCGCTGCGCCCGATCGCCGCCGCGCGCCGCATCAGCCTGGCCGCCGACGCGATCAGCCCGTCGTTCCACAGGCCGCAATCCTGCTCGCTGAGCGGGATCATCCGCCCCGCGCCATCGACGCGCGCCCAGCGCCGCGCCTCGGCGAGCTGCACCAAAGCGGCCAGCCCCAGCACCTCGGGATCGTCGGGCAGCAGGTCGGCGAGCATATCGGTGAGCCGCAGCACCTCGGGCCCCAGATCGGCGGTCGGCTCGCTGCCCGCAGCATCCTGAAACGCCAGCGCATAGCCGATCTCGAGCGTCGCCAGCACCGAGTGCAGCCGCTCGGCCCAGAGATGCGGCGGCGGGGTTTCGAACGGAACGCCCGCCTCGCGGATCTTCGCCTTGGCGCGGGTCAGCCGCTGGGCCATGGCCGGCGTCGCCAACAGGAACGCTGCCGCGATCCGCTCGGTCGGCACGCCGCAGACCACGCGCAGCGTCAGCGCCGCGCGCGCTTCGGGCGCGATCGCGGGATGGCAACAGATGAAGATCAGCCGCAACCGTTCGTCGGGAATCTGCTCGTCGAACAGTTGGACGATGTCCATGTCCTCGCCCCCCGCCGCTTCGGGCTGCCCGGCGATGAGCTCGGCGAGCCGCGCCTCGCGCCGCAGCCGGTCGATGATCCGCCGTCTGCCCGCAACATGCAGCCAGCCGCCGACATTGGCGGGTGGCGGCGCATCGGCGAATTGGCGCATCGCGAGTTCGGCGGCATCGGCGAAACCGTCTTCGGCGAGGTCCAGATCGCGGAACCGCGCCGCCAGCGCCGCCACGACGGCAGGCCGGGCCGCGATGATCGCCGCGCCCAGCCCGCCGCTGCTCATGCGTCCGGACCGCTCATCGGCCAGACCGGGCGGATTTCGAGCGCGCCCCTGGGGATCGGGATGCGCTTGGCCCATTGCAGCGCCTCGTCCAGATTGGCGACATCGATGATGTAGAAGCCGCCCAGCTCCTCATGGCTTTCGGAAAACGCGCCATCGTGGATCTGGTGCTCGCCCCTGTTCCAGCGGATCGTCGTCGCGGTCGAGGCCGGCTTGAGCCGCTCGCCCGAATAGCTGATCCCGGCCGCGACCAGCGCCTCGCCCAGCGCCATGTGCGCGGCGAGCGTCTCCGCAAGCAGCTTCTCGCCCTCGGGGCCCGCATAGACGCTCTCGTCCTCGTGGATCATCAGCATGTACTGCATCATCGTGTCTCCTCGTCCGAACGGCGAAATGCGCGTTCTGCCCCATGACGAACGGCGATGAGCGGATTCGACAGGCACCTGACTTTTTCGTCACCCTGAGCCCTTCGACTGCGCTCAGGACGGGCTTGTTTCAGGGTCCATGCCTCGATGCGCACGGAACTCGCCCCGAGGCACGATGGATGCTGAAACAAGTTCGGCATGACGAATTGAGACCAGTGTCAGGCGTCAAGCCGATGCCATGATCGCCGCCCATTCGGCCTCGTCGACCACGCGCACGCCCAGTTCCGCCGCCTTCTTGAGCTTCGATCCCGCGCCGGGCCCGGCGACGACCAGATCGGTCTTGGCCGAGACCGAACCCGCCGCCTTGGCGCCCAGCCTTTCGGCCTGCGCCTTGGCCTCGTCGCGGCTCATCGTCTCGAGCTTGCCGGTGAAGACGATGGTCTTGCCGCTCCATTCGGTCTCGCGCGCGGTCGAGACGAAGGCGGCGGGACGGACCTCGGCGACAAGATCGTCGAACAGCTGCGCATTGTGCGGTTCGTGGAAGAAATCGCCGAGCGCCTCGGCCACCGCAGGACCGATGCCGTCGATCGCGGTGACTTCGGCGGTGGCCTCGATGCTGCCTTCCGCCAGTCTGCGCCCGATCTCGCCCACCGCCTCGACGCTGCCGAAGCATTTGACCAGATCCTTCGCCGTCACCGATCCGACATGGCGGATGCCGAGCGCGAACAGGAAGCGCCCCGGGTCCGCGCCGCGCCGCGCCTCGATGCTGGCGAGCAGATTGTCGACCGACTTTTCCTGCCAGCCCTCGCGCGCCAGGATCGCGCTGCGGTGCTGTTTCAGACGGAAGATATCGCCCGGCAGCTTGATGAACCCCGCGTCGAGAAACTCGGCGATCGTCTTCTCGCCCAGCCCATCGATGTCGAGCGCGGCGCGGCTGACGAAATGCTTCAGCCGCTCGCGCTGCTGCGCCGGGCAGATCAGGCCGCCGGTGCAGCGGACATCGACCTCGCCCTCTTCCGCCACCGCCTCGCTGCCGCATTCGGGGCAGTGATCGGGGAAGACATAGGGGTCGCGCACCTCGTCGCGGGTCAGGTTCTCGACCACCTGCGGGATGACATCGCCCGCGCGCTGCACCTTTACCCGATCGCCGGGGCGCACGCCCAGCCGCGCGATCTCGTCGCGGTTGTGCAGCGTGACGTTCGACACAACGACACCGCCGACGGTGACGGGGGTAAGCCGGCCCACCGGGGTCAGCTTGCCGGTACGTCCGACCTGGATGTCGATCGCCTGCAGCGTCGTCTCGGCGCGTTCGGCCGGGAATTTGTGCGCGAGCGCCCAGCGCGGCGCCTTGGCGACGAAACCGAGCCGCGCCTGCCAGTCGAGCCGGTCCACCTTGTAGACCACGCCGTCGATATCGTACGGCAGGTCCGCGCGCCGCCGCTCGATCTCGCGATAATGCGCGAGCAGCTCGTCCAGTGTCTCGACCCGCACCAGCAGCGGCGAAACCGGCACGCCCATCGCAGCAATCGCCTGCATTACCTCGTGCTGCGTTGCGCCCGGCACCGCGCTCGCTACGCCCCAGCCATGCGCCAGAAAGCGCAACGGCCGCGCGGCGGTGACCCTGGCGTCCTTTTGCCGGAGCGACCCGGCGGCGGCGTTGCGCGGATTGGCGAACAGCTTCTCGCCGCGCGCCTCCTGCGCGGCATTCAATGCGGCAAAGTCCGCTTTGGACATGTACACCTCGCCGCGGATTTCGAGGATGTCGGGAACCGCACCGCCAGCGAGGCGCTCGGGAATATCCCCAATCGTCCGCACATTGGCGGTGACATCCTCGCCGACCTCGCCATCACCGCGCGTCGCGGCGCGCACCAGCACGCCCTGCTCGTAGCGCAGCGAGAGCGACAGTCCGTCGATCTTGTCCTCGGCCGTGAACGCGAGCACGTCGCCCTCGGGCAGCGCCAGATAGCGCCGCACCCTGGCCACGAACTCGCCGATGTCCTCGTCCGAAAAGCCGTTGTCGAGGCTCATCATCCGCTGCTCGTGCCGCACCTTGGCGAGCGGCGAGGACTCGACCGCCGCGCCCACCAGCCGGTTGGGACTGTCGGCGCGGATCAGATGCGGAAAGGCCGCTTCCAGTTCGTTGTTCCGCCGCACCAGCGCGTCATAGTCCGCGTCCGAAATCTCGGGCGAATCCTCGGCATGATAGAGCCGGTTGTGATGCGCGATTCTTTTGGCGAGCCGCTGCAATTCGATCGCGGCTTCGGCGTCGGTGAGGTTCTCGGAGGCGGTGCCGGTCATGGCGTCTGTGTCTTTCGTCGATAGAAGGCGGCCGGGGAAGCTGGGTCGGTCAGCCAGCGCTGGTGCCATTGCGGGTGGCGCTCGGCAAGCAGCCTGTCCTGCGCGGCCAGCACGCGCGACGAAAACTGGTCGGCATGCGTTAGCCCCTGCGCCACTTCCTGCGCGGCCATATGGAACGTGACCTCATCGGCGACCCAGTAGAGCAGTTCGTCCAGATCCTGCGTCACCCGCTCCGAATGGGGCTGGCCGCGATCATATTTTGCGATGTGGAAGCCGCGATGATCGACATGCACGAAGGGTGCGTCATTGTCCGGGAACCAGCGCACCGGCAACAGGCTCTCGTCGAACCGATGGTCGCGCGCCATGGTGCGGACACGCGCATGCAGATCGTCGGTGGTGAGGCCCTCGAACACCGGATCGGGCGCAGGCTCGCCGCTGGGTGTCGCAGGGAGCACCGGCGCTGGCGCAGGAGCAGCGGCTTGAGGCGCTCGCGGCGCGGGCCGCACCCCTCGCGGCGGCTTGTCGTTGCGGATGATCCGCCGTGCCAGCAGCCCCAGGCCCAGACCAACCGACGCGACCAGCAGCCAGGGGATGATCGTGAAGATGCCGATATAGCCCACCGCCAGCAGCGCATTGCCGGGCGTCGCCGAAGGGTCGCCCGCGCCGACGACCAGCAGCAGCACGAAGCCTGCGGCCATTGCGATGAAGGGCAGCAGCAGCCAGCCCAGACCTGCGCGCCACAACCATCGGCGCGGCACCAGCAGCATCAGCGCCACGGGCGCGATGAACACCAGGCTGACCAGCAGCCAGAAGCCGGGGGTGATCTCCTGTGGGTCGGCGATCAGGCCCATGGCCGACACTGCCCGTACCCGCGCATCACACCCCCTCCAGCAGCCGATCCGCCTGCGCGCGCGCCTCTGGCGTGATTTCCGCGCCCGACAGCATCTGCGCGATCTTCTTGGCGAGCCGCTGCAGTTCGATCGCGGCTTCGGCTTCGGTGAGCGGTTCCAGGTTTTTCATGTTTGCGTCTTTGTCATCGGTCGGAACTCGGCGCGCGTCCCAAAGCCCGCGATCAGCGGCCGTCCCTTTGCAATAGCTGCCTGCACGGCCGGCAGGCTCAGCGATGCGGCATGCGCATCCTTGTCGGTCCAGATTTCGACAATCCAGAGCGCGTCTTTGTTGTCGCTGTCTTCACCGATCAGATAGACCAAATTCCCCGGCATGGCGTCGGTGCCTTCGCTCAGGATCGCGGCCAGGGCGGCGCGCTGGCCGGGCTTGGCGATCATCTGACCGATCAATCCGTATTGCGGAATCATTTCCTCCACTTGCACCTCCAGAGCCCCGAGTTGGTGCGGCGGTAACAGTGCAGCCGCCATGGCGATCATCGCCGCAAGATGTTCGCGTCGATTCACACCCCCTCCAGCAACCGATCCGCCTGCGCGCGAGCCTCGGGCGTGATTTCCGCGCCCGAGAGCATCCGCGCGATCTCTTCCTTGCGGCCGGCATCGTCGAGCGTGCGCACGCCGGTGCGCGCCACGGTGCCGTCCGAGGTCTTGGCGATCAGCAGATGCTGGCTGCCGCGCGCGGCGACCTGGGGCGAGTGGGTGACGACCAGCAGCTGCGTGCCCTTGGCCAGCCGCGCCAGCCGCTCGCCGATCGCCGAGGCGACTGCGCCGCCGACGCCGCGATCGATCTCGTCGAAGATCATCGTCGCCGCACCGCCCTGTTCGGCGAGCGCGACCTTGAGCGCGAGGATGAAGCGCGACAGCTCGCC
>AYSC01000022.1 GCA_000503195.1 Blastomonas sp. CACIA14H2
TCCCGCTTCCGCAGTACGCCCGATTGAAAGCGGGATTCCCGCTTTCGCGGGAATGACGATGGGTGGGCTATCGTCTTTCTGCAAAGAAAGCCCTGAGCAGAGCAGCCGCTTCTTGTTCGCCGACGCCCGTATAGACCTCCGGCTTGTGGAGCACCGTGGCTTGGTGGAACAGGCGCGGGCCGTGCTCCACCGCCCCGCCCTTGGGGTCGCTGGCCGCATAATGCAGCCGTGCGATCCGCGCGTGCGCGATCGCCCCCGCGCACATCGCGCACGGCTCCAGCGTCACCCATAAATCGCAGCCGGTCAGCCGGTCGCTGCCCAGCGCCGCGCAGGCCTGGCGGATCGCCATGATCTCGGCATGCGCGGTGGGATCGTTGAGGTTGCGCGGCTGGTTGTGCCCCCGGCCGATCACCGTCCCCTTGTGCACGACGATCGCGCCGACGGGCACCTCGCCCAGCGCCGCCGCCTGGCGCGCGAGATCGAGCGCAAGGGCGGCATGATGGCGGGCGGTATCCAGCGTCATGGCATCCGCCTTGCCGCAATGCGGCTTGCGCCGCCAGCGGATTCGCGGCAGATACGGGTTATCGGCGCGCAGGCGGTTGACTTGAAGGTCATCTGACGCTAACCGCCCCGTTCTTCTAGCAAACCTATTGCATCAGGATTCTTTATCATGTCGCGCATCTGCGAACTGACCGGCAAGGGCCGGATGGTGGGCCACAATGTGTCTCACGCCAACAACAAGACCAAGCGCGTGTTCCTGCCCAACCTGCAGAACGTCACGCTGATGAGCGAAAAGCTCGAGCGCAGCTTCAAGCTTCGTGTCTCGACCGCCGGTCTGCGTTCGGTCGAGCATGTCGGCGGCCTGGACAACTGGCTGCTCAAGACCAGCGAAGACAAGCTGTCGGCGCGCGCTGCCAAGATCAAGCGCGAACTGCACAAGGCTGCGGCCTGATGGCCTGCCAGCGCACCGTGCTGATCGCCGGTGCGCTGGGCCTTGCAGCGCTGGCGAGTCCCGCCTCGGCGGGTACGCGCACCACCGCCGACGTCCTGTACTCGGAGAATCCGCAGGAACGCGCCTTTCAGGAGAGCGCGGGCTATAGCGATGCCGTCATCCTGCGCGACGGGACCATCTACCTGTCGGGCGTCGTCGTCGGCCCCACCGCCGACAAGGCCGCGTTCGAGCGCGTCTATCGCCGCATCAGCGACATCCTGCTGCGCGCCGGCGCGACCTGGGAAGATGTCGTCGACATCACCAGCTTCCACACCGACATAGAGCCGCAGGTTGCGGTCATGTCCGAAGTGCAGAAGCAGTTCATCACCCCGCCCTTTGCCGCCTGGACCGCCGTGCAGGTCAGCCGGCTCTATTCGCCCGGCGGGGTGACCGAGATCAAGCTCATCGCGAAGAAGCAGGTTCGCTGAATTCGAACTTGAGCAGCAGGTTGCGCTGCAACGACAGATAGTTGTTGTCCGCGATCACCCACAGGATTGTCCGCTTCCCTTCGCGATCGACCGCGATCCCTTCCATATTGTCGACCGGCAGCGGCGGCTTGAGCGTCGCGATCACGCCGGGGCGCACCAACGCTCCGGGGCGCACGCGCCTGACATCGATCAGCGCGATCCTGGCGCTGACCCCCTCGGCATAATGGAAGCGGCGGTGCAGTGCGACCAGCCGGCCATCGGGCAGCTGTGCCACATCTGTGATGCGATACCCCCCGGGCGGCTGATAGGCGAATGACAAGGCTCTGGCCCCCGGTTCGGCCGGGTCTGAGCGGAAGATCAGCCCCACGGTCACGCCGGGCCGGATCGAGCGCGATTCGGCAAAGACAAGAAACCGGCCGTCGCGCAGCCGCACGATCGCTTCAGCTCCGCCATTGTCAGGCCATTCCTGCATCGCTGGCGGCTTGCCGGTTGCCTCGGCGCGGGCAAAGCCCGGGGCATAGCGGCGGATGCGGTGGCGCTGCTCGAAGCCCGCCCAATAGCGCCCGGTGACCGGATCGAAGGTCAGGCTTTCGGAATCCTGATCCTTCTTCGTGCTGCGCTCGCCCCTGCGCACGGGCAACGGTGCGATGAAGCTGTTCTCCGCCCTGCCCTTGGACGTGATCGTGAAGCCCGCGAGGATGGCGGCATCGCTGAGCGCAAGCAGACGCCCGTCGCCCATCGCGTGCAGCGCGGAAAAGCCGCCGAATTCGCTATTGTCGCTGAATAGCTCCCACCCGCCGATCAGCGTCAGCGGCCCGTTGCCGATGCGATGCGGAAGCCTTGGCAGGTCGCGCGGCGTGCGCACGGTGATCTGCTGGCTGTCATTGCCGGGAATCGGCGAATCGGCGACGAACGCACCGGTTCCGAGGAAGAACAGCAGCGACGTGAGCGCGAGCCCGCGCCGCAGTGCTGCGCGTCCGCGCGGTTCGGGTTCGATCGGCTCCACCGCCCTGGCCTCCAGGTCACTCGGCAGCAAGCGGCCCCTCGGTGAACTGCAGCGCCGAAAGCCGCGCATACAGGCCGTTGCGAGCGGAAAGCTGATCGTGCGTGCCTTCCTCGACAATGCCGCCGTCGCTCATCACGATGATGCGGTCGGCCGAGCGGATGGTCGCCAGCCGATGCGCGATGACCAGCGTCGTGCGTCCCTGCATCAACCGCTCGAGCGCATCCTGCACCAGCTTCTCGCTCTCGGCATCGAGCGCAGAGGTCGCCTCGTCGAGCAGCAGGATCGGCGCGTTGCGCAGCAGCGCGCGCGCGATCGAGATGCGCTGGCGCTGCCCGCCCGAAAGCCGCGCCCCGCCCTCGCCCAGATAGCTGTCGAGACCCTCGGGCAGCTTGCGCAGGAACTCCTCGGCATTGGCCGCGCGCGCCGCCTCCCAGATCTGCTCGTCGGTCGCAGCCCAGTGGCCATAGCGCAGATTGTCGCGCGCGCTCGCGGCGAACAGCACGCTTTCCTGCGGCACGAACGCCATGCGCTGGCGTATTTCCCTGGGATCGGCGGAGGAGAGCGCAACGCCATCGATCCGCACCGATCCGGCCTGGGGATCGTAGAAGCGCTGCGCGAGCTGGAACAAGGTCGACTTGCCCGCGCCCGAAGGACCAACGATCGCGACGGTCTCACCCGGTGAGACCTGGAGCGAGAAATCCTTGAGCGCCAGCGTTTCGGGCCGGGTCGGATAGGCAAAGCTCACATTCTGGAAGCTCAGCTGGCCGCGCGGCGGGACCGGCAGCACGATCGGATTGGCCGGAGCCTTGATCTCGGGCTGTTCGTTGAGCAGTTCGTTGAGCCGTCCGGCCGCGCCGCCGGCGCGCAGCAGATCGCCATAGACCTCGGTCAGCGCACCGAAGGCGCCGGCAACCAGACCACCGGTGAGCACGAATGCGGCGATATCGCCGCCCGAAAGCCGTCCTTCGATCACGTCGATCGCGCCCTGCCACATGATCGCGGTGATCGCGCCGAAGATCAGCGTAATGACCACGGCGGTGAGGCTGGCACGCAGCGTGATGCGGCGGCGCGCGGTGGCAAAGGTCGTCTCGACCGCTTCGCCGAAGCGCGCGGCCTCGCGCTCCTCCTGGCCGAATGCCTGGACGATCTTCATCGCGCCCAGCACCTCGGTGGTGGTCGCGCCGACATTGGCGACGCGGTCCTGGCTCGAGCGTGCGACCTTTTCGAGCCGCCGGCCGATGAACACGATCGGCAGCACGACCAGCGGGATGCCGAGCAGCAGCATGCCGGTCAGCTTGGGCGCGAGCGAGAAGAGATAGACGATGCCGCCCACGCCAACGACCAGGTTGCGCAAAGCCACCGATACGGTGGTGCCCACCACCTGCTCGACGATCGCGGTGTCCGACGTCATGCGCGAGGCGATTTCCGAAGGCCGGTTCGTCTCGAAGAAACTGGGGGCAAGGCCCAGCAGGTTGCGCTGGACCGCGAGGCGGATGTCGGCGACCACGCGCTCGCCCAGCCACGAGACGAAATAGAAGCGCAGCGCGGTCGACACGCCCAGGATCACGGTGATCATGAACAGATAGCGGAACCAGCGGCCGATATCCTCGGTGCTGCCGCCATCACCGCCAAAGCCGCGGTCGATCACGAGCTTGAAGCCCGCCGGAATGGCGAGCGTCGCGCCCGCAGCCACCGTCAATGCCAGCAGCGCAAAGGCGATCTGTCGCGGATAGGCCGCCGCGAACTTGGCGAGCATCGCCAGATTGCCGAGCTGGCGCGGATTGCCCCGCTTGCCCTTGCCGTTTTCGGCAAGCTCCGTGCCCGGTTCGTCGATGCCCGCTGTGTCGTTTGCAGCCGCCGCAGCCACCGCTGGATTCTGTGTTTCCGCCATGGGGTTGCGACTAGCAGGCCCGCCCGTCGCACTCAACGATTTTGGGCTTGCCGCGCCTGCGTCACATCACCGTTTCGGGTCGCGAAGTTTACATCTCGCTAAACGCCTGTAACCGATTGATTAACCCGGTCGTGCCATGCTTTTTACCGGCAACCAGGAACGCTGCGCCTGCGTTAATCGCTTGTATTTTCGGTGGTGCAGCGCAACATTGGCAGGTGAGAGGCCGCCGGACAGAGCCGCACCAAGCGGACACGGCGGTTTGCAGGGGAATTTGATGCTTTACCACGCCTATGAACTTCAACGCTCGTTCCTTTCGAGCGCGAGCGCCATCGCGACGATGGGCGCGAACATGCTGAACAGCCCGCTCAACCCGATGACCTTTTTCGGCGGCGAGCCGATCATGGCCTCGGCGCTCGAGGTCTTCGCGCATGCCTCGGCGCCGCGCGGGAAGCCCGCGTTCGGCATCGGCTCGGTCGAGATCGACGGCGTTTCGAGCGCGGTCGACGAACAGGTCGTGCTGGAACGCCCGTTCGGCGACCTGATCCGCTTTCGCCATGAAAAGCTGGCCGAGGATGCCCCGCGCCTGCTGATCGTCGCGCCGATGTCGGGCCATTATGCCACGCTGCTGCGCGGCACCGTCGCGCGGATGATCCCGCAGCACGAGGTCTATATCACCGACTGGGCCGATGCGCGCGACGTGCCGCTGAAGGAAGGCCGGTTCGACCTCGACGATTATATCGACTATCTGGTCGGTTTCCTCGAGCATATCGGCCCCGGTGCGCACATGCTGGCGGTCTGCCAGCCTTCGGTGCCCTGCTTTGCCGCCGCTGCGCTGATGTCGGCGGACCAGCATCCGTGCCGACCGAAGACGCTGACCATGATGGGCGGCCCGATCGACACGCGCGAGGCGCCCACGGCGGTCAACACCATGGCCACGCAGCGCCCGCTGGCATGGTTCGAGCATAACGTGATCGCCAAGGTGCCCTTCCAGTACAAGGGCGCGGGCCGCAAGGTCTATCCGGGCTTCATGCAGCTCACCGGCTTCATGACGATGAACCTGGGCAACCACATGATGAGCCATTGGGAGATGTTCAAGCATCTGGTCAATGGCGACGGCGAAAGCGCCGATGCGACCAAGGATTTCTACGACGAATATCGTTCGGTCTGCGACATGACCGCCGAATTCTACCTGCAGACGGTCGAGAACGTGTTCCAGACGCACAGCCTGCCCAAGGGCGAGTTCAGGCACCGGGGCAAGCGGATCGACCCGGGTGCGATCACCGATATCGCGCTGCTGGCGATCGAGGGCGAACGCGACGATATCAGCGGCCTCGGCCAGACTCGCGCCGCGCTGACGCTGACGCCGAAGCTGCCCAGGGCGAAGAAGAAATATCTGATGGCCGAAAGCGTCGGCCATTACGGCATTTTCAACGGCAGCAAGTGGCGCGAGCGGATTGCGCCGGTCGTCGAGGAGTGGATTGCCACCCACAATTGATCGCACGAACGGACCGGGAGCGGCGTTTCAGGCTTGCCGCCCCGGCCCCGCCCCCTATCGCCGCGCGCATGATCAAGTTGAAGACCGTGCGCGTCGAGCGCTTTGCCGTTGACGGCAGTTTCATCATCAGCCGCGGCGCCAAGACCGATGTCGACGTCGTCTATTGCGAAGTCACCGACGGCACGCATGTCGGCTGCGGCGAAGGCACGCCCATCTATTACGAGGGCGAGACCGCGGACCTGTGCGCCGAGGCTATCGACATGCGCGCCAAGCAGAACCGCCCGCTGACGCGCGAGGACCTGCTCAAGACCATGATGGAAGGCGCAGCGCGCAACGCGCTGGATGCCGCATTGTGGGATCTCGAGGTTAAGGCCACCGGCAAGCCGCTCTGGCAGCTGGCAGGCCTGCCCCAGCCCAAGCCGCTGGTCACCGCCTATACCATCTCGCTCAACGAGCCCGAAGTGATGAAGGCCGATGCCAAGAAGGCGGCGGCCAAGGGCTATCCGCTGCTCAAGCTGAAGCTCAATGGCGACGATGACCTGATGCGCGTCGCCGCGGTGCGCGTCGGCGCGCCTGATGCGCGGCTGATCGTCGATGCCAACGAGGCCTGGGAAGAGGTCGATCTGGAAGAGATGACCGGCGCGCTCAAGAAGCTGGGGGTCGAACTGATCGAACAGCCGGTCGAGGCCGGGTTCGAGGAGGATCTGGAAGGCGTCGAAAGCGCCCTGCCCTTCTGCGCCGATGAAAGCTGCCATGTCGCCGAGGATATCGATCGCGTCGCGGCGACCTTCCAGGCGGTCAACATCAAGCTCGACAAGGCCGGCGGCCTGACCGAGGCGCTGCGTCTGAGCGAAGCGGCCAAGGCGCGCGGGCTGAAGACGATGGTCGGCTGCATGCTATCGACCAGCCTCGGCATCCGTCCGGCCTTCCATCTTGCGCAGACCGCCGACTGGGTGGACCTCGACGGCCCGGCTTTGCTCAAGAAGGACCGCGCGGGCGGCTTCCGGTTCGAGAACGGCATCATCAGCCTCGGCTGATCAGGGGTAATCCGCCGCCCGCCCGGACGCGATGGGCAGGCGGCGGAATTCCGGGGTCAAAGCGCGGTTTCGACGTGCTTGCCCTCGAGGTCCTTGGCCGACATCGTGCCGCCGAACGCCATTTTCAGCTTGCCCATCAGCGTCATGTCCGCCTGCCAGATTTCGATATGGCTGGGATCAAAGCGCAGCATCACCAGATCGGGATCGTTCTTGCCCTGGTCGTACCAGGCCTCCACCGAGTTCGACCAGAACTTGTCGATGATCGCCGGATCGTTGTCGATGGTGAGCATGCCCGAGATGCACGCGAACAGCTTGTGCCCTTCGCCGACATATTGCGCCATGGCATCGTTGGTCGAGGTCAGCCCCTCGGTCAGTCGGCTCGAACGCGATCCGTAGAACCAGATCGGGCCGTGACGGCCGTCGAACTGCGCGGTCATCGGCATGCTGTGCGCGACCTGGGCGGGCAGGCCGAGCATCAGGAACGGGCTGCTCTCCAGCGCGCTCCAGAACGCATCGAGCGCCTCATAGGTATCTTCGGTGGAAGCATGGGGGGTGTCGGGGGTCATATCGTGCTCCTGTAACGGGTACAGGGGATACGACGGACCGCGACGCGCGTTCCCATGGCCGGCACCAGCCGCTCGCAAAGAAGAACCCGCCCCGGCATCGCTGCCAGGGCGGGTCCTCGAATGCCCGATCGGCGAGAACGGCGATCAGAAGACCTCGAACAGGCCCGCAGCGCCCATGCCGCCGCCGACGCACATGGTCACGACGACATATTTGGCGCCGCGACGCTTGCCTTCGATCAGTGCATGGCCCGTGCAGCGTGCGCCGGTCATGCCATAGGGGTGACCGATCGAGATCGAGCCGCCATTGACGTTGAGCAGCTCGTCAGGGATGCCGAGCACGTCCTGGCAGTACAGCACCTGCACCGCGAACGCCTCGTTGAGCTCCCACAGACCGATATCGTCCATCTTCAGGCCGAAGCGCTTGAGCAGCTGCGGCACGGCGAACACGGGGCCGATGCCCATCTCGTCGGGCTCGGTGCCGGCCACGGCCATGCCGACATAACGGCCCAGCGGCTGCAACCCCTTCTGCTCGGCAAGCTTGGCTTCCATCAGCACCGCCGACGAGGCACCGTCGGACAGCTGGCTGGCATTGCCCGCGGTGATGTTCATGCCCGGGCCCATGACCGGCTGCAGGCCCTTCAGCCCCTCGAGCGTGGTGTCGGCGCGGTTGCCCTCGTCCTTGGTCACCTCGACATCGGTCATCGTGACCTCGCCGGTTTCCTTGTTCTTGAACGCCATCTTGGCCTTTACGGGCACGATCTCGTCGTCGAACTTGCCGGCAGCCTGCGCGGCAGCGGTGCGCATCTGCGAGCGATAGGCATATTCGTCCTGGCGATCGCGGCTGATATTGTAGCGCGCAGCGACCGTTTCGGCGGTCTGCAGCATCGGCATGTAGATGTCCTTGTGCATCGCCAGCAGCTCCGGATCGGGGCCGACGCGCATTTCGGGGGTCTGCACCATCGAGATCGATTCGACGCCACCTGCGACGACCACGTCCATGCGGTCGACGATGATCTGCTTGGCGGCGGTCGCGATCGACATCACGCCCGACGAACACTGACGGTCGATCGACATGCCCGCGACGGTGACGGGCAGACCGGCACGCAGCGCGGCGGTTCGGCCGATGGTGTGCTGCACGCCCTGCTGGAGCGCCGCACCCATCACCACGTCGTCGACCTCGGCACCCTCGATACCGGCGCGTTCGACGGCGGCGCGGATCGAGTGCGCGGCAAGCGTCGGCGACGGGGTGGCGTTGAAGCCGCCGCGATAGGCCTTGCCGATCGGCGTGCGGGCGGTGGAAACGATAACTGCATCACGCATGGAAATTCTCCTTCAAAGGCTCGCCCCTGTTCGATGACGAGCGGAAACGGGTCACACGAAAAACTGGCTGATCCATTCGGCCATCACCGCGGGCTTGTCCTCGCCCTCGATCTCGACCGTGAATTCGAGCGTCTGCTGCCACTGGCCGGGGCGCTTCTCCTCGAGTTCGAGCAGCTTGAAATGGCCGCGCACGCGCTTGCCCGAGCGGACGGGGGCGAGGAAGCGGACCTTGTTGCCGCCATAGTTGACGCCCATCTTCACGCCCTCGACGCGCGGGCAGTCCGACTTGGCCATCAGCACCGGGAACAGCGACAGCGTGAGAAAGCCGTGCGCGATGGTGCCGCCGAACGGCGTCATCTTGGCCATTTCCTCGTTCACGTGAATGAACTGGTGGTCGCCGGTCGCATCGGCGAACTTGTTGATCATGTCCTGATCGACCAGCAGCCATTCCGAGCTGCCCAGATTCTGGCCGACCATGCCCTTCATTTCCTGCGGGGAAATTGCGCTCATTCCTGCTCTCCTGTCGCTGTTCGGGCGTGAGTCCTGCCGCCACGCCATGCCATGGAATGCGCGTCTTTTGGCGCTTTTCCGCCAGCCATACAAGGCCAGACTGCGCGCCGCTACGGCAAGCGGGCCATGCAACGCAGTTTACGGAAACGGAAAGCGAACTCTGCCCCGCCGACTCGGGCGCAGGATCACTCGTGTTCCTGCATCGTCACCTGATACCCACCCTCGGGATAAGGCATGACCAGCCGACCATCGGGCGCGGCGGTGAACGACGTCTGCGTCGGATAGGCGAATTCGAGCTTCTCGGCATTGAACCGCTCGAGAATGGCGATGCCGATCCGGTGCCGCGTTTCGAACACCACCTCGAAATCGCTGCTCATCACGTCGAAATCGAGCTCGAAATCGATCGAGCTGGCACCGAAGCCGACAAAACCGCTGCGGATGAAGATGCCGCCCGCCTGCTCGACAATCTCGCGCAGCATGCCGGGGACGAGCCGCGCGCGGTCGGGTGCGGTCTGATAGATCAGCCCGATGCGATAGCGCGTCCGCCGCCGGTTGAGCCGCGTATAGTTGATGATCTGCTTGCCGAGCAGATTGGTGTTCGAGATGATGATCTCCTCGCCATTGACCGACCGCAGACGCGCGCTTTTCAGCCCTATCTTCTCGACCGTGGCGGTGGTGGTATCAAAGCCGATCGTCTCGCCGCGCTTGAACGGCTTGTCGAAGATGATCGAGAGCGCCGCGAACAGATCCGAGAATATCCCCTGCGCGGCGAGACCGATGGCGATACCGCCGATGCCGAGGCCCGCGATCAGGCCGGTGACGTTCACGCCCAGATTGTCGAGCACCATGATGGCGGCGATGGCGAACAGCACCACCGTGACCAGCAACCGGATCAGCGACATCGCATTGGCCAGCGTTTCGCTGCCCGCATCGTCGCTGCCCGAAGCGCGGCGCTCGATCATCCCCAGGATGATCTCGCGCGCCCAGATCGCCACCTGGAACACCGCTGCAACGGTGAACAGGAAGGTCACCACCCTGACGATGCCGTCGGGCGCTTCGGAGAAGCCCACCACCAGCCGCGCGGCGACCATGATCAGGAAATATTGCTTGGTCTTGGACAGCGTCCGCCCGATGATCGCGGCGAGCGACAGCCGGTCGGGCTGCTTTTCGGCGTAAATACGGGCATGGCGCTGAAGATAGGCGAGCGCCAGATAGATCGCGGTGCCGACGCCGACCGCGATCGCGATTTCCACGGCATGGTCGCTGATCCAGTTCCACAGGCTGGTCAGCTTCTGCTCGACATTCGCGGCCGTGATCGGTTCAGGCAGGACGGGGGAAGGCTCTGCGGTCTTTTTCGTCGTCATCCCGCCGAGTTAGGGTTCACGTGGGCATTAGGCAAGTTTCGGCGCGGTGCGACCGTCGATCAGCGGACGAAAGGCGGCTTCCTTGCGACGACGCGCCAGATAGGTGTCGAGCCCGATCTGCATAGCGATGAGCATGTAGACGAACGGCTGGAAGGCGATGCCGACAAAGGCCGAACCGACCATGAAGATGATCTGGCCGTTCTGCAGCGCGAGCGCCAGCGGGACCACCCATTTCTCGTCCTCGCGGTTTCGCTTGCGATAGATGCGCTGGATGATCTCCATCCGGATGACCCCGCCGAAATGGATGATCAGCCAGAGAAAGAGGCCCAGAAAGCCCTGTTCGCCCAGCATCTCGAAATAGCTCGAATGATAGGCGCGGCCCTTGTCGGTGATTTCCTGCTTCTCGATCTGCGTGTTGGGGCCATCGCCCTTGGCGGCGACGGTATCGAACTTCACCTTGTTCTGCAGATACGCCTCGAAGCCACCGCCCATCGGGTTCTGCTGCACGTATTTCCAGGTCCAGGCCCAGACCGCGACGCGCGTCGAGGCACTCTGGTCCGCCTTGTACTCGCCGATCGTCGCCATGCGGTCGGTGAAGCTCGCCGGCAGGAATGGCACCGCCGCCACCGCGAGCGCGGCCGCCAGCCCGGCATAGAGGAAGCGGTATCTGACGAAGCGCAGCATCAGCACGGCAAGCACGCCGATGCACACCAGGCCCGTGCGCGCCTGGGTCCCCACCGGGATCAGCAGGCAGGCGAAGATCAGCGCATAGGCAAAGGTCTTCACCCGCCAGTCGGGCGGAAAGATCGTGCCGTAATTGGCCAGCCACAGGATCAGCGGGATGATGCAGATCGCGACGGTCGAGATGATCGAGCCTTCGTAGAGCCCGCTATTGTCCGAGATCAGCAGCTGCATCACGCCATAGCCGCCGCCCGAGACGAGCGTCTTGATACCGCCGGTGATGATGATCGAACTGGCGCACAGCACCATCATCAGCCCCAGGGCCTCGATGCGCAGTTTGGTGCGCAGCGTCAGCGGCAGGAACATCGCGAAGACCAGCGCCTTCCACACCCATTCCCATTTGCCCTGCGCGTCGATCGGGAAGTCTGCCGTGCGCGTCGTATAGGCGCACCACATGAAGAGCAGCAGCATCACGCCCTGGCGGAACGAGACGCGCACGTCCTTCTTGTCGTCGGCAATCAGCCAGCCCAGGAACGCCAGGCCGAAGACGATCAGCGACACCGGCACCGCATTGAGCATCCAGTACGACAGGCGCTGCGGCGCGACGATATCGACATAGGCATAGGCGAGCACGAAGATGAACGGCCGCTTGAAGCCCAAAGCCAGGAACGCCATCAGGAAGCCGACAAAGGCAAGGTCACGCATCGATGCCGTCCCCCTGCCCCGGACGAACCGTCCGCTGGAAGAAGCCGCTACCGGTCTTGTCCTTTTCGGGCGGGTCTTCCCTGTCCAGATCGGCGCGCCAGACCAGGCGCCAGGCGGCAAGCGCCACCAGCAGGTGCGAGATCGCAATGGCAAAATTGTCGACCATGAACCCGCGGCCCTGCCCAGAACGTGTGACGCGCCGACCATGCATCAGTCGACTTGCGGTTTACAGCCATAAGCGCAATGGGTTGACGCGGCGTTAATCCTTATGTGCCATAGGCAGGCGCGCCATGACCCGGATCTTGCACGTTCTTGACCATAGCCTGCCGCTCCACAGCGGCTACAGTTTCCGCACGCGCGCGATCCTGACCGCACAGCAGCGCGCCGGGCTGGAGGTGCGCGGCGTGACCAGCGTCCGGCATCAGGCCTCGCTGTCCGCCGGCTCGAAAATCGAGGCGGTCGAGCAGCATGACGGCCTGACCTTTCATCGGACGATGGAGCCGGTTTCGGGGCCGCCAGGGCTGCGCGAATGGCGCGATATCGCGGCGCTCGCCCGCGCGACCGAGGCGACGGCGGCAATCTGGAAGCCCGATATCCTGCACGCGCACTCGCCCGCGCTGAACGGCCTCGCCGCGATCCGCGCCGGGCGGCGCTTGGGCCTGCCAGTGCTCTATGAAATCCGCGCCTTCTGGGAGGATGCGGCGGTCGGCAACGGTACCGGCAGCGAGACCTCCGCCAAATACTGGCTCACCCGCCAGATGGAAAACCGCGCGGTCGCGCAGGCGGATGCGGTGGCGGTGATCTGCGAGGGCTTGCGCGACGACCTGATCTCGCGCGGCTTTCGTGGGGACAAGATCATGGTCTCGCCCAATGGCGTGGACATGGAGCTGTTCGGGACGCCCGTGCCTGCCGATCCCGCGCGCGCCGAGGCGCTGGGGCTGACCGGCAAGACGGTGCTCGGCTTCATCGGCAGCTTCTATCCCTATGAGGGGCTGGACGATCTGATCGCAGCGATGCCGCTGCTGATCGCGCGCGATCCCGACATCGGGCTGCTGCTGGTGGGCGGCGGCCCTGCCGAGGCCGAGCTGCGCGCCCAGGCGGAACGCTCGCCCGCCGCGCACGCCATCCGCTTTGTCGGGCGCGTGCCGCATTCGGAGGTCGAGCACTATTACAGCCTCACCGACATCCTGGTATACCCTCGCAAGGCGATGCGGCTCACCGAAACCGTCACGCCGCTGAAGCCGCTCGAGGCGATGGCGCAGGGACGGCTGGTTGCTGCCTCCAATGTCGGTGGGCACCGCGAACTGATTACCGATGGCGTCACCGGCACATTGTTCGCACCCGACAATCCCCCTGCCATGGCCGAGGCGCTGGCCGGGCTGATCGCCGGGCGCGACAGCTGGGACGAACGCCGCGCCACCGCGCGTCACTTTGTCGCGGAAGAGCGAAACTGGGCGCGAAATGTTCAGCGTTATCAACCCGTTTACCAACACATGCTAGAACGGACCATGGGCAGGCGCATTTCCAGCGCGGCCTGATGACGATGGCACCAGGGTTTTAGCAGCATGGCGACACCGCAAGCGGATGAACAGGATGGCACCGGCGATGCCCGGTCGAGCGTCCTGTCGCGCCATCCCGCCGCGATTGCGCTGGGCGGGGGCGTGGCCGCCGCGTTCGGCAGCAGCTTCATCCCGATGAATGCCATCGAGGGCTTTGTCACCGCCTATGGCATAGCCGAACTGCTGCCCGCGGCCGCCCCGCCGCTGGGCGATACCGCCAGGCTGGCGCTGAGCGCGGGCATTGGCACACTGACCGCAGGAGCGCTGGTGGCGCTGCTGCCGCGTGCGGAGAGCGACGATATGGGATTTGAATCTGCCATCCGGCAAGCCGACGATGCCGGCGAGGACAGGAGCCAGCCGATGGCTCCGGTGGCCAAGAACGGCAGGCTGGCCAGCTGGCTGCGCACGCTGCGCTTCGGCAAGGCCGAAGCCGCACCGGGCACGATCACCGATTTCTCGGATCTCGCGGCCCCGCGGATTCGCAATGGCGACCAGCACCCCGATGCCCCGGCGCGCGCGCCGATCCGCGCCAGCGCCGATCTGGGCGCACCGCTGACTGCAACCGAAACCGATTCCGCCCCGCCGCTCGAACTGGGCGAGGCCATGGCGGTCGCGTCGCCGACCCTCGCGTCGGCCCCTTTACAGCCGGCCCCCGCCCCGTCGCTGCGTTTTGCGCCGCCGCCCTTTGCGGCGCCGCTGATCGAGCCCGACGACATAGCGGAGCCGGAAGCGTCCTTCGAAACGCCGGTCGAGCCCGAGCCTTTCATCGCCGAAGCGCTCGCCGACAGATCCGACGAACCCTTTGCGGTCGAGGAGCCGGTGCGCGCGATCGAACCCGAACGCCCCGGAATTGCCGAGCCCATGGCCCCGCAACCGGCCCCTGTGGAACATCGCGCGCAATTCGCCGCGCTGCCCGAGGCTGCGCCGATCGACGATCTCGACGCTCTGGGCGTGCCCGAATTGCTGGAGCGGCTCGAGGCCGGCCTGGCGCGGCGGCGTCGCGAGGCGCAGACCGGTCGCCCGGCAGCATCGGTGGCCGAAGCCAGTGCCCAGGTCTTTGCGCTCGGCAAGCCGCCGGTCGCCGCCTCCGATACGAGCGAGGCCGGCGGGCCCTTCCGTCTGCGACTGGGCGACGTGCCGCGTTTCGATGACCAGGGCATCGCAGCTGGCGAACCCGTCGAAGCAGAATCGCACGCCGCGGACACCGATGGCGAAGCCGCCAGCTTTCGTTCGCAGCCGCTCTGGGATGAAGAGGTCGACTATCTTCCGCCGGCGCTGCCAGACCATGGCGAAGAGCCGATCGCCGATAACGCGACCGCGCATGAACCTGCCGCGATCGACACGCCGTCGGATGAAGCGCCGGCGGCTGGCGCGACCGACGACGATATGGACGCTGCGCTGCGCGACGCGCTCGCCACTCTGCGTCAGCTTTCGGACCGCCAGCGCAGCAGCTGATCCGCCGGACGCGGGCAAAGAAAAAGGGCGGCGTATCGCTACGCCGCCCTTTTCTGTGTCAGCCCCGAGGCTGCCGGACGCTTACTGGCCCGGCGGCTTCTGGAAGGTGCCGTACTGTTCGTTACCCACAAAGCCCAGCTTGGTCACGCCGCTGCGCTTGATCACGGCGAGGACCTCGTCGGTGATCTGATAGCGCGAACGGGCATCCGGCTGGAACTGCAGTTCGGGTTCCGGATCCATGTTGCGGGTCTGAGCCAGAATGCCGGCCAGCTGTCCCTGCGATACCGGGGTGCCGTTCCAGGCAATGGTATCGTTGGTGTCGATGGTCAGCTTGTTCTTGACCGGTTCGATCTGAACGTCAGGCGGGGTCTGGCTATCGACCGGCAGGTCGATCTTCACCGCATGGGTCTGGACCGGGATGGTGATGATGAACATAATGAGGAGCACGAGCATGACGTCGATCAACGGCGTCGTGTTCATCTCCATCATCGGCTCGCCATCGTCCTTGCCGCCACTCATTGCCATATCAAGCTACTCCAATTCCTGTTTGCGCAGCGAAGCGCTCAACCTGCTTCGACCAGCGCGATGGGCGACGAAATGAAGCCCACCTTGGCGAAACCGGCGCGCTGCACGGTGAAGATGGCGCCGCCGATGCACCGATAGGGTGCGTTGACATCGCCGCGGATGTGCACTTCGGGAAGGTCTTCTTCCTTCAGGTTCTCCACGCCACCGGCATTTTCAATGATCGATTCCAGGCGCTTCACAGCGAGTTCCTGAAGCTCGGCATTGTCGACCGGCGTCACGTTCACGTACACGCGGCATTCGCCGTTCGGGCTTGCGCCCGCAAAGCCTTCGTCACCGGGGCTGAGGCCATTGGCGTCAGTCGAGGAAACCGAAAGCAGGATGTTTTCGTTCTTCGTCTCGGTCGGTTCGAATTCGACGACCGGGATTTCCAGATCATCCACCGTCTGGATCACGACCGGAATCGCGATCAGGAAGATGATGAGAAGCACCAGCATCACGTCCACAAGGGGCGTGGTGTTGATGTCCGACATCGGCTTCTCTTCGCCGCCGGCGTCTCCAACGCTCATTGCCATCGCAACAAATCCTATTCTGTCATGCCACATGCTCCGGGGAGCGGTGGCTGTGCCACTGACCGGGCAGGCGATCCTGCGAACGGCCAGTCTATCCGATGCAGCGCTGGCAAATCAGGGCCAGGCTGCGCGGGAGGGATGCGGAGCCCGAAAAGGCTGGCCCGCATCCCTGCCCGATGCCGGATTACTTCTTGATCGGTGCGGCGGCCGGAGCGGCGGGCTTGGCGGCAGGAGCCACCGGAGCCTTGGTCGCGGGGACCACGGCGCCGTTCGAAGCCATGTAGCCCAGAACGTCGGTCGAGAAGGCGCTCAGCTGAGCAGCGATCAGCTTGTTGCGAGCCTGCAGCCAGTTATAGGCAAGCACGGCGGGAACGGCCACGCCCAGACCCAGTGCGGTCATGATCAGAGCTTCACCGACGGGGCCGGCGACCTGGTCGATCGATGCCTGACCGGCGATGCCAATCTTGATCAGTGCGCGGTAGATACCGATAACGGTACCGAACAGACCGATGAACGGCGAGGTCGCGCCCACGGTTGCCAGGAACGGCAGACCACCCGCCAGCTTGGCGTTGATGGCAGCTTCCGAACGGCTCAGCGAACCGTGCAGCCAGTCATGCGCTTCGACCGGGTCGGTCAGCTTGGCATGCTCTTCCTGTGCCTTCAGGCCGTCGTCGACGATCTGACGATAGGCGCTGTTCTTTTCCAGCTTGTTGGCGCCTTCCTTCATGCTGCCAGCGCGCCAGAAGGTTTCACGAACCTTGGCACCCTGCGAAAGCACCTTCTGCTGTTCGAACAGCTTGGTGAACAGGATGAAGAACGAACCGAACGACATGATACCCAGGATAACGACGGTGGCGTAAGCGATGACACCGCCCTGCTCCAGAGCTTCCGCGAAACCGAAAGCGTTTTTCGGCGCTTCACCTGCAGCCGCAGCCAGCATTTCAATCAACATCAAAACTTCCTCTCAGAAAATAGATAGAGCGCCGTCCAAAAATCCGGTGCGTCTAGAACCAAAACCCAATCCGCCGGAGCGGCATCCAGTCCAAAGTTACTTCGGAATTTCCCAGCGAACCGCGTTCGAATAGGTGTCCGAGATCGGATTACCTGCCTGGTCGAGTGCCGGCTTGAAGCGCGCCCGGCGGGTCACGTTCTTGCAGGTCGCCTCGTCAAGATCGGCATGTCCGCTCGAACCGGTCACCTGGCAGTCGGTGACACGGCCATCGGGGCCGATGGTCACGCGGAACCGGGTGGTGCCGGCACGCTCTTCACGAAGAGCGCGAGCGGGGTAATCGTTGGGGGTTGCCCAGCTTCCCGGATTACCGCGCGGCTGTGCACCCGAAGCCTTGGAAGGCGGCGGCGGCGCAGCGGGTGGCGGTGGCGGGGGAGCCACGATCGGCGTCGGCGTAAACACCGGCGGCGGAGTGTTGGTGGTGGTGATGACCGGCGCCGTGGTTGGCGGCGTCCGAACGATCGGCGGCGGCGTTACGACCGGCGGCGGCGTGATCGGCTGGTCCGGCGGAGGTGGCGGCGGCTCTTCCGGCTCGATCACCTCTTCCTCTACGTCAACGACGTTCAGCTTCTCTGCGACCGTCTTGACCGCACTATATGCAAGTCCTGTTACCAGGGCATAGATGACCACGATGTGGATCAATGCCACGATAACGAGGGAAACTATCTTGTTTCCGCTTGCCTGTTGATCAGCATAGGCCATTCAGAAACGACGCTCCTTACCCTAGTGAAACCCGTCATCCGGGGAGCGCCGACATTGCAATCCACGACACCCGGACAAACCAGCCGATGACCGCGGCTGGTGCATGGAACATGCAAGTTGCGGAACGCAACCCTTCCGGCTTGCTTCCCGCTCCCCCGCTGTGTTCCAGCCTCTGGTTTGTTTTTCTCTTGCCCGAAAGGGGATTTAACGCGCAACTTATCAGCAGGCAATCGCTTAAATGGATTCAGTTTGAATTAACCTTTGAGCCCCGACAGCCGCCTTTCCGCACAGCGAAAACGAGGAGTCTCCCCCATGCCGCACGCGCTCAAATCGCTTGCCGCCGCCACGGCCTTAACCATCGCAATTAGTGGCGGTTTTCCTATCGCATACGGCGCGAATGCACAGGTTTCATCCGAAACGGAGGGACCCGGCTATGTCGCTCTTGCACGGCTCGCCGATGCCGCGCCGCAGGTGCTGCGGGTGGAGGTGAAGAAGACCACGGTGGTCGATCCGGAGCGCGCGCCCGACGTCGCTCCCGGTATGGCACGGCTGTTTGTCGAGGCGCAGGTATTGAATCTCATTCGCGGCAGACAGGGCGTCAGCGAATCGATTCGGTATCTGGTCGACGTGCCGCGCGACGCCCGGGGCAAGGTTCCCAAGCTCCGGAAGCAGCAGTTCCTGCTGTTCGCGCGCCCCGGAACGCGCGCCGGGGAAATCCAGCTGGTATCGAAGGGCGCGCAGATCGCCTGGACGCAGGCCACCGAGCAGCGCGTGCGCACGATCGTCACCGAACTGGTCAGCCCGGGCGCGCCGCCCGCGATCAAGGGCATCCGCGAGGCGCTGCACGTTCGCGGCAATCTGCAGGGCGAAGGCGAGACGCAGGTGTTTCTGGCGACCTCGACTGGCGACCCGGTGTCGATCACGGTGCTTCGCCGCCCCGGCCTGGCCGCGCGCTGGGCGGTATCGCTGACCGAGATCGTCGACGAGGCCGCCGCCCCGCCCCGGCGCAATTCGCTGCTCTGGTATCGCCTCGCGTGCTTCCTGCCGCGCGAGATCCCGGCGCGGGTGCTCGTTTCGGACACGCCCGCCGACAACGACCTGGCGCGGCGCGACTATAATTTCGTGCTGGAGCAGCTCGGCCCCTGCCGCTGAGCGGACACCGGGGCCGGGCCGGGCCGCCCTGCCCCGGCCTCGACCCGCCTATTTGCCCGCCATGCCCATCTGCCAGAGGATGAAGGCGAACTCCTCGGCCGTTTCCTTGAGCGAATCGAACCGGCCCGACTTGCCGCCATGGCCCGCGCCCATATTGGTCTTGAGCAGCAGCACATTGTCGTCGGTCTTGGTGACGCGCAGCTTCGCCACCCATTTGGCGGGCTCCCAATAGGTCACGCGTGGATCGTTGAGCCCCGCCGTCACCAGCAGCGGCGGATAGGCCTGGCGTTTCACATTGTCATAGGGGCTATACGATCGCAGCAGGTCGAACGCCGCCTTGTCGGTGATCGGATTGCCCCATTCGGGCCATTCGCCCGGGGTCAGCGGCAGGCTCTCGTCGAGCATCGTGCTGACGACATCGACGAACGGCACATGCGCGACGACCGCGCCCCACAGGTCCGGATCGGTGTTCACGACCACGCCCATCAGCTCGCCGCCTGCCGAACCGCCGCTCGCGGTCACCTTGCCCTTCGAGGTGTACCCCTTGGCGATCAGGCCTCTGGCGACATCGACAAAATCGTTGAACGTGTTGGTCCGCTTGGTCAGCTTGCCGTCGAGATACCATTTGCGGCCGAGGTCGTCGCCGCCGCGGATATGCGCAATGGCATAGGCAAAGCCACGATCGACCAGGCTGAGCCGGGTCACCGAGAAGCTCGGCGGCACCGCATAGCCATAGGCGCCATAGGCATAGAGGTGCAGCGGCGCGCTGCCGTCCTTCCTGAACCCCTTGCGGTAGATGATCGACACCGGCACCTGCGTCCCGTCGCGCGCGGCGATCATCAGCCGCTCGGTCTCGTAATCGGCGGCGTTATAGCCCGACGGCACCTCCTGCACCTTGAGCACGGTGAGCTTCTGCGTCGCGACGTCATAGTCGTACACCGTGTCGGGCGTGACCATCGATTCATAGGCGAGGCGCAGCACCTGCATGTCCCATTCGGGATTGTCGCCCAAGGACGCGGAATAGCTCGCTTCGGGAAAGGTGATCGGCTGGACCTTGGCGGGGTTCGCGTAGTCGCGGATCTCGATCTGGTCGAGGCCGTTCCGTCGCCCCTCGATGACATAGAAATCCTTGAAGGCGTTCATGTCGGTCATGTAGAAATCGTCGCTGCCGGGGATGAGCGTGGTCCATTCGCCCGGATTGTCGATGCTCGCGGTGGCGAGGCGGAAATTCACATGCTCGTCATTGGTATGGATGAACAGCGTGCCGTCGCGCTCCTCGACATCATATTCGCGGCCCTTCTTGCGCGGGCTGACCAGGATCGGCTCGAGCAGCGGATTGTCTGCGGGCAGCAGGCGGATCTCGCTGGTCTCGTTGTCGCCAGTGGCGATGACGATGTATTTCTCGTTCGAGGTCATGCCGACATCGACGCGGAAACCTTCGTCGGCCTCCTTGTAGAGCAATATGTCGTTCGTCGTCGGCTGCCCGAGATAGTGCAGCCGGGCATTGTCGGTGCGCCAGTTCTCGTTGGCCAGGCCATAGACCAGCGCCTTGCCGTCGGCGGTCCAGACCAGGCTCGAGAGCGTGCCGGGGATGACATCGGGCAGGATCGTGCCCGTGGTCAGGTCCTTGAACCGCGCCTCGAACCGCTCCGAGCCATTGTCGTCGACCGAATAGGCGAGCAGACTGCCATCGGGGCTGACCGAAAAGGCCCCCAGGCGGAAATAGTCCTTGCCGCTGGCCAGCGCGGTCTCGTCTAGGATCAGCTGCTTCTCGCCGCCCGCGACGGGCTTGCGATACCATTTCTTGTATTGCGCGCCCTTGTCGTACTCGACCCAGTAGAGCCAGTCGCCGTCCTTTTGCGGGACCGAGCTGTCATCCTCCTTGATGCGGCCCTTCATCTCCTCGAACAGCGCGTCGGTCAGCGCCTGATGCGGTTTCATGGCCGCCTCGAACCAGCGGTTCTCGGCTTCGAGATGGGCCAGCACATCGGCATCATCGACCTTGGGATAGCCCTGGTCGCGCAGCCAGTGCCACGGGTCCTCGACAGTCACGCCATGGCGTTCGTAGCTATAGGGCCGCTGCTCGGCGATCGGCGGCTGGGACGTTTCGGGCATGGATGCACTTTCGTTGGCGGAAGCAGAAGAGGATATCGCCAAAGCTGCCATCAGGGCGGCTCCGGCGACGGCAGAGGACAAGCGCAGTCGAATCGGCATGAACGTTTCCCTTCGAACGTGTTCGAGACAGGACATTCCGCGGGCCGAGCCAGACTGGCGCTGGCTGCGGATTATCTCTATCTTGCCGCCCAACCGCTTTTGCAAGGAGTTGATACCCCGCCATGCTGATGTCCACCCATGAAGCCCGCCTCGCGGCGCTGCGCGACGAACTGAAGCGCCAGGGCCTCACCGGATTTGTCGTTCCCATCTGCGACGAGCATATGAGCGAATATATCGGCGCTTATGCACAGCGGCTGGAATGGCTCACCGGTTTTGGCGGATCAGCGGGCAGCGCGGTGGTGCTGTCCGACCGGGCGGCGATTTTCGTCGACGGACGCTATACGATCCAGGTGCGCGATCAGGTCGATGGTCGCCTTTTCGAATATGTCGGCACCGCGCAGCAATCGGTCGCCGACTGGTTGGGCGAGCACGCGCCCGAGGGTGCGGTGATCGGCTATGACGCCTGGCTGCACACGCGCGACTGGGTGAAACAGGCGAACGCGAAGCTGGCGAAGGTCGGCGCGACGCTCAGGGAAGTCAGCAGCAATCCGGTCGACGCGGTGTGGCACGACCAGCCCGCGCGCCCCGATGCGATCATGAAGCCGCATGCGCTCGAACATGCGGGCAAGGATTCGGCCGAAAAGCGCGCCGATGTTGCAGCCTGGCTGGCAGACGAGCAGCTCGACGCCGCCGTCATCACCGCGCTCGATTCGGTCGCCTGGCTGTTCAACGTGCGCGGCGGCGACGTCACGCATACGCCGGTGACGCTCTCCTATGGCGTGGTGCACCAGGATGGCAGCGCCGACCTGTATGTCGCGCCCGAAAAGGTGACCGACGATCTGCGCGCGCATCTGGGCAACCAGGTCGCGCTGCACGGTTATGACGCCTTTCCGGCGGGGCTCGACGCGCTGAGCGGCAAGGCGGTCGCGGTCGACCCCGAACGCGCGGTCGCGGCGATCTTTGCCCGGCTCGAAGCCGCCGGCGCAAGGATCGTGGCGAAGCGCGACCCGAGCGTGCTGCCGCGCGCAATGAAGAACCAGACCGAGATCGAAGGCCATCGCGCCGCGCAGGCCCGCGACGGCGCTGCGGTCAGCCGCTTCCTGCACTGGCTCTCGATCGCAGGACCCGCGGGCGGCGAGACCGAGCTCTCGGCCGCCGCCAAGCTGCTCGAATTCCGCGAGGCGACCGGCAAGCTGATCGACACCTCGTTCGACACCATCTCGGGCGCGTCGTCGAACGGCGCGATCTGCCATTACCGGGTCAGCGAGGAGACCAACCTGCCGATCGTGATGGACAGCCTGTATCTGGTCGATTCCGGCGGCCAGTATCTCGATGGCACCACCGACATCACGCGCACCATCGCCATCGGCACCCCCACGGCCGAGATGAAGCGCCGCTTCACCCAGGTGCTCAAGGGCCATATCGCACTCGCCACCATCCGCTTCCCCAAGGGGACCACCGGCGGGCAGCTCGATACGCTGGCGCGGCAGTTCCTCTGGGCCGATGGCGTCGATTATGCGCACGGCACCGGGCATGGCGTCGGCAGCTTCCTGGCGGTGCACGAAGGCCCGCAGCGCATCGCCGCGTTCGGCGGCCAGGGCGAGCCGCTGCGCCCCGGCATGATCTGCTCGAACGAGCCCGGCTATTACAAGGCGGGCGAATATGGCATCCGCATCGAGAACCTGGTGTTGGTCGAGCCGCTCGAGATCGAGGGTGCGGAGCTCGACATGCTCGGCTTCGAGACGCTGACCTTTGCACCGATCGACCGCAACTGCATCGAGCCTGCTCTGCTCAGCCCTGCCGAACGCGCCTGGCTCGATGCCTATCACGCCAAGGTGGTGGAAGTGGTGGCCCCGCAGCTCGAAGGCGAAGCCCTGGCCTGGCTGGAGGCCGCCTGCGCCCCCATCGTTTGACGTCCGCGTCAATCTGGGGCGAACTGACCGCTTGACGCAAGCGGAATGCTGCGACGCACAATTGCCGCGCGTGCAATTGACGTCGCGGCAACGGTTAATTGCGTTGCAAGAATGTCACGCAGGCGCCGGATTCGCTTGGGTTTCCTAGCTTTTTGTTTGTGACAGTCGGGTGTCAGTCATAAGGACGGTCCAAAGCCATATCAGGCCCGGGGACAGGGCCGTTTTGTCAGCCACATTAGGGGAGAACACCCAATGACCATCACCGACACCCGCCTGAAAACGATCCTGCTTTCGGGTGCAGCGCTCGGCACGCTCGCCATGCCCGCCTCCGCCTTTGCGCAGGATGCCGCGCAGGACGCCGAAAACGCCGACAGCAACGTCATCATCGTGACCGCCTCCAAGCGCGAAACCACGCTGCAGGAAATCCCGATCGCGGTTTCGGTGACCAGCGGTGAAGACATCGAGGACGCGCAGGTCCGCGACCTGATCGACCTGCAGACCCTGGTCCCCAGCTTGCGCGTCTCGCAGCTGCAGAGCTCGGCCAACACCAACTTCATCATCCGCGGCTTCGGCAACGGCGCGAACAACCCCGGCATCGAACCGTCGGTCGGCGTGTTCATCGACGGCGTGTACCGCTCGCGCTCGGCCGCGCAGATCGGCGACCTTCCCAATATCGAACGCGTCGAAGTTCTGCGCGGTCCGCAGTCGACCCTCTTCGGCAAGAACGCCTCGGCGGGTATCATCAGCATCGTCACCGAGCGCCCGCAGTTCGAATTCGGCGGTCAGGTCGAAGCCACCTATGGCAATTTCAACGCCCGCATCCTCAAGGCGGACGTGACCGGCCCGATCAGCGAGACGCTCGCGTTCAGCCTGGCCGGCAACATCAACAAGCGCGACGGCTATGCCCGCGACCTCAACCTCGGCATCAAGTTCAACGACCGCGACCGCTGGGGCGTGCGTGGCCAGCTGCTGTGGGAGCCGAGCGCCGACCTGTCGTTCCGCCTGATCGGCGACTATGACAAGATCGACGAGAATTGCTGTATCGCCGCCAACGTCCGCGAAAACCCGCTGATCACCGCCGCGCTGCGCGCCGCCAGCGGTCAGGCCCGCCCGATCGAGGCCGCCGATCCGTTCTCGTACCGCGTGCGCAACAACATCCCCTCGACCAACGAGATCGAGAACTATGGCGCATCGCTGCAGGGCGACTGGAATGTCGGCGCGCTGACCTTCACCAGCATCACCGCCTATCGCGAAGTGCGGTCGCAGACCAACCAGGATTCGGACTTCACCAGCGCCGACCTGATCGGCCAGAACCTTGCCAACACCTCGATCGACACCTTCACGCAGGAACTGCGCGTCGCGTCGGACTTTGACGGCCCGCTGAACTTCCTGGTCGGCGGCTTCTATTTCAACGAGGACATCAAGTTCACCAACGACCTGCTGTTCGGCCGTGATTTCCGCGGCTATGCCAGCGCGCTGATCGGCCCCGCCGTCGGCGGTGCCGCCGGTGTCGAAGCGCTGCTCGGCGTGCCCAACAACACCTTCTTCCGTCAGGGCCAGGGCATTTTCGACGACTTCACCTATGGCAACGACGCGTTCTCGATCTTCGGCCAGTTCGACCTCAAGCCGACCGATCGCCTGACCTTCACCTTCGGCTTCAACTATACCGAGGACAAGAAGCGCGTCCGTTCGAACGTGGTCAGCACCGATCCGTTCTCGGCGCTCGATTTCGTCGCCATCGGCAACACGCTGATCACGCAGCAGGGCATCGCAACCACCGTGGGCCAGGCGCTGCGCCTGCCCGGACCGGCCAATGCCGCGCAGATCGCGGCCTTCGCCGCCGCGCAGCCCGCCGCCTTCGGCCAGATCCAGACCGGTGCCGCTGCCTTTGCCCGCGCGAACAACACCAACCCGGCGGTCAACCCGCTGCTCGGCCTGCGCGCGCTGCAGTTCCTGCCGCCCTTCCTCAACTTCCCCAATGCGGTGGAAAGCGGCCGGACCAAGGACGACGATTTCTCGTACACCATCCGCGCGAACTACGAGATCACCGACAATCTGAACATCTACGCCACCTATGCCACCGGCTTCAAGGCGACCTCGTTCAACCTGTCGCGTGACAGCCGCCCGTTCCCGAGCGACTTCATCCCGGGCTCGCCGGTCAACAACCCTGCCGCTTCGCCGATCCGCAACGCGGGCCTCGCGCTGCCGAACCTCACCACCGGTTCGCGCTTTGCAGGCCCCGAAGAATCGGAAGTCTATGAAGCCGGCATCAAGGCGCAGTGGCCGCTGGTCGCGTTCAACCTCACCGTGTTCAAGCAGTCGATCCGCGGCTTCCAGAGCAACGTGTTCACCGGCACCGGCTTCGCGCTCGCCAATGCGGGCAAGCAGTCGACCTTCGGCATCGAGTTCGACGGCACCGTCCGCCCGACCGATGGCCTCAACCTGTTCGTTGCCTTCACCTATCTCGATCCGAAGTACGACAGCTTCGTCAATTCGGCGGTGGGCGACCTGACCGGCGCGACGCCGGCGGGCATCCCCGCCCTTTCGGCATCGATGGGCGGATCGTACACCTACGAGTTCGACGGCGGCACCAAGTTCACCGTGCGCGGCGACTATGCCTATGAAAGCGATGTCCAGATCATCGAGGGTCTGCCGGGCTTCATCACCACCAACGCCAACGGCACGCGCAACTTCCAGCCCGCGCTGGACATTGCCCGCCAGTTCCGCCGCCAGACCGACCTGGTCAACGTCTCGGCCACGCTCGAGCTGACCAACGGTCTCGAACTCACCGCCTGGGCGCGCAACCTGCTCGACGACCGGTTCATCTCGACCGTGTTCGACTCGGTCGCGCAGAGCGGCAGCATCTCGGGCTATCCCAGCCTGCCGCGCACCTATGGCGGTTCGGTCCGTTTCAAGTTCTGATCCATTCACGGTTTGACCGGGCTTGGTCGCAATCAGGTTGGCGCAAGACCCAACCGATTGAAAACAGGGAAATGGGGGGCTTTATGCCCCCCTTTTTTTGTGCCCAGCATTGTGTATGCGGGTGAGCACAATCGGAAGAACGATCGCAACCGAGAGGGGAACAGCATGACGGACGCGCCCATCCGCGCCCATTATCGCAGCATCGCGCCCAAGCGCGTGCATTATCACGAGGTCGATATGCAGAATATCGTCTTCAACGCGAACTATCTGATGTACGCCGATATCGGCATCACCGAATATTTTCGCGCGCTCAACCTCGCGAGCGGCAAGCCCGAGAGCATCGGCTTCAATCTGTTCGGCCCCGATCACGACATGATGGTGCGCCACGCCGAGGTCGATTTCCGCGGCAGCGCGGTGGCCGACGACATCATCGATCTCGCGGTGCGGCTCAAGCGCATCGGGTCGAGCTCGCTCACCAGCGAGTGCGCGATCTTCCGCGGCGACGAACTGCTCACCGTGGTGACCATCAGCTATGTCCATTTCGCGATCGCGACGCGCCGCCCCGTGCCGGTTCCGCAATGGTTCAAGGACATGGCCGCCGCGTTCGAGCCGGTGCCGCCCGAAGGCGTCTGACCCTGAGGCCACAAGCCAAAGAAAAAGCCCGGTGTCGCCACCGGGCTTTTCTCGTTTGCGGATCAGTTGCCCGGCATGCCCGGAGGCGGAGCGCCCGGAGGGCCACCCGGGGCACCCTGGCCTTGCAGCTGCTGCTGCATCGCGCGCAGCTGGGCTTCGGGGATGAACTCGATCAGGTCGACATCGAACACCAGCAGGCTGTTGGCGGGGATGACGACCTCGCCGGTCTGCGGGTTCTTCTTTTCCTCGGCGCCATATCCCAGCTCGGGCGGGATCCACAGGCGATACTTGCCGCCGCGCTGCATCCTCTTGAGAGCCTCGGAAAAGCCCGGGATCGATCCGGCAACCGGCATCGGCACGCGCTGGTTGGCATCAAACGGCGTGCCGTCCATCAGTGTACCCTGATAGTTGATCAGCGTGACATCGGCATCGGTCGGCGAAGGACCGCTGCCCTTGGCCAGCTCCTTGAACTGCAGGCCGCTTTCGGTGGTCACCACGCCCGGCTCGTCGGCATTGCTCGACAGGAAGCCCGCGGCCGATTGCGGCACCGACTGCAGTCCGGCCCAGGCGGTTCCGCCCGCGATCGCGACGGCCGCAGCGACGCCCAGCCACAATTTGGTCAGCGAGCCTTTGGCCAGCGGCGGAATGGGAACGCGGGTAACGGACATGGCAGCCTCCGGTTATCGTACCACAAACCCCTGAAAAGCACCGCGAGGCCCCCACCTCGCAGTCCCATCAGGGGTCGTTGCGACGAATCGGCGTCCCCGATCCGTCAGGTTAGCGATGCTATAACCGGCTTATTTCGCGCCGTCACGTTCCATGCGCTTGCGCTCCAGCTTGCGTGCACGACGCACGGCAGCAGCCTTTTCGCGCGCGCGCTTCTCGCTGGGCTTTTCGTAATGCCGACGCAGCTTCATCTCGCGATACACACCTTCGCGCTGCAGCTTCTTCTTGAGCGCCCGCAGCGCCTGGTCAACATTGTTATCGCGTACGAGAATCTGCATAAACTTACGTCAGCTCCATTTCGATTCACGGCCTGCAAAACCGCTCGCGCCACGCCATGGGGCGCGGAAAACGGACTGCAAAGCCAAAGCTAGAAGGCCAATAATATAGGGCACGCCAGCCGCATGGCTGTCGGTCACGCGGGGCCGATACCAGCGCATCGCGGCATTTTCAAGGAATTTCGCCGCGTTTCAGCCGAAAAGACCAGGCTGTGCCTCGCGTGCATCAGCGGCGGGGGTGATGGGCAGTTCGACCATCGCCGCATCGGGAAACGGCCCGACCAGCCGCTCGGCCACTCCCCAATCGGCGCGCAGCCACTCGCCCAGGCGCTTGCCGGTCAGCATCACCGGCATCGCCTTGGGATGCACCGCGCCGACCAGCGCGTTGGGTTCGCACGTCAGGAACGCGAAGCGCGCGCCCTCCTCCACCGGACGCCAGATGCCGGCAAAGGCGAAGGGCTCGCCCGATTCCAGCGCAAACCAGTGCTGCCGCTTGCGCTTCGTCACCGGATCGGGCGCGGCGCCATATTCGCAGAACGCGGTCACCGGCACCAGACAGCGTCGCGAAGGATCGCGCAAGGCGCTGCGCCACATCGGCGACGCCAAGTTGCGCACATTGGTGATCGGCCGCTTGACCTCGCCGAACGGCGGCCAGCCCCAGCGCATCATCGCCAGCCTTGCGCCCGGCTCCTCCGAAACCAGCACCGGCGCCTCGTAATCGGGGTAGATGCCCTCGAATGGCGGCAGGTTCGCCCCGCCCAGATCGACCGTGCCGAGCGCCGTACCGAACAACTGGCGGATTGCATCGGCGTTGCTTGTCATGCGATACAGGTTGCACATAGCCACCAAAGATAGGGACAGGAGAGCGCGATGGCCACCTCATTGAAGAACAGCCCGCAGATGACGACCGAAGAGCATGAAGCACGCAAGCTGCTCGCGTCGTGCTACCGCGTGTTCGACATGATGGGTTGGTCGGAAATGATCTACAACCACATCACCCTCAAGGTGCCGGGCGAGGAAGACGCGTTCCTGATCAATCCCTATGGCCTGCATTTCAGCGAGGTCTGCGCCTCCAACCTGGTCAAGATCAATTCCGAAGGCGAGAAGCTCGACGGCTCGCCCTATCCGGTCAACAAGGCGGGCTTCACCCAGCACAGCGTGTTCCACAAGGAACTGCCGGACATGCACTGCATCATCCACACGCACACCACCGCGACCATGGCGGTCTGCTCGACCGAAGGTGGATTGCAGCCGACCAATTTCTATGCCTGCAACTTTATCGGCAACATCGCCTATCATGATTTCGAAGGCGTCACCGTGCGCGCCGAAGAGGGCGAGCGGCTGGTCGAGGCCGTCCGCGGCAAGCGCGTGCTGATGCTGAAGAACCACGGCCCGGTCGTCATGGGCCGCACCCTGCCCGAGGCGTTCATCACCTATTGGTCGCTGCAGCGCGCGTGCGAGATCCAGCTCGCCACCATGTCGATGGGCAAGCCGATCATCGTGCCCGACGAGGTGATCGCGGTGCACCAGCGCGATCTCAGCCAGGTGCAGCTGCCGATGGGCGCGGGCGTCCCCGATTTCGCCGCGATGGTGCGCAAGGTCGACAAGATCGACCCGAGCTGGCGCGACTGATCCGGTGCCGGGGCGGTTGGTGCACGGGTGACTTGCGCGCGCGGCTCGGATAGAGCGCCCACAGCATGACCAAGTTCACCGTCAACGACCGCCCGATCGAATACCGGCTCGATCCGCAGACCCCGCTGCTCTGGGCGCTGCGCGATGCCTCGAACCTTACCGGCACCAAATATGGCTGCGGCAACGGCGATTGCGGCGCGTGCATGGTCGTGATCGATGGCGAGGCGATCCGCTCGTGCCTGGTCAGCATCGCCGAGGTCGAGGGGCGTTACGTCACCACGATCGAGGCGCTGAGCCGCGATCGCAGCCACCCGGTGCAGCAGGCCTTCGTCGCCGAACAGGCGGTTCAGTGCGGATTCTGCACGCCGGGGATGATCATCGCGGCGAGCGTGCTGCTGCGCAAGAACAGCGATCCCAGCGACGCCGAGATCGACGCGGCGATCCGCAACCTGTGCCGCTGCGGTACCTATCCGCGCGTCCGCGCGGCGATCAAGCGCGCGGGCCGGGTGATGCGCCGACAGGAGACGATCGCCGCCGCGCCGCCGCCGGGAATCTCGCCCGAGGATGCCGCGAAGGACGTGCCCGCGCTCAATCCGCCCGAGTGATCCGGTCGTGCTCGGCCTCGCTGGCGTAAAGGAATCGCAGCACACCGATTTCTGCCGCATTCTTGACCAGTTCCAGGTTGACCCAGGCGGCAAGATCCGCCCGGTTGCGCCCTGGAACCGGCCAATGCACCGGTTCCTGCGCCAGGTCCGGCCTACGCTGAAGATCCGCCAGCACGGTTTGCCACGCATGGGTCAGACGGTCGAACTCCGCCCGAAAGCCCTCGGCGCTTCCCGGCCAGATCACGCCATGTCGATCCAGCGCACCATCGCCAAAGTTGTGATCCAGCGCCATCGACCACCAGTAGAGCATGTGCCAGCAGAGCCAGCCGATGCTCGGCGATCCGGCGGCATAGCTTTCGTCCTCGGGCCAGTCGGCGCGCCAGCCATCTTCCTGGTGCCAGACATGGGGCCCCCGTTCGGTCGGCCGCCACAGGCAATGGGCATCCTCGAGCGTATCGAGATGATAGCGCGCGAGCGCAAGCGCGGTGTCGAACTGCCGCGACAATGCGTCAATCATCGCCCGACCCGGGCATGGGTGCAGACCGCAACGCCTGTTCGAACACCGCCTCGAACATTGCGGGGGTCAGCCGCCCGGTCTGGGTGTTGTACCGGCTGCAATGATAGCTGTCGATCAGCACCCGGCCATCGCCCAGATCGTGCCGTGCATTGTGGCCGAACGGAAAGGCCGTGGCGCGCAGCCCCAGATGCCGCAGGAAGCTGTCATGCGCGATGCGGCCGAGCGCGATGAACACCTTGAGCTGCGGCAAGGCATCGAGCTGCGCGGACAGGAAGCGGCGGCAGGTGTTGATCTCGACCGGCGTCGGCTTGTTCTGCGGCGGCAGGCACTTGACCGAATTGATGATGATGACGCCCTCCAGCTTGAGCCCGTCATCGACCCGCGCCCGATAGGTGCCGCGCGACAGGCCGAACCTGGCGAAGGTCGCGAACAGCAGGTCGCCCGCATAATCGCCGGTGAACGGCCGTCCGGTGCGGTTGGCGCCGTGCATGCCGGGGGCGAGCCCGACAATGCCCAGCCACGCGTTCGCGTCACCAAAGGCCGGCACCGGCGCGTTCCACCAGTCGGGGTGCTTCGCCTGGCATCCGCGGCGCAGCGCGACGAGGCGCGGGCAGAGCGGGCAATCGACCGGCGGTTCGGTCGCAGCGATCGGGCTTTGCTCCATCATCGCTTCGCGCTAGGCCATGCCGCATGGTCGAGGCAAGCCCGCATCACTATCTGATCGCGCTGGGATCGAACCGGCGGCATCACCGTCTCGGCTCGCCGCGCCAGGTACTGGACGCCGCCCTGCTCGCGCTGGAGAGCGATGGCATCGACGTGCTGGCAATCGCGCCGGTGATCGAGACGGTGCCGATCGGCCCCTCGCGGCGCCGCTACGCCAATGGTGCCGCGATCATCGCGACGCCGCTGCTGCCCGATGCGCTGCTGGCGCTGCTCAAGCGGATCGAGGCGCGCTTCGGCAGGCGGCGCGGCCGCCGCTGGTCGGCGCGAACGCTCGATCTCGACATCATCCTGTGGTCGGGCGGCAGCTGGTATGCCCCTGCCCCGCCGCTGATCGTTCCGCACCCCGCCTATCGCACCCGCGATTTCGTGCTGCGCCCGGCGGCCACGATCGCACCGAACTGGCGCGACCCGCTCACCGGACTCAGCGTCGCGCAGCTGTGCCATCGCGCGGCACGGGGTTGACCCGATGGGTCTGCCCGACTAGGGGGATGCCCGCACCCGGGTCCGCCCGGCCACCGATGGCGCAGACCTCACGCCACCCCCAGGGGGCCCTTAGCTCAGTCGGTAGAGCAACTGACTTTTAATCAGTAGGTCGCTGGTTCGAACCCAGCAGGGCTCACCATTTCCATCAGTTCCGCCGCTTGGCGTCCCTGCCGCACCATCGTCTCTGCCCGATGGGTCGCATCATGGCGAGCCGGTGCCGAACGGGCACGAGCGGCATGAAAAGGCTGGATCGCGATGTCCGGTGCAGGCATCGCACCCGCCATCGCTGATACGAAAACCCCCGGCAGCCGTGCGACAGTGCCCGCCAACGATTGTGGTTCGCGCCACCAGCACGAAGTTCTCGACAATTCCCCCAGCCTATGATGTTGTTCGGTCATAAGATTCCGAAAGCGTGAACGCACAGGAGGGGGCGATGGGGCGAGGCGAGCAGGCACCGATCCCGCGGATCGATCAGCGCAGCTTGCGCCAGCTGGAGACCCATTTCGTCGCACCGGACATTTACCGCCGCGGCGATCTTGCGTTGCGCCAGAGCCAGCTTGCGCATCTGGTGTCGGACAAGGTGATCCCGCAGCTGCTGCGTCTGCACGACGAGATCGTCCCCGATGCGCCGTGCGTGGATGCGGTGATCGCGGCGCTGGCGCCCGATCGCGCCGACATAGCGGGGCTTGCCGACATCGTTCTGGGTGACGATCTCGAGGCCGCGGTGCGCTATGTGATCGTGCTGCGCGATCGCGGGCTCTCGATGGAAACGCTGTTCATCGAACTGCTCGAGCCGACAGCCCGGCATCTGGGCGAGATGTGGGACAATGACGCCTGCGACTTCATCGATGTGACGCTCGGCGTCGCGCGCCTGCAAAAGCTGCTCGCCGCGTTCAACAACACCCACAACTGCGACTCGCTGGACATGCGGCGCACCGTCCTGATGGCCATGACGCCGGGCGACCAGCATTATTTCGGGGTCACGATGGTCGAGCGTTTCTTGCAAGCTGCGGGCTGGAAGGTGCAGACCGAGACGGCGGCATGCGCAGACGAGATCGCCGATGCCGCAAGGACGCGCTGGTTCGCGGTCGCCGGGCTGACCGCCGGCTCGACCCAGATGATCGACAGCCTTGCCGAAACCATCGGTCTGATCCGCAAGCGTTCGCAGAACCCGCATATCGGCATCATGGTCGGTGGGCCGCTATTTGCCGAGGACCCATCGCTGGTCGCCGCGGTCGGTGCCGACGCGACGGCGCCCAGCGCGCCGACCGCCGTGCTGGTGGCGCAAAAGCTTTCGGACGCCGCATCTGCCCATCTGAACTGAGCCGCGGTCGCAACGCTGCACCGCAGGCCGCGCCACGCCCCGTTGCGGCGTCGGAGCCTGGCCATGACCGCGCGCAACATTCGTATACCGTTCGTCGAAGACGGGCTTCCCCCTTTGCGATCATGCACTTATGGTCCGCGCCAAACCAAGGGGAATCATGATGAAACCTGTGCTCCGTACCGCCGCCTGCAGCCTCGCGCTTGCGCTCTCGCTTCCCGTTTTCACCGTCACGGCCGCCGGCGCAGCGGCGCAACAGGCCGCCGCCACGCAGGATGCCGCGCTGACCGCCTTTCTCGATGCCGAGTTCGAGCAGTGGGTGAAGATGCAGCCGCAACTGGCGACGCGGCTCGGCCGCAAGGACGGCGGCGACAAGTGGAACGACCCGAGCGAAGCCGCCGCCGCAGCGCAGCTCAAATGGCGGCAGGACAGCGTCGCGCGGATGAAGGCAAAGTTCGATCGGGCAAAGCTCAGCCCCGAGGCGCAGGTCAACTACGATATCTGGGCGCTCGAGGCCGAGCGCGCGGCCATGCAGCATGACAATCGCATCTATCGCCCGCCCTTCTATTCGCGGCTCTATTCGGCGCACAGCCAGCTGCCCGATTTCCTGATCAACACGCACACGATCGCGGACGAGACCGACCTCAAGAACTATATCGCGCGGATCAAGGGCATGCCTGCGGTGCTCGACGTGGCGATCGAGCGGACCAGGGCGAGCGAGGCAGCGGGCATCCGCGCACCGAAATTCCAGATCGAGACGATCATCGCGGGCAGCGAGAAGCTGACCAGCGGCGCGCCGTTCGGCGACGGTCCCGATGCCGCGCTCTGGGCCGACGTCAAGGCCAAGACCGAGGCACTGGTGAGCGCAGGCAAGCTTCCGCGCGCCGATGCGGACAAGCATCTGGCCGAGGCGCGCGCGGCGATCGTCGCGCTCAAGCCCGCCTATGAGCGGGTCATCGCCTGGGCCAGGGCAAGCCTGCCCAACGCCCCCAGCGGCAAGGTGGGCGCGCTGACGCTGCCCGATGGCGCAGCCTATTATGCCAATGAGCTCAAGCTCAACACCACGACCGATTACACCGCCGAGCAGATCCACCAGATCGGCCTGTCGGAAGTCGCGCGGATCGAGGCGGAACAGGATGCGCTGGCCAGACAGGCCGGGTTCAAGGACCGCAGCGCCTATTATGCCGAGCGCGCGCGCCTCAACCCGCCGCGCCAGTTCGACGACGCCGCGCGCAAGGAATATCTCGACAGCGCCAATGCGTTCGTGAAGCACACGCGCAGCCTGCTCGGCCCCTATTTCAACACGCTGCCCGCCTATGGCATCGAGGTGGTCCGCGAACCCGCCTTTTCGGAAGTCGCGGGCGGTGCGGCCCATGCCTCCGCCCCCAGCCCCGATGGCGCGCGCCCCGCGCGCACCTATGTGCATCTGGTCGGCACCGTGCCCGATCCGGCGGCCAAGTACACCTTGATGTGCCACGAGGCGGTGCCGGGGCACAACATGCAGGGCGACATCCAGGTCCGGCAGAAGAGCGGACCGCAGTTCCGCGCGGTCACCGGCTATGTCGCATTCGGCGAAGGCTGGGCGCTCTATGCCGAATCGCTGTGCAAGGAAATGAACGCCTTTCCCGATATCGCTGCCGATTTCATGCGGCTCGATGCCGAGCTGTTCCGCGCGGCGCGGCTTGTGGTCGATACCGGGCTGCACGCCAAGGGATGGACCGAGGACCAGGCGGTCGAATACATGAACACCACCGGCCGCCAGCCGATCGAGCGCTCGCGCTCCGAAATCCGGCGCTATATCACGCTGCCCGGCCAGGCCACCGGCTACAAGATGGGCATGCTCAAGATCGTCGAGCTGCGCCAGAAGGCCGAAAAGGCGCTGGGTCCCAAGTTCGATATCAAGGGCTTTCACGACCTGCTGATCGCATCGGGTTCGCAGCCGCTGTCGATCCTCGAACGCCGGGTCGATGACTGGATCAAGCGCAGCCAGAGCTGACCGCGCGGCGGAGCAAAAGCGGGTTTCGAACAGAAACCTGCTTTTGCTGGCGCGCTTATGCCCTATATGGGCGGCACCGAGCGGTCCTGTTTGCCGCGCGAGAAGACGGACACGCCGCCATTTCTGACCCCGCCACCGCACCTCTAGAGATGACCCCCACCGATGCCGGATCGGAAGAGACCGGCGTGCGCGCGGCTGCGGTGCCCGCTGCGTCCGGGGGAAGGCCCGGCGGCGCCAAGTTCCTGACCGGCAGCCTGATGCGCCACGTCGCGGTGATGACGCTGACCTCGAGCGTCGGCCTGCTCGCGCTGTTCGTGGTCGATTTCGTCAACCTCTTCTTCATCTCGCAGCTGGGCGACCCGGCGCTGACCGCAGGCATCGGCTTTGCCAGCACGCTGCTGTTCCTCAATTCTTCGCTCAATATCGGGCTGATGATCACGATCAGCGCGCTCGCCGCGCGGCGTATCGGCATGGGCCGCGCCGACACCACGCGCGCGCTGCTCGGCGAAGTGCTGCTGCTCGGTATCGTGCTGTCGGCCATCATCGCAGCGATCTTCTGGACCTTCGCGCCGCAATGGGTCGAACTGATGGGCGGCAGCGGCACCGCCAAGGACGCGGCGGTCAGCTATATCCGCATCGTTGCGCCCTTCGGACCGATCACGGTCACCGGCATGGTCTGTTCGGGCTTCCTGCGCGCCTATGGCGACGCGCGGCGCGCGATGAACACCACCTTGGCCATGGCGATCGGCAATGCGGTGTTCGATCCGCTGCTGATCTTCGGCCTCGATTGGGGCTTTGTCGGCGCGGCCTGGTCGACCGTGATCGCGATAATTCTGATGGCGATCACCGGGGTGGTGCCGATCCTGCGGCATTATGGCGGCTTTGCGATGCCCTCGCGCGAGAGTTTCACCGCCAATCTTGCCGATATTCGCAAGATCATGGTGCCGGCGGTGCTCACCAACCTGGCGACGCCGGTGGGCGGCATCATCGCGTTCCGCCTGATCGCGGTCTATGGCGAGGCATCGGTGGCGAGCTATGCGGTGATCGGACGCATCATCCCGCTCGCTTTCTGCCTGCTGTTCTCGCTGTCGGGTTCGATCGGCCCGATCATCGGCCAGAATTACGGCGCAGGGCAGCTCGGCCGGGTGCGCGGTACCATCGACCGCGCCGTCATCTTCGCCGCCGGATTCACGCTGCTGATCTGGCCGGTCCTGATCCTGGGGGTCGATACCATCGGCTGGCTGTTCGATCTGCCCGCCGGCGGCATGGACCTGATCCACGCCTTCGCCTGGGTGGTGGTGCCCTTGTTCTTCTTCAACGGGCTGCTGTTCATCGCCAATGCCAGCTTCAACAATCTCGATCGGGCTTCCTGGTCGACCTGGACCAACTGGGGCCGCAACACGCTGGGCGTGCTGCCGCTGGCGATGCTGGGCAGCCAGCTGGCGGGCGCGCCGGGGGTGCTGATCGGCCAGGCGGTCGGGGGCGTGCTGTTCGGGCTGGGGGCATATTGGCTGACCCGGCACAGGGTCAACCAGCTTCAAAGAATATAGGTTAACCGGTTTGGCGACAGCCCGGCTTGCGGCTATTCGTGCAACCATGTCTCTCGAACGCGGTTTTGCTGCCTGACCATGTCGATTCCCGATACCCCTCTGATCTCGGTCATGATGAGCGTGTACAACGCGGAGCGTTATGTCGCCGAGGCCATCCAGAGCATTCTGGGACAGACCGAGGGGCGGTTCGAGTTCCTGATCGTCAACGATGGCTCGCGCGATGCCTCGGGATCGATCATCGATCGCTATGCTGCGCAGGACAGCCGTATCCGCGCGATCCACCAGGACAATCGCGGGCTGATCGCCAGCCTCAACCGCATGCTCGACGAGGCACGCGCCCCGCTGGTCGCGCGGATGGACAGCGATGACGTGTCGCGGCCCGAACGGTTTGCGGTGCAACTTGCCTTCATGCAGGCGCATCCCGGAATCGCGGTGCTGGGCACCAATACCGACGAGCTCGACGCCGACGGCGCGTTCTTCCCGTGCAGCGATTTTCATCCCGAGCATCCCGCCGACATCCGCGAACGGCTGATGGTCGCGAGTGCGATGTGCCATCCCTCGGTGATGATGCGCCGCGATGTCATCCGCGCGCTGGGCGGCTATCGCGCCGCGTTCCGGCATTGCGAGGATTATGACCTGTGGCTGCGCGTCAGCGAGAGCCATGACCTGTACAACCTGCCCGACCGGCTGTTCCTCTATCGCCGCTCGCCCGATCAGGTGAGCGAGAAGCACATCCTCGTCCAGGCAATCGGCGCGGCCTGCGCGCGCTATGCCGCGCAGCAACGCCGCGCGGGACGTGCCGACCCCTTCGAGGGTGCGGCGGCGCTGCCCTCGCTCGATCAGATCGATGCGCTGCTCGGCAGCTCGGGCGTCGGTGCTCGGATGCGGCTCGAGGTGATCGACAGCATCAAATATTCGCCCGAAGCGATGAACGGCGGCGGACTGGAGCTGATGCAGGCGCATCTGCGCGAAGGCGGCACCAAGCAGGGCTTCTGGCGCACGGCCGGGCGGATGGTGAAAATGGGCATGATCCCGCAGGCGCTGACCCTCTCGCTCGATCTGATGCGCTACTGATCGCGCCAACCCCTCGACTTTTCAGAACGTTAACATTGCCCGCCGCCGGTGTCCCTGTGCGAGACATCGCAAATTGGTCGCTGATTTGGTAAGGGTTTTGCGCTATCGCGACGCTGTGACGGCGATCATATCGCTACCCCTGCAGTCAGGATACCGCCCCTCCCCATGTCTTCGCGCTTCGCCTTTCTCTTGCGTGCCCAGGGCACGATGGGTCTGCGCGAATGGATAGCGTGGCTGCTGCTGGCGCTGGTTGTCTCGCTCGGGGCCTCGCAGATCGTGCGCGCCCAGCGCGCGGACGAGGCCGATGGTGCGCCGCGCTACCAGCCGAAAGAGGGCATGGCCTTCGAGCATGCCGGCGAGAATTTTCCGGGCTCCGCCTTCTATTATCTCGACGATTCGGGCTCGCTCGCGCTCGCCACTCCCGCGGTGCTGACCAGCAACGAGCTCGGCCTCGGCGCGGGAAGCGACATGGTGCGCGGCCTCACGCTCGCAGGGTCGCCGCTCGATCACGCCCGCGCGCTGCAATGCCTGACCGCGGCGATCTATTACGAGGCGGCGATGGAGCCTGATGCCGGGCAGCAGGCGGTGGCGCAGGTGGTGCTCAACCGGGTGATGCATCCCAGCTATCCGAACACCGTGTGCGGCGTGGTCTATCAGGGTTCGGAGCGCGCGACCGGCTGCCAGTTCACCTTCAGCTGCGACGGCGCGATGGCGCGCGCACCCAGCGCGATCTACTGGGCGCGCGCGCGCCGCGTCGCCGAACGCGCGCTGGCGGGCTATGTCTATCGACCGGTCGGCACCGCTACGCACTATCACACGACCGAGGTGTCGCCCTATTGGGCGCCCAGCCTCGACTATATCGGCACCATCGGTGCGCACCGGTTCTACCGCTGGCAGGGCGCGGCGGGGCGCAGCCTCGCCTTCAATGCCCGCTATCTGGGCGGCGAACCCTTCCCGGGTCCCAAGCCGCGCACCGTCTTCACGGTCGCGACAGGCGTCGATCCGCTCGACCCGCTGGTGCTCGCCAAGGCCTATGAGGCCGCGCGGCTGAAGGCCGAAGCCGATAATGCGGTGGTGATGGAAGCGCAGCGGCTCGGCCGCGCTGCCCCGGTGGCCGGTGCCGTGCCCTCGGCAAGTCCGGTTCCCGCCTATGCACCCGACATCGCGCGGCGTGGCGGCGAGGATGCGCTGCGCGGCAGCAACCTGCCCGACAACAGCCAGATCCGGCCCGAATATCGCAACTCGGGCCAGTGGATTCGCCAGCCCGGCAGCTGATCCCCCCGCCCCGCCCGCGCACCCGACGCCTGCGGCATTAACCATCTTCGGCAACCAGCTTCGCGAAAGCGGGATTAGCACCTGCTATCCTATCGTCGGCAAGGTGCGGCTTTGCCCGAGGCCTGCGCGTCCCGATTTGGGACACGCCAGCCCGGCGCGCTGCACGCCATTTGTCCGCAAGAGCCAGGGAGGCGCGAAAAAACCGTCGAATTTTCTGATATTTGGATCTCATCGAGAGCCTGTCGACGACCAAAACCGGATCCGCCGCCACACCATAAGACAGTTGGCCGACGAAACCTTCGATCCGGGGCAAATTTGCATTTGGTTAACCGGCTGCAGGGTATGACGGTTTACGAGGAAGTAACCACATGAAGTCTGTCGCCACTCGTAACAGCAAGAGACCGGCCAGCCCGATGCGCATTCTGCTCATCTGGACGCTCGTGTCCGCCTTGCTGTTCGGGGTGGCCGAATTCGGCGAGCCGATGGACGACATCTTCCGCATCGCACGCAACAAGATGCGCGAGCATAATGCCAGCGGTCAGGTGCTGGTGGTGGGCATCGATAATCTCTCCCAGCAGGAACTGGGCGATTGGCCCTGGCCGGCAGAGCGCTATGCCGCGATGATCGAGAAGCTTGGCAAGGCAGGCGCACAAGGCATCTATTTCGATTTTCCGCTCAACGTTCCGCGCAACGACACGGGCACCGCGTCGCTCATAGATGCGATGGGAGCGCAGCCAGGCAAGGTCCATATCGCGGCCAATTTTGCCCCCGAGACGGCCGACAAGCAAAGAGCCCAGCTGTTGCCAGCTCCCGAGCTGCGCAATGTGGCGAAGCTGGTCAACACCAATGTCCGAACCAATGGGTTCAACACGGTATGGGATGTCCCCTTCTTCAACCGCGTCTCTAACCTGTCGGTCCCCTCGCTGGCTGCAGCAGCGGCACGCCAGAAGGGCGAGCCCGGTGAAACCTTCCCGATCGACTACGCCATCCGAATGGACTCCCTGCCCTATCTCAGCGCGGCAGAGGTCCTTCGCTCGCAGGCGGAAGCAGACAGGGTGCGCGGCAAAACCGTAATCATCGGGACGAATGCAACCGGGATCGGCAATCGCTATGCCGTGCCTGGCCACGGCCCGTCTGCCAGCGTCTTCGTGTCGGCGATCGCCGCCGAGACTCTTCTTACCGGCAAACCTACCGTCTATGGCTGGTGGATTCCGTTCGGCATCGCGTTCACGGCTTGCGCGCTGATGCTCAGGGTGTCGAGGCGTCGCATCGTGCTGGGCATGCTCATCCTGGCTCCGGTTTGCGCCATCGCGCTGCCCCTGGCGCTCGAAAGTCAGGGCTATATCACGTCGATCATGCCCGCGCTGGTTCTGCTGCTCGGCAGCATGGGCCATCTGGCCTGGTCGCAGCATCGCCAGCGTTTCGACGAGCGCGGCATGGTCAACGAGGTGTCCGGCCAGCCCAATCTCAACGCGCTGCGCGCTGAAGGCGCTGAAACGCAGGACGGGCTGATCGCGGCACGAATCCACAATTATGCCGAGGCGGCCACCGCCTTGCCCGCTGCGGCGGAAAAGGAGCTGGTCGAACAGATCATCCTGCGCCTGTCGCTCGGCAATGGCGGCTGCAAGGTCTATCAGGGCGACGAGGGCATCTTCATGTGGCTTGTCCCCGCCGCATCGGTCAGCAATGTCGGGGATCAGCTGGCGGGCCTCAGCGCGATCTTCCGCAGTCCCGCCAACGTGTCGGGCCGCCTGATCGATCTGGGAATCGCCTTTGGCGTCGATGCCGATCCGGGCCGATCGATCCAGAGCCGCATGTCGAGTGCGCTGCTGGCCTGCCAGGAAGCGCAGAATGCCGGCGAGCACTGGCGCGTCTATGATCCGACCAAGCTGGAGGCGACCGAATGGCGCGTCACCATGCTGGGCGAGCTCGATGCCGCGATCGACAACGGCGAGGTCTGGGTCGCGTTCCAGCCCAAGCTCGACCTGCTGTCGGGCGAAATCTGCGGGGCCGAGGCGCTGGTGCGCTGGACGCACCCGGAAAAGGGGCCGATCAATCCCGAAGAGTTCATCACGGCGGCGGAGCGCCATGACCGCATCGAGAAACTGACCGAGCATGTGCTCAACCGCGCGGTGCAGGTGGCGGCCAGCCTGAACAAGGGTGGGCGCAAGTTCGACATGGCGGTGAACCTGTCGCCGCGTCTCATCGGCCACGCAAACCTCAAGCCGATGGTGGTGCAGACGCTGCGCCGTCACGGCCTGGCGGCTGAAAGGCTGATCCTGGAGATCACCGAAACCGCGGCCATGTCGAGTGCCGAATCCGCGATGCAGGAGCTGCGCGACCTGCGCAGCATCGGGCTGCAGCTTTCGATCGACGATTATGGCACCGGCTTTTCGACGCTCGACTATCTCAAGCGCTGCCCCGCTACCGAGCTCAAGATCGACCGCAGCTTCGTGCGCATGCTGGTGACCAGCCGATCGGACCGGATCATGGTCAACTCGACGATCGAACTGGCCCATTCGCTCGGCGAAGAGGTGGTGGCCGAAGGCGTCGAGGACAACGAGACGCTGCAATTGCTCGGCCAGATGGGCTGCGACAAGGCGCAAGGCTATCTGATCGGTCGCCCCATGCCGTTCGAGGCACTGGTGGATTATCTCGCCGACCATTCGCCCGCCAAGGCCGCCTGACCCCCAACCCTACCTTTTGCTATCGAAACCTCCGTCCGCCAGCGACCCCGCTGCTGCCTCCGTACGCCATCGCATAGGTTAATGGCTTGTTGACCATTTTACATTCTGTTAGCCTTGTCTTGGACGCGTTTCGTATTTCGCGTCCGAAATGGAGTGCTAAAAATGGCAAAGCGTACCAAGCAGCCCGTGCGTGGATTCTGGGACTGGCTCCTGGGCGGCGGCTGGAACTGATTCGAGGTTTTTCAAGAAACTTCAATCAGGTGGCCCCGGTCGAAAGACCGGGGCCATTTTCTTTGTGCTGCCCTGAGCAGCGCCCGATCGCCGCGAAATGCGGGCGAATTGGGGTACCCGGACGGGCGGTCCGGTCAATCAAGCGGCAATAGTGATTCGAATTGGTTAACGCGCCCGGGCCGCGTTTGAACAATGACGAGCCAGGAAACAATGTATCCTTGGCGTTATTCGCCGGTAAATCGCGGCGCGCGTTTCTCGAGAATGGCGTCGATCGCCTCGCGATGATCGTCCATCTGCTGCAGAACCCCCTGCCAGATCGCAGCCTGATCGAGATGTTCGGCAAGGCTCACGTCGCGCGCGTCCTTGATAAGCCGCTTGGTCTTGCGGATCGCGGCGGGCGGGAATTGCGCGACCATGTGCGCCAGTTCCATCGCGCGGGCGATCAGCGTTTCGCCGGGAACGACCTCCGACACCAGTCCATAACGCTCGGCCTTGCTGGCATCGATGAACTCGCCGGTGAGCATCATCTGGGTCGCCCTGGCATGGCCGATGATGCGCGGCAGCAGCCAAGCGCCGCCATCGCCCGGGATGATGCCGACGCGCAGGAAGCTTTCGGCAAACACCGCGTCTTCCGCCGCGATCCGGATATCGCACATCGACGCGAGGTCGCATCCGGCTCCGATCGCATGGCCCCGAATGGCGGCGATGACGGGAACGGACATCCGCTCCATGGTCAGCGGGATGCGCTGGATCTGCGTCTTGTACCAGTTCTCGAGCTGCATCGCGCTCATATGCTGCTCGGCGGTGAGCGCCTTGATCTGCTTGATATTGCCGCCCGAACAGAAGCCCGGACCCTCGCCGGTGAGCACGACGCAGTCGATATCGGGATCGGCATCGGCCGCTTCGAGCGCAGCGACCAGCGCGCCGATCACCTCTTCGGACAAGGCATTGCGCGTTTCCGGGCGATTGAGCGAGATCGTCGCGATCCGGCCCTCGACCGCATACAGCACCGGCGGCGGCACCTCGCTCATCGTGCGCGCGACCCGGTCGGCATAGGCCCCGCCGTGGAACAGCAGCGGCGGCTTGCCATCGCTCTCGTAATCGATGACCTCGCCGACCATGATGACGTGATCGCCGCCCTCGTAAAGGTGCCGTGTCGTGCAGACCAGCCGTGCCGAGCAGCCCTGGATGTTGGGCGGCCCCTCGGCGCCGATATCCAGCCCGGCAAACTTGTCCTCGATCCGCGACGCGAAGCGGTTGGCCAGTTCGTCCTGATCGCTCGCGAGAATATGCACCGCAAAGGAGCCCGCCTGCTCGAATGCCGCCATCGACCGCGCAGAGCGCGCCAGCGACCAGAGGATGAGCGGCGGATCGAGCGACACCGAGTTGAAGCTGTTCGCGGTCACCCCGACCGGCGCGCCGTCCGCGTCGCGCGTGGTGACGATGGTGACGCCGGTGGCGAACTGCCCCAGCGCATTGCGAAAGGTCTTGGGATCGAAATGGGCCATGCCCCTGCCCTAGCCGCACCCGATCGGGGCACGCAACGGCTAATGGCGGGTCTCCCTGTCGGACAATTTGCTTGGCCCGGTTTCAGGCGGCTTGTACACTGGCCGCCAACACACGGAGCGGCGGGGCAGCAACGGCGATGAGCGGCGAATTCGAGATGGCGGGCGCGATTGCCGAGGGCGGCATGTGGGCGCGCGTCGCCGAACCCGGGGCGGGCGAGGCGCATGCCGAGGGTCATGGCAAATGCCTCAATTGCGGCACCGTCCTGACCGGGCCGCACTGCCACCAGTGCGGCCAGGCGGCGCATGTCCATCGCTCGATCTCGGCCTTCTGGCACGACATCCTGCATGGCGTGCTGCATTTCGACGGCAAGTTCTGGAACACGCTGCCGCTGCTCGCCTGGCAGCCGGGGCACCTGACGCGCCGCTACATCCATGGCGAGCGCGCGAAATTCATCAGCCCGATGGCGCTGTTCCTGTTCGCGATCTTCCTGATGTTCGCGATCTTCTCCTATGTCGGATCGCCCAATTTCACCGGAGAGAAGCCGGGCTCGGCCTCGGCCGACGGCGTCAATCTGGTCGACATCAACAACAGCGACTGGCGCGGCACGATGCGCGCCGAACTGGCGAAGCTGGAAGCGAAGATCGCCGAGCGCGAGGCCGAGCTGAAACAGCTGCCGGCCGATTCCCCTTCCCGCCCCAAGATCGAAGCCCAGATCCGGGATCTCAAATCCGATGCCAACGGGCTGAGCTTCGCGACCGGGGGCAAGCCGCTTTATACCGAGCTGCTGGCGGAAGACGGTACCCCGCTTCCCGAAAATTTCGAGTTCAACACCGACGTCAACACCGGCTTCCCCGCGTTCGACGCCTGGATCAACAAGGTCGCAGCCAAGGCCAAGAAGAACCCCGAGCTGCTGCTCTACAAGATGCAGTCAAACGGATACAAGTTCGCCTGGCTGCTGATTCCGTTATCGATCCCGTTCGTCTGGCTCGCCACCATCGGCAAGCGCGGGCACCATTTCTACGACCATGCGGTGTTCACCACCTATTCGATCGCGTTCATGTCGCTGCTGTTCATCGTCGTGACGCTGTCGGTCAAGTTCAACCTGATGCCGGGCCTGGTGATCACCGCCGCGCTGTTCTATGCGCCGTTCCACATGTACCGCCAGCTGCGCCATGCCTATGGCACATCGCGGATCGGCGGCGTGTTCCGGCTGGCGCTGCTGCTCGGCTGCACCGGCATCGTCGTGCTGCTGTTCCTGACGATCCTGATCAACCTGGGGCTGATCGGGTAATGGTGCCGGCGGTCAGCTGCCGAAAAAGCGCCGCTTGATATCCTCGGCCAGCCGCGCCGGGCGCAGCGTTTCGGCATCGAGGCAGCACCAGCTCGACTTGACCTCGGCCAGCACGTCCTCACCGCGGCGGATGATCGTCTCGTAAAAGGCGCGCGCGCCGTGCACCTTCTCGAGCATCACCGATGCGATCACCTGGTCGTCGAGAAACGCGGGCTTGCGATAGGTGATCTCGTGCTTGAGCGCGACCCACAGATGCTCGGCCACCGCCTGCGGCGGCGCGATATTCTGCCAGTGCGCGATGACGGCATCCTGCACCCATTTGAGATAATGGGCATTGTTGACATGCCCCATGAAGTCGATTTCGGACGGATCGACGCTGATAGGATGGTCATGGCGGATGGCGGCGGTGTCAGACATGCGCGCGAGTGTAGCGATGGCAGGCGCTTTACGGAAGCGGAAATGCCGGAGGCTGCGACGAGCCCCCGGCATCAGTCGTCTCGTCAAAAGGCGTAGCGCGCTATCACCTGGAAAACGGGACCAGCCTCTTCAGCTTCGAGTTCATATTCGTCGAAGCTGCGGTCGATCTGGTCCTGCACGGTGGTGAACTTGTTGAACACCTCGCGCTTCTTGCCGTTGAGCAGATTCGAGCCGACGGCGCGGATCGTGAAGCTCTTGCCGAAACGCTTTTCGATGAAGATTTCCAGATCGGCCCCATAGGTCGTGGTTACCTCCTCGCCGACGACGCGACCAAAGGCGCGGCCCTGCTTGCGATAAGTTGCACCAAAGGCTGCAGCAATTGACTTCACGTCCTGGATCGCACCAAAGTTGTAGACGAACTTCGACTGATCGTTGAATCGGCGATCACCAAAAATATCGGTAATCTCGCTGTCGAGATAGGACACGTTGCCGAAGATGCCAGTATCGGGCAGGCCCAGGAATCCAAGGTCGGTCGACATGTCGAATTCCACGCCATAGACCTTGCCGTCGCCAACGTTGCGCGGCTGGAACACGAACGTGCCTGCGCCCTCGGAACCAACAACGCCGGTATTGGTCAGCTCGATCAAGTTCTGCACATCGCGATAGAAGAAATTGATGCCGACGATCCCCCCGCGCCCGATGCGCCGCTCATAGCCCAGATCGAAGCCCCATGCGGTTTCCGGATCGAGTTGCGGATTGCCCAGCAGATCGTTGTCGCCGAGTTCCGCCTCGAGCAAGGCAGGCGAAATGAAGTTGAACTCGGGACGGCGATTGGTGCGCGCCACCGAACCGATGATCCGGTCACGATCGGTAATGTCGTATTTGAACGAGGCCGAAGGCAACAGCTTTTCATAGTCATTGCCCTGCACACCTGCCGCGGGCACTGTCGCGTCGATGTTGTTGAGATCGGTGGTCTCATAACGCAGACCGGCTTCCCACGAGAAGCCGCCATGGCGGCCTTCCACCAGCGCAAAGCCGTCGATGCGCCGTTCCTCGATCGTGTTCACGCTACCGGGTTCGGGGGCGAGCGCACCAAAGGCGGTATTCAGTTCAGTCGGGTTGCGCTGAAACTGGTTCCAGTTGCGCGCCGCAGCAACGTTGAAGCGATTGCGTACGGTCAGGATTGCAGTATCGCGGTCCTTGTCCTGGTAGAAGCCGCCGAATACCAGCTTGATTTCGTCGCCGAGATCGACCGCGTGCTCCAGCTTCACCGTGAATTCGCTATCGTCGATATCGACCGTGGTGAGGTCGCCAGTGAAACGCGGCGTGGCACGGTCGAAGTCGATCTCGAATTCGGTTTCGCGCTGCTTGTCGGTGAAATTGGCATAGCCGATGCGCAGCGAGGTTTTCCCGGCTGACCATTCATGCGAGAGCTTGCCGTCGATCGTGTAGTTTTCCTGATCGATCTCGTTCACATTGGCATTGTCGGTCAGCAGGTTTCCGCTCGCCGCGCCGTTGCGCACTGGGCCGTTGATGGCGGTCGGGCTGTTATATTCGTAGCTGCGCTCGTCCTCGGTGCGGTCGGTGCGCACATAGAATCCGCGGATCTGGATGTTCGTGTCGCCACCGTCGATCTCGTAGGTCGCGTTGACCGAGTAATCCTTGCCATCACGCGTATCCGTCTGATCTTCGCGGTTGTCGAAATCGTCGGTCGCGAAATTGGGATTGTTTTCGGGCGAATCGCTGTAACGCAGGCTCGATTTCAGCTTGGGGTTGTGGCGCCCCTGGAAATTGCCGCCGATCAGCAGACGGCCCGGGCCGACCTTGCCGCCGAAGACCGCGCCGAAGCTGGGCTCGAACTCCTCGTCGTCATAATAGAGCGCGCCGCCGCGGACATAGCCGCCGTCAAGCTGATAGCCATCGCGCAACACGATGTTGAGCGAGCCCGCAACCGCATCACCGGTGCGGCGTGCTGAGTTGGAGCGTACGATTTCCACCCGCGAGATCAGTTCGGCGGGAATGCGATCAAGGAAGAACGAACGGTCGGCCTGGCCGCCGGGAACGCGCTCACCGTTGATCAGGATCTGGGTATAACCGGGCGGCAGGCCGCGAAGACGCGGGCCATCGCTTTCGATCACATCAGAGAGAAAGGTCACCGAAGGCACGCGCTTGAGCGCATCGCCTGCGGTGAGCGGCTCGAAGCGCTGAAAGTACTCGGTGCCATATTCGAGCACAGGCTCCGCGCCATCGACCCGGTTGCGATAGCCGATCTGGCCCTGCACCACGATGTCCTGCGACGTAGTGATCGTCTGCTCGCCGTCGCGCGGTTGTTCCTCGGCGACTGTGTCCTGCGCCAAAGCGAGTGCAGGAAGCATGGCCAGCCCGGCAATGCCGGTGAGCAGCGCACAACGGGTCGCGCGGTTGAAACCGAAAATAATTGTCATGGAATGACCCCCCGAATCAAACAGCCGGATCGACTGCGTTGAGCGCGCCGCTAACAGCGCTCCGAGACGGATGGATGAAACCAAGGTTTCAGTTTTGGGTCACTTCTTGCACAAAACTGTCATCAATGCGCCATATCGACGTGGCAGCGACCGCCGACCGCAGTTCGACTTCAAAAAAGGATTTCCCGTCATGGCCGCTCGTTCTTCCGCCACCCTGTTCGGGGTGAGCCTTGTCGCCCTGCTGGCCGTTGCCTGCGCGCCCAAGGAAATCCCGCTCGAGGTGCGAATCGCCAATGCGCTGCCCGCGATCGATGTGCCCGCGACCGCCGAGACCGTTCCCGTCGGCACCGCCAATGCCGATGCGGCCGACGATCCGGCGATCTGGCGCAACCCGGCCAACCCCGCCGCCAGCCTGATCGTCGGCACCGACAAGAAGGCCGGGCTCTATGTCTATGGCATGGACGGCAAGGTGCGCGGATCGTCGCTGACCGGGCGATATAACAACGTGACGCTGTTCGCCGGCGAGCATGGCATCGTGGTCATCGCCAGCGACCGCACCGATCCGGTCCATTCCAAGCTCGCCCTGTTCCTGCTCGATCCTGTGACCGGTTCACTGTCATCGCTGGCGAGCGTGCCGAGCGGCATGGGCGAAGGCTATGGCGTGTGCGTCGCCCCTGCCCCGCGCATCGCGATGGTCGGCGCGCCCGATGCGATGACCGCCTATGCCGCGATCAAGGACGGCACCGTCCGCGAGATCCGGATCACGCACAAGGACGGAAAGGTCGAGCACAGCGCCGGTGCGACCTGGAAGCTCAATAGCCAGATCGAGGGCTGCGTGGTCGATCCCGCCACAGGCGCGCTCTATGTCGGCGAGGAGGATGTCGGCATCTGGAAGATCGACCCCGCGCGCCCCGAGGCCGCGCCGGTGCTGTTCGCCGCCGCCGATGGCAAGCAAATGGTCGCCGATGTCGAGGGCCTGGCGCTCGCCACCCGCGAGGGCGCGAGCAGCCTGCTCGTCGCCTCGAGCCAGGGTGACAATGCCTATGCCGTGTTCGACACCGCGACGGGCACGCTGGTCGGCCGCTTCCGAATCAACGGCGGCGCACTCGACGGCACATCGGAGACCGACGGGATCGAGCTCGCGGTCGGCGATTACGGCCCCGGTTTCGAGCAGGGGCTGTTCATCGCCCAGGACGGCGACAATGGCGGCGGCACGCAGAATTTCAAGCTGGTGAGCTGGGGCGCGATCCTCGCCGCGCTCGGTCTTTAACCCCGCCCGCGATAACCCGGAACGTCCTGCGGCGGCAGCCACAGCCCCGCAGGCGGTTCGCCCGACTGCCAGAACACGTCGATCGGAATGCCGCCGCGCGGATACCAGTATCCGCCGATGCGCAGCCAGTGCGGCTGCATCTCCTCGAACATCCGCTCGGCAATGCCGACGGTGCAATCCTCGTGGAAAGCCTGATGGTTGCGGAAGCTGCCCAGGAAGAGTTTCAGCGACTTGGATTCGACCATCACCTTGTCGGGCGCATAGTCGATGACCAGATGCGCGAAATCGGGCTGGCCGGTCACCGGGCAGAGCGAGGTGAACTCGGGCGCGGTAAAGCGCACCAAATACGGCCTGCCGGGGCGGGGATTGGGCACATAGTCCAGCACCGCCGCTTCGGGCGAGGTCGGCATGGGGCTGTCTTTGCCCAGAAAGCGTGTTTGGGGTTGATCGGTCATGCGCCTCATCTAATGCGGCACACGGCTGATGTCATCTCCCGCCCGCATTCAGCGCCGATTAAGCGCGCAGGTCGCGTGGCGGAGGCTTCAACTGGGGATGGTCAGCCTTTGTCGGACCGGTGGCAAGCGCACCGGCGGCACGAGCTATACGGAGAATTATGTCGGCATGAACGGTGACGGCCGCAAGACTATCGGGACGCTGTTGGCAGCCAGCCTGCTCGGGCTGAGTGCGCCTGGAAGCGCACAGGACAATCCGGGCAGCTTCAGCCTGCCGCCGGGTCCGCAACAGACCCCCCAGCCACCGTCCAATGTGCAGGGGCCGGTCGACGCCGAATCCACCCCGCCGCGCCGGACGGACGAACCCGCCGAACCCGCACCGCGTCCGCCGGTAACGACGATCGCGCCGACCCCGGTCCCGCGCCAGCAGTCGCCGCGCGCGCAGGAAACGCCGCGCCCGCGCCCCACCAGCCCGCGCCCGGCAGCGCAGGAACCGCAGGCCCAACCGCGTTCCCAGGCCCCCGCTGCGACGCCTGCCCCCGCCCCCGTTGCCAGCCCTGACAGCCCGGTCAGCTCCGATCAGCCGCTCGCCGAGGCGCCGGCGACCGAGGCTCCGGCCGCCGACGCTCTTCCCGTACCCGAACTGCCGGGTCTCGCCGAGCCCGATCCGGCGACCACGCCCGAGACCGACCCGGCCACAGCCGAGGATGATGGCTCGATCTGGTGGTGGGCCGGTGCCGGGCTGATCGCGCTGGCGAGCCTGGTGTTCATGGGGATGCGTTCGCGCAAGGCCAGGCCCGTGGTCGCCGCCGAAACCCCGGTGCATCTGCAGCCGGTCGAGACCGTCCCGACCCCGCCTCTGCGCCAGCAGCCGCCGGTGGCTGCACCTCCCGCCCCCGCGCCGCGCCCCGTCGCGCCCCAGCCGCAGCCGCAGCTGCAGCCGCAGACGGACCTGAAATTCGACGCTGCGCAGATGGCGGGAAGCTGGCGCACTGCCGCCCCCACGCCACCGCCGCCTGCCCGGGCCCCTGTGATGGCCCCGCCGCCCGAACCGGAAGAGGCGGACATGGACGAGATCCTGCCCGATTCGGCGCTCGCCGATTCCGCCGGTGGCGCGTCGGCTTCGCTCGGCGCTGCGCCGGGCGTGCCGCAGCGGCATCAATTGGGCGGCGAAACCCCGGCCCCGGTCGTCCCGCGCCTGCTGCTCGACTATACGACGCTGGGCATCGACGTGACTTTGGTCAACGCGGTCGCGCGCTATCATCTCGGCATCACCAACATGTCCGACATGTCCGTTAGCAACATCGCGCTGCACGGGGCGATCGTGCAGGCGCGCAAGGGCATGCCGCCGACAATTGACCCGATGCGCGGCGACAGCCTGTTGCCGCATCTGCAGAAGATCGCCGATATCGAGCCCGGCAGCACCCAGCGCTGCGAGGGACAGATTCGCCTGCCGCTCGGCCAGATCGAGCCGATCGCGATGCAGGGCCGCATGCTGTTCGTGCCGCTGGTGCATATCTGGATCGGCTATGACGGACCCGATGGCACACGCTATGCGGTCACCCAGTCGTTCGTGCTCGGCGAGGAGAGCAACCCGCCCGGCCCGCGCGTCGGCCCGCTGCGGCTCGATCTCGGGCCGCGCCGCTTCACCGCGATCGGCCAGCGACCGTTGCAGCCGGCGTAAGGCAAGGCTGCTTGCCAAGCATGGGGCGATCATGCCAATCAGCTGAAACGTATACGGAATAATGATTCCGCGCTGAGAGGGTCCCCAACATGCTGAACCGCTTCGCTTCGTCCGCCCTGGCCCTGTGCCTGTGCTTGTCGCCCGTTCCGCTCGCCGCGCAGGATAGCGGGAAAGCGGCGGAAAAGGCCGCCGCCGCCAAGGTCGAACCGATGGTGGCGGTGACGAAGCACAGCGGCACGTTCGGCGGGCAGCGCGTCGCCTATACCGCGACCGCGAGCGACACGTTCCTCAAGGACGACAAGGGCAATCCGCGCGCGCGCATCTTCTCGGTCAGCTATGTCAAGGACGCGCCCGAGCCGAACCGCCCGGTTACCTTCCTGTTCAACGGCGGCCCCGGATCGGGCTCGCTCTGGCTGCACATGGGCGCGTTCGGCCCCAAGCGCGTCGCCATCCCCAATGACGGCCGCGACGATGGCGCGCCGCCCTATCGGCTGATTGACAATCCCGACAGCCTGCTCGACGTCACCGACATCGTGTTCATCGATCCGGTCGGCACCGGCTTTTCGACCGCGCTCGGCGACACCGACCCCAAGGAATTCTGGGGTGTCACCAAGGACGCCAAATCGGTCGCGCAGTTCATCCGCCAGTGGCTCAGCGACAATGGCCGCTGGAACGCTCCCAAGTTCCTGGGCGGCGAAAGCTATGGCACCACCCGCACCGCCGCCGTCGCCAACGAACTGGAGGGCACGTATAACGACGTATCGCTCAATGGCCTGCTGCTGATCTCGACCATTCTCGATTTCGGCGCGCAGGCCGAGGTTCCCGGCAACGAGATGCCCTATGTGCTGATGGTGCCGAGCATGGCGGTGACCGCGCTTTACCACGGCAAGACCACCCCCGCCGCCTTTGGCCCCGGCCCCGATGCGCTGGCGCAGGAGGCGCGCGCCTTTGCCACCAACGAATATCTGCCCGCCTTGATGAAGGGCAGCGCGCTGGTCGGCGAGGAGCGCGCCCGCATCCGCGCCAAGCTCGCGCGCTATACCGGGCTGTCGGAACAGTATCTGGAAAATGCCGATCTGCGCGTGACGCCGGGCCGTTTTTACAAGGAGCTGCTGCGCGATCGCGGTCTGGTCGTCGGCCGGCTCGACGCGCGCTATACCGGCAAGGATTATGACAATGCCGGCGAAGAGCCAGACAACGATCCCAGCTTCTACGGCATCGACGGCAGCTATACCGCCGCGCTCAACGCCTATGTGCGGCAGGAGCTGAAGTTCAGCCCCGAGCGGCAATATGTCACCATCGGCGGCGTGCGCGACTGGGACTGGGACCTACCCGGCAATGGCGGCGAATCGCGCTATTACAAGAATGTCGCGCCCTATATCGGCCGCGCGCTGCGCGAGAATAGCGGCCTGCGCGTGCTCGTCGCCCAGGGCTGGTACGATTTCGCGACGCCGTTCTTTGGCGCGGAATATTCGCTCACCCGCACCGGCATCCCCACCGACCGCATCGAATATACCCGCTATGACGCCGGGCACATGATGTACGTGAACGAGACCGACCTCAGCAAATTGTCGCGCGATATCCGCGGGTTTATCGGGCGGCGGTGAACGGGCGCGCGAGGGCGGTCGACGGCTTCGCGGAAGTGGGGCGTTGGGGAAATTGGCGCGCGTCTTTGCGACCGCTTTCAGCATTCGCGGTTGGAACGTCCAATGACTGAAATTGGGTGGTTTGCTGCCATTGCAGCCACGGTGGATGGCCCTATGATCTGCTCATGAGCACTTTGCCTACCAGCGTTGGACTTGGCGGGGACGGTGACGAGATCGTCGCCATCGACGACGTTGAACGCGCCTTCGGGGTCAAGCTTGATAAGGCCCACGCGGCACAATGGCACACCGCTGGCGACGTGTTCGCATCGCTCTGCCAAGCGCTGCCTGCCGACCATGTTGACGACGACCTATGGTCGCGCTTCACTCAGGTTTTGACAGACCAAACCGACGTTGACCCTAAGTCTATTGAGAAGGAAAGCCCGTTGCTGTCGCAGTCACGGCTTTGGGTAAAAGTCGCTAACGCATCAGCAGTGGTTTGGATCGCCGTGGCCGGAGTGATGTTGGCCCTCTTAGGGTGGGCGCTGCTTTAGCACGACGATGTCCGCTCAGGGGTCGGTTACGGAAGGTCCGCTTTTTTGACGATGGCGGCAAAAGCTGCCATCGAAAGGCCCTATGGGATTGGCGAAAAACGCTATCCCGCCAAGCCTGCACAACACCAGAGGAATCCATGACCGCGATCACCATCCACGGTATCCCCAATTGCGACACGATGAAGAAGGCGCGGACCTGGCTGGAGGGTCGGGGCATTGCCCATGACTTTCACGACTACAAGAAGGCCGGGATCAGCGCGGAGAAGCTGGATGCCTGGGCCGATGCGGTCGGCTGGGAGGTACTGCTCAACAAGGCGGGGACCACCTTCCGCAAGCTGCCCGAGAGCGACAAGGAGGGGATCGACCGGGCGAAGGCTATCGCGCTGATGGTGGAGCAGCCTTCGCTGATCAAGCGCCCGGTGCTGGAATATCCGGGCGGCGTGCTGGTCGGCTTCAAGCCCGATGCCTGGGCGGCGGCGCTGGGCTGAGCCGGGCTGTCACATGCCTGTCAGCTTTGCGCCCTAACCGTTCTCGATAAACGTTCTCCGGCGAAAGCCGGAGCCCAGGAGCGGCTATAGTGCAATCTCGCTCCTGGATTCCGGCTTTCGCCGGAAAACGGTGCGGTCAACCGAGGAGACCCGAAAATGCCCAAGGCCATCTGGAACGGCACCGTCATTGCCGAGAGCGACGATACGGTCGTCGTCGAGCGCAACCATTATTTCCCGCGTGAGAGCGTGCGCGCCGATCTGCTGACGCCCAGCGATACGACCAGCTTCTGCCCGTGGAAGGGCATCGCGAGCTATTATTCGCTTACGGTCGACGGCAAGACCAATACCGATGCGGTCTGGTATTATCCCGAGCCCAAGGATGCGGCAAAGGAAATCCGCGACCGGCTCGCCTTCTGGAAGGGTGTCGAGGTCGTCGCGTGATCCTGGCGGCACTGGCGCTCGCCATGGCTGCGAACGGACCGATCATCATCGCGCATCGTGGCGCGAGCGGCGAGCGGCCCGAGCATACGCTGGGATCGTATCAACTCGCGATCGACCAGGGCGCGGATTTCATCGAGCCCGATCTGGTCAGCACGAAGGACGGCGTGCTGGTCGCGCGGCACGAGAACGAGATTTCCGAAACCACCGACGTCGCCGCGCATCCCGAATTTGCCGAGCGCAAGACGACCAAGACCATCGACGGCCAGCGCCTGACCGGCTGGTTCACCGAGGATTTCACGCTCGCCGAACTGAAGACGCTGCGCGCGAAGGAGCGCCTGCCGCAGTTGCGCCCCGCCAACACCGCCTATGACGGCCGATGGGGCGTGCCGACGCTCGACGAGATCATCGTTTTGGTGAAGCGGCGCGAACAGGGGACCGGGCGGCGCATCGGCCTGTACCCCGAAACCAAGCACCCGAGCCATTTCCGCGCGCTCGGCCTGCCGCTCGAGGAGCGGCTGGTCGCGACGCTCGCCAAGGCGGGCTATGACGGCGCGGACGATCCGGTGTTCATCCAGAGCTTCGAGGTCGATAATCTCAAGCGCCTCAATGCCATGACCGAGCTGCCGCTGATCCAGCTCATGGCGAGCGTAGCGGGTCCGCCGGATCACCCAGACACCACCTATGCCGCCATGAGCACGCCCGAGGGCCTCGCCAAGATCGCGCTTTATGCCGATGGCGTGGGACTCGAAAAGACCATGGTCATCCCCCGCACCGCCGATGGCAAGCTCGGCGCGCCGTCGCGGATCGTCAAAGATGCGCACGCTGCCGGGCTGAAGGTGCACATCTGGACCTTCCGGCGCGAGAATTTTTTCCTGCCCGGAGAGTTCAAGGCGGGCGAGAGCCCGGTCGCGGTCGGTAATGTCGGCGCGGAGATCAAGGCTTTCCTCGCCACGGGCATCGACGGCCTGTTCTCCGACAATGTCACCGAGGCGGTCGCGGCGCTTCGATGATCAGGCGGCGCTGATCAGGGCTTGGGCGCCTTTTCGCCCGAAGCGGTGCCCTCCTCGATTGCCGCCTTCTTGCCGTCGCGGATCGATAGGATCATGTCCTTGCGATCGGCGGCATCGGGCGCCTCGGGTTCCTCGTTGAGCACCTTGGCCGCGCGCGGCGCGATGCACACCGTCGCCGCGACCGGCAGATGGTCCGATCCGACATTTTCGAGCACCTTCATCTGCACCAAAGTGAAATCGGGCGACATGAACAGATGGTCGAGCGGCCAGCGCAGGCCGGGCAGGTTGGCCGGGAAGGTCGCATAGAGCCCGCGCCCGACCCGCGGGTCGAGATAGCCACCGATCCGCTTGAACATCTGCGAGGTGCGCGACCAGGCGACATCGTTGAAATCGCCCATGGCCAGCACCGGCAGGTCGGTGAGCTTCGCGTGACGCGCGGCGATCGCGATCTCGGCATCGCGCTTCTCGGTATTCTCGCCCGGCTGGGGCGGGCGCGGGTGTAGGCCGATATAGCGGAACTTGGCCCCCGCACCGGTCGAGATCGTGGCAAAGATCGAGGGTGTTTCGGTATCGATCAGCCAGGTGATCTCGGCATCCTCGACCGGCAGGCGGGTGAGGAAGATCAGGCCATAGAGGTTGGGCAGCGGCGCGGACAGGCGGTGCGGATAGCGATCGATCACCGGCTTGAGTGCGGCCTCCCATTGCTCGTCGGTCTCGAGCAGCAGCACGATATCGGGATCCTCGCGGTCGATCAGGTCGATCGTGCGCTGATAGTTGCGGTTGGTCTGCAGCACGTTGAAGGAGAAGGCGGAGAGGCAATTCTCCTTGTTGATCACCGCCTGCGCCACCTCGGTCTTGGCGAGCGGCGTATAGGGATAGATGCGAAAGCCCTGCCAGCCGACCACCAGCAGCATCGCCGCCACCACCATCGCGCGCGCCCAGCCGGACAGCGTCGGGATCGCCAGCACCAAGGCGATCAGCGCGATCACCATCAGCCCCAGACGCGGGAAATCCCACATGCGGATATACCAGCGATAGCTGGTCAGCAGGCTGAGCACCGTGCCGGTGGCCGCGAGCGCCGCCAGCGCGAAAATCACGATTCGCAGCATCCCTGAAATACCCATCCGACCCTGAGGAAAAAACGAGACCCCTTGTCGCGATGTCACACGCGCAACGCAAGCGGCGGTTGCACATAGGTTAGGTTTGCGCCCCGCCCCCGCCCCCGCTACACCAGCGCGCATGTCCACGACCTACACGCTCGACACCGCGACCAGCCGCGCCAATCCCACCCCCGCGCCGATGAAGCGGCTCACCGTGCCCATGATCCAGCGGCGCAAGCAGGCGGGCGTGACCGAGCAGCCGGTGGTGATGCTGACCGCCTATACCGCGCGCATGGCGCAACTGCTCGATCCGCATTGCGACATGCTGCTGGTCGGCGATTCGCTCGGCCAGGTGATCTACGGCCTGCCGAGCACGGTGCCGGTGACGCTCGAGATGATGGCGGCGCATGGCGCAGCGGTGGTGCGCGGCAGCTATCACAGCATCGTCGTGATCGACATGCCGTTCGGAAGCTATGAGGCCTCGCCCGAAATCGCCTTTGCCAGCGCGGCGCGGCTGCTCAAGGAAACCGGCGCGGCGGCGGTGAAGCTCGAGGGCGGCGCGGCGATGGCGCCGACGGTGAAGTTCCTGACCGAACGCGGCATTCCCGTGGTCGGCCATGTCGGCCTCACGCCGCAGGCGATCAATATCCTGGGCAGCTATGCCGCGCGCGGACGGTCGGACAGCGAGGCGGACAAGATCGTTGCCGATGCGAAGGCGCTCGACGAGGCCGGCGCCTTCGCCATCGTCGTCGAGGGCGTTGTCGAGCCGATCGCGATCGCGGTGACCGAAGCGGTCTCCGCCGTGGTCATCGGCATCGGCGCATCGGCGCGTTGCGACGGCCAGGTGCTGGTCACCGAGGACATGCTCGGGCTGTTCGAGCGCACCGCGCGCTTCGTCAAGCGCTACGAGAATCTCGCCGAAGTCATCGAGAATGCGGTGAAGAGCTATGCCGGGGAAGTGAGCAATCGCAGCTTCCCCAGCGCTGACCAGACCTACGCGCCCAGGGACTAAGCCCGGCTATTGCTCGCTGCGCGCGAGCAGCGCCACCAATTCGTCCTTCCAGAACTTCGCCCAGGTGTGCGTGCCATGCCCGCGCGTGTCGTCGGTCGCCTTGATCAGCAGATACTTGCCGTCGGGCAGCCGCTCGCCGAAATCCTCGGCGACGCCATAGTCCCAGGGATTGATGAAATCGTCGGACGAGTTGATCCAGGTGACCGGCATGGTCATCTTCTCGATCGTCTTCGACGGATCGTAGTTCCGCGAGGATTCGATCTGGTAGATCGTGTCATTGGCATCGATGCCCTTGATCGCCGCCTCGATCCGCTGGGTGATATAGCTGTCGGCCGCGTCGCGCGTGCCATAGGCCTTTTGCAGATAGAGCGGCGCGGAGCCCGCGACCTGCAACAGGCTCGCCGCGACGCGCAGCCCCATGATCGGCGGGTTCGTGTAATTGCCGCCTTGCCAGGCCGGATCGGCCTTGATCCCCTCGATCGCGGCCTTGCGCCACATGCGGTTGTGCCCTGCGATCGGCATCGGCAGGCACGCCATCGGCATCATGGCCTGGACGAAGCTGGGATCGACCTGCCCCCAGACGAAGCCGTGCATGCAGCCCATCGAGGTGCCCATAATCAGGCGCAGCCGGTCGACCTTCAGTCCCTCGACCAGCATCTGCCGCTGCGCCTTGACCATGTCGGTATAGTCATAGGCGGGGAAGCGCATCTTCAGCCCGTCCGAAGGCTTGGACGACTTTCCATGGCCGATATTGTCGGGAAGGATGATGTAGTATTTCGTGATATCGAGCGGCTGGCCGGGGCCGAAAAGTTCCTGCGCGAACTGCGGTTGCAGGAACTGCAACCCGGTGCCGCCGGTGCCGTGCAGCACCATCACCGCATTGGTAACGCGGCCACTGGCGTCGCGCTTCGGGGTGCCGAGCGTCGCATAATGCATGCGCAATTCGGGCAGCACCTCGCCGGTGCCGAAGCGGAAATCCTTGAGGATGACATCGCCCTGCTGCAGCTGGACCGCATAATCGACCGCGGGCGCGGTCTGGGGCGGTCCCGGCTGCGCGATCGCCGGCATCGCCAGCATGGCGCAGCCCATCAGCGCGCCCAGCAACTTCATCTTCATGGCAAACCCCTCTTGTCTCGAGAGATCAACATTGCAGCGCAATCAACAGGTTGCAACCTTGCAGGCGGCACCGGATGTCACGCCGCCGCATGCACCCGGTTGCGCCCGCTGCGCTTGGCGCCGTACATCGCGGCATCGGCCTGCGCGAGCGCGTTGTCGAGCGACCAGCCCGCGCGATAGGGCGCGACCCCGACCGAGATCGACAGCGCGATCGGATCGCCGTCGGGCGACAGGAACTCCAGCCCATCAATCGCACCGCGCGCACGCTCGGCGATCGCCATGCCGAGCCCGAACGGAAGCCCGCACAGCAGGATGGCGAATTCCTCGCCGCCGACGCGCCCCAGCAGATCCCGGGGTCGCAGCGCGGCGCGCAACGTGGACGCGACCAGCCTCAGCGCCTCGTCGCCGGCCGCATGGCCATGCTCGTCGTTGATCGCCTTGAAATGGTCGATATCGGCCAGCAGCACGCAAGCCGGCGCCTCGTCGGCATAGGCGGCGGCGTCGCGATAGAATGCCGCGCGGTTCATCACGCCCGTAAGCTCGTCCCGGCTGGCGCGCGCGAGCAGATCGGACTGAGTCTCGAGCAGCTGGGCGGCAAGCCGGCCGTTGGCCTCGATCTGCCGGACCAGCACGATGCTGATCGTCGCGGTCACTGCAGCGGGCGAGATGACGGCGAAGGCCCAATATGGCCAATCGACGCGCTCGTGCAGCGCATGCACCATCGCTTCGAGCCCCGCCAAAGTCATGACGACGCCAAATGCGACGCAGAACAGGATCTTCCTGAGCGGACTCATGTAATGCTGCTTAAGGCCAAACCCTTAAGACTAGACAAACACTTGGAGACCTGCCCTGAAGAGTCGCGATCGCTGGGTTTATGCTGTTCGGCTCAATCCGAGACCATGACGCGATTGCGGCCATTGCGCTTGGCGCTGTACATGGCCTGATCGGCCTGGGCGAGCGCGACGTCGAGCGACATTCCCGCGGCATAGCTGGCGACGCCGACCGAGATCGACAGCGCGACTGGCGACCCGTCCGCGGCCCGCATGCACAATCCGGCAATGGCGCCGCGTGCGCGTTCGGCAATGGCCAGCGCCAGCGGCATCGGCATGCCCCGCAACAGGATCGCGAATTCCTCGCCGCCGACGCGGCCCAGCAGATCGTCGGGGCGCAGCGCCGCCTGCAGGGTCGAAGCGACCAGCCTGAGCGCCGCGTCGCCGAGCGCATGGCCATGGCCGTCGTTGATGGCCTTGAAATGATCGATATCGGCCAGCAGCACGCTGGCCGGCGCATCGCCGTCATAGGCTTCGGCATGGCGATAAAAGGCCGCCCGGCTCAGAACGCCGGTCAGATGATCGCGGTCGGCCTGGGTCATCAATTCGCGCTGCGCGACGAGCAATGCGAGGTTGAGCCGCTGATTGGCCTCGGCCTGGCGGACTAGGACAAAGCTGACCGGGGCCGACACGAAAACGGGACAGGCCATGGCAAAGGCCCAGTAGATGAATTCGATCGGCTCACCCGTCGCCAGGACAAGTGCCTGCATCGCCACAAGCGTGGCGACAACACTGAACGACACGGAAAGAAGGACCTTCTGCCACGGTTGCATGTAACGCGCTGTAAAGCAAAAGCCTTAATACACCGCAAATGCCGGGATTTTGCGGGGCTGATGCGGTTCAGCGCGCGGCGGCGCGCGACCGCTTCACCCGGTACATATGGCTGTCCGCGCGGGCGAGCACCTTTTCCGCCTCGTCATCGGGGTGGATGAAGGCATGGCCAAAGGTGGCGGACAGGCTGCTCGCCGCTTCGCCATGGCCGATCTGGCAGGCCGAAATCCCGGACGTCAGCTGCGCGACCTTGTGCTCGACATCGCGCTCGCTGATCGCGCCCAGGATCAGCGCGAACTCGTCGCCGCCGATCCGCGCGACGACATCGGTCGAACGCACATTGGCGAGCAGGACGTTCGCGACGCAGCGCAGCGCCTCGTCGCCGGCGGCATGGCCGAAGGTGTCGTTGATCAGCTTCAGGTCGTCGACATCGACGAACAGCAATGCGGCGCGGCTCTGGTAACGCTGGCAATGCGCGATCGAGCTCGCCACCGCCTGCTCGAAATAGCGGCGGTTGAACAGCGGGGTCAGCGTATCGCGGCAGATTTCGTCCTCGAGCTGGCGCACGCGCGCGCTCAACAGCGCGTTCTGATGCTTGAGGTCCGCGCACAGCAGGGCAAGCTGCTCGTGGCTCAGCGCCACGTCTGCCTGGGGTGCTTGTCCACCCGGGCCGCCCTGCACATCGGTCATCTTCATGTTGGTGCCTGCAATTGTCCCCGGCGCGGTCCCTTGAGCGGTCGGCATAGCAAGCCGGGGCGGGTCAGGCATGATCAAAATGCCGTTAACCATGTATAATTTGTGCACAAGCGGGACAGTTGCCCCCGTTCTGACGCGATGTTGCTTTTCGTGACCAGGGTGATTGCGGGTGTCAGGCTTTGCCTTTAAGACCCTGGCGGGACCAGCAATTACGCGGAGAGACATGCGTGGCCGAGCCACTTGAAACGCCCGACCGCCCAGCCAAAGCACCGATCCGCGTCGCCATCATCATGGGCAGCCAGTCGGACTGGCAGACCATGTCGGGTGCTGCCAACGTGCTCGACGAACTGGGCGTGGCGCACGATTGCCGCATCGTCTCGGCCCATCGCACACCCGACCGGCTGGTGGATTTTGCCAGGGGTGCTGTCGATTCGGGCTTCGAGGTGATCATTGCGGGCGCGGGCGGCGCGGCGCATCTGCCGGGCATGGTCGCGAGCATGACGCGGCTGCCGGTGCTGGGCGTGCCAGTGCAGAGCAAGGCGCTGAGCGGAATGGACAGCCTGTTGTCGATCGTCCAGATGCCCGGCGGCATTCCGGTCGGTACGCTGGCCATCGGCCCGGCGGGCGCAAAGAATGCGGGGCTGCTGGCAGCCTCGATCCTGGCGCTCAACGATCCGGCGCTGGCCGGTCGGCTCGAGGCCTGGCGTGCGGCGCAAAGCGATTCGGTGGGTGAACGCCCGGCATGAGCGCGATGATTCCTCCCGGCAGTACCATCGGCATCATGGGCGGAGGGCAGCTCGGGCGGATGCTCAGCCTCGCCGCCGCGCAGCTCGGCTATCGCTGCCATGTCTTCACGCCCGAAACGACCAGCCCGGCGGGCGAGGTTTCGGCCGAGACGACCAGCGCCGACTATTCGGACAGCGAAGCGCTCGCCAGCTTCGCCCAGGCCTGCGATGTCGTGACCTACGAATGGGAGAATGTCCCCGTCGCGCCGCTCGATGGCATTGCGGACATCGTGCCGCTGCGCCCTTCGCCACGCGCGCTCGAGGTCGCGCAGAGCCGGATCGACGAGAAACGCTTCGTCGCCGAACTCGGCGGGCGCACCGCGCCGTTCGGCTTTGCCGAGACCGAGGCGGACGTCGCCGCCGCGATGGCGGTGGCGGGATGCCCGGCGATCATCAAGTCGAACCGCATGGGCTATGACGGCAAGGGCCAGGCGCGTGTGATGCCGGGCGACGACCCCGTGGCGCGCTGGCACGAGGCGGGCGGCGTGCCTTCGATCATCGAGGGTTTCGTGACCTTCGAGGCGGAGTTCTCGGTGATCCTCGCACGCTCGCCGCAGGGCGAGATCCGCTTCTGGGACAGCGCGGAAAATGTCCATGTCGCAGGCATTCTCGACCTGTCGAGCGTGCCCGCGAGCGCTGCGATCGAGGCGCAGGTCCCCGCCGCGCGCGCACTCGCCGCGAAAGTCGCGGAAAAGCTCGATTATGTCGGCGTGCTGACGCTCGAGTTCTTCGCTACGGCGGACGGCCCGGTGTTCAACGAAATGGCGCCGCGCGTCCACAATAGCGGCCACTGGACGATCGAGGGCGCGTTCACCAGCCAGTTCGAGAACCATATCCGCGCGATCTGCGGCCTGCCGCTCGGCGAGACCGCGCTCGCCTGCCACGCTGCCCAGATGCGCAACCTGATCGGCGAGGCGGCGCATGGCTGGCCGGAACTGCTCGCCGATCCCGCCAACCATCTGCACCTCTATGGCAAGCACCGCGCGCTGCCGGGGCGCAAGATGGGGCATGTCACGCGCATCACGCTGGAACCGTCAGGGGCGGCATCATGAACCATCCCGAGATCTTCCTCGTCCTTGCCCGCGCGCGCAACGGCGTGATCGGCGCGAACGGCACCCTGCCCTGGCACCTTCCGCCGGATCTGCGCCATTTCAAGGCGCTGACCCAGGCACGGCCGATGATCATGGGCCGCAAGACCTTCGACAGCCTGCCCGGACTGCTGCCCGGCCGCCGCCATATCGTGCTCACCCGCAGCCAGGACTGGGCCGAGGATGGTGCGGAGGTGGTGCACAGCATGGAAGAGGCGATCGCCACCGCCAATGCGCCGCATGTCGCAGTGATCGGCGGCGCGGAAATCTTCACACTGTTCCTGCCGCATGCCGACCGCATCGAGCTGACCGAGGTTCATGGCGATTTCGAGGGCGACACCGTGCTGCCGCCGTTCGATCCGGCGGTCTGGCAGGAAAGCGCGCGCACCGATCACCCCGCCGATCCCGAGCATCGCGACCGGCCCGCGTTCAGTTTCGTGACCTTGGTGCGGCGGTGATCCGCAAGGCTCTGCTAGGGCTGGCCCTGCTCGTTGTTGCAGGGCTGGTCTTCACCGTCACCGTGCTGCCCGGCCTGTTCGAGGACCGGACCAATGTGGTGACCGACGAGCCGCTGCCGGCGATCCGCGCCGACGCGAAGGCGCTGCACGAGACGCTGCAGATTGCCGACCTGCACGGCGACACCCTGCTGTGGAAGCGCAGCATTCTCGACAAGGCCAGTCGCGGCCAGATCGACCTGCCCCGGCTCGAGGCGGGCAATGTCGCGCTCCAGGTCTTCTCGTCGGTCTCGAAGACACCCAAGGGGCAGAATTACGACAGCAATCCGTCCGATACCGACAATATCACCCTGCTCGCCATAGCGCAGCTCCAGCCGGTGCGGACCTGGTTCTCGGTGCACGAACGCTCGATGTGGCATGGCCAGCGGCTCGAAGCGGCGGCGAAGGATTCCGGCGGAAGGCTGATGCTGATCCGCAAGTCGGCCGATATCGACGCGCTGCTCGCCGCGCGCGCTGCGGGCAAGCAGGTCACCGGCGCGCTCTATTCGGTCGAGGGGCTGCAGAATCTCGAGGGCAAGGCGGAGAATCTGGACCGGCTCTACGGCGTCGGCATGCGCATGGCGGGACTGGTGCATTTCTTCGACAACGAGCTTGCCGGTTCGATGCACGGGACGCGCAAGGGCGGGCTGACCCCGTTCGGCCGCAAGATGGTGCGCGCGATGGAGGCCAGGGGCATCATCGTCGATATCGCGCATTCGAGCCACAAGGCGGTGGCCGAGATCCTCGCGATGGCGCGCCGTCCGGTCGTCTCGAGCCATGGCGGGGTGCAGGCGGTATGCGGCGTCAATCGCAACCTGTCCGACACCGAGATCCGCGCCGTGGCCGCCACCGGCGGCATCATCGGCATCGGGTACTGGGACGGCGCGATCTGCTCGACCGATCCGAAGATGATCGCCAGGTCGATACGCCACGTGCGCGACCTCGTCGGGATCGAGCATGTAGCGCTCGGCAGCGATTTCGACGGGGCGGTGACGACGCGCTTCGACACCAGCCAGATCGTCCAGGTCACCCAGGCGCTGCTCGATATCGGCTTTACCGAGGCCGAAATCCGAGCAGTCATGGGCGGCAATACGCTGCGCATCCTCAAACAGGGCATTGAACCCCTGCCGGGCAAGGCCCTATAGGGCACGCATGATCAGGGTGGAGGGCAGCGAGCGGCTGCCGGACAGGTTGCGCGGGGGCATCATCGCGCTGGGCAATTTTGACGGCTTTCATGCCGGTCATCAGGCCGTGGCCGGACGCGCCATCCAATGGGCCAGGGGCGAAGGCCGCCCCGCGATCATCGCCACCTTCGATCCGCACCCGGTGCGCTATTTCAAGCCCGATACGCCGCCCTTCCGCCTGACCAGCCTCGACCAGCGCCAGCGGCTGTTCGCCGAAGCCGGCGCGGACGCGATGCTGGTCTTCGCCTTCGACCGGACGCTGGCCGAAACCCGCGCGGAAAGCTTCATCGCCGATCTGCTGATCGAGCGCTTCGGTGCAGTCGGCGTGGTGACCGGCGAGGATTTCACCTTCGGCAAGGGCCGCGGCGGGAACATCCAGGTGCTGCGCGATCTCGGCGCGCTGCTCGGCCTGCGCAGCGAGGCGGTCGGCCCGGTGACCACCGATGATGCGGTGATCTCGTCGAGCCGCATCCGCCAGTGCCTGACCGAGGGGCGCCCCGACGAGGCCGAACGGCTGATGACCCGGCCCTTCGCGGTGCAGGGGGTGGTCCAGCATGGCGACAAGAACGGGCGGCTGCTCGGCTTTCCTACCGCCAATCTCGACATGGGCAGCTATCTGCGCCCGAAATACGGGGTCTATGCGGTCACCGGGCATCTGGCCGATGGCCGCGTGCTGAAGGGCGCGGCGAACCTCGGCATCCGCCCGCAATTCGATCCGCCCAAGGAACTGCTCGAGCCGCATTTTTTCGATTTTGCCGAAGACCTGTACGGCCAGACGATCGAGGTGGCATTGCGCCATTTCATCCGGCCCGAGGCGAAATTTGCCGACTGGGACGAACTCAAGCGCCAGATCGATGCCGACTGTGACCGCGCGCGGGAATTGCTTGCCTGAAAGCCGTCCGCGCCGTAAGCGCCAGCCACTATGACCGACCAATCCGCCAGCGCCGCCGCCGACTATAAAGACACCGTCTTTCTGCCGCAGACCGACTTTCCGATGAAGGCCGGCCTCGCCCAGAAGGAACCGGCCATTCTGGCGCGCTGGCAGGAGCAGGACCTGTACCGGCAGCTGCGCGATGCGCGCCGCGGCCGCCCAAAGTTCATCCTCCACGATGGCCCGCCTTATGCGAATGGCGACATGCATATCGGCCATGCGCTCAACCATATCCTCAAGGACATGGTCTGCCGCACCCAGTCGCTGCTCGGCAAGGACGCGCCGTACGTTCCCGGCTGGGACTGCCACGGCCTGCCGATCGAGTGGAAGGTCGAGGAACAATATCGCAAGAAGAAGCTCAACAAGGACGAGGTCGACCCCGTAGCGTTCCGTGCCGAATGCCGCGCCTATGCACAGCACTGGGTCGATACGCAGCGCGAGCAGCTCAAGCGCCTTGGCATCAACGGCGACTGGGACAATCCATACCTGACGATGGACTTTGCCGCCGAGGCGACCATCGTACAGGAGCTGATGAAATTCGCCGAGAGCGGCCAGCTCTATCGCGGCGCCAAGCCGGTCATGTGGTCGCCGGTCGAGAAGACCGCGCTCGCCGAGGCCGAAGTCGAATATGCCGATGTGACGAGCACGCAGATCGATGTGGCGTTCGAGATCGTCGATGCGCCAAACGCGCCCGAGCTGGTCGGTGCCTATGCGGTGATCTGGACGACCACGCCCTGGACGATTCCAGTGAACCAGGCGCTCGCTTATGGGCCTGAATTCGAATACGTTTTGGTGCATTACGGCGACCGGAGATATCTAGTCGCGGAAGACCTTTGCTATGCCCTGTCACTCCGCACAGGAGCAAGCGAGAATGGCACAGGCGCGCCGGCCAGTGGTGAAAGAAACGTAAAGCTCTACCGAGGCACCGACCTCGCCGGTGCCACTGCCCGCCACCCCATGCACGAACTCGGCGGCTTCTTCGCCAGGCCGCGTCCCTTCCTGCCCGGCGATTTCGTCACCACCGATGCGGGTACGGGGCTTGTCCATATGGCGCCCGACCATGGCGAGGACGATTTCGACCTGTGCAAGGCGCACGGGCTGGAGCCCGTGTTCGCGGTCGAGGGCGACGGGCGCTATCGCGACGACTGGGCCTGGCTCGGCGGTGCGGACGAGCGGCGGATGTCGGTGATCAATCCCAAGTTCAACGCGCCGGACGGCCCGATCTGCGAAGACCTGCGCGCCGCCGGTGCCCTGCTGTCGGCCGGTGCCTTCCAGCACAGCTATCCGCACAGCTGGCGCTCCAAGGCGCGCGTTATCTTCCGCTGCACCCCGCAATGGTTCATCCCGATGGATGAGTCCCTCTCCCCTCGGGAGAGGGAGGGAGCGGCGCAGCCGCGGAAGGGTGAGAGTGACGCGGATGCCTCATCACCCTCACCCCGCGCTGCTGCGCAGCTTGCCCCTCTCCCACAGGGAGAGGGGATGACGCTCCGCTCCACCGCCCTCCAGGCCATCAGCGACACCCGCTGGGTGCCCGCCAAGGGCGAGAACCGCATCCGGTCGATGGTCGAAGGCCGCCCCGACTGGGTGATCAGCCGCCAGCGCGCCTGGGGCGTGCCGATCACCTTGTTCGTCAACCGCAAGACCGGCCAGTATCTGAAGGACGCGAGCGTCAATGCGCGCATCGTCGCGGCGATCCGCGAACGCGGCGTGGACGGCTGGAACGAGGCGGACGCCCCTGCCCTGCTCGGCCCCGATTACGATCCGGCGGACTATGAGCGCGTCACCGATATTCTCGATGTCTGGTTCGACAGCGGCTGCACCCATGCCTTCGTGCTGGAAAGCGGCAAATGGCCCGATCTGCAGAGCCCCGCCGACCTGTATCTGGAAGGATCGGACCAGCATCGCGGCTGGTTCCAGTCCAGCCTGTTGCAGAGCTGCGGCACGCGCGGCCGCGCGCCGTACAAGGCGGTGCTGACCCACGGCTTCACGATGGACGCCAAGGGCATGAAAATGTCCAAGTCGCTCGGCAACACCATCGATCCGCTCACCCTGATCAAGGATTCGGGCGCGGACATCCTGCGGCTCTGGGCGCTGTCGGTCGATTTCACCGAGGACCACCGCATCGGCAAGGAAATCCTCGCCGGCGTCTCGGACCAGTATCGCAAGCTGCGCAACACCTTCCGCTACCTGCTCGGCGCGCTTGCCGGGTTCGAGGACAGCGAGAAGGTCGCGGTCGAGGACATGCCCGAGCTGGAACGCTATGTGCTGCACCTGCTCGCCGACATGGACGCGAAGCTGGCCCGCGCGGTCCAAGACTTCGACTATAACACCTATGTCCGCACGCTCGCCGATTTTGCGAACAACGACCTGTCGGCCTTCTTCTTCGATATCCGCAAGGATTGCCTGTACTGCGACATCGGCCCGGCGGCCCCGCAGGGCACGATGAAGCGCCGCGCGTACCGCACCGTGCTCAACGTGCTGTTCGAGGCGCTGGTCCGCTATGCCGCGCCGGTCCTGGTGTTCACCGCCGAAGAGGTCTGGTGCACGCGTTATCCGCAAGCGGGCAGCGTGCATCTGCTGGAATGGCCCGATTTCGACGCACTTCTGTCCTCGGTCCCCTGCGAAGGCAGGGGCCCATCATCGGACGGTCAGGAGATGGGTCCCCGCCTTCGCGGGGAACCGGAATTTGTGGCGAAGTGGGATGCCCTGCGGAGCCAGCGGAGCCAGGTGAGCGAGGCCATCGAGCCGCTCCGCCGCGAGAAGATCGTGCGCTCTAGCCTCGAAGCAGAAGTTACCGTTTCCGATCTGGAATCGATCACGCAAAACTGGAACGAGGTGGACACGGATACGCTGGCCGAGATCTTCATCGTGTCGAGCGTCACCAAGGCCAAGACGACAGAGACTCCTACCGTCACCCGCACCAGCCACCACAAATGCGGTCGTTGCTGGCGCCACCTTCCCGAGGTGACCGAAGACGGCGCGCTGTGCGATCGGTGCTCGGAGATGCTGGCGTGAGGTTGCTGGCAGCCAACTCCCTACCCCGTCACCCTGAACTTGTTTCAGGGTCCATTTCTCCCCACCCGGCTTCGGCTGCTGGGGCGCGATGGATGCTGAAACTAGTTCAGCATGACGACAATAGCGACTGGGTGCACCTGGCATGACCCTCACCCGCTTCCGCACCGAGGGCGTCGCGCTCGCGCTTGCCATCCTTGTCATCGACCAGCTCGCCAAGTTCATCGTCGCGGGTCCGCTCGCGCTGAGCAGCCGGATGCAGATCGAGATCACGCCGTTCTTCAACCTGACCTGGGCGGAAAATCGCGGCGTCTCGATGGGCTTTCTCACCGCCGAGACCGAAACCGCGCGCTGGATGCTGGTCGTGCTCACCGGCATCATTGCCACCATCGTGCTGCTGTGGATGTTCAAGGAGCGCGCGCGCGGCGACATTCTGGCGCTGGGTATGATCCTGGGCGGGGCGCTCGGCAACATCATTGATCGCGCGCGGCTGGGCTATGTCGTCGACTATGCCGACCTGCATTTCGGGGCCTTCCGGCCGTTCATGATCTTCAACATCGCGGACGCCGCGATCACCATCGGCGTGCTGTTATTGCTTGCCCGCGTTCTGATAATCGGCGACAAAGCCGCGAAATCTGAAGGCCCTAAATCGGGGGTTCAGCATGGCGGGCCTAGCGCTGACGCGACGGCTGCCAAGACGGAGAATTACGATGCTTAATTCCGGGCGCAAACTTGCCCTGATCGCCGGTATATCGCTCGCAGCAGCGACGCTTTCGGCCTGTGGTTCGAGCGGCGGCATCTTCAACCGCGACCGGCCGGACGAGTTCGCCGTGTCGCGTCAGGCGCCGCTGGTGATCCCGCCCGATTTCTCGCTGACCCCGCCGACCCCGGGCGCAGCCCGCCCGCAGTCGGTCTCCGCCAGCCAGCAGGCGCTCGATGCATTGTTCGGCGGCCCGCAGCCGCGCAGCGGCGTCGAGGGCGCCGCGCTCAACCGCGCCGGAACGCCCGATGCCGCCATCCGTTCGCAGGTCGGCGATCCCAAGACGCAGACCACCGACAAGGGTGCCACCACGCGCGACATCGTCGCCGCGCCCGAAGGCGACGGTCAGGACGCCAAGGCTTCGGTCCCGCCGCAATAAGCGCCCGGACAGGCTACAAGAAAGCCGGCGAC
>AYSC01000023.1 GCA_000503195.1 Blastomonas sp. CACIA14H2
GGTGTCCCAAACCTGATCCTTGGGGTCGGTTGCCGAATTGCTATCCGCATCGAACATCGGAAAAATGCCCTTTGGCTAGGCCTGCAGATCAATCCGCAGCATAGACTTCGATCGAACAACCCCCACTCTTTAGTTTCCGCTCTGCCGCTCGCCTCGCGCAGTTCCGGATAGCCTCGCTGTTTGCTTCCGACAAAGCCGCACCAACCTGGATGGCCTTCCAACGCTGCGGATCGTTCACTAAGAGCAACCTCTCCCCCGCCTCCCAACCTTCGCGGCGCAATGCTGACTTTGCCCGCTTCTCAGGCCACTGCCAGGCTTCCGGCACAATCCAGTCGATCGCTGGCGAAACAATGCATCCACCAACCCAGCCCAGAACCAACGCCAGCCCAGCAGCCCCAGCCAACATCTGGTTCTGGCGCCTAGCTGCCCTCACCGACCCTGTAACCTTTGAAAGCGCGGCGATCGAACTCTTCAGACTGCCCTGCGCGGCCACCAAAGCTTGATTGGCGTCCCTGCGAGCGCCCTGAGCCGCTGCCTCGATCTGCCTGGCAATCATCTCCGGCGTCAGCGCCAGCGCTGGCTTCTGCGCCAACGCATTGATCGCCTGATGCAAGCCCTCACAGCTCTGATGGATCAGCGCCAGGTCCTCGCTGTAATCCCGCCCCAGCAAATCCTGCTGCCGCTCGGCAAAACCATCAACCGCTGCCGTCACGCCCGCCAGCCGCCTGGCAACAGCCTCAAGCGCCTGCTCAAGCGGGATTTTTTCGGCGTCAGGATCAAGAAGAGAATCGTCCATCCCGCATAGCTACATCCCCATGCCGAGCCCGCGCGAGCGGCCGAGCAATTTCTGGAGGTCCTGAGACAGCGGTTTCGTGCTCATAGCGTCCAGCCCGAGCTGCGGACGACGATTGGCCAGCACCGACTCGAGCTGCGGATCGCGCTCAAGGCCCTTGGCCATGCCGACAAGTGAGGCGCGCACCTTGTCCGAAGCCGCAGAGCTGCCGTTCTTTCGCAACGCCCGGTACTGCTGAGACTGCCGCTGCCACTGATCGACAAAACTGTCTGCCCGCCGCTCATTGGCTGCGGCAACACGCTGTGCCTCGATGCGCAGCTTCGCCTGCTGCTCCATAGCCTGGATGGCCCGATCGGTCTTGCCCTTCACCGCCTCAGGGATCAGGCTGAGATCGCGGTTCACCGCCTTGCGCAGATCGCCGAAGCTGTCGGGCCTCAGCGCGTTGAGCTCTGCCCCGGCCTTGTCCAGAGCAGTCCGCTGCGAGGCGAGCGGCTGAAGCCCCTTATCGCGCATGGCAACAATGTCCTGCGCGACGCGTGCGAACCGCTGCACCGCCTTGTTAAACACCTGTTTGTCGGCCGCCTGTTCCGCCAAGGTAACTTTCGCTCTGGCCGGCGCGACTGGCTCGCGCTGCGGCGCTGAGCTTGCGCCCTTGAGCAGATCGGCCAAATGACCGCTGCGGCTGACCTTCAGCCCAGCGCGAACCTCGCGCTGCGGCTGCTGCTCTGCCGCCTTCTCCGGCTGCCGCGAGTAATCGCTCGCCATATCTTTGCCCCGCTCACGGCTGAGCGTGTGGGCGAGTGCCTTACGATCGGCAAAGTCGTCCTTGCCATAATGCAGATCGACCTGGGTGCGGTGCCGCGACAGAGCGACATAAGCCCCATGGCTGTCCATGCCAGGCGTTGCCAGCAGCTTGACCTGGTCGACCGTCATACCCTGCGCCTTATGGATGGTAGCCGCATAGCCATGATCGAGATGCGCATAATCTTTCAGGTCAAACGCCAACGGCTTGCCATCGTCGAGCTTCACTGACATGCGCAAAGCGCTGACGCTCTCGACCGTGCCGAGCGATCCGTTCTTCACGCCCAGTGAGCGGTCGTTCTTCAGGAACATGATCCGGTCGCCATCTGCAAACATCCGCGTGCCGCGCTCGACCTTAAGCGCAACATCCTCCCCCAGATCACCGCTGGCGCGAACCTTCTCGCGCACAGCCTCGTTGAGCGCGCGGACCTCATCATTGGTGTGCGTGAGGATAATCCGGCTGGCATCCGGCTTTGCCTGCCGGTCACGATCCCAGGCATCGACAAGCTCGGTGCGCGCAGCCTCGCGCGTCTCGGCAACGTGGATGCTGCCAGCTTGGTCATAGCGCCCGAGCGCCTCACCCGTCCTGCCAGTGGCCAGCTCGCGCGTCGCCTCGCGCTGCCAGTCGATCTGCTGCCGCCGGATCGATGCAATTTCCACCGCGCCATGCCGCTCAGCCGCGGCGCGGAACGCAGCGCCCGCCTCGATCGCCTGCAACTGCTGCGGATCGCCCACCATCACGACCTTCGCACCAGCGCGCTCCGCTTCGGATATCACCCGCTCCATCTGCCGCGTGCCCAGCATGCCAGCCTCATCGATGACGAGGATGTGCCTGCTGGTGAGCTGCTCCCTGCCTTGCGCCCATTGATGCTCCAGGCTGGCGAGGGTGCGCGACGGGATGCGCGAGCCATGCTCCAGCCCTTCGGCTGCGATCCCCGATAGGGCTGCACCCTGCACCGTATAGCCAGCGCGTACCCATGCCTCGCGCGCAACACCCAGCATCGCGCTTTTCCCCGTTCCGGCATATCCGATGACATTGCTGACGCCTTTGGCCGATGTGACATGCTCCAGCGCCCCGCGCTGCTCGGCGGACAATTCCAGACCGCGCGCCTTCGCGTTCTGTAGTGCAACTTCCCGATAGCGATCGGGCACCGCATGGCTGCGGCGCGCCTCAAGCCGGATCGTCGCGCGCTCGAGCCGCTGTTCGGTCTCGATCATCTCGCGCGAGGTGAACCGGTCATGGCCCTTGCCATCCTTGCCCAGCGCGATGAGCTCTGGCGCATTCTTCACTGCCGACATCACTGCATCGAACTGGGCCTTGTCGGCGCTGTGGCGGTGGGCGAACATCGCAAGGTCGCGCGTGGTGAACGTGGCCTGCTGGTGCGTGATGGCGCTGAGCGCAATGTTCGGATCGGCAATGATCTTCTCGCCGTTCGACCGCGCGATATCAGCATGCTCGGCCAGCCGCTCAGGCGACAGCCCTTCGCCTGCCATGCGCGAGGCCGCAGCGCCAATTTTCGACTGCGGCTCCAGGTCGATGCCCTGTGCTGCCAGTGAGCGGTGATCGATCCGCGCATCGATATCGAGCTCGGCCATGCGCCGGTTGGCATGGGTGGCCCATGCCTCGCGCCAGTGGTTGAGCAGCTCGGTCCGGTTCCAGTCGCGCACCTTGGGACCGAACGCAGGAACACCGTCTTCACCGGCCACGATCTCGCGCATGGTCAGCATGACATGCGCGTGTGGTTTGGCCTCGCCATCTGCGCCGATATCCCAATGCACATTGAGGTCGGCGATCATGCCCCGATCGACGAACTCGGCTTTGACGAAATCCCTGGCCAGTTCGATCGCCTGCGCCTGCGTCATCTCCCTTGGCAGCGCGAACTCGATTTCGCGCGCCAGCTGGGCGTCCTTGCGCAGCTCTTTTGCCTCAACATCGTTCCAGAGCCGCTTGCGATCTTGCCAGGCGTCATTGACCCCTTCGGGCAGCATGACTTCGCTGTGGATGACGCCCGCCTTGTTGGTGAAGTCGTGCGTGCGCCCGAGCCGCTCATCGTGCAGCCGCTCGGCTGCGCGATAGGCGGCAGCGGCAAGCGCAGACGATCCGGCTGCGCGGGAGATGGTCTTGGCCGAGAAGTGATAGATCGCCATAGCGATGTACCATTTACGGCATTTTGCGCACGTCGGCACGACGTATAAGCGCGCCCTCCACCGATCTGGTCGCTCACGATTTGACGGGGTCTCACGATGACCCAGCCTGTTGTCTGCGGGATGGGAGAGGGATAGCTGGTTGGTCCTTCAATGACAAAGAAGGATCGAACCCCATGCGCAAACCCCGCGATTACGGCGCAGAGCTTCAGGCCCTCAGCGACAAGGCCAAGCAGCTCAAAACCCGAAAGCAAACCCAGCTTGGCGAGCTCGTTATTGCCACCGGGGCCGACGCTCTCGGGACTGAAGTTCTCGCGGGTGTCCTGCTCGCCGCCATCGGTAACGATGATCCCTCACGAAAGGAGGCCTGGCGCAAACGCGGCGCTGCGTTCTTTCAGGGCAGCACCAATGCTCGCCGATCAGCTGGCAAGGACACTGGCGGCGCACCAGCGATCGATCCAGGCGCGCAACCGTCTGCTGGCACACCGGGCACGGCATGACATGCGCGAGTGGCGGGTCAAACGCAGAGAGCGGACACGGCAGCTGATCGAGCTCGGCGGGCTGATCGCCAAAGCAGAACTGATCGAGCTCACCGATGACGATCGCGCGGTGATCCTCGGGCTGCTCACCGAAGCTGCGGCAAAGCTGCAAGGCGACAACCGCGACCAGCAGCTGCTGCTGTGGCGACGCAGGGGCGCGCGGGCGTTCGCGCAGAATCAGTTGGCGCAGGCAAAATGATCGCGCATAGGCTCGCCCCATGACGGGGGATATCAATCAACTGGTGCTGCGCGTACTCGAACGCGCGCCGCAATGGGTGCGGCAGGATCTGCTGTCGAGCGATGCGGTCGTGCGGGCGCGCGCCGAAGAGACGCTGGCGGCGATGATCAGCAGCGCGCTGCAGGAAAGTCAGGCATCAGATTCCGGTAACGGATCAGCCTGACTTACCGGAGCAGACATACCTTATTTGCGGCCAGCCTTTTTGGGCCTGCCACCGCGCCCGCTCTTACCCAAACCGATCTCCTTGGCCAGTTCGCTGCGGCGGGCTGCGTAGTCCGGGGCGACCATCGGGTAATCCTTGGGCAGACCCCATTTGGCGCGATACTCGTCGGGCGTCATGTTGAAGTTGCGGCGCAGATAGGCTTTCATCATCTTGAGCTTGGCTCCGTCTTCGAGGCAAACAAGATGATCCGGCTTGATCGAGGCGCGGATCGATACGGCCGGCTTCTGCTCAGGCTGCGGCTCCGGCTCCGGTTCCTGACCAAGGCCGGAAAGCGAAGCATGCACACTGCCGATGAGCGTGACGAGATCGGGTATCGAAACGCTGTTGTTGCTGACATGGGCAGTCACAATGTCGGCGGTGAGCATCACCAGTGTATCTGTATCTTCCATCGATCGTCCCTTTCGATTCTAGGTTATGCGTGGATCTTCTGCTCGAGCATCGCAATGCGCTCGGAGCAGATGGAATGAACGGCGCGGCCCAGCTCCTCGACGCAGCCGCCGAGCCAGACCAGCTCCTCTTCGGTGATGCGATAATGTTTCGAGTAGCGCGCCTTCACATAGGCCTCTTTGAGCTTCTCGAAACGGGCACGATCGGTGCGCGTGTCGCGCGGCCAGGCATCGACCAGCCGCATGTCGATGCGCTCAGCCTGGGTGCGGAGGAAGCCAAGATTATGGACGTGAGGCGTGTAGAAAGTGCAGACCAGCAATACCCCGTGGTAGAGAGTTTCGGTCGTCTGATGCATCAGGAATGCAGCTTCCTTGTGGAAGCCCTGTGCGATCGCATCCTGCGTCAGTTTGAATTTGCGCTGAGCGGCGGGCAACCACTCATCGTTGTATTCGCGGGCCATGGCTAACGCCTGTGCGGGCGTCTTTGGCTTGGGCGTGTGCAGCTCCCTGTCATCAGCCTCGTGCAGCGCAATACCGTCCTTCGCCACGTCCATGAAGAAGTAGCGGCCATGCGCCAATCCATCATTCACCTCCTGGAGCGTGTGAACGATGAAGTTGACCGGCGTGTGCAGCGTCCGGTCGATGGCCAGCTCGCGGATGAGCCGGTCTTCCAGCTTCAGCCAGTAATCGACGCGCTCGGTGAGGCGCTTGTCGTTGACGATGATCAGCAGGTCGAAGTCGGAGCGATAGCCCTTGGCCGTGTGCGGCTCATCGACCCAGCCGCCGCGCGCATAGCTGCCATAGAGGATCAGCTTCTCGATCCGGCCCTTCTTCTTCCACTTGTTCGTGGCCAGCGCCAGGGCGTCCTCGAACTCCTCGAAGATGATCTGCTTCACGCGCTCAAGCTCGCGCTGCTTGTTGGCAGGAAGATGATCGATATCGGTCCGCATGACTTCAGCCACCCTGTAGAGATGACAGACGCTTGGCAAGGTCGAAGCTGGCCCTCATCGCCAGAACTGCCACCACTTATGGTGGCGTACGTGCATGTGCCGGTCGAGGATGCGCAGAGCGCCTGCGAAGTGACGCTCGACCTCGGCGACGGTGATACCGTGCAGCGCAGCGACATCGCTATAGCTGAGCTCATCGACACGGATGGCGAGAAATATCTCGCGTTCCACTGGCGACATATGAACGACGGCGCACTCGGCGCGGCGCAGCTGCCGCCGCTCGGCTGGGGAAAGACGCAAGCTCATGCTGCGTCTCGCCAAAAGGCCAGCAGATAATCTGCGGCCTTGCTGGCCGCGCTGGCGGCGCGAAAGATCGCCTTCTCGTCATCGCGCAGAACCGAAAGCCAGGATGCGATGTAATCGCTGTGCCGGACGGTAGGTGCAATGCCGAGCGATGCGCATGTGAACGCAGCCGCCATCTCGGCGACCAGCTCTTCGCGGGCGTAAGGTGCAGAACCAAAGCTTCCCTTCTGGTCACGGTCGAGACGGCTCGGATGGCCGGTCCAGTGGCCCAGCTCGTGGAGCGCGGTGCGGTACCAGTTGATGGGTTCGTGATAGGCGGCTTGGGGCGGCACCTGCACGAAGTCATGGGCGGGGCTGTAGAACGCTGCATCGCCACCGATGTTGAACGTCGCGCCGCTGGCGGTGATGACAGCATCGGCAGATGCAATGGCAAGCACCGGATCGCTCGCAACCGGGGCTGCGGTCATGCACTCGGGCAGACCCTCGCACTGGTCGATGTTGAATACCGTGAACCGCTTGAGAAAAGCAACGGTCCGGGCTTCGCGGTCTTCGCCCCTCGCCTGCTCGGCCTCGGCCTTCGGCGTGAAGCGATCGGCATAGCAGACGGTCGTGCCCTTCTCGCCCTTGCGGACATTGCCGCCTGCGGCCTGTGCCTGACGATAGGTCAGCCAGCGCTGCGAACCGTAGCCCTTGCAGACCACTTCGGCCCAGAGGATCAGGACATTGATGCCCGAATAGCGCCGGTCGGTCGCTGCGTTGTGCGGCATGGTGCAACCGCAAAGCGATGTATCCCAGGGCTGCACCCAGGGAAGCCGTCCCTGCTCGAGCTCGGCGATGATGCGTGACGTGACCTCGCTGTAGAGGCTCTGTCGGATAGTGCTGTGTTCCATTGTCCTGTCTCCTTCCCACCGTAACCCGGCCCGGGAGGGGCGCTGGGGGGCGGCGAGAGATCGCAGGGTGGCCACGCTGCAACGGGCAGCGCGCATGCCGCAGGCACCGCAACACAGTGAAGGACCCGCAACGCGGGTTGCGCGCTGGCCTGGCGTGGCCAGAGGCGATTGACGGCCCCCAGGGACCCGCCCGAGCGGGGCAAACGCCGCCGCGCAGCGGCGACCGCAGACGCGCTGCCCAAGCGCTGAAACATCAGGAGACGTCGTGAGCAGAAATAATCTGCTTACGCCGCAGCATCCGAAAACAGGCGCGCCGCCCTCCCCTGCCCCATTGCCTGCGAAGCACCCGCAAGCCGCTCGATTGACGCTGAGCGGCACATCGCCAATCTCATCGCAGGCAGGGGCAGATCACATCACAGGATGGAGACAATGGCCATGGCATCCCATGCACCCGACAGGTTCCTGAGGCTCAATACCGTACTCGATCGCACGGGGCTTTCCCGAGCGACGCTGTACCGCAAGATCCAGGCGGGGACGTTCCCGAAGCAGATCAAGATCGCAGAGCGATGCTGCGGGTGGCGGGAATCGGCTATCGAGGAATGGCTCAAGAACCCGATGTTCTATGAGGTCAGCGATTGAGTGGGCAAATATGACTGTAATGAGTAAGGCAACAGTAGGCTTGTGATAGCTGAGGCGGCCTGGTCCACCTCGCGTTCCGAGTCTTAAAATACGGCGACCCAACGGGCGAGCTGCCATGCGGCAATGCCGCCAGACACGGACTCGACACTCTGGGCAATGCATCTCCCAAGATCTGACATCAGAACGATTCACCAAGACCGACTAGGTTCCGGAGGGCGCAATCGTTCCTTGTCAAGCGCTGGAAAGCCCAGCAGCCTCTACCGGAGTCACAACTGCTTGGCCGCTGTCCTTCCGCTCCGAATAGCGATCGACGAGCTGGTCGGCATGCGGGCGCAGCAGGACCGTAAAGCGCACCAGTTCTTCGACCACATCGACGATCCGGTCGTAATAGGCCGATGGCAACATTCGCCCGGCCTCGTCGAATTCCTGATAGGCCTTGGCAACGCTCGACTGGTTGGGGATGGTGAACATCCGCATCCAGCGACCAAGGATGCGCAGCGTGTTGACGCTGTTGAACGACTGCGACCCAGCACTGACCTGCATCACCGCCAAGGTGCGGCCCTGCGTAGGGCGCATGCCCTGATAGGCCAGCGGCAGGTGGTCGATCTGCGTCTTCATGATGCCAGTAATCTGGCCGTGGCGTTCGGGGCTGCACCAGACCTGACCTTCGGACCACATTGAATGCGCGCGCAGCTCTACAACGGCGGGATGATCGTCGTTCGCGACCTGGTCGGGAAGCGGCAGATCGCGCGGGTCGAAAATACGCGTCTCGCAGCCAAAATACTGCAGCAGCCGCGCTGCTTCCTCAACAACCAATCGCGAGTAGGAGCGCTCGCGCAGCGATCCGTAGAGCAGAAGGATCCGCGGCTTGGGATCCAGCGGCCCCAAGCCCAGCGCAGGCTGTCGATGCGCAAAATCAGGATTGAAAGCAGGCAGGTGGTCCGGATCGCCAAGATGCCGCAGCCGTTCAAATTGGATCTCTTCGGTCACCGGGCATTCCCTTCAAATTTGCTGCGCGTGGCATTGGCAAAAGCGACCAGCGACAGCATCACCGGCACTTCGACCAGCACGCCAACGACTGTCGCCAGCGCCGCGCCGCTTGACAGGCCGAACAGACCGATGGCGACCGCGACCGCCAGCTCGAAGAAATTCGATGTGCCGATGAGCGCGCAGGGTGCCGCAATGTTGTGCGGCACCTTCCACACCAAGGCCCAGGCATAGGCGGCGGCGAAGATGCCATAGGACTGGATGATGATCGGAACCGCGATCAGCGCGATCAGCGGCGGGTTGGCAATGATCGTTTCCGCCTGGAAGGCGAACAGCAGCACCACGGTCGCAAGCAGGCCGATGATCGACCAAGGCTTCAACCTCGCGGTAAACGCATCGACCGCCGCTGCATCGCCGCCATGGCTGGCGATCACCCGGCCCCGGGTCAGCGCGCCTGCCACAAGCGGGATAACGACGTACAGCACGACGGAAAGCAGAAGCGTCTCCCACGGGACTACGATATCCGTCACGCCGAGCAGCAGCGCGACGATCGGGGCGAAGGCAACGATCATCACGAGATCGTTCACCGACACCTGTACCAGCGTATAGGCCGGATCGCCGTGAGTCATCTGCGACCAGACAAAAACCATCGCGGTGCACGGCGCCGCGCCGAGCAGGATCAGCCCGGCAATGTATTCGTGGGCATCATCGCGCGGCAGCAGATCGGCATAGAGGTAATCGAAGAACAGCACAGCGAGCGCGGCCATGCTGAAGGGCTTGACCAGCCAGTTGATCACCAATGTGATCACCAGCCCCTTGGGCTTGCGACCGATATCCCTGATGCTGCCGAAATCGACCCCGACCATCATCGGAAAGATCATCGCCCAGATCAGCACGGCCACCACCAGATTGACCGAAGCATATTCGAGCCCGGCCAGCACCTCCACAGTATCAGGCGCCACAAGGCCCAATCCCAGGCCCGCCAGTATGGCCAGCAGGACCCAGATCGAAAGGTAGCGCTCGAACCGACCGAGCGGGGCAGCATCCGCGCTCATCAGGCGGCCCCCTCCATCGCGCCGATTTTGGCCAGTGCGGTTTGCATCGAGGCCTTGTCCATATAGGCCCGGTCGAGCACAAGGAATGCTCGCACCCGCATCTCCAGCAAGCGCCAGGTTTCCTCAAAGGCGGCGTCGACATCTGCCTCGCTGTCGGTCGCATCGGCAGGATCGGGCAAGCCCCAATGGGCCTTAAGAGGGCTGCCGATGAACACCGGGCACAGCTCACCTGCGGCATTGCCGCAGACGGTTATCGCCAGATCGATCGGCGGCGCATCAGGGCCACTGAACTCGTCCCAGCTTTTGGAGCGGAACAGTGTCGTATCGATGCCGCGCCGCGCCAACAGCCGCAGCGCGCCGGGATGCGGCACGCCCTTGGGCTTGCTGCCCGCGCTGAACGCCCGCACCCTGCCCTGGCCCAGATGGTTGAACAGCGCCTCGCCCAGTATCGAGCGCGCCGAATTACCGGTGCACAGCACCAGCACATTAAAGGGCTTGTCTGTCATCATCAGCCTTTCGTCAGCGGTTCGCAGGACAGCTCTGCCATCAGGTCGGAGCACATTTCTGGAGCGCCGCCGCAACAATCCTGCATCAAGAACATCAGCAGTCGGCGCATTCCCGGATAATCCGCGCGATAGCGGATCAGGCGGCTCTCGCGTTCGGACTGGACAAGGCCTGCCCGCTCCAGCGTGGCGAGATGGTGCGACATGGTCGAGGCAGGGACAGACAAGTGCTGGGCGATTGCGCCTGCAATCATGCCATCCGGCCCCGCTTTCACCAGCAGGCGAAACACGCCAAGCCGAGTCTCATGGGCCAGGGCCCCGAGCGCATCCACCGCCCAGACTTCCGCGCCGAGTTCATTCATTGCCCCTACCTTTCGAGAAACATCGAATTACCTTGCTATTTGCCATCGTCAAGGGTTAATTCGAACATTGTGGAAATAACGCGCTGGGTTTTGACGCCGGTCAAGGCGCGATCGCTACCAGAGCGCCATTCTGACTCAGCCTGGTTGCAGGCGCGATCCGACTGGAAAACGCGCGAGCTATGGAGTCGCAACGCACAGGATGGACATGATCAAGACGGCTGACATCGTGATAATTGGCGGGGGCCAGATGGCGCTTTCGCTTGGCTATTATCTCCGCCGGGCCAAGACGGACTTCCTGATCCTGGACGCCGAAACCGGACCGGGCGGTGCCTGGCGGCATGGCTGGGATTCCCTCCGGCTGTTTTCGCCTGCAGGGTACAGTTCGCTGCCGGGCTGGCTGATGCCGCCAACCAGCCCTTCCGGATATCCCACCCGTGATGACGTGCTCGACTATCTTCGCCGCTACGAAGACCGCTATCAGTTGCCGATCCACCGGCCCGTCCACGTCTCAGGCGTCCAACCGCTCGCTGGCATGTTGATCGTACAAACCGATCAAGGCGATTATTCTGCCCGATACGTTGTCAGTGCCACCGGAACCTGGTCCAAGCCCTATATACCCGATATCGAAGGGCGCGGGATTTTCGCCGGTGAGCAGGTCCATTCGGCGCATTACACCTCTCCAGACAAATTTGCAGGCAAGACCGTGCTTGTTGTGGGTGGCGGAAACAGCGGTGCGCAGATCATGGCCGAGATATCTTCGGTTGCCCATGCCTTATGGGTCACGATTGATGAGCCGCTGTTTCTGCCCGACGATGTCGATGGGCGGGTGCTGTTCGAGCGGGCAGTAACGCGAATGAAGGCCGGAGCCGATGCCGAACCGGTCGGCGGGATTGGCGATATCGTGATGGTTCCGTCCGTCCGCGCAGCGCACGAGCGCGGCGACCTTTCGGCCGTTCGCCCATTCGAACGCATGACAGTTACTGGCGTGGTCTGGCCCGATGGGTCGGAACTTGCCGTAGATGCCGTTATCTGGTGCACCGGCTTCAGGCCTGCGCTTGATCACTTGCGATCGCTGGGCGTGATCGAGCAGGACGAAAAGGTGGCAGTGGAGAACCAGCGCTCGATCCGCCAGCCTCGGCTGTGGCTGGCGGGCTATGGCGACTGGACAGGCCCGGGCTCTGCTACCTTGATGGGGGCCGCCCGAACTGCGCGCGACCTGGCTGCGCGGCTGGTTGATGCCCTTGCGTCTGACAGGGGCTCGGCGCCCGCCGATGCTTCAACCACCCGTCAGTCCGCGTAAAAGCGGAGGTTGTCGATCTCACCCCAGGCGGCCGATCCGCCTTCGCGTTGGGTTACAACGCCCACCTCCAGCAGATCGTCGCCGCGCCATGACCTGCCCAGACCGTCGCGGCTTCTTTTCGCGCTGAACGCGGAAAAGGGCAGTCGGACCTGCGACCAGGCCTGGCTTGCCTCCACCTTGGCGGTCCACTCGCCTGCCAGGGTGTTGATCACAACGTCATAGGTTCCGCTCCCGCGCAGATCGAGCTGAACCCCAGCAAAGCGACGTGCATCGACGGGCGTGACCGATCCGCGCGACAGCGGGACCAGCACGCCGCCTTCCGGCTTGTCCTTGGGCGCCATCTGCACCGCGACGGCCAGGGCGGAGCCGCCTTCGGCTCGCGGCACCCTGTTGGCAATCACCGCCGATCGCTCGACCCCGCCATCCATATCGGCCAGACGCAGCGTATCGAGGGCACTGCGCCCATCCGTCCGCTCGAAATCATCGATCAGAGCTGCAGCAGGCATGGCGGGCAACGCCGTCGCCTGGTTTCCGACCGGCAGCTTGACGCCTTTACCGAAGACCGTCTTTCCATCGATCAGCACCTGATCGATCTTATGGACATCGGAAATTGCCTTCCACGGAATACCATCGATCAGCACGAGATCGGCACGCTTTCCCTTTTCAATCGTGCCGCGATCTTCCAGCACTCCGAGCGCCTGCGCGCTAGTGGCCGTTCCGGCCAACAAGGCAGCTTTGGGCGAAAGCCCGGCATCGACCATCAACTCCATCTCCTGGAGCGTCGAAAAACCATGGCGCGCGCCTCCGATTCCCGCATCCGTGCCCACCGCCACAGGCACACCGGCTGCGGCGAGCTTGCGCAGATTATCCTGCGCATAACCCCATTTGCGGATTCGTTGCCGGGTAGCGGGATCGTCCTTGCGATTGGGACCGATTTCGTCCGGCTTCAGCTGATAGATGGCCAGTGTCGGCGCATAAAAGGTGCCTGCAGCCTTGATCGCCGCGATGGTTGCCTCATCGAGCGGAGCGTCCTGGATCGAGTGGGCGATGACGTCGACATTGGCTGCTGCGGCTATCTGACCCCGCCCGACGGTGACCGTGTGCGTGAGCACGCGCTGGCCATATTTGTGCGCTTCACCAGTCAATGCGGTCAGCGTTTCCACATTCATTGACGTCTCTTCGGGGAGCTGGCCATAGCGCCATCCATCGGTGAACACCTTGATGTGGTCTGGCTTGTAAGGCTGCAGCTCTGCCATCGCCCGCCTCGCACTCTCTGCCGTCGCCACCCATTTTGTGGTGTTGGTATCAGCCCAGTCCGCGCCGTGGCCGCCCGGTGTACTGATACGCGCGACGAAGTTCACATGCGGAGCCGCAAGTCCCTGAAGCCACGCCCGCTTGGGGGCAAAGGCTTCAGGCTGCTGGTGAAAGTCGTTCACGGTCGTGACGCCGCTACTGACATAGGCGGTCGCGATCTGGGGCAAAGTCGCAGGCGATCCGCCCTGCGACCAATGGGTGTGCACATCGAAAAAGCCCGGGAGCAAAGCCTTGCCATTGGCACGGATGATCGTTGCGCCCTTTGGAACAGCGACATCCGGTCCGACCGCCTCGATCCTTCCATCGCGGATGACGACATGGCCGCGATATGGCTCCCTCCCAGTAGCATCGAAGATCATCGCATTGGTGATGGCGATCGTCTTTTCGCTGGACTGTGCACTGAGCGGTGATCCTGCGATGGCGAGCGCCACCAGTGCGCCCGAAAGCATTGCCAATGTGCGTGCGACCACTTTCTTCTCCCCAACACCGGATACCGAGCCTCGCTCCATAAGACGCAGCGAGAACCGGTTACCCCATCGCCGAACCGACTGCACCATGACTTTTGTGACAATCTCCTGGCCCTGAGCGGTTTCCGCACTCGCCCGACGTCCGCCCAGACAGCCTGGGCACCTCCAACGCTACCGAGAAATCTTATGTCCATGGGCGCCCGCGAGGAGAAAGTTCAACAAAGAGATATCCACTGAATTTTTCCGAAAGTTTCAGGTGGGGGATGGTTGCTGCGCTGCGTCATAGCTAGCGGAAGCTGCAGAGACAGTCTCACAGGGACGACTCCAAAAGGGGGCTTTAGAATGACCAGTAAATCACACGTCTTTCGGCGGCATATGCTGTGCGCCGTTTCCTTCGCGGGTTTGGTGATGGGCCAGCAGGCCCTCGCTCAGGATGCTACAGCGGCCGCACAGGATGAAACTGCAGAGAAGGCGAGCGAAATTGTTGTGACTGGAAGCCGTATCGCAGGCTCGAAGATCACCGAGGCCCTGCCCGTCACGGTCCTGAACGAAGACGATATCGCAGCAACCGCTGCCGTGTCAGGCGATGAACTCATCCGCGCGATTCCGCAGATGAGCGACGTTTCGTTCAACTCTGCGAACGGTCAGACGAGCAGCAATTTTGCTCGTGGCGACGTCGGGTCGATCGACCTTCGCGGATTAGGCGTTGGCAACACCCTTGTACTGCTCAATGGGCGGCGCGTGGTCCAGCATCCCACCAGCCAGGCAAGCGTTTCGCTGGCCCCGGTCACAACCTACAATACCAACGCGATCCCGGTGTTCGGCATCCAACGGCTTGAAGTGCTGCGCGATGGCGCCGCTGCCCTCTACGGAACGGATGCTGTGGCAGGCGTGGTCAACACCGTCCTGCGTGACAATATCGATGGCGGCAGCCTGTCGCTGCAATATGGCGGGGCAGAAGGAACCGGACTGCGCGAGTTCAATGCATCGGGATATCTCGGCAAGGATTTCGCCGAGGGACGCGGCAACTTCTCGGTCCTGTTCAACTATACCAACCGCACAGCGCTCTCCTCGCAGGACCTGCCGTTCACCGCGACTTCGGATCACAGGAACTTCCCGCAGTTCATTGGAACGGTTTTTGAAGGATCGAACGCGCTGGATGATACCAGCGTGCTGGCGCAATGGGCCAATCTTGCAACCGTGGGTGGCGTACGCGTCCGCCGGGGGACCACCAACATCACGACTGCGGGCGGTGTGTTTTCGATCCAGCCGACCGCAAACGGCGGATGCTCGGCCACCCTGCCCAACGACATCTGCATCGATGACGGAACTCGCGCGACCACGGGGGCAGATCGCAACACCCGTTGGGATGGCCAGGCCAACTTCCCGATCTCGATCTCGCCGAGCCTGGATCGGGTCAATGTCTATGCGTCGGGCCATTACGACCTGAGTGGCAGCGTCACGGCCTTTACCGAACTGGGTTATTATTACGCCAAGACCCGGAGCATCCAGGACAGCGTCTTTTCGATCGGTTCGATCCAGATGACGATCCCGGCATCCAACTTCTGGAACCCGTTCGGTCCGGTGACCTTCGCCAATGGTGCCGCAAACCCCAACCGGCTTGCCGGTATCGATGCGCCTGCCGCAGGACTGCCGATCTCGCTGACCAGCTATCGGTTTGTCGATCTGGGCCCCACGGTCGTCGACGTCACCAATCGCCAGTTCCGCGCCGTGTTCGGCCTTCGCGGCGAAGCGCTGGGCTTCAACTGGGAAACCGCAGGCGTCTATTCCGAGGCGACGGTCCGCGACGTGCAGGATGGGGTCAGTTCCACGGCCCTGCAGCGCAATCTCGCTCTTTCCACGCCTGATGCCTATAATCCCTTCAACGGCGGCAGCGCCAGCAACCCCACCGGGCCGGACACCAGCATCAGCAGTCAGGCCGCGCAGGATGCAATCCGGATCAAGACCACCCGCAAGGGCAAGTCGACCCTGGCGGGTTGGGATTTCCGGGCATCACGGCCTGACCTGTTCACGCTTCCTGGCGGTGACGTCGGCCTGGCCTTTGGCGCGGAAGTGCGGCGCGACACCCAGCTCGACGATCGTGATCCGCGGGTCGACGGAACGATCAAATGGACCGACACCGTTCTGGGGATCGTGCAGGACAGCGACCTTTACGGTGTCAGCCCGACCCCCGATACGCGCGGTTCGCGGACGGTGTATTCGGCCTATGCAGAACTTGCTATCCCGATCATTTCCGAAGAGATGAACATCCCGCTCATCCGCAGCCTGACGCTGCAGGCGGCCGGTCGCTATGAGCATTATTCCGACTTCGGCAGCATTGCCAAACCGAAAATTGCGGCAGCATGGGATCTGTTCGAAGGCTGGCGCATTCGAGGTTCTTGGGCGCAAGGCTTTCGTGCCCCGAACCTGGAGCAGACCAATGCAACGCTGGTGACACGCGGCAACACGCGAACCGACTGGATTCGTTGCGAGGCCGATTTGCGGGCTCGCCGCATCACGTCCTTCGACGCATGCGCTCAGCAATTCGTCACCACCGCCCGGCGTGCAGGCAACCCCGATCTCGACCCTGAAACGTCGGACACATTCACCATCGGGACTGTGCTCCAGCCGCCGTTCCTCAACACCGGCAAGCTCCGCACCACCTTCACGGTGGATTACTGGCAGGTGAAGCAGCAGGGCATTGTCGGTGTCTATGGCGAAGGCAATGCACTCATCAACGATTACCTGCTGCGGGTACAGGGTCAGAGCGATCCTAATGTCACCCGTGCGGCACCGACCGCCGATGATGTCGCACTGTTTGCCGGTACCGGCCTGACCCCGGTCGGGCGCGTGACCTTTGTCGATGACGTGTACCGCAATCTGGAACCGCAGACGGTGCGCGGCCTGGATTTCGGCCTGAATGTCGGGCTGCGCGACACAGGCGTGGGCGACTTCACCTTCTCGGTCAATGTCGCCTATCTGCTCAAATATTTCCGCGACGTTTCGCCCGACATCCAGGTTTTGCTCGACGCACGTACGGCTGGCCAGATCAACCGCGATACGATCATTCCCGAAAGCAGCAATCTGGTGCGCGATGACGGCTTCCCGAAATGGCGGGCATCGGGAACGCTCACATGGCGGATTGGCCAGTTTACCGCGAGCGGATTCGTTACCCATCGCAGCAGCGTGGTGGATGACGATATTTCGGTCAATGGCCTCAACTGGGTGGTCAAGCCCTACACGACGGCTAACCTTTATCTGCAGTATGACCTGAAGGATGGCTTTGCCAAGGGCACCAGCATCCGGGTGGGTGCACGCAACATCACCAATGAGACGCCGCCCATCGATTCCGGTTCGTTCGGCTATGTCGGATCGCTGGACTCGCCCAATCCGCGTTACTGGTATGCCAGCATTCGCAAGGACTTCTGACAGCCTACCAAACATCCCCCTCGGGCCTAACGGTCCGAGGGGCTCTCCCCGGGGCACCATATTCAAGGAAGGACAGCTGTGATCAAGACAATGCGAATTTCGGCTGCCATCGCGGTGCTTGGTGCCATTGCAACTGCACCCGCTGTGCTTGGCGCGCCTGATTCACAGGTTCAGGCGAGCGACGTTGCAACCAGTTCCCCCTTCCCCAGCACCTATCGTCCGCGCAGCGACGTGGACACCGCCATCACCAATGCGACCATTCTAACCGCCACGGGAGTGCGGATCGACAACGGCACGATCCTGATGGCCAAGGGGCGCATCGTTGCTGTGGGCAAGGATGTTGCGGTCCCTTCAAAGGCGCGGGTGATCGACGGCACCGGCAAATGGGTGACGCCCGGAATCATCGATTCCCATTCGCATCTTGGCGTGTTTCCCGCTCCGGGCGTGGATGGCCATGCGGACGGCAATGAGAATATCGACCCCTATACGGCACACGTCTGGGCAGAACATTCGGTCTGGCCGCAGGATCCGGTATTCACCAAGGCAAGGGCGGGCGGCGTCACAAGCCTCCTCGTGCTGCCAGGGTCAGCCAATCTGTTCGGCGGACGCGGTGTCTCGCTCAAGAATGTTCCTGCCGTCACTGTGCAGCAGATGAAATTCCCTGGAGCGCCCTACACGCTCAAGATGGCGTGCGGGGAGAATCCCAAGGGCCGCTATGGCAGCCGTGGCCGGGCACCCGCGACGCGCATGGGCAATGTTGCCGGGTTCCGGCGCAGCTGGATCGACGCAGCCGAATATGCGCGCAAATGGGACGCTTATGACCGCAAGCGCGCAAAGGGCGAAATGGCGGAAGCACCCAAGCGCGATCTTGGCATGGAAACGCTGGCGGGCGTGCTGAAGGGCGAGATTCTGGTCCAGAACCACTGCTATCGCGCCGACGAAATGGCGCTGATGGTCGATGTCGGACACGAATTCGGATACCGCACCACAGCGTTCCACCATGCGGTCGAAGCCTTCAAGATCGCCGATCTTCTGGCCGAGCAGGGCACGTGTGTCGCGACCTGGGCGACCCGTTGGGGCTTCAAGATGGAAGCCTTTGACGCCATCGAGGAGAATGCGGCGATTCTGGCATCGCGCGGAGTGTGCGTCGCAATCCATTCCGATGAGCAGCGCCTGATCCAGCGGCTCAATGTCGAATCGGCCGTCGCGCTGGCCGCGGGTCGGCGCGCAGGCATCGACATCCCGCAGGAAGAGGCCATAAAATGGATCACCATCAACGCTGCCAAGATCATGGGCATAGCCGATCAGACAGGCTCGCTTGAGCCGGGCAAGATGGCCGACGTGGTGCTGTGGAGTCACAACCCTTTCAGCGTCTATTCCGTCGCTGAAAAGGTATTCATCGACGGGGCGCTGGTCCACGATACCGCCAACCCCGCATCGATCTATCGCAGCGATTTCGAGCTTGGTCAGAAAGTTGGGGTGGAATGATGACAAGGCACTTCATCCTGGCGGCACTTGCCACATCGGCGGCCATGGCGCTGCCAGGCTCGGCGACGGCGCAGAACTTTGCCATCACCAACGCGCACATTCTGACGCCCGGTCCCGTAGGCGAGATTGAAAACGGCACCATCCTGGTGCGCGATGGCAAGATCGTCGCTGCCGGGCGGTCGGTTGCCGTCCCCGCTGGCACGAACACCGTGGACGCGAAGGGGCAGATCGTCACTCCGGGGCTGTTTGCTGTGAACACAGCGCTTGGACTGGTTGAGGTCAATTCGGTCGATGGCACGATCGATGGACGAACCCGCAATTCCCGGATCAGCGCCGCCTTTGACGTGCAATATGGTCTGAACCCGGCCTCTGTCCTCATTCCGGCCGCGCGTCTGGGCGGTGTGACACGCGCTGTCGTGATGCCGGACTATGACGATGGCAACAAGGAACGCGAAGCTCCGTTTGCGGGCATGGGGGCTGTTATCTCGCTCGGGCATGAATCCGCGATGCTGTATAGGCCCGGCATCGGCATGGTGCTGGAACTGGGCGAAGACGGCGCGGCGCGACTTGGAGGTTCACGCGCTGCGCAGTTCGTTCAGCTGCGCCAGATATTTGCCAGTCTGAAGGTCCAATGGCTCCCGGACAATGACCTCGGCCTCTCCGAAGCCGATCACAATGCCCTGTTGCCAGTAGTCACCGGAAAGATGCCGTTGGTCGTGATTGTGCATCGCGCCGCCGACATCCGCCAGGTGCTGGCTCTGGCCAAGGAATATCCGCTGAAGCTGATCCTGAGCGGTGCGGAGGAAGCCTGGCAGGTGGCACCGGAGATTGCCGCGATGAAAGTTCCGGTGCTGCTGAACCCCACGTCCAACATACCATCCAGCTTCGAGCAGATCGGCGCGTCGCTGCGCAACGCCACAATGCTTAAGGCCGCGGGGGTGGAGATCGCGATCAGCGGCAACGATGCCGGGCACAGGGTTCGTGACATGCGATACAACGCAGGCATCGCGGTTTCGCGAGGGCTGCCCATGGCGGCGGCGATCGAGGCCATCACACTCGCCCCCGCCCGAATCTTCGGCCTGGCTGACAAGGTCGGATCGATCGAGCCGGGCAAGCAGGCGGATATGGTGATCTGGGATGGTGACCCGCTCGAGGCGCTGACCGAGCCGGTGGCGATCTATATCGACGGAAAAGATCAGCCGATGCAATCGCGCGGGACCCTTCTGAGCGATCGCTACAAGAACCCGGGCTAGCGCGGAGAAACCCGTAGCGCTCGACCGCGATAGGTTGCAGGTGTGATGCCGCCATAGCGCCGCGTTTGCCGCCCCTTGCGGGTCATGACCGTGAGCTCGACCGAAACTGCTTCCATGTCTGGCAGACCGAAATGCAGCGGCTGAAGCGATTGAGCGTTATAGCCCTCGCCCGAGCTAACCTGCCGCATGCCCAGCAGTTGCCCGTTCGCAGCGTAAATGCGAACCTCGGCACCCCCAAGCGAACGCCTGCCTTTGTTGTCCGTCACCTGCACGGAAAGGCTGCGCGCCGCCGCATCAGCGGATAACCGGTTGCGAAAGACGAAATGGCCACCCTGGCCGGTGTAACCACGGGTAAGCGAGAGATCGAGCGCTCCATCGCGATCGAAATCCACCCATTGCACCCCATGGTCTGCGACATTGATCTCCGGAAACAGATCGATCTGATCGGCGAACCCCGTGCCACCCAGATTGCGATAGAGGTGATTGCGCGGTACTTGCTGGCCAGATGGGCCGGAATAGGCGGTGACGAACAGATCGATGAACCCGTCGTTGTCGAAATCGCCCCAAGCGGCACCCACCGCGCGATTTGGCGTATCGAGCCCCATCGTGCGCGTCACGTTCTCAAACCCGCCATCCCCCGTGTTGCGGTAGAGCGCGTTGACGCCATAGGCTACGACGACCAGGTCCAGAAGGCCGTCATTGTCGAAATCCCCGACAGCACAGCCCACACTGCCCTCCTCGCGCGGCCGGCCGGGACGGTCGATGCCAAGCGCCTCGGCGATATCGACGAAGCGGTGCCCGTCGTTACGCCAGAATGCATCACTGGCGCCCGCCTGATTGGCCAGAAAGAGATCAAGATCGCCGTCACGATCGAAGTCCAGCCAGCAGGCTCCGACAGTGGGCCGAGGATCGTCACCCGCCAACGCGCTGTCCACACGGGCAAATCCATGATTGGTCCCACGAAACAGGGCATTGGGTCCGGATCGATTGGTAGCGTAGAAATCAACCAAGCCGTCATTGTCGAAATCGATCCAGCTCGACTGGCGTGCCGATCTGCCCGCTGCGGTAAGCGGCGATGCCGCTCCGATGCTCGTGAACGCCCGGCCACGCTCATTGCGGAACAGCAGGTTCGAAGCGTCGACCGACGTCGCCCCGGCATATAGGTCCGGCCAGCCGTCACGATCGAAGTCACCCCATGACAGTCCGCGCATCTCGTCTCCGGCCTCGGGCAAGCCCAGTGCCGGACCGATATTGACGAAATGACCGCGGTCATTGCGGTAGAGCCGGATCTCGCCGGTCTTGATCGACACCACGAAATCCAGGTCGCCATCGCGGTCAAAGTCCGCCCAGGCATTGGACAGGGATCCCGCTATCCCAAACTCATCCGGCTGCACAGCAGCGAAGCCCGGGTGGGCTGCACTGGCTCCTCCTCCATCTGCTATCGCAGACGAGGTCAGGAGGAGCCAGGCGGCGAGAAACATCACGCGATGACTGCGCAAGCTGGCGCGGACAGTGCCGGATCAGAAGTCAAAGCTGACCCGCCCATAATAATATCCGCCATAATTGCCAAACACGCTCGCACCAAAGGGCGGCAGCCCGAACGTGGTATTCGGGACGGCAGTGCGATCGGGATAGACATCGAAGAAGTTGTAAGCCCCGATGGCCACCCGCATGAAATCGGTGACCTTGTAGCTTACTTCCACATCGGTGATCCACTTCGCGCCGAAGGTTTCGTCCGCCGACGGGACGTTCTGCAGCGAACTCAGCTTGTCGTAGCGGGTGTTGACGAGATTGATGCTGACATCATCAAGCGTCCAGTTCAGCCCGAGGATCAGCTTGGTGCGCGGCGTTTCGGTGAAGAAGCTTTGTGAGCGGCGATCGAACAAGACCAGACCCAGCCCCGCGAGCTGACGCGGATTGGCAGCGATGCCCTCAATCGTGGTCTTGTTGTAGTTGAAGCCCAGCGTCGTCCGAAAACTGCCAGCCGAGACCGTATCGAAGCTATATGCTGCAACAACGTCAAAACCGCGCGTCCGCGTATCCACCGCGTTGGTGAAATAGCGCACCGCTTGGTTGCCTGAAAAGCCATTGGCGCGAAGGATATTGCTTACACCTGTCCCGGTCAAAAGGCCGGTCGAGGTGATGCGGTCATCGAGATCGATCTGATAGGCATCGATGGTGAGCGAGAATCCCGCCGCCGGCTCCAACGTTACGCCCAGGCTGTAGTTGCGCGACTTCTCGGGCTTGAGCGGCGACGCACCGAGAGCTAGGCCGACGGGTGAGCTGACCCGCACCACGGCCGTTTCCACCGGCACGAAGACACCATTGATGTTGTTGATCGCCGTGGAGGTCTGGGCGAATGCCTGCTGCGCCAGCGCCGGGGCTCGGAAGCCATTGCTGAACGCCCCCCGCACCGACAACCAGTCGGTCAACTCATAGCGACCGCTGACCTTGCCGCTCCATACGCTGCCAGCGCTGTCGTCATAATGCTCGAAACGGCCCGCAGCGGTAATGAGGAAACGCGGCGTCACATCCAATGCGAGGTCGATATAAGCCGCCAGCACGTTGCGCGAAATATCGGCCTCGTCCGCAGGAGTGACAACCAGTGCACCCTGAGCGCCGACCTGGGCTGGGCGGCCACGCAACGGTCCGGTCGGATAGAAATAGCCGCCGTTGATATAGGATTCAGGATCGAGCGCCCTGGTCGCATAGGATTCCCAGCGATATTCCGCCCCAGCAGATACCTGAAGCGGTGAATTGCCAAGCATGAAGCCGCGCGTGAAATCCAGATTGTTGGTCCATTGCTGGAATTCCGAGCTGAAGGTGTCGAAGCTGGTCGGGCTTTGCGGGCCCAGCGAAGCGTTTACGGTATTGTCCGCGCCATTGCGGGCATAGTTGCGACCGAAGGTGCTGCTGAAATCCGCATTCCATTCGCCGAGCTTGCCTCTAAAACCGCCGGTAATCTGGAAATCGGTTTCGGCCAGAGTGTAGAAGGGCGTGAAACCATCGGGAAAGATCTCGATCACGTTCTGGTTGCTATTGGGTCTGCGACCAGCCTGCCCCACCTCTGCCTCGCGATACGCAAATGTCGCATCCGAGTAGAACTCGGCATCGCCGATCGGCAGGACAAGGTTCTCGGCCAGCTTGATCTCTTTGATCTCTGGCAGTCCGCCCAGATAGGTCCGGCGATTGGCAGTCAGTTCGCGAGGGTCGGGCGCGCCGTTGGCCAATGGGAAATAGAGTGCGCCGGTGATCACGCCGTTGCGGACAGTCGGTTTGCTGTTCTTGGCTTCTGCCGAGAGATGCAGCGTGCCGCCATCGCCGATGGCAAGGCCCTTCGAGATGGCGAACTGCACGGTCTCGCCGTCAGTGCCGGTATAGCTTGTGCCGTAGCGCTGGCCAGCTTCGATGCTCGCAAACCCGCTGGTATCGCTTTTCAGGATGATGTTGATCACCCCGGCGATCGCATCACTGCCATATTGCGCCGAGGCGCCATCGCGCAGCACTTCAAGCCGCTGGATGGCGCTTGCCGGAATGAGGTCGAGGTCGACAGGGTTGCCCCCCGCAGAGGTGGCGCCGGTATTGAAATCGATGATCGAGCTGTTGTGGCGGCGCTTGCCGTTGACAAGTACCAGCACATGCACGCCCGAAAGGCCGCGCAGACCCGCTGGACGGGTAAGGCTGTTGAAGGACGAACTGCCGACAGTGGTGGACTGGAACGAAGGCACCAACTGGCTGAGGACATCGCGCAATTGCTGGCCTCCGGACCGGTCTGCCAGATCGTCGCCATCAATCACGTCGATCGGGGTCGGGCTGGATAATACAGTACGCTGCTGGCCGCGCGATCCGGTGACGATGATTTCGCCGCTGGGAGCCTCTTCATCAGCATCCTGGGCGAAGGCGGGACTGGTGGCCAGAACGGCAAAGAGGGACAAGCCCATCGACAACTGGCGTGACAATTTCATTGGTTGACTCCCCAAACAAGGACACACTGTCCCCCCTGCCCAAATGATCGCGACCATCCTTCGCTGTTATCAACGTTCAGGCGGTCGCACGAACTTTCGCCTGGCTTGCATTGCTTGCAAACTGAAGCAGGTCGAGCCCCTGGCGCAAATCTGTCAGAAGATCATCCACGGACTCCAGGCCGACATGCAATCTTATCAATGGCCCCGGATAGCTGTGCTTTTCCTCCCTGGCCGTGATCTGCGGGTTGCTGGGAATGACAAGGCTTTCAAATCCACCCCAGCTGTAGCCCAGGCCCCAAAGCTCCAGGCTTTCGAGCATAGCATCTATCCGATCAGCGGCTTCCGGCTGCATCACCGCGCCGATCAGTCCGCACATGCCGGTGTAGTCGCGCTTCCAGATCCTGTGCCCTGGATCGGACGGCAAGGCGGGGCACATCACGCTCAGCACTTCGGGCTGACGCTCCAACCATTGGGCCACGCGCAACGCCGCTTCGCCATGCTTTGCCAGTCTCATCGGCAATGTTCTCAAGCCGCGCAGCGCCATATAGGCGTCGTCCGGTGACACTGCCCATCCAGTTTCATAGCTGGACGCTGCAAGAAGTTCCACGGCACGGCCACGGGCCGCCGCCAACCCCATGAAAACATCGGAATGGCCGCACACATATTTGGTCAGCGACTGGATGCTGACGTCGATGCCGTGGTCCAGAGGCTTGAACAGAACGCCCGAAGCCCATGTGTTGTCGATCGCTGTCATGATGCCTGCAGCGTTTGCCATCGCAGCGATGGCCGGAACGTCCATCATCTCGAACGTCAGCGAGCCGGGGGATTCGAGGAAGATGAGACGGGTCTGCGGCGTCAGCATCGCCTCGATCTCTGCGACCGTGGCCTGAGGATCGAAGTAGCGGGCACGCACGCCGAATTTGGCCAGCGTACCGGCGATGAAACGGCGCGTTGGATTGTAGACGGTATCGCAGACCAGAATCTCATCCCCGGACGAGACAAGCGCCAGTAGCGTTCCCGTGATCGCAGCCAGACCGGACGGATATATAAAGGCTTCGTCGGCATGTTCGAGATCGCGCAGCGCGTTGCGCAGCACACGCTGGGTCGAAAGTCCGACCCTGCCATAAGTCACCTCGCGGCTGTCATAAAGCGCTTCGCAGCTGGGGACGAGCACAGTCGATCCGCGCTGGATCGCAGGCCCCGGTGTACGCCAAGCGGAATCGCAGCTGTCGCCGTGGATCAGGCGGGTCTGCTCTTGAAAACTGTTCGTCACGGCCATGAATTCAATTCTCTCTGAGATTGGTTTTGTGTTTACATCGCGCCGGCGAGAAAGCGCTGGCGCTGGGCTGAGGCCCGCGATTTTGGAAGTGGATCGTCATCCCGACCCCAGCCAGACATCAAAGCGCGCAATCCTCGCGTCATGTGCTTTTCGACTGCGCTAGTCGAAAGGTTGTATCGGCTTGCCAGATCCTTGTAGCTCGATCCGTCGATACGGACCGCCCGGACAATCTCCTGCGTCCGGTCAGGCAGGCGCGAAAGGCGGTGCTCGACACTCTGAACCTCATCTCTGGCTAGCAATATCCGCAAGGGCGAAAGCTCATCGACGGGGTGATCGATTTCCTCGAGCGAAACATGATGCTCTGTCGCCCGGACTTTCTGTCGCCGTTTCCGATCGATCATGGCCGCATTGGCAGCGCTGAAGAGATAGCGTTCAGGATGGCGGATATCGGCAAGCCCGCCGCGTCGAATCAGCGCCATCAGCACATCCTGCACAAGGTCATCCGTATCGACCTCGCTCAGCCGTTGGCGCAGATAGCGCCGCAACCGTGGCACGTGGGGCATAATCTCCGTGATAATGGCCCCATGCCGTGCAGGCCTGTCCCGACCGCAGGATACCGAACGGGCATCGCCAGGCGGGGGCTGATCAGGACCATCCGTAAGGATATCGTCATTGCCGAAATCATGCCCGCAGCTTGCCAAAGTCATCGCAGGACCCCCTAACTGCGACATTTTATGACACGCCAAGGCGGATAAATCTTCACCTCATTTTTCGCAAGACAGCGCTTATAAAGCAAAAATTTTTCGCCAAAGCGTCAATTCGTCATATGAATGATCTCGCATTGGCGTGCATCACGTGCCAATCTCGCACTCAGAGAATCGGCCATGGCCTCGCCAGACTAAGGATTGCGCTGATATGACCCGAGTTACCCTGGACGAAGCAGACATCAGGATTCTTGGGGTCCTGCAGCACGATGCATCTCTATCGATCGCCAGCGTCGCGTCAGAAGTTCATATGTCGCAGAATGCTTGCTGGAGACGGGTGAAGCGACTGGAAGAGAGCGGCGTCATCGCGAAGCGGGTCACCTTGCTCAATCCTGAGGCCTTGGGCCTGGATCTCACGGTCTTTGTCAGCATGCGCGCGTCCGAGCATTCCGAGGAATGGCTGGAATCGCTCAAGGCGGTAATCCGCGACATCCCCGAGGTCGTGGAGTTCTATCGCATGACAGGCGATGTCGACTACCTCCTGAAACTGCGTGTTGCGAATATGGCTGCCTATGACGCAGCTTATCGGAAGATCATCCGCAAGATCCGGCTCAGCGATGTCAGCTCCGCCTTTTCGATGGAGGAGATCAAGTGCACGACTGCGCTGCCCCTTGAGGTTCTGTAGCCTGTCCTCGGATGGTGGGCGACAAAAGTGCGGGGGTCTTCTGCGCTTGCTGCGTCAATCACTGAGACAGACAGACCATTTCAGGCATTCCAACCCAAACCAGACCCCGCTCGACAAAACAGATTATTGGCAAGGACAGTCATCGCCCATGAAAGCCCGACCTCCCTACAGCACCCGTCGATTGGCTGAATCCGGCCTCGCATTTTGCGCGGCCATGGCCGCAGCCGCAGCCATACCTGCCATCGCTCAAGCGGACGCGCAGCCGGCGGCGCTTCAGGATCGCCGAGCCTATATTGATCCAGATGCCCGGACCAGCGACGATCCCGTCCGGATTCCTTTGCGAACCACGGCCGCGAACGGACCGGAGCTCGTCATCCGCGGCGGACGTGTGTTCGATGCGGTGGACAATGTCGCGAGGCCTGCGACGGTCGTCATTTCCGGCAACCGGATCCGGGCCATACTGCCCCCCCATTCGGTCGATTGGAGCAGCGACGCGCAGATCATTGACGCAACAGGCAAGACGGTGATGCCAGGGCTGATCGACCTGCACACCCATGTCACTTATCCTGACCGCAACGAACCGATTGACGAGCAGGACAGCGAGGGCGCCGGTACGCTGCGCGGCCAGCGCAATCTCCGGCACTTTCTGGAGTATGGCTTCACCTCGGTGCGCGACTTGAACGGAGTCAGCAACGCGCCCTTTTTGCTGAGTTCATGGAGCGCCGCAAATGCCATTCCCGCCCCCAGGGTCTTTGCGGCAGGCTGGATCATAACTGGCACCGGCGGGCACGCCACCGAACGTCCGATCACGCCCAGCCACGGGCCGAAATTTGCCAAGGAGGTCGATGGTCCAGACGCGTGGCGTGCGATGGTGCGCAAGGCGTTCAAGGAAGGCGCAAGCGTCATCAAGATCGCCAGCCATTTTTCAGCCGATGAAGTGCGTGCAGCGATCGACGAGGCACACTTGCTGGGCCTGAAGGTCACCTGTGATTGCGAGACCATCTATACCGATCTGGCCGTCGATGCCGGGATCGACATGATCGAGCATCCATTGCCGAAATCAGAAGCGGCCATCGCAAAAATGGCGCGCGCCAGGATTGCGGCGGTGCCGACACTGCAGGTCTACCAGAACCTGCTCGATCGCGCGGGCGGCTTTTACGGATCGACCTCGCGCCGCTTCACAATGACCAGCCAGGGCAATTTCGATCAGTTCAAGAAGATGAAGGCTGCCGGAATCGTCATGGGCATCGGCACCGACACAATCGGCGAGGCAAGCATGATGGCTCCCAACAGCTATATCGCTGAGCTGAAATGGTTTGTGCGCGGCGGCTATTCGACCGCCGATGCGCTGAAGGCGGCAACGATCGTCAACGCCCGGCTACTGGACATGGGCGACAAGCTGGGCAGCCTGGAGCCGGGCAAATTAGCAGATGTCATCATCGTCGATGGGCGACCAGACGAGAATCTCGATGATCTTGCCCGCGTGAACGACGTGATCAAGGATGGCATCCACTATATTGCTGACGGTCAGTTGGTGGTGCCGCGCCATATGCCACTACCGCTGGTCAAGCCTTCGCCTCCCGCTGATGTGAAATAGGCAGCTGATCCGATGTGCGTACCAGCGCTGCAGCGGATCCAAGACTGCCTATTGGAAGTCCCTGGCCCTACCAACGGGAATTCGTGAACATGAAACGCCTTCGGTTTACATTGACTGCCGCCCTCGCCCTTGCGTCCAGCGCTGCATTGGCTGAGCAAGTTCCCACGCCCATGGAGGTTCTTGGACATGACATGGGCGAGGACCGTTATGTCGTGAGCTACAGCGACACGGTCCGCTACTGGCAGCGTCTAGCGGCCAGCAGCGACCGCATCCGGTTGGTGGACATCGGCCCCACGGTGGAGAAGCGCCGCCAGATGATGGCGATCGTGTCCTCTCCCGAAAATCTGGCACTGCTCGAAACCTATCGGGACATTTCCGAGCGGCTTGGACGAGCCGAAAACCTGACCGACGAACAGGCGCGCCAGCTGGCCGAAAAGGGGAAGGCCGTGGTCTGGGTCGATGGTGGCATCCATTCGAGCGAAACCTTGACCCATTCGGCGATCGTCCAGCAGGTCTATGATCTGGTGTCTAGCGACGATCCGGAAGCCAAGCGTATTCGCGACAACGTGATCGTGTTGTTTGCTGCGGATAATCCCGACGGGCAGGAACTGGTCGCCAACTGGTACATGCGCCATCCCAACCCAGCCGATCGTGAGGCAGATTTCGAAAGTCTGCCCAAGCTGTATCATCCTTATGTCGGGCATGATCTCAATCGCGATTTCTACATGGCCCAGATGCCGGAAACGCAGAATATTACCCGGATCCTGTTTCGCCAGTGGCGTCCGCAACTGGTGATGAATCAGCACCAGACCGGTCCTGCGGGGACGGTGGTGTTCATTCCCCCTTTCAGGGACCCGTTCAATTTCAATTTTGACCCACTGGTGATGACGAGCCTGGAAGAAGTCGGGGCCGCGATGCAGTCGCGCTTGCTTAGCGAAGGCAAGCGCGGCGGGACGTCACGCAGCGGAGCGCATTACGATACCTGGTATAATGGAAATCTCCGGTCGGTTTCCTACTTTCACAACGCTATCGGCATTCTCACCGAAACCATCGGCAAACCCGTTCCCATCGACATCGAACTGGTGCCGGAGCGCCAGTTGCCCGCCAGCCACCAGCCGGCCCCGATAGCGCCGGGAAAATGGCATATCGGCCAATCGCTGCAGTACAGCCTGACCCTTAACCGTGCCGTACTCAGCCATGCGGCCGCCAATCGGGAAAAGCTGCTGTTCAACATCTATCGCATGGGTGCGAACAGCATCGCTCGCGGCAGCACCGATCATTGGACGATGACGCCGCGCCGCATTGCGGAGATGCACGCAGCTTCTGCGGCAGCAGGTGCCAAGCCAGTACCGACGCGCACGCGCGGCAGCAGCTCGATAGCACCCATTCATTACGACCAAATCATGAGGGCACCCGAAAACCGAGATGCGAGGGCCTATGTCATCGACCCCGGCCAGCGCGATTATCCTACCGCGATCCGCTTTCTCAATGCGCTGATCCGGTTGGGCGTCGATGTCGATCAGGCTAATGCGCCTTTCGTCGCCAACGGCAAACGATTCCCAGCGGGAACTCTGTTCGTGCGCACTGCGCAGGCCTATCGCCCGCACATTCTCGACATGTTCGAGCCGCAGGATTACCCCGAGAACTTCGAGTATCCCGGCGGTCCACCCATCCCCCCGGCCGATGCCACAGGCTATACGCCAGCCTTTCAGATGGGGGTAAACTTCGACCGGGTGCTGGATGCGATCATTGTACCATCGACCCGCATTTCTGCGCCCCTGGATGCGCCTTCGGGGCGCATAAGAGGCAAGGGCAGAGCTGGATTCCTGGCTGACCACGGCGCAAACAACAGCTTCGTGCTTTCCAACCGATTGCTGAAGGCCGGCCAGCAGGTTTTCTGGCTGACGGAGCCCAGAACCGTTGCCGACGGCCCATCGGAGCGCGGAGCGTTGTGGATTCCCGCTTCGCCGGTATCGGAACGCATTGTTGCCGATGCCGTCCACTCGCTCGGGATCAATGTCGAGCGGGTCAACACCCCGCCACGCGAAGAGAAGCTCCCCTTGCGCCTTCCGCGCATCGCCTTGGCCGACACATATGGCGGCCTGATGCCCACGGGCTGGATGCGGTGGATCTTCGACCAGTTCGAGTTTCCCGTCACGCTGGTCTACCCGCAACAGCTGGAGAAGAGCGATCTGAACCGGGATTTCGATGCTGTCATTCTTCCGCACGGCGCATTCACCATGGCGGCTGGTCGCGCCGATGACGACGGAATGTTTCGCGGCCGCAGCGATGCCAAGCAGCCAGCGCCGAAGGACATACCCGTCGAGTATCATCCCTGGTTAGGGCAGATCACGGCCGACTCGACTATGCCGCAGCTCGACAGATATGTTCAGCAGGGCGGCACTCTGATCGCACTGGGCGGCTCCGCGCAAGCCGTGGTTCAGGCGCTCGAGCTTCCGCTTGCAGACGCGGTGGCGGAAACTGTTGACGGTCGGAGCGCAAGACCGCCGCGCCATCGTTTTTACGTCCCCGGTGCCCTGATCCAAGCCACTACCGATCCCAGCTCTCCAATCGCTTATGGGCTGCCCCAACATATCGACCTTTTCTTTGAAGACAGTCCTGTCTGGGCCCCAACAGCTGGTGCCGCCGACTTGAAAATCCCTGCACGATTCGCCGAAACGCCTGCGCTGCGCAGCGGCTGGGCCCATGGCTTGGAACGCCTACGTGACGCTGCTGCGGTCGTGCAATATCCAAGGGGAAAAGGCGGTATCACGCTTTTTGGTCCGGAAATCGCCCTGCGAGGCCAAACTCATGGGGCCTTCAAACTGCTGTTCAACGCGATGTACCTGAGCGCGATGGATCAGCAGAAAGCGGGCGTGGGTAGTGGCCAGAAAGGGGCAATGAGCTCGACCCTTAGGGATCGGCAGGCAGCTAGGCCAACGGGTTAGCCCCCGATGGATACACCTTGCCACCAAGGAAGATTATGGGACGAAGCAGCCATTCAAGTGTGGCAGGCGGACGTCAGTTATCGACAGATGCCGCCGTTCGTTAGCAAATCCCTAATCCAACCGCATAACCCTCAGACTGGGCGAAATGCGGCAAGACAGGCTTGATACCGTGCCCTTCACAAACCGAACTACCGGGTTGCGTCGGCTGCCTAACGCAGAGCGCCTGAAGGGGGCGTCTTAAGGCTGTGCACCTACGAGGCCGAGCAACCTTGCCGCGATCGACGCGGACACCGCCACATCGATCGTCGCGGTCTCAAAAATATGGTTGCTTCCGGTTACCTTGTGCGATGCCTGCACTCCCTCGGGCCCGCCCATACCGTGATGATGGGGGTACAGTAGCGTCAGGCGTTTGCAATCGTAGAGCCGCCCATAAGCCATCATTTGGTAGACGTCGGCCTGCGAAACGCCCTGCTTCTTGTCATCGATGCGCCTGGCGATCCGCTTCCATTTCGTGTCGATGATTTGGATGATGTGCCCGCCGCGCTTCACGAGGATGTCGGGTTTGGTCTGGAACATCCCGCCGCTGTCGGTCTCGAGGCAATAGAGGCGCCCGCCTTGGCTGACGATCTTGAGGTCGCTGCCGGCAACCGCGCGGGCTGCCATGCGCGCGATATATTCCTCGAAGAGCGTGCTCATCTCGAACAGCAGCGAGAAGCCGCTGCTTCCGCCCGCCGACGTCGTCTGAAAACGGTCTCCGAGCAGCAGCCGGGCAAGGTTGAGGAGCTGGCGCCAGCGTTCGTTGGTCCGATCGAGGACGACGTCGTCCCAGCGCAGCGCGGGGATCGCGACCTCGGCGATGTCGGCATAGGCGAAGGCCAGCTCGCGCAGGTGGCGCTGGTTGTCCGCCGAACGCGCGATGCGCGAGAGCCGCGTGACCGCCGCCTTCATGATCCGGTTGAGCGCGATGTCCGGCGACAGCGCGTCATAGCGGCACGCGAGCCGCGAGGGGTTGGCGGCAAGCACGGTGAACTGGCGTGTAACGTCGAGCCGGCCGCGCAGGGCGGCAAGGTCGTCCTCGTGCTTGGCATAGCGCCGCGGCATGCCCTGGCGCACGGCATCAACGAGCTTCTCGGAGAAAAGCCGGATCAGGATCTCAAGCAGGGTCTCGCGCTGGTAGTCTAGCGCCGTTACCTGTCCAGGGTCGATCCTGATGTCGAGCGCAACTGCAAGCATATGGACAAGCCGCCGCCTGATGCACCCGGTGGCAGTCTCGGCCGGGTCGCCGGGGAAATCGATCTTCGGCAGGATCTCGAGCGCGCAACCTTCGGCGGCGACGACCCCGACGACACCGTGGGCGCGCAATGCCTTGCGGCCTTGCTCGAGTACCCCGCCGGCTCGCTTCGACAGGGGCGACGCCGCGGCCACCGCAGCGATGCTGTCCGCAGCGCGCAGCGGTATCGTGCGCGAGTTGCCGGCATCCTCGCCATATTCAATCGACTGCCACTCAAGGATCGTGCGGCGGATCATTTGCGCTGGAGGCCGCCAAAGTCGAAGTCGTCGAGGACGGTCCATCGGAACCGGGGCGTGGCCTCGCCTTCGCCACCCATGCCCGCGGGTGTCGCGAGCTGCTTGCGCTGCAGGAAGCCACCCTTGCGATCGGCATCACCTTCGTCGGCATCGCCCAGGACCGCGGCCACCTTATTCCAGTCCTCATAGAAGTATTCGGCAAGCAGCGGTATCACCTTGTGGCGCATGACGTCCACGACGTCGCTGCGGGTCTTGCAGTTGATGAAGTAGGCGTGGCCGATCTGGTGCTCGCGATCAAACAGATATTCGATCCGGCCGTTGATCGTCGACAGCAGCGCCGAGAGGTCGATGCCCTCCACGGTGCCAAGCAAGTCGGCGCGTGGCATTAGCTCGCGGAACTCGAACCGCCGCCGCAATGCCGTGTCTAGCAGCGCGATGGAGCGATCGGCGGTATTCATGGTGCCGACGATGTGGAGGTTGGCAGGAACTCCGAACACGGCACCCGAGTAAGGCAGCCGCACCTTGAGCTCGTTGAGCTCCCCGAGGCGCTTGTCCGGCTCGAGCAAGGTGATCAGCTCGCCGAACACCTTGGATATATTGGCCCGGTTGATCTCGTCGATGACGAGGACATACGGCCGAGCGCCGGACACGGGACGCGAGGCATCCTCGCCGAGCACGATCGACTCCAAGCCGTCCCAGTCGATGGTCGTGGGCCGTAGCTGGTACACCGAATGACGGCGGAAGTAGCTCGCGTAGAAGCGGGCGCGCTCGACGCCGTCGGCATTCTGCCAGATCCAGTCGACCTTGCGACGGTGGGGATGGAAGGGCGCCGATGCGTCATAGTAATATTCGCCGGTCACTCTGCCGAACGCGCGGACGGTATCCCGGCCATCGGACAGCGCGACATAGTCGCCAGGCTGCATCGCGGACCGGAACGAGTACGTCATCTCGATGTTGGGATCCTTGCCGGTGGCGTCGGCATCCTTCATCTCTTGCCACTCGCGGCGGATTTCCTCGAAGCTGTCGAAACGCTCATCCGACCAGTCGATGTCGCCGCCCCAGCCTAAATGGATGAGGCCCTCGTCGAGGCCGAGCGTGATGCGATCTTCCTCAATGCCCCGGCGCCCAAGCGCAATCTTGAAGACCGGCCGCTGGCGATCGAGCCGGTCGCCGGGCTGGTCGCCGCCGTCGAGGCGCGCGCGCTCGCAGATCCGCTTGAAGATCCCGTCCTCGCTGCGCAGCCGGAAGCCTGCCGACCCGGCAGCGGGCCCGGTTGCCTCCGTCGACTCGCCGAGGGGGTCGGCGGGATCGGTCGTGGGACGCAGGCCCTCGACGAAATCCTCATAGGCATAGGATTGGTGGAAGGTGATGAACTCGATGCGACCATCGTCGGCGAGGCGACGATATTGCGCCATCAGCTCGTCTCGGCGATCCTCGGCGAACAACGGGTCTGACGTAGGGATGTCGAGGCAGAGACCCACGGCGACGGCGGCGGTCGCGAAGGTCTTCCCCGTCCCCGGGGGGCCGTAGAGGATCTGGTTCATGGCGGTGCGCGGGGACTGCGTCATCTGCTTTGTTGCTCGCTGGTCGAGGTCGTAGGTGAAGGTGGTCGTGGTGCTTGCCTCGGGGCCGACCTCCCGGGGCGGCGGTACTGCGGCGTAATGCTGGAACTTGGGCCCTCGCAGGGCCTGGCAGACATTAGCCCATGCCTGCTTCATGCCGATCTCGTCATGGAGCTTCCCGGCGACGATCGTCACGTCGACATCGCCACGATCGCGCGCGGGCGCGATGTGATTAGTCAGTGCACAGGCGCGGACTCGCTCGGCGCCAGTGATCAGGTAAGGATATTGCTCGGCTGGCACGGGCTCCGGCCGGTCATCGGCGTCGACGATGATATACCCGGCATTATGCAACAGCGAGGCTGCGGTATACCGCTTGGACCAGCCACCTCCGAGCGTGTGGGCCCCTGCCGCGATGGCGGCGACGGGTTTGCTTGGATAGCGCGAGAACGCCCTGGGCCGCGACGGGCGCACCCAATATTGCCGCGAATCCTGGAACTGTGGATATCGGGCGGCGAAGCCCTCGGCCCCGAGGTTGTCATAGATGTCCATTGCGGCCTCGACAGCCGCTCGATCGAGGGCGGTGGTGGCATCGGCGGTTCCTTCGGCCGATGCATACCAGTCGACCAGCCGCTCCAGCGTCGCTTGGTCCTGGATATAGGCGGACATCTGCCTGCCGGGTTCGAGATTCGCGCCCTTCAGCGTGTAGGCCGAGCTCTTGAACTGCCGGTCGGATATCGTGATGCCGAGCGAAGCTGCAATTGCCTTCCAATCTAGGGCCTCGCCCGAGGGAGCATTCTCGAAAACAATCTTCACCTGCTTGGCAAAACCGCGGGACTTCACGTCGTTGATTTCAACCGCGAGGTGCCGGCCGCCCGGCGTCCTAAAAAGGATGGCCTTGGTCACGCGATCTGTGGAGCTGACCCGGGTGAGTTTGCCCTCGGCGGAAAGCGCTTCTGCCACCTTCAATGCTTGCTCACTATTCAAAAAACACCCCTGAATCGATTGTGCCAAGCATTGTGCTGTATCGGCGCGGTAATTCAACAATTAAGTCCTGAGGCGACCTGCCCACCATGCTACGGATCATGGAGAAGCGGGATGGTAACTAACGGCGAAATCAGCCGTCGCAGAACGGGGCTGGTGCAGCGCGAGTTGGGTCGTTAGCTGTCGAAAAAAGAATGCCGCGTTGTGGGACAAAACCGACATTCGCGAGCCGCGCCCGGAATGACAGGTCCCCATTCAACACCTGCCATTCCTGAAGCACTGATGATCTTTTCCCGAAATGCGCGGGACTGGCCGGAAGACGTCTGTCAGGTTCGGAATCAAGTCAAGGGAATAGCTGACATTCACGCGGCGGCGACTCCCGACCGATCGCAGTCGTTCCTCAGTTCAGTTTGTGATGGCTGCTTAATGTAGCCCCCCACCATCTGGCGGATGCTTAGAATGGGGCCTCACCGTTCGTAGGCGATTCTGCTGATGGGCTTAGCGCTGCGTGGATCTCCTCCAACCGCTTCAAAAGCTCATCGAAGGTCAGAAGGGTGACGCCGACCAACGCATTGCGTAGGAGCTCCAAAGACTTCCGCCGCGCCCGATCACTCGGCGTCACCCCAGCAACGATGATGCATCGCGTGCCATAGTCGTGGATGTCATATCGCTCGCTCTGCTCTTTCAGGTTGGGCAACTCGCGCTGGAGAATCATCCGCTGATCGAGAACCTGGGCGACTGTTCCGCTAAGCTCGGTCGAGGCCGCGAAGACGTCGTCACCGCGATAGGGCGCCCCGCCCAATAGGTCGGTCGCAGGCTTCTTGATCTCGACGATCGCAAGGTTGCCGGTCGAGGCGGATGCGCAGAGGAAGTCAGTGACCTTCCCGCCGCGGCCGCTTAGGCGCTTGCCACCGGCATAAGCCTGTCCCTGCACGACCATCGCCGGCACTGCGAATGCGAGGCTTAGGATAAAGGGATTTTGCATTAGGAAGGCCTGCCACCGGCTCTCGGGAAAATCCTTGGCCAGCATTTCTCGAAAACGGCCGATAAGCTGTTGAAGGGTGACCTGCTCGATTTCGCCCCTCAGCGAAAGAAGGGCGTCGGTGTCCGACTGCGCCAGCGCTTCTAAATTGGATCGCACCAATCCGACCGCGGCCCGCCTGTCTCGCTTAGAGAGCTCCACTCGGTCCCGACCGCCGCTGGTCGCGTCGGCCAACGCGTCCGCCCGGAGAGTCTTTTTCAAGCGCGGAAACACCTGCTGGTCCGCTGCATGGAACAGCATGTGATAGGCGTAGTGGTCCTTATCCCGCTTGGCATCGCGCTGATAACGGGCGCTGATCCGGTTGATTTCTTTGCGGATCTCATGGAAGCGCCGGACACCCAGGATGAAAAATGGCGGGTCGAGCGTAGCTTCCTCGCCGCCATGCACGATCATCAGCGTAATCTTGTCCTGCCCGGCGAAAGCTTCGGGGATGGCTCGATACTCCCAGAGCAGCCCAAGGCCGAAGCGGAAGTCCTTCGCGAACCCATCGGGCAGCCCCTCAAGGATCGCCTGCACATCTTCGACGGATTGGGGCAGCTCATAGGGCCGGTCGACCCTACGGCTGACCGTGATGGAAACGAGATGGCCGTACTTAGGGGTCAGATAGTCGTCTCGGCCCTGCCGAACATTCAGCGGGAATATCCGCAAGGAGCTGGGCGTCACGTTCAGAAGCCGCTCTTTTGGATACGAACCTGTTCGGTCGTCAGGCGGAGTATCGGTGAAGAAGACATCTATGCTGAGGCCGTCGTCCTCCTCCGATGGCTCTATCAGAAGGAACGGGCCTCCATCCGCACGTTCGCGCTGGTTGAATACGGATGGTCGGACTGATGGCATCGACTAACGGCCTCCCCCAACCAGCCCCTCAATGCAGGAATCCACGATCGCTCGCACCAGCGCCTTGTCGGTATCGCCGTATTTCAGTTGCCGAAGGGCGTAGCTGTACGCGACTGCCAGAACCTCTTGCGGTGAGGCAACGACGCTCTTCGCCCAAGCACGACACGATCTGATGAAAGGCTCGTAGGCGGCGCCGGCGCAGTAGGCATCGAGGTCTGTCCACTGGCCCGCCTGCGCCTCAGTCGGCCATCCCGCGCGGTCCGGTGCGTCCTTATGGAAGATCGTGCTGAGCTCCAGCGCGATCGGGTCGAGCGCCGCGAAAGCCCCTCCAGTGTCGGGGTAGTCGATAACCATTGGCCGCCCGCTGGCATCGTACAGTACGTTGCCGCAATGCAGATCGCAGTGCTGAACACAGCGCGCGACGTCGATCTCCACATTCTCGACGGCCGCCAAATCCATTCCGCCGAGATGGTGATTGTGCATTTGTAATGCCACGTCGCCGATGAGGGCCCGTCGAACAGCCGACACGCGCACACGTTCGACTTGGCGTGCGCCATGCCATGTCGCTTGATCTTGCCGAAGTCGTTCAGCGGCCGCAGCGGCGGCAGCTGGATTGGCTGTCAGCTCATCGAACAGCGATCGGACCTCCACGCCAACGACCTGATAGAATATGCCCGCGAAGCCGGCTGCTCCGTGGCTGAACTCGGCCGTCACCGGGGGGAAGGCGCCGTTGGCGAGCTTCACTATCTCCGTCCGATATTTCTCCCGCTCGGCAGCGATGTCCTCGAAACTTCCTATTCTGGCCACCGACATGATGGTGACTGCGCCCGCGGTATTGAGCACCGAGACGCGAAAGACCCGCGCGCCCGACAGACCGCCCTGCAAGACCCGAACTTCGACACTCGCACCCCGATGCCGCCGGCCGAACAGTTTGAGGAGGCGGACCTCTTCGGCCCGCAGATTGGCCGGTTTGCCCACCTGAACGAGATGGATGCCGTCGGTCTGCTGGACCTCGCCACGAAATTCACGGACGGCCGCGAGGCAGTCCGTCATCTTGTCCTTCCAGAACACCTGGTAAAGCGCGTCTTCCCGTCCACAAGAATGGATGTCCCCACGCTTGCCGTGCGCGTTGAGGACTTCAGTCGGGAAATCGGCGTCAACAGTGCCCGTTAGAAACCAAACGGATGTGCCCGGTTGTTGCTCCACAATAGCCTGAAAGACGGCCCAGCCATGATCCTGATGGTCGTCGAGGTAGTCGTCTTCAGTCGGGATGCGGCGGTCTAGAATGACGACGTCAAAGTGCTCCTCACCCAGCGCAGCCACCGCACCAGCTTTGCTTCGCTTCCAGCTTAGCTCGCAGCCTTCGATCGCTCGGATCGCCTTCTCGATCACTTCTGCGAAGTCGATCTTGTCTTCGACGAGCAGGATGCGCATCAGGCTACCGCCTTCGGCCAGCGCATCTCGAACCTTACACCGCGGTCGCCCGGAATGAGGCGAACGCTTCCGTCCAGCGACGTCATGGCCTGCTGGGCGGTCGCCAGCCCCATCCCGAGATGGCCAGCCTTGGTGGTCGACCCGATCTCGAACGCACGCGACAGGCTGCCCCTGAATCCAACACCGGCATCGACAATTGCGACCCAGACGTCGATGTCGGTCGTGCCCCAATTGACCGTAATCTCTGGGTAGCGCTCATCCTCGACTGGCAAGGCAAGTGTCGCGTCGATGGCGTTGCGAAGCCCGTTAACGAAGGCCAAACACACTAGGCCCTTGTCGCCTTCAACCACTGTCTCCTGTGGGCCGGCGCGCAGGACGCCGATCGGCTTCTGGCCTACTTCTTCGGCGATCCAAGCGAAAATGCATTGGTCGAGCGCAAAGTCCTCAAGCTTCGGTGCGCTGGCGGCCTGACGCAGACGTGCGAGACCCGCAACTAGAGCTTCCATCCTTTCAAGGCCGCGCTTGGTGTCCGACCCCTCGAAGTTTGCCATCTCTGTTTCGGCCGATAGGCGAAGCGCGCCGAGGATTGGCTCGATCTCGTGGATGATCTGTTTGGCGGTGGTTGCCAATGCATCCGAATAGATTTGGGCGGTCTGGTCGGAAGAAAGCTCGACGCGGTCTGGGCCGGGCATAGCTCTGTCCATCGGCTGGGCCCGCTGGAGCGCCCGCTTCAATGCACTGCTGACCCAGGCCACAGTCTCTAAGGCAAGGGCGCCTTCAATCAGCCCGATCTGCTTGGCGTCGGCATGTTCGGCTAGATGGCGCGCTGCATCGAGCCGCTCGCGTGGATCCGTAGACCCCAGCTTGCGCGCCAGCTCATTACTCACTGACGCTCTCGGCATAGAACGCGGCCCGTCGCTGGAACGCTTCTCGACCGCCCTCCATGATATTCGTTATCGAGTTCACCACTGCAACATCGTCAAGCGCGCCTGCGACCTGTACAAAGCACCGATCACCATCGGACTCGAGGTGCGCGACGAAATCGGCGCTACCGAGAACCGGAATGTTCGGATTGTGCGTAGCGATAATCGTCTGCGCTGAACCGCCCCGCGTGCGGATGGCCTTGACCAATGTCCCGACGACAAAAGCGTTATCGAGATGATCCTCTGGCTGGTCGAGAACAATGATGCGCTCTTTGTGTTGCAGGATGATCGGCAACACCGCCGTGCAGCGCTGGCCCATCGACAAGAAATCTGTGCTCTTGAAGCTGGTGCCGTCGAGCAGCTCAATGACCACCTCGTCGCCGACCTCGGTGACCAGAAGATCTGCGCCGGCATCGCCCCGCAGCGCCTCGGCAAGCCGTAAAGCCCGCTCCTCGTTGATCTCGAGGGCTTTGCTGATGACTGAGACCTCACCCCGCTCGGCGAGGACCGCAATTTCTTGCGGACTGAACGTATCGGCGATGCGATCAGCAAGTTCGCGATACCTTAGGCCGCTGCCGCGCAGCGCGGCATTCAACACACTCACGTAGGCGCGGTATTCGGCAAGCGGCTTCACAGTGACGCGGATCGACGGCGCCAGCGCCGCAGTCAGGCGGGCGGCGGTCTGCTGGCGACCTGTTGTCAGCGCAATATTGTGAGCGTGCATCTCATCGAGCGCTGTTTGTCGCTGCACGTGCAGCCGATCGATACGGCCCAGCCTTTCCGCTCGTAGGTCTGCCAGCGCGTTGAGCGCGGCGATTTCCTGGCTGAGGTCTGCAATCTGGCGGTCGAGAACGCTCGCGCCCTTTTGCTGCTCCTCGATCTTCTGGCGAACCTCGCGGCCCTTGGCCTCAAGCGCGGACTTCTCTTCACTCGACTTCCGGCGAAGCATCTCCAGATCGTCAATGACCGAACGATATTCCCCGATGACGGCGGTCAGACGCTCATGCGCCGTTTCCAAGCGCTTGCGATGTGGCTGAAGCTGATCATGCGTCATCGCTTGGGCTGGCCAGGATTCGATAGGGGGCTGGCGGCCCGCGACGAGGTCGAGATCGTCCGTCCATTCGCTCAGGTCGTCGGCCGATCGACCGATTGATCCGGCACGGACGGTGGCCGCACTCGTAAGAGGTGTTAGTTCATCAAGCTGCTTGCGCAATCCATCCAATTCAGCGCTGCGGGCGCGTTGAGCGGCGCCCTGCTTCTGAAGATCGGCAAGGCGCTCTTGCAATTTTGGCAGCGCCAGTAGCTTCTCACCAATGTCCGCCACTTCAACCAAAAGGGTCCGGATTTCGGTCGATGCCGATTTGATCCGCGCATGCAGCGGCCCGCGCTTCGCTGAAGCCGCGCCGCGCCCAGGAAAAAAGCCGTCGACCAAGCGCATGCGCGACTGCGATCGCGCACCAATCTGCTCGACTTCCTTTTGCGAGAACACGAATGGCGGCGAGATTTCCATCGGACAATTGTCGTCGGCGTCGGTAGCGATACGAGACACCTCAATCCGATCGCTTCCGTTTGTTAGGGTGATCACGACCTTCCCGTCGCCCAGCACCCCCAGCGCGTGCTCAAGCGCGTCTTTGCCGATGGCATCCGATGACGAAGGAGCGCCCAGGCAGAAGCGGATCAACTCAATTACGGAGCTTTTGCCCGTTCCGCGACCGCCAATGAGGACGTTCAGGCCAGGACTAAGGCTTTGCTGGAATCCATCGAGCGATCCCCCCTCTATTCTGATGGACTCGATCCACACTCCTGAACGCCTTCCACGTTGCAACGAACTCACCCAAGTGTAGCGTCCTTATGGGCGTGCCGGAAGCCATTGAAAACCGACGATCCCGATCGCGGCGCTAATCGGCCGGAAAGTCCAAGTCCAAGTCTTTCCTCCATTGCTACAGCGTGCTGAACGAACGGCAAGAATCGATCACGTCAAAATTGAGCGCGAATGACCGGGATGTTGGCGGCTCCTGCCTTGGTGATTATATCCACAACAGGGGCGGGTTTCCGCGCAAGCGGTCGTTCCGGGCGACTGATGGGAACGACGCAATGTGGGTCGAGAGCTGCCGTCGGTCAATAGCAGATCGGACGGCAGCTTTTCGCCAATCGCACTGCAAAAACTCGACATTCGGCTTTCGGCCAAAATGCCGATTTTCAACATTGTGGCAATGTTATCGAATCCCGCCTTCGCATATTCCCTGCGGTACCTGCTGCTTTTTCATTTGATCTGTTGGCAATCAGGGCTCACATATCCATCAAAAATTGGAGCTGTGTTTCCCCGGCATCATCTGCTTTATCAACAGGTTGGCAGTAGGCTGACCAATCCTCCATCAGCTTTCTTCGCCGTTCGAAAAAATCGGTCCGTCGGTAAGCTGCTTCAATCCGATCCTGAAGCTTGTGCGCAAGCGCCTTATCAACGACCTCCTTTCGATAATCTGTGCATTCAGCCGCCCAGTCCGTGAAGGTGCTTCTGAAGCCGTGGACGGTGAACTCGGGATAGCTCATTTCGCGGAGGGTTTTTGACATTGTCATATCGCTGATAGGACGCTTGCCGAATGACGAAAAAACAAAGCCTGCTTCATGATCTCGCAATGGCAACCGACGCAGCAAGATTTCGATAGCTGGATCAGTCAGCGGAACATTGTGTTCTTTCCCCATTTTCATTCTGGATGCAGGAACGGTCCACACCCGTGCCTCCAGGTCGAATTCTGTCCAGATTGCATTTCGGGTTTCGCCCGATCGCGCAGCAGTGAGAACCGTGAATGCCAAGGCATCCCTGCCAGCCGTTTGTGGCAGCGTCCGCAGTTTCGAGAATAAAGCCGGTATCTGCGCATATGGCATTGCTGGGAAATGATTGTCGCAAGGCGGCTGTCGTGGCAGCCCCCTTGTTACTGAACGAAGAATAACTTCCTGATCACACCAGCCTTTGATGTGAGCGAAATCCAGTACGGTGCGGATCCGCTGGAAAATGCGTCTGGCGGTCTCAGGGATGCCTAACCAGATCGGCGCTAGTGCATCCCGTACCATCAGGCTGGTAATCTCATTGACGGGGATCGATCCGAATGCGGGAAAAATATGTCGTTCTAACGAAGCGAGCCACGACGCCTGATGGTGCTTATTTCGCCATCCGCACTTTATTGCCTCATGACATTGCCGGGCCGCTTCTGCGAATGTTGGCGCAGGCGCCGGGACTAGCTCTGGCTTCTGGCGGAAATACTCGCCGCTTAAAATTTGAGCTTTTACCTCGCTGGCCTTGATACGAGCTTGCGCCAACGAAAGCTCGCGGACTGAACCCAGCCCGATGTCGCGCCGCTTCCCATCGGCCTGAGTTCGTAACACCCACGATCGCGAGCCGCTGTCCCTGACAAACAAATAGAGACCTCGCCCGTCGGCATGTCGCCCCGGCTTTGCGTTCTTCACCTGAAGTGCAGTTAATCCACCCATGAGCCTCAATCCGTTCCATCATTTCGTACCACATTTCACTTTGGCAGCAGTGAAATGCGGCGAACCAGAGTTGGACATATCGTTTCAGAAATCCTCTCTATATCATAGACTTAGAGACATCCCGATCTGTCCTGAGGCTGACAATTTATACCGCTAGGCTCCACCATTTTTCCTCGACATCGCAAGATTTCTGGCGTCAGATTCGGCGCTGAATATGCGCTTGGCATTGCACCTGCGCGGCGGTGGAGGACGATCCATGAGCAAGATTCTCATCGCAGGCGCGACCGGGCTGGTCGGGCGGATCGTCCTGGCTCGGGCGCTCGATGATCCGCGCATGACGAGTGTCATCGCCCCAACGCGCCGCGCGCTGCCCGAGCACCCCAAGCTTATCAACCCTATCATCGATTACGAGGCGCTGCCGCCGGAGGCGAACTGGTGGGCATGCGATGCCGTCATCTGCGCGCTCGGCACGACGCTGGCCACGGCAAGGTCGGCGGAGGCGTTCTATCGCGTCGATCACGATTATCCGCTGATGGTGGCGACGCACGCACGCGCCCGTGGGGCGCAGGCCTTTGCGCTGGTGTCCGCGATCGGCGCGGATGCGGGCTCGCGGCTGCTCTACAACCGCACCAAGGGTGAGGTCGAGGCGAGCATCGGCGCGCTCGCTTATCCCAGCTATACGATCGTCCGCCCCGGGCTGATCGGCGGGCAGCGCGACGAGTTCCGGCCGATGGAGCGCGTGTCCGACGCGATCCTCACCGTGCTCGGGCCAGTGCTGCCACGCCAGTGGCGGATCAGCCCCGCGGAGAATATCGCGGCCGCGCTGATCGAGGCGGCGATGGCCGCAAAGCCCGGGCGGCACATCGTCAGCGCCGCCGAGCTCGCCTGAGCTATCGTTTCGGCGCGCCCGCCCCCGTCCCCTGACTCTTCTCGCGGAGCGCCTTGAACTCCGATCCGGCTTTCCATTGCGGCCAGCGGGTCGAATTGGCGAGTTCCGCGCCGATGATCCCGGTCAGCGCAATGTCCTGCACTGCGCCATCGAGATTCCAGTCCGGCCCCCAGGCATCGCAGGCCTGGTGATAGCACTGGCCGGTATAGGCATCGATCCAGGCCTGGCCCGCCGCGACGCCGCCAGCTTTCAGGCTGGAGGCCCCCGCAAGGCCCATCAGCAGCATCACCGGCACGCCGCACTTGGCAAAGGAGAAATGGTCGGCGCGGTAGAACAGCCCGCGTTCGGGCAGGCTCTCGGGCGTCACCGTGCGCCCCTGGGCCGCCGCGACGCGCGCCATGTCGTCCTCGAGCGTGTTCTGCCCCTTGCCGACCAGCACCACGTCGTTCGCCGCGCCTGCGGTCTGCAGGATGTCGAGCGCCAGATTGGCGACGGTCCTATCCATCGGATAGACCGGGTTGGCGGCATAATATTCCGAGCCGAGCAGCCCGCGCTCCTCTGCCGTCCACAGGCCGAAGACCACCGAGCGCTCGGGCGCCGGTCCCGCCTTCAGCGATCGCGCGATCTCCAACAATCCGGCAATACCCAGCGCATCGTCATTGGCCCCGGCGCGGTAGATGCGGCCCTGGGCGTCGGGCTTGCCCTGGCCATAGGCATCCCAGTGCGCGCCGAACATCACGACCTCGTCGGGACGCTTGCTGCCCATGATCTTGCCCAGCACATTGTGGCTGGTCACCACCTCGGGCTGCACCGGAATATCGGCATTCAGCGTGACGCCCTTCAACTCCACCGGGCGGAATTGGGGCGAGCGTGCCTCGACCTCGAGCTTGGCTAGGTCCAGCCCCGCCGCCGCGAACAGTCGATTCGACATGTCGGCGGAGAGCCAGCCCTGCAGCCGCACGCTGGTGAGCGCGTCGGGCGCGCGGACGATATCGTAGTTCTCGCCGCCGGGGCTGATGACGACATTCCAGCCATAGCCGACGCCCGCGGCGTTGTGGACGATCAGCGCCGCGACCGCGCCCTGGCGCGCGGCTTCCTCGAACTTGTAGGTCCAGCGACCATAATAGGTCATCGTTCGGTCGCCGAACTTGCCCGCTGCCGGTTCGCCCGGCCTGGCCACGAAATCGGGATCGTTGATCAGGAACACAGCGACCTTGCCCTTGAGGTCCGCGCCCTTGAAATCGTCCCAGCCGCGCTCGGGTGCCTTCACGCCATAGCCGACGAACACCAGCGGCGCGCTGGCGACGCGCGCGGCGTCTTCGGGGCGGACGGTCGAGAGATAGATGTCCTCGGCCAGCTTCGGCGCGATATTTCCCTTGGGCGTCGCGAAATCGAGCGTGCGGGGCGCCTGCAATTTCGTGTGGAGCAGCGGTACCTTTTGCAGCCACTGGCCGTCCGGACCTGCCGGTTCCAGCCCCAGGGCCTCGAGGCGCGCGATCAGATAGCCGAGCGTCCGCTCCTCGCCGCGCGTGCCGGGTGCGCGGCCCTCGAACGTGTCGGACGCGAGCGTGCGGACGGTTTCGATCAGCCGATCGGAATCGACGGTGATGGCAGTCTGGGCATGGAGCGGGGCGGCAAGCGCGGTGACAGCGGCGGCGGCGAGAAGGATCTGTTTCAGCATGGCCCCGTCTTAGCGGCAGGGCCATGCAGCGCAAGCGGTCAGGCTCAGGCTGCCCGGGCGGTGCCGAGCGGTTCGATCGCGTCTTCCTCCCACAATTGCTTGGCGCGCTGGACATCGCTTTCGCTCACCTTGCCGATGCGGTGCGCGATGAAGTCGATGCCGTCGATCAGCCACAGGGCGAGCTGCGGCTGGGTCAGCCGATAGACGCGGCATTGCGCGAAGCTCTCGATCTCGACCAGTCCGAGCGCGCGCAGCACCGCCAGATGCTGCGACAGCCGGGTCGGGGTGATGTCGAGCGCGGCCGCCATCTCGTTCACCGTCTGGTCGCCGATGCGCAGCTTCTGGATCAGCCGGATGCGGTCCGGGTGCGAAATCTGGCGCAGCACGGTGGCGAGTTCGTTGGCGACAATCTTGCGGCTGGGCATCTTATTGTTCTCCAGTGGTGGCGACGAGCCGAAGGGAAGGACGGGGCTTGCGCGGCGAAGGGGCGACCGATCCAGCGGGAATGGCGCGCCAGGACGAGGTCGCGCGCGATCGGCGCTCGCCGCCACGGCACAATTGATGGATGAACTCGCTGTCGGTGACCTCGGTGACATAGGGCGCGACCGAGCCGCGGCCCGGCGTGATGATGCCGCAGTCCCACAGCCGCGCCGCGCCGAGCATCAGACGCTGTGCGGCATGGCTGAGCCCGGCATGGTGCACCGCCAGCGCCAGCGCCTGGACGAGCAACGGCGCGTTGAGCGGCAGCGCGCCATCGGCTTCGTCGAGCACCTCGCCGGTCAGCATGGTCAGGCCCCGACGGTGCCACAGCATCGGCCAGGGCGTCCAGATTCGGGTGATCTCGGCCAGCATCGCGAAGATCAGGCTGCGCAGATCGGGCAGCACGATGATCGCATCCCAGCGGCTCGCACGCCGGACGAGGTGACACAGGGCATCCTCGATCGGCAGGATCTCGATCTCCTGCTCGTCGCGCGCTGCGACGCGGCCGGATGCGAGCATCTGGCGCACCAGCGCGTTGCGGCGGCGGGCATCGCCGACAATGGCGATGCGCTTGCGCCCTTCGGCCTGCGCCGCCTGGAGCATGGCTTGCAGGATCTCGGTTCGCGGCAGCGGCGCTTCGCAATCGGCATCGACCGGGCAGGTTGCCGGGTGTGGCGACATCAGCATCACATCGAGCGTGCTCGCCTTGAGCGGCTTGCCCGTCCCCTGATCGTGCAGATAGCTGGCCACCCAGTCGGCATGCGGCAGGCCCGAACCGCCGTCTGCCTGAAAAGCGACCGGCGACACGTTCTGCCAGGGCAGGAATGCGGGCGCCGATACAGGCGCGCGGTGCTGCGTGGCCCATGCGGCGACCTGGCGAAGCGCTCCGACCGGGCGCGCGGGGACGTAATGCACGTCCAGATCCAGCCATGCGGTAAGGCGTGCCTGCGCCTCGATCCAGTCACGAGGGCCTGGCTCGCCATGGTCGGCGAGCCGCAGCTGCGCGCCGCGGATCAGGCTCAGCGCCGGGCGCTGTACAGGGGAAAACCCCTGACCGGATTGAACTGCGGGGATCCGGTCAGGGGTACCGACCGCTTGTGCGACTGCAAGCGGGCGGGTGGGGAGATCAGGCTGTTCGGGCAGCGTTTCCATCGGCGTTTTCATCCACTGGGCCTTTGCAAGCGGCTGGCCCTGCGACTGGACTAAACGCATTGCGCAGATCACGGAAATTCAATAAAAGCACGTCATCGTTCGATTTAAATGAACTGGGTTTCGGAGCGGCAGCCGATGCACCTTAATTTCAAGCACCTGCGCTACTTCCACGCGGTGGCGCATGACGGCAATCTCACCAACGCCGCGCGGCGGCTGAACGTGTCGCAATCCGCCCTCTCCACCCAGATCAGATTGCTCGAAGAAAGCATTGGCCATCAATTGTTTGAGCGGCGCGGACGGCGGCTGGAACTGACCGAGGCCGGACGGGTCGCGCTGAACTACGCCGACAGCATGTTCGAAACCGCCAACGAGATGATGGCGACCTTTGCCGGCGGCAGCGGCAGCAACCGCCGGCACCTGCGCGTGGGCGCGCTCTCCACCTTGTCGCGCAATTTCCAGATGCGGTTCCTGGCGCCGATGGTCGGGCGCGACGACGTGCACCTGGTCATCCGTTCGGGTTCGCTGCGCGATCTCGTCAAGGCGCTCGAGGCACACGAGCTCGATGTGCTGTTGACCAACCGCCTGCCCTTTCGCGACAGCGGCACCAACTGGGTCGCGCATCTGGTCGATCAGATCCCGGTCAGCCTGATCGGCCCGCAAAAGGTCGACGTCGCCCGCACCCCGCTGCGCGAGCTGCTGACCACCATGCGGCTGGTGGTTCCCGCCACGGATTCGGGGGTTCGCGCCGATTTCGACCTGCTGGTAGACCGGCTAGGCATCCTCCCCAACATCGTCGCCGAGGCCGACGACATGGCCATGCTGCGCCTGCTCCTGCGCGCGGGAACCGGGGTCGGCGTGGTGCCGCCGATCGTGGTGCGCGACGAGCTCAATATCGGCAGCCTGCACGACATCATGGCGATCCCCGGGCTCACCGAATCCTTCTATGCGATGACCCAGTCGCGGCGCTTCCCGCACCCGCTGGTCGATCAGCTGCTCGAGATCGCCCGAATCGCCTAGTTCTTAAAATAGGAACCAAATCTTCCCTTCATTGAATTTTCCGTATCGATCGATCGCCCGTATCCGGTTGCGACACGCCTGCCCCCGCCGGGGCCGCACGGAGACGGAACGATGGACATCGCGCTTGGCCTGACGATCGGGATCACCGCATTTACCGGACTGGGAGGAATCGCGCTGCTCGCAAGCGATCGCCATGCCCGCCTGACGGGACGGGCGCTGGAAGCCGGTCTGCTCGCCTGTCTGGGTCTCGCGATTGCGGCGCTGGTGCAGCTGATCGCGGCAGGGCCGGTCACCACCGAATTGCTGGTCTGGCAGCATCTGGGGCTCTCCGTCCGGCTCGATGCCGTCAGCCTGCCGGTGACGATCCTGGTCGGCTTTGTCGGCTGGGTCGTGCTGCGCTATTCGCGCACCTATCTGGGCGACGAGCCGCGCCGCGCCCATTTCAAGGCCTGGCTGAGCTTCACGCTGGCGAGCGTGCTGCTGTTCGCGCTGTCCGGCAATCTGCTACAGCTGGTGCTGTTCTGGATCGCCACCAGCCTGTGCCTGCACAAGCTGCTGCTCTTCTATCCCGATCGCGCCGCCGCCCGCCGCGCCGCGCGCAAGAAATACATCACCGCGCGGATTGCCGATGCCGCGCTGGTCGGATCGGCGGCGCTGCTGTTCTGGATCTATGGCACCGGCGACATCGCCACCATCCTCGATAGCGCGCGCGGCGGCGAGAGCGGCACCGCGATCCGGTTCGCGGTGTTCGGCCTGGCGCTCGCCGCGGTCATCAAGTCGGCGCAATTCCCGCTGCACGGCTGGCTGACCGAGGTGATGGAAGCGCCGACTCCTGTCTCCGCGCTGCTGCATGCCGGCGTCATCAACGCGGGCGGCTTCCTGCTCATCCGCCTTGCCGATGTCATGCTGCTGTCGCCCGCGATCATGGCGGGGCTGGTGATGATCGGCGGCTTTACCGCGGTGTTCGGCGGGCTGGTGATGCTCACCCAGCCAGCGGTCAAGACCTCGCTCGCCTGGTCGACCGTCGCGCAGATGGGCTTCATGATCATGCAGTGCGGACTGGCGCTGTTCCCGCTGGCGATGCTCCACATCATCGCGCACTCGCTGTACAAGGCACACAGCTTCCTCGCCTCGGGCGGCGCGGTCGAGCGGATCGCGGCGCTGCGGCGGCCGGGTCCGGTCGCCATCCCCGGCGCCAAGGCGGTCACCGGCGCGTTCCTCGCCGCGCTCGCCATCTATGTCGCCATCGGCTTTGCCTTCCGCTTTCAGGACAGCTCGCCGCAGTCGATCGCCCTGGGCGCGATCCTGATCTTCGGCATCGCCTATCTGCTCGCCCAGGGTCTGGCCGGTGCCGCCCCGGTGGCGCTGATGCGGCGGATGGTGGCCTATTCGCTCGCGGCCTCGCTCGGCTATTTCGCGCTGCACCACATCGCCGATGCGCTGCTGCTCGGCCCCCTGCCCGCGACGCCCGCTCCCGGACCGCTCGAATGGGTGCTGATGATCCTGGCGGTGGTCAGCTTCGGGCTGGTTGCCATCGCCCAGTCGATGTTCCCGCTCTGGGCCTATCACCCGGCGGCGGCGGGCCTCAGGGTCCATCTTTCCAACGGCCTTTACGCCAACGAGCTGTTCGACCGCATGCTCGGCGGCTGGACGCTCAAGCGGTCGCGCTGACGACCGGACCCGATTTTCCAAGGAGTTTGCCATGATGCAGGACAGCCTGAACCAGCCGCCCCTGACCGCCTCCGAGATCGCGCCGATCGCCGATGCCGCCGCGCGCGCCATTCCGCCGGTCTGGCCGCTCGCCTCGAGCGTGGCGGTCAATCCCTATCTCGGTCAGGCCGGGCTTGACCTCGCCACCACGGCCGCGCTGCTCGCAAGGGTAAGCGACGCACCCGCGACCATGGCGCGCAGCTGGTATCGCGAGCGGATCGCCAACGGCACGATCACCGATGGCGATCTCGCCGCCGCGCTCGCCGCCTGCACCGCATCGTCCCCCCCGCGAGCGTCGCCGAGCTCAAGCTTGCGGCGCAGCGCCCGCATGTCCGCAAGGACCCGCTGCCGACCATCGCCGATCTGGCCGCGCGCGTCTCGGGCATCGACTGGCCCGCGATCATCGCCGAGCGCTTGGGCCACTGGATTGCCGGATGGAGCGACGAGGGCCAGGCGCTGTGGGCCGCGCCGCAGGGCAAGTCCGCCTGGCGCGCCTGGCAGGATGTCGCGACGCACGACCTCACCCCGGAGATTGCAGGCCTCAAGGGCTTTGCCCGGTTCGTCGCCGATGCGCCAGACAGCGCGGGGGATGCGCTCGCCGCCAGCGTCGCGCGGCTGGGGCTGACCAGGGCGGCCATGCCCACCTGTTTCCACGCGCTGCTGATGACCCTGGGTGGCTGGGCGCAGGTCGGCCGCTACCGGCTGTGGCAGGCCGAACTTACCGGCGGGCAGGACAGCACGCTGACCGATCTGCTCGCGATCCGGCTGATGTGGGAGGACGCGCTGCTCGCGCAATATCGCGGTCCGGTGCTGGAGGCCTGGCAGGACGTGGTGGCGGGCCATGCTGCGCCGGTCGCGCCCGATGCCGACCAGATCATCGACGCCATCCTGCAGGAAGCCGCCGAGCGCGCGGGCCAGCGGGCAATCGGCGAGACGCTCGCCGCTGCTCCTGCCACCAGTGCCGCGGTTCCGCCCGCATTGCAGGCTGCCTTCTGCATCGATGTGCGCTCGGAGGTGTTCCGTCGCGCACTGGAAGCGCTCGATCCGTCGATCCACACGCTGGGTTTCGCCGGGTTCTTCGGACTGGGCGCATCGCACCGCCGCTTCGCCTCGGACGTTCATGAGCACCGGCTTCCGGTGCTGCTCAACCCCAAGCTGACCACCTGTTCAGGCGGTGCCGAACTGGAGGACATCGATCGCGCCGCGCGCTATCGCTCGCGCGGCAAGCGCGCCTGGGGCCGGTTCAAGCTGGCCGCCGTATCGAGCTTCGCCTTTGTGGAGGCGGCAGGGCCGGTCTATCTGGGCAAGCTGCTTCGCGATACGTTCGCGCTGAAGAAGACCAGCCTGCCCAGTGATCCGATGCCGCGCCCCGACCCGGCGCTGAGCCTGGCGGACAAGATCGATGCCGCGACCGCGGTGCTGCGCGCGATGTCGCTGACGCGCGATTTCGCACCGCTCGTGCTGCTCGTCGGTCATGGCGCGAATGTCGTCAACAATCCGCACGCCAGCGGTCTGCATTGCGGCGCGTGCGGCGGCTATTCGGGTGAGGTCAACGCGCGCCTGCTGGCCAGCCTGCTCAACGACCCCGCGGTGCGCGGCGGCCTGGCGAGCAACGGGATTGCCGTGCCTTCGGCCACGCTGTTCCTGGCCGGGCTGCACGACACCACCACCGACCATGTGCTGATCTATGACGGCGACCACCCCTCGCCTGCGCATGCCGAAGCGATTGCCCAGGCGCGGCAATGGCTGGCGAGCGCCGGCTTTGTCGCACGCGGCGAACGGGCGCTGCGGCTGCCCCGCGCCGATGGAGCAGCCGACGTCGCCAGGCGCAGCCGCGACTGGGCCGAGATCCGTCCCGAATGGGCGCTGGCAGGCTGCAAGGCCTTCATCGCCGCACCGCGCCACCGCACCAGCGGCAAGAGCCTGGAGGGTCGCGCCTTCCTGCACGATTATGCCTGGCAGCAGGACGAAGGCTTCGGCATGCTCGAGCTGATCATGACCGCGCCTGTCGTGGTCGCGAGCTGGATCAGCCTGCAATATTACGGGTCATCGGTCGCGCCGCATGTCTTTGGCGGCGGCAACAAGCTGATCCACAATGTCACCGGCGGCATCGGCGTGGTCGAGGGCAATGGCGGCACGCTGCGCGCGGGGCTTCCCTGGCAGTCGGTGCACGACGGCAGCGACCTGGTGCACGAACCGCTGCGGCTATCGGTGTGCATCGAGGCGCCGGTCGAGGCGATGACCGCGATCCTGGAGAAGCACGAAGGCGTGCGCGCGCTGTTCGATAACCGCTGGCTGCATCTGTTCGCGCTCGACGCATCGGGCGAACTGGGCTGGCGCTATACGGGCGGGCTGCAATGGGAGCGGGTCGACGGTCTGGGCCAGACCATGATCGAACGCGACCTGGCGGCCTGACCCGGCGCCGGCCCTGTCACTCCGCCAGCAGCGATGCGGCGGCGGACAGGGCCAGGCCCGACATCAGCAGCCGCCTCAGCGTGAGGCTCGACGGGATGCCCGATACCCGCACCGCATCGGCCAGCCCGGCGGCCAGCGCAAGCGTTCCCGATCCGCTCGATTCCTCCCAGCGCGGGCGCAGCGCTGCGGCGATCGAGGCGCTTCGCACCATGAGAATGTCCTGGATGCGCGAACCCGGGCGCGCGCCGATTTCCTGCTTGTAGCCGCTGTCACCCGCGCCCCAGTCGACCTGGCGCACGCCGCGCGCCAGCATGGCATCAACCGCGTGCAGCGTGACGATCTGGCCCGGCGAAGCATCGGCAAAGGCCGCATCATAGCTGCTCGCGATACCATAGGCGATCGCGCCGCAGACAAGGTCTAGCGAAAAGGCGATCGGGCGATCGGCGACATAGAGCAGGCTGGCGGTGAGTATCTCGGCGAGGTCGGGATCGACCACCGCGCGCTGCCAGTGCGCCATCATATGCGGGTTGAGGAATTTGGCGCCGCTGCGGTCGGTACGCGTTCCCACCCAGCTGTTCTCCTCGATCCGCGCGAGATCATGGAATACCTGACGCGACCAGTCGGCGCCGCGCACGATGCGGATGGTGACGGGCCCCTGTTCCTCGAGCCGCGCGGTCAGCCGCCGCACCTTCTTGCGCCGCGACTTGCTCGGCCAGGCATCGGGCGACCCCGGCTCGGCGAAATCTTGGACGAAGCTCTGCCCCATGTCGCGGATCAGCACATGCCAGCCGATGCGGTCGGCGGCGGCGATCATCAGCTGGGCGAGCCGGTCATCATGGTAGATCGGGCCCAGCCGCAGCAGCGGGCCAAGCGCCTCCTGCGTTGCGGGATGGGCCAGCACCGCGCACATATCGCCCACGCCGGTGCTCGGATCGAGCGCCGCGCTGCGAAATGGCCAGTAGCTGCCCGCCAGCGACCGTGCGCGCAGCCCCGTCGGCCCCAGCTGGCGCATCGGCAGCGCGAGGATCGGGCTGCCATCGCCGCGCCGCGCGACCAGGGTCGTGATCGCCTCGGGCTCCCCCCGGCAGAACCAGCCATCGCGCAGGAAGGCGTGGCTGGCCGGGCCGAGCGCCGCCAGCGCATCGACAATCGGCGAAACGCCCGGCACCACGGCACATTCGATCGCCCCCAGCGCCACGGCTCCGGCGCGCAGGTTGCGATGGTCGAGGTGCAGCATGTTTTTCTCCCGGGGGCCTTGCCCGTATCATGACAGCGAGAGGATAAGCGAGGGTTAACCCGCCCGGCCATGATAGGATATCACCGCCGGAGCGTACCCGCTCCGGCGGTCGCAAGGCTGGTCAGAATTCCGACCAGTCCTCGTCATCGGCCTTCAGCGCCAGATTGCCGCTGACCATCGGCACGCGCACGGGCTTCCTGGGCGCGGGGCGATGCATCTGGCGCGCCACCGCCACGCCGGCCGGCTGACCCAGCTGGAAGCGCGAGACCTTGTCGGCCAGATCCTGCGCCTCGCTGGCGAGGCTGCGCGCCGAAGCGGCGGTTTCCTCGACCATCGCGGCGTTCTGCTGGGTCATCTTGTCCATGTCGCCAACGGCAGAGTTGACCTGGATCATGCTCGCCGACTGGCTTTCCGCCGAAGCAGCGATGCGCGTGATGACCTGGCTGACCTCGCCGACGCGCTCGACGATGCGGTTCAGCATCGTGCCGGTCTCACCGACCAGCTTGACGCCATTGTCGAAATGTTCGGTGCTGTTGCTGATCAGCGTCTTGATCTCCTGCGCGGCATCGGCGCAGCGCTGGGCGAGCGCGCGCACCTCGTGCGCCACCACCGCGAACCCCTTGCCGGCATCGCCGGCGCGGGCCGCCTCGACCCCCGCGTTCAACGCCAGCAGGTTGGTCTGGAAGGCGATGCCGTCGATCACGGCGATGATCTTGCCGATCTCGCTCGACGATCGCTCGATCGAATCCATCGCCCCCACCGCCTTGGCCACGATCTGGCCGCCTTCGGTGGCTTCGGCCTGCATCCTGGCCATCTCGGCATTGACGGCCACGGCGCTGCGGGTGGTTTCCTGCACCATGTCGGTGGCGGCCCGCATGGCCGCGGCGGTCTCCTCTAGCGAGGCAGCCTGTTCCTCGGTGCGCGAGGCGAGGTCGTCGGCACCAGCGCGGATTTCGCCGCTGCCCGAAGAGATCACGCTGACGCTTGAGCTCACCGCCAGCAGGGTCTCGCGCAGCGCTGCCGTGGCGGCGTTGAAGTCCTGCTCCACCTGCGCATATTCGGCTGGCAGGCCGGCCATTTGGGTGGTCAGGTCGCCTTCGGCCATGCGCTTTAGCGCGCTGCCCATCTGGCCGAGCACGACGCCGCGAACCTTCTCCTCGGCATCGACGAAATAGGTCGAGAGCGCGATATCGATGTCGAGCAGCGACACCTTGACCAGCGCCGCCACATCCTTGGCAAGCTTGCGGCGACTTGGCACGTAACGCAGCAGGCCTGGCGAGATCATCCCATGGATCATTTCTTCGAGGATCAGCGCGTACCCACCGACATACCATTTCGGCTCCAGCCCGATGCGCGCGTGCACCTGGCCCACACCAACCGCGCGCGTCATGTAATCATCGGTGAGACCGTCGCCGAAGATCTTCATCCAGTGGCTGTGCTGCGCGTTCTTGGCAAATTGCAACCGCGCGCTATCGCTGAAGAAGACCTTGAGTTCGGGAATCGTCCCGACCTTGCGATAGAACTTTTCCAGCGCGCGATGGACATGACGGCCCAATGACCTTTTCACTCTGCGGAACGTGGAATTGTCCGTTCCGTCGAGTTCGTAAAAGGCAAGTCTCTCCTGCAAGCTTGATGGCATTTCCCCTTCTCCCAAAAAGGCAAACAACGCTGGCGCTTTCCTCTAGAGCGAGGAAGTTAATCAGCCGTTGAAACCGCACAGAAAAGACAATGTGTGATGGCGAATGGCACTGCACAGAGGTAAAATTCGATTGTTATCGCGCCTTCCTGCTCGAGATGCTGTGCAATCGATCAATATTCGAGAAATTGTATCTTCAACTTCTTGCAGATACGCAAAAAGGCCGGGAGATTGCTCTCCCGGCCTTCCGTTGCGACCCTTATAGGGCTTGTTTTATTCAGCGGCTTCCATCGGATCGGCCTTGTCGGGCTTGCCGTCGCCATCCGTATCCCAGGCATCGGCCTTGCCGTCATTGTTGCGGTCCCAGGCATCCATCGTGCCATCGCCATTCGAATCCAGCGTGGCGGGCGGGGCCTGGTCTGCGGTGGCCGGGGCGTCAGCGCCCGGTGCCGGGGTTTCCGAAGCCGGGGCTTCGGTGGTCGGGCTGGCCGGGGTCTGCTGCATGGCATCCTGTGCCAGGGCAGGCGTTGCTGCCAGCGCACCGGCGGCGATCAGGGTTCCGATAATCGTGTTCTTCATGGTCTTGCTCCTCGTTTGCAAATGCTCTCGGCGGGCATTTCAGGTGGAGAGGTCTTGCTTGCTCCGATCCATCAACGAGGGAGGGGCGGCGCTGTTCCGGCCGCGCAGCGGTGCTCCGGCCCAGCCGGCAAGGGTTCCGGCAAGTTGTCGCAAATGATCATCGCACTATCGCGCCTGCGGTACTTGCGCCGCGCCAAGTCGCTCGGATTCAGCGATGAAAATGAACTTCGGCTCGTCGCATTCTGACATGAAAGGGGGCGCCTCTCGCAAGGAGAGACGCCCCGATTAGTGTCAGTTGGACTGTCAACAAGGCATTTGGCGACAGCGATCAGGCCGCAGCAAACAGTTCCGGCTCGAGCGCCATGATCGCGTCCGCACCCGCTTCGATCTTGCGGCGCAGGGCGCCTGCATCGGGCATGATCCGCTCGGCGAAATAGCGCGCGGTCTTGAGCTTCGTCTCGTAGAACACGGCATTGCCGCTGCCCGCTTCGAGCGCCGCGATCGAGGCGCGCATCATCCGCAGCCACATCAGGCCGAGCGCGACGATGCCCATGATGTGCATGTAGCTGTGCGCGCCCGCGCCGACATGGTTGGGGTTCATCATGCCGTTCTGCATGAACCACATCGTCGCCGCCTTAAGCTCGCCCGCCGCCTTTTCCAGACGCGTGGCGAAATCGGCCAGGCGCTCGTCGCCCTTGGCATCGGCGCATTCGCTGTCGAGAATGCCGAAGAAGGTCTGCACCGCGCGCCCGCCATTCTGCGCCAGCTTGCGGCCGACCAGATCCATCGCCTGCACGCCGTTGGTGCCTTCATAGATCATGGCGATGCGCGCATCGCGCACATACTGCTCCATGCCCCATTCGGCGATATAGCCATGGCCGCCATAGACCTGCTGCATGTTGGTGGCGATCTCGTAGCCCTTGTCGGTGCCATAGCCCTTGATCACCGGGGTGAGCAGGCTGATGATGTCGTCGGCGGCGACGCGCTCTTCCTCGGTCTGCGCCTTGTGCGTGAGATCGACCTGCAGGCCGCCCCAGAGGATCAGCGCGCGCAGACCCTCGTTGATCGCCTTGGCTTCCATCAGCATGCGGCGGACATCGGGATGCACGAACAGCGTGTCGGCCTTTTCGTTCGCATCCTGCGCGCCGGTGAGCGCACGGCCCTGGCGACGGTCGCCTGCGTACTGCACCGCATTCTGATACGACACCTCGCCCATCGCGAGGCCCTGGCCGCCGACGCCGAGGCGCGCGGCGTTCATCATGATGAACATCGCGGCAAGGCCCTTGTTCTCCTCGCCGACCATATAGCCGGTGGCGCCGTCATAGTTCATCACGCAGGTCGAATTGCCGTGGATGCCCATCTTGTGCTCGATCGAGCCGCACGACACCGCGTTGCGCTCGCCCAGCGAACCGTCGTCGTTGACGAGGAACTTCGGCACGATGAACAGCGAGATGCCCTTGACGCTGTCGGGCGCGTCGGGGGTCTTGGCAAGCACCAGATGGATGATGTTCTCGGTGAGGTCATGCTCGCCCGACGAGATGAAGATCTTGGTGCCGGTGATGGCATAGGTGCCGCCGGGCTGCGGAACCGCCTTGGTACGGATGAGGCCGAGATCGGTGCCGCAATGCGGTTCGGTCAGGTTCATCGTGCCGCCCCACTTGCCGCTGATCATGTTGGGGCAGTATTTTTCCTTCTGCTCCTGGCTGCCCTTGGCGAGGATCGCCGAGACCGCGCCATGCGTCAGGCCTGGATACATGGCAAAGGCCATGTTGCTCGACGCCATATACTCCTCGAACGCGATGCCGACGACATGCGGCATGCCCTGTCCGCCGAATTCTTCCGGTGCAGACAAGGTGCCCCAGCCCGCCTCGCAATACTGATCGTAGGCCTGCTTGAAGCCGTCGGGGGTGGTCACGCTGCCATCGGGATGGCGCGTGCAGCCCTGCTGGTCGCCGATCTGATTGAGGGGGAACAGCACTTCCTCGACGAACTTGCCCGCCTCTTCCAGCACGGCGGACAGCACGTCGGGCGCGGCATTGTCGAAGCCGGGCAGGTTGGAATATTTCTCGATTCCCAGCACCTCGTTCAGGATGAACTGGGTATCGCGCACCGGTGCGGTATATTTGGGCATCTTGCGGGTCCTCTCAAAACATATGGTTCAGATGCCAGGCCGGGGAGAGCCTGGTATGAGGGCGTAGTCCGTCGCGGCAGCCGCCCGGATCGAAACGCGGGCCTCAGCCCTGGTCGGCACGATCCACTTGCTCGACCATCTTCACGAACTGCGAAAGCTCCTGGATCGCGCTTTCGAGGTCCTTTTTCTGCTTGCGCATCAGGGCTATGCGTTCCTTGCAGCGCTGCAGCGTCACGCGGCGCTGTTCGCGGCGTCCGTCGCCGATATCGTACAGGTCGATCATCTCGCGGATTTCGCCCAGGCTGAAACCCACATTCTTGGCGCGCATGATCCAGGCGAGCCGCGCGCGGTCGCGCTTCGAATAGACGCGGGTGAGGCCGCGCCGTTCGGGCGCGATCAGGCCTTCGTCCTCGTAGAAGCGCAGCGCCCGCGCGGTAACGCCGAATTCGTCCGACAGATCGGAGATGGTATAGCTGTCCCGGTTCTGCAGATCGGGTGTGTCGATGCGGCCAAGGGTCGAACGGTCGTGCATGACACCCGGGCTACATTCCCTTGACGTAAACGTCAAGTAAAATTCAGCCTTCGCACAGTCTCCTGACCGATCGGCCCTGCGCGCTCGCTGCCGCCGCGTTACCTGGCTCAACCAGCGCGAACGAGGCCCCGGCCAGGCTCGCCCTTTCGCTGCACAAGGCCGCGCAGGCCGCAGGCACGCTGCCGGGCAGCGCCAGCGCATTGCCATCGAACTGCGCCGAAAAGCGGCATCCGGTAATCGCATCGCCATCGCCGTCGCGCGAGAGGGTGAAGGCAGCGGTCTCGCCCGCAAGCCTCGCGCTGCCCGTACCCTCGCACTGGCTCGACGCGCCGAACGTCACCAGCACGCCGACCTTGTAGCCGCTGGCCCGGTTGCCGCGGGCGCAAAAGGCATCGCTGCCGGTTGCGCCCGGATCGGCAAAGCTGCCCGCCAGATCGATCGCCTGCGGATCGGCAATGACGCCCGCATCGATCGCGGCGGCATCGAGCGGCGTGCGTGCGGAATCGTCGCCACCCGCCTGCGAAACGCTGCACCCGGCCAGCAGCAGGCAGGCGGGCAGCGCGACACGCATCAGGCGATCCGCTCCAGCGATCCGTCCGCCGCCACCCGGCGGTAGAAGCACGAGGGCGCGCCGGTATGGCAGGTGGGGCCCGCGGGCGAAGCGATCACCCAGACCGCGTCCTGGTCGCAGTCGATGCGCAGTTCGACGAGCTTCAAAACATTGCCCGAGCTTTCGCCCTTCTTCCACAGGCTCGCGCGCGAACGCGACCAGAAATGGACCTCGCCGGTCTCGACCGTCAGCCGCAGCGCCTCTTCGTTCATGTGCGCGACCATCAGCAGCGCTCCGCTCGCCGCGTCAGTGACGCAGGCGGTGATCAGGCCTGCGGCATCATATTTGGGGTCCAGGTCCAGCCCGGTTTCGCGGATATCGGCCATATCGCCCGGTTAATCGCACCCAGCGCCCCGCGCAACACGGTTAACGAAAAATGACCTGTGACAAATGCAAGACAAACCCCATATGCGCCCCTATAGGGGTGCCGAACCACCCGGCTGCAACCGAATCGGGCGCGCAACATGATCACCACACATCCTTTTGACGACGACAAGCTGCGCGAAGAGTGCGGCGTTTTTGGCGTGGCCGGTGCGGTCGACGCCGCGGCGATGGTCGCTTTGGGGCTGCACGCGCTGCAGCACCGCGGCCAGGAAGCGGCGGGCATCAGCAGCTTCGACGGCCGCCATTTCCACAACCACAAGGCGCTCGGCCATGTGGCGGGCAATTTCGACAGCGAAGAAACGATGCGCCAGCTCAAGGGCGACTGGGCGATCGGCCATGTCCGCTATGCCACCACCGGCGAGACCGCGCTGCGTAACGTCCAGCCGCTCTATGCCGAGCTCTCCTCGGGCGGCTTTGCCATCGCGCATAACGGCAATATCTCCAACGCGATGAAGCTGCGCCATGATCTGGTGCGTACCGGATCGATCTTCCAGTCGACCTCGGACACCGAGACGATCATCCATCTGGTCGCAACCTCGCGCTACCGGACATTGCTCGACAAGTTCATCGATGCGCTGAAGCAGGTCGAAGGCGCCTATTCGCTGATCTGCCTGACCGACAGCGGCATGATCGCCTGCCGCGATCCGCTCGGCATCCGCCCGCTGGTCATGGGCCGCATCGGCGACACCGTGATCTTCGCCTCGGAAACGGTGGCGCTCGACATTGTCGGCGCCGAATTCGTGCGCTCGGTCGATCCGGGCGAGCTGGTGGTGGTGAGCGGCGGCGAGATCCGCTCGCACCGCCCCTTTGCCGACAAGGCGCAGCGCCCCTGCATCTTCGAGCATGTCTATTTCTCGCGCCCCGATTCGATTGTCGACGGATCGTCGGTCTATTCGGTGCGCAAGGCGATCGGCGCGCAGCTGGCGATGGAAAATCCGGTCGAGGCGGACCTGGTCGTCCCCGTGCCCGACAGCGGCACCCCGGCGGCGATCGGCTATGCCCAGCAATCGGGCCTGCCGTTCGAGCTCGGCATCATCCGCTCGCATTATGTCGGCCGCACCTTCATCCAGCCGGGCGATGGCGTCCGCCATCTCGGCGTCAAGCTCAAGCACAATGCCAACAAGCCGCTGATCGCGGGCAAAAGGCTGGTGCTGATCGACGATTCGATCGTGCGCGGCACCACCTCGCTCAAGATCGTGCAGATGATGCGCGATGCCGGCGCGGCCGAGGTGCACATGCGCATCGCCAGCCCGCCGACGATGCACAGCTGCTATTATGGCGTCGACACGCCCGAGCGCTCCAAGCTGCTCGCCGCGCAGAAATCGATCGAGGAAATGCGCCAGTTCATCCAGGCGGATTCGCTGTCCTTCCTCTCGATCGACGGCCTGTACCGCGCGCTCGGCGAAGCCAGCCGCAACGATGACCGCCCGCGCTATTGCGATGCGTGCTTCACCGGCGACTATCCCACCACGCTCACCGATCTGGCCGAGCGCGACCAGCCCAACCAGCTGACGCTGCTGGCCGAACGGGTCGCCGGCTGAGGACTGCACGATCATGACCGAGAAGAACTTGCAGGGCCAGCTCGCCCTGGTCACCGGCGCGAGCCGCGGCATCGGCGCGGCGACCGCCAGGGCGCTCGCCGCCCACGGTGCGCATGTCATCCTGACCGCGCGCACAGCCAAAGACCTGGAAGCGGTCGAGGACGCGATCTTCGAGGCCGGCGGCAGCGCGACCATCGCCCCGCTCGACCTCACCGATGGCGACAACATCGCCCGGCTTGCCGCCGCGATCGCCGGACGGTGGCAGGCGCTCGACATCCTGGTGCTCAACGCCGCGATGCTGGGCAGCCTCGGCCCCGTGCCGACCATCGATGGCGGCGAACTCAACCGCGTGATGACGCTCAATGTGCTCAGCACCCAGGCGATGATCGCGCATTTCGACCCAATGCTGCGCAAGAGCGCGCACGCCCGCGTGATCGGCCTCACCAGCTCGGTCGCCGCCACCCCCCGCGCCTATTGGGGCGCCTATGGCGCATCCAAGGCCGCGTTCGAGGTGCTCATCGCGGCCTATGGAGAGGAAATGCGCAACATCGGCAAGGTCCGCACCGCCATCGTCGATCCCGCCCGCACCCGCACCGCGATGCGCGCCAAGGCCTATCCCGGCGAAGACCCCGCGACGGTGAAATTGCCCGAGGTGGTCGGCGAAGCGATCGCGGATCTGGTCTCGGGCGAGTTCGAGACGGGGATGAGGGTTGTGCTGGAGGGGTGAGGTTAGAGCTTGACCGACTGGATTTTTCTCCAGTTAGATCATACTGGCGCCAGCAGCCAAAGCCGATAGGATTAATTCGTTATTGACTTGTTGGAGAATGTTGCTGATATGTTCTTACCGTTTTTCCTGATGGGAGCGGCAAGATGCAACATTTGCCAGTCGGTAAGCGGAGCAGCTTTGAATTGTGGCTGAGGACAGGGCATCGTTCATGCCCTAACATGGCCAAACCCCTCGAATGCAAGTTCAACCCTTGGCACGACCCGGATGACGGGCGGTTCACATTTGCAGGATCTGGGCGGCATTACGGGGGAAGCGCCGGCAGAGATTCTCAAAGGGCAGCAAGGTCGGCACGACGCAAGGCTGGACCGTTACGTGTCGATGTGCCGGGACTGCCGCCAGATCAATCGGCGCGGGGCTTTGGTGGCGGTGGCGGGGCAGGGTCCTGGCCGCCGCATTCTCGAACCACTCAGCGTCAACCGGGACTTCCAAGTCCTTCACCCTCACGACCAGCAGCTGCTCGTCAAAACAGTGTCCGGCGCGAACTTTCGGGCCTGGACGGTCAGGCACGCGCGACATTGCCCTTCAAGCGAGTGGCGAAAACAGTCATTCGGCATGGCTACCGATTTGACATTGACCATTTGGGGCGAACTTGGAAAGTCGAGGGCACGATTACCGAAGATCCACTCCAGCGTCGGTCGAAGCAATCGCAGTTGCAAGCGGGCGGAAAATATCGGCTGAGAACCGATGATGGAGGACACTTTATCGCCCGGAGATTCAAGGGGCCGACGGAAGCCTTTAACCACTTTGCACAGGATGCCGAATTCAACCGCAAAACCTATGCGAGAATGGAAAATCAATGGGCAAGCGCGCGTCGAAAGGGGGTGAAGGTCACCGTAAAGATCGTGCCTGTCTACAAAGGTCAATCGCGCCGACCGGCAAGTCTGAACATCTGGTACACGATCGGGAATAAACAGCACAGTTTAAATTTACCGAACCAGCGAGGCGCCGAATGATGCTCAATCTTGCTCGAAAATCAGCGCTTCTGAACGAGATCGCCGAGACGCTTGCGGCGGAGACCCAGTTCAGTTCGAACGGCCTTCTCCTGGTCGCTGCCGTGGACAGAGGCTATTTGAGCCTCTCGCTTTTCTCGGATCGCGGGCAGCATGTCGAATATCGGAACATCGAATACCGAGGTTATGACAAGCTGCTGAACGAATTATGGGCAATGGAGCCGCTGAGCAAAAGGTGGGAAGAGGTGGAAATCTTCCTCAAGGCAGGGCAGTTCAAGGTCAAGTTCGTCTTCCCGGAGGATTTTGACCCGGACGAACTCGACATCGACCGGCGTCATGCGACGGCGACAGAGTATTTCGGTGGCAAGCCCATTCGGTATCCTGGCCTGGATGACAGGGACAGCTGGGTGATGTGAATATCGGTCAGCCCTGTTGCTGCCCAAGCATGCATCGCCAGACCGGCCTTCCGCTTATTCAGATCGATGGACGCGCCCCTTCACTCCAGCGCCGTGATGATCGCGCTGAAATCCAGCCCCTGTGCGTCCGCCTCGACGAACGCCGCGTAGATCGCCTCCGCCCGCTCGCCCATCGGGACGCGCGCGCCGCTTGCCTTGGCGGCTTCGAGAGCCAGGCGCATGTCCTTGAGCATCAGCGCGGCGGCGAAGCCGCCGGCATAGCCGTTGTCGGCAGGGCTCGCCGGGCCGACGCCGGGGACGGGGCAATAGCTCGTCATCGACCAGCTCTGGCCCGAAGCCTTGGACGAGATGTCGTAGAAGGTCTGCAGGTCAAGCCCCAGCTTCTTCGCCAGCATGAAGGTCTCGCAGGTCGCGGCCATGGTCGCGCCCAGCAGCATGTTGTTGCAGATCTTCGCCGCCTGGCCCGCGCCATTGTCGCCGGCATGGATCACCGCCTTGCCCATATCAGCCAGGATCGGCTCGGCGCGTGCGAACGCATCGGCGCTGCCGCCGACCATGAAGGTGAGCGTGCCGCCATTGGCCGCCGCGATCCCGCCCGAGACCGGCGCGTCGACCGCCTCCAGCCCGCGCGCCTTGGCCGCGCTCGCGACCTCGCGCGCGGTATCGACATCGATGGTCGAACAGTCGATCAGCAGCGCGCCCGGCCGCGCGGCACTGAACACGGTCTCGGTGTACACGCTGGCGACATGCTTGCCCGCGGGCAGCATGGTGACGACGACATCCGCCTCGCTCACCGCCTGCGCGGCGTCCGACACCGGATGGCATCCCGCCGCCCCGGCGCGCGCCAGCGCCTCGCCCGAAAGATCGAACGCGATGACCTTGTGCCCGGCCTTGGCGAGGTTCGCCGCCATGCCGCCGCCCATATTGCCCAGGCCGATAAATCCGATTGTGCTCATGCTGCTGCTCCGCTCTCCATCGGCACCTCTGCGGGTGCCTCGATCAAATCCCACCGGTTGCCGTACAGGTCGGCAAACACCGCGACCTTGCCATAGGCCTCGTGGCGCGGCGCCTCGGCAAAGGCGACGCCGGCTGCGACCATGCGCGCATGATCGGCGTCGAAATGCCCCGTGTGGACGAAATAGGCCACGCGCCCGCCCGCGGCCTTGCCGACCGCGGCCAGCTGCGCGTCGGACGTCGCGCGGGCGAGCAGCAACTGCCCGCCCTCTTCGCCGCCGACGCGCACCCAGCGCTTGCCGCCGCCCAGATCGCGGTCCTCGATCACCCGCCAGCCCAGCGCCTTGCCGAACCAGGCTATGGCCTCGTCATAATCGCGGACCAGATAGGCGCTATAGGCAAGGCGCACCGCCTCAACCCATGGTCGGGATGACGAAGGCGTTACCGCCGTCCACTGCGCCGTCGGGCCAGCGCGCAGTCACCGTCTTGATCTTGGTCCAGAACTTCACGCCTTCCATGCCGTGCTGGTTGGTGTCACCGAACGCGCTGCGCTTCCAGCCGCCAAAGGTGTGGTACGCCACCGGCACCGGGATCGGCACGTTGATTCCGACCATGCCGACATTGACCCGCGCGGCAAATTCGCGCGCGGCATGGCCGTTGCGGGTGAAGATGGCGACGCCGTTGCCGTACTGGTGCTTGCTGGGCAGCGAGACGGCTTCCTCGAAATCCTTCGCGCGGACGATCTGCAGCACGGGGCCGAAAATCTCTTCCTTGTAGCTTTGCATGTCGGTGGTGACGCGGTCGAACAGCGTTGGGCCGACGAAAAAGCCGTTCTCGTGCCCCTGCAGCGTGAAGCCGCGGCCATCGACGACCAGCTCGCCGCCCTCGTCGATACAGGTCTGGATCCAGCCTTCCACCTTGGCCTTGTGCGCGGCGGTGACGACCGGGCCATAATCGGCATCGGGATCGGACGAGACGCCGAGGCGCAGCTGCTCGATCGCGGGGATCAGCTTGGCGCGCAGACGGTCGGCGGTTTCGTCGCCCACGGGGACAACCACGGGCAGCGCCATGCAGCGTTCGCCCGCCGAGCCGAAGGCCGCACCGGCGAGATCCTTGACCACCTGGTCGAGATCCGCGTCGGGCATGACGATGCCATGGTTCTTCGCGCCGCCCATCGCCTGCACGCGCTTTCCGGCGGCGACACCGCGCTGGTAGAGATAATGCGCGACATCGGACGATCCGACGAACGACACGCCCGCGATGGCGGGGTGATCGAGGATCGCATCGACCATTTCCTTGTCGCCATGCACGACCTGCAGGATGCCGTCGGGCAGGCCCGCTTCGCTCATCAGTTCGGCGAGGCGCACCGGCACCGAGGGGGCGCGCTCGCTGGGCTTGAGGATGAAGGCGTTGCCCGTCGCGATCGCGGGGCCGAACATCCACATCGGGATCATTGCGGGGAAGTTGAACGGCGTAATGCCTGCGCCGATGCCGAGCGGCAGGCGCATCGAATAGACGTCGATGCCCGGGCCCGCGCCATGCGTGTACTCGCCCTTCACCGCATGCGGGATGCCGCAGCAGAATTCGATGACCTCGAGCCCGCGCTGGATGTCGCCCTTTGCATCGGCGTGCACCTTGCCATGCTCGCTGGAGAGCAGCGCGGCGAGCTCGTCGATATGGGCCTCGACCAGCTCCTTGAACTTGAACATCACGCGCGCACGGCGTTGCGGGTTGGTCGCGGCCCAGGCGGGCTGCGCGGCAAGCGCGGCATCGACTGCGGCATCGAGCACGTCGGCGCTGCCCAGATCGACCCTCGCCTGCACGGCGCCGCTGTTGGGATCGAAAATGTCGGACTGGCGGGTGCTGGCGGGGGCGGTAACGCCGGGGGCTAGGCGATGGGTGACGGTGCGCATCGATGCTCTCCTGTGGGTGCTTGTCGCTTGGGGGCCGCAATAGCCTCTGGCATTCCTGCAAGCAATTGCGTAAAAACATCACATCAGGCTGCATAAATGCCGCAGAATAGCAGCAGCGCCGGTCAGGAGCGGATGGATGAACTGGGACGATCTGCGCATCTTCCTGATGCTGGCGCGCGCCGGCTCGGTCGCGGAGGCCGCGCGGCGGCTGGAGATCGACCCGACCACGGTCGCGCGCCGGCTGCAACGGCTGTCGGGCGACCTGCAATCCACATTGTTCGAGGCGAGCGGCAAGGGCATCGCGCTCACCGAACATGGGGCTAAGCTGCTGCATTATGCCGAAGGGGCGGAACAGGCGCTGGTCGATGCGCGCACCGAGCTGACCGGCGAGCAGACGGTGTTCGCGGGCACGATCAGGGTCAGCGTGGCGGAGGGGTTCGCCGCGTGGATCATCAGCCGCAACCTCGCGAGCTTCCACCGCCAGCATCCCGCGATCCGCATCGAGCTGGTCGCGACCAACGGCTTTCTCAACCCGAGCAAGCGCGAGGCGGACCTGGCGATCATGCTCTCGCGCCCAACAGCGGGGCCATTGAAGGTGCGCAAGCTGGTCGACTATCAACTCGGCGTCTATGCCGACCGCGACTATCTCGCCGGCGCCGGACCAATCGCATCCGTCGAGGACCTGCGCCGCCACCCGCTGATCGGCTATATCCCCGATTTCATCTATGCCGACGAGCTGCGCTATCTCGACGAGATCGGCCCCGGGCTGGAGCCGGTGCTGACAAGCTCGAGCATCAACGTCCAGCACAGCCTGATCGCCTCCGGCGCGGGCGTGGGCATTCTCCCGTGCTTTATCGGCGAACAGAATGCGCGGCTGGAGCGGGTGCTGGCGGACAGCGTGGCGATCCACCGCAGTTTTTGGTTAGTGGTCCACCGCGACATGCGCAAGCTCGCACGGGTGGATGCGTTCATCCGCTGGCTCGACGCACTGGCAGAGCGGATCGCGCCGGTAATGGGGGAGGATGGTTAGCGCAACCCTGGTCTCTCCCCTCAAGGGGAGAGATATGGAGCCTTGCCAGCCTGCCTGGCTAGGCGAAGTTGAGAGGGGCATGCGGCAGCGCA
>AYSC01000024.1 GCA_000503195.1 Blastomonas sp. CACIA14H2
CTCCCCTGAAGGGGAGAGGGCTTAAAGGAAGTTGAAATGGCACTGCATTTTGAACTCGTCACCCCCGAAAAGCTGGTCCGCTCCGAAGCGGTGCATATGGTCGTCGTGCCCGGCGCCGAGGGCGAGTTCGGCGTGCTCGAAGGCCATGCCCCGCTGATGTCGACCGTCCGCGACGGTCTGGTCTCGATCTACAAGAGCGAAGGCGCGCAGCCGGAAACCATCGCAATCGAGGGCGGTTTTGCCGAGGTCAACGAAAAGGGTCTGACGATCCTGGCCGAGCGCGTCTCGGGCTGATTTCAGGGCTTCAAACCATCCCCGTTTTCCGGCGAAAGCCGGAACCCAGAGCGGCTAAAAAACCGCTGGGAATTATCGGCCCCTGGACTCCGGCTTTCGCCGGAGAACGTTTAGGCTCAACGGACCCCTACTTCCCCGCAACCCGCTTGTACCGCCAGGCTTGCGGTTTGCTGCCGTCGCGCATGCTGGCTTCGGCGAGCAGCATGTCGCCTTCCATCCAGTATCGGATGCGCTGCGGATAATCGTGGTTCGAATTGACGAACACGATCTCCGCCGGCCCCGCCTTGACTGCGCGAAACGCCGCGGCCGGATTGCCGAAGGGCGCACCGTAGAACATCAGGTCGCCATTCTCGTTGCGCGCGATGCGCATGAATTCGTACGTCGTGACCTCGTCGCCGCGCCCGCCGCGACCGGTGCCCAGCATCGTCTCGGCGCGGCAGCCGGTCCAGTTCTCCTCGGTCCAGCGCCCTTCGGCCTCTTCCGAAACCCAGCGCCCCTCGATCCAGCACGGCAATGACGGTGGCGCGGGCAGCGTCGCCATCTGCATCGCCATCGCCCATATCCATCCCGTCAATGCCATGACTGCCCTTCCCTATTTGCGTCCGTCGCGCAGCAGATAGATGCCGCTGGCGATGATCACCCCGGTGCCCGCTAACGCGACCAGATCGGGATAGTCGCGATAGAAGACCACGCCGATCGCGATGGCAACGATGATCTGCACATAGACCATCGGTGCGACGGTCGCCGCCGAACTGCGCGCGGTGGCAAGATAGACGAACATGTGGCTGAAGCTCGCCGACACCGCGACGGTGGCGCACACGATAACGACATACCAGCTCGGCCAACCGATCTGCAGCGACGGCACCCCCGACAGATGGCCGAGCGCGGCATAGAGGATCAGCAACGGCGCGGCGATGGCGGCGACCAGGAACTGCATCAGCAGCACGCTGCCCGATCCGGCGGCGCGCGCGTTGCTCATCATCAGCCCGCTCATCCCGAACGCGGCGGCGAGCGGCAGAAAGGCCGCCCAGCCGAGATCGGCAAAGCTCGGCCTGAGCACGATCATCACGCCGACAAAGGCGATCAGCGTCGCGACCCAGCGCCCCGGGCTCAGCCGCTCCTTGTAGAGAATCGCCGAGATCACCGCGGTCAGCAGCGGTGCCATGAACTGGATCGAGGTCGCCGTCGCCAGCGGCATCAGGAAGATGCTGGAGAAGAAGGTTACCGTTGCCCCGGCGAGAAAGAATCCGCGTGCCAGCTGTACCCGGGGGCGCGGGAAGCGGAAGCCTTGCGGACCTTCGCGGATCAGCAGCACCAGCCCAAGACCGATCGCGCCCAGCGTGAAGCGCAGCGCCGCCACCGCCATGCCCGGCCATTGGCCTGCGGTCGACTTGATCAGCCCGTCGCCGCACGAGAGCAGCGCAAAGCCGACCAGCGCAAACAGCATCCCCGCGCCGCGATTGCGGCGTCCGGCATCGCCTGCACCGGGTTTCGTCGTATTTTCGGACAAGGGGTCGCGCCTGCTGGTGGGTTGTTAACTTTTGCCCGGCTTAATGCCCGATACTGGCACGGATGCAAGCACCATCGGGGCAGGCGCGCAGCGGCAATGGCCTGGCAGAACCGCCTGTTAGGACATTGTCAAAGTTTCCGGGCTATTCACCATGAACCATCAGGGCAGCCTTGTCGGCTGTCTGCGACATATTCCGGGATAATCGGTCACCATGAGCGCGTTTGGCAGAAAGAATGGGATTGGACAGATGGGGCCCGGCGCGCGGCCGAGCTTCGGCGTCGCCCGCCCGATGAAGGGTGGCGCGGCCACCCCGCCGCCCGAAGCGCGCCTCGGCCTGTCGCTCGACATGGGCGGCGACCAGTTCCCCGATCTCGACACGGTCGATCTGCCCGGCCTCGACATGATCGACATGACGCCCGAAAGCGCCGCCCTGAACGATGCCATGACGCGCCTTTCGGACCGCGCCAATTCGGTTGCCGATAGCGGACCCAAGGTCGAAGGCTTCGAAGCCTCGGTCCACAAGATCAAGGAACAGGTGCTGCCGCGCCTGCTCGAACGCGTCGACCCGGAAGCCGCCGCAACGCTCACCAAGGACGAGCTGGCCGAGGAATTCCGCCCGATCATCCTCGAGGTGCTCGCCGAGCTCAAGCTCACCCTCAACCGGCGCGAGCAGTTCGCGCTGGAAAAGGTGCTGATCGACGAGCTGCTCGGCTTCGGCCCGCTAGAGGAACTGCTCAACGATCCCGAGATCACCGATATCATGGTCAACGGACCCGAGCAGACCTATATCGAAAAGAAGGGCAAGCTGCAGATCGCGCCGATCCAGTTCCGCGACGAGGAGCATCTGCTGCAGATCGCCCAGCGCATCGTCAACCAGGTCGGCCGCCGCATCGACCAGACGACGCCGCTCGCTGACGCCCGCCTCAAGGACGGCAGCCGCGTCAACGTCATCATCCCGCCGCTGTCGCTGCGCGGCACCGCCATCTCGATTCGTAAGTTCTCCGAAAAGCCGATCACGCTCGACAATCTGAAGGATTGGGGTGCGATGTCGGAAAAGATGGCGACCGCGCTCAAGATCGCAGGCGCCTGCCGCTTCAACATCGTCATCTCGGGCGGTACCGGCTCGGGCAAGACGACGATGCTCAACGCGCTGTCGAAGATGATCGACCCGGGCGAGCGCGTGCTGACCATCGAGGACGCGGCCGAATTGCGTCTGCAGCAGCCGCACTGGCTGCCGCTCGAAACGCGCCCGCCGAACTTGGAGGGCAAGGGCGCAATCAGCATCGGCGATCTCGTCAAGAACGCGCTGCGTATGCGTCCCGACCGCATCATTCTCGGCGAAATTCGTGGCGCGGAGTGCTTCGACCTGCTCGCCGCGATGAACACCGGTCACGACGGATCGATGTGTACGCTCCACGCCAACAGCCCGCGCGAAGCGCTCGGCCGTATGGAAAACATGATCCTGATGGGTGACATCAAGATCCCCAAGGAAGCGATCAGCCGCCAGATCGCCGAATCGGTCGACATCATCGTCCAGGTCAAGCGCCTGCGCGACGGTTCGCGCCGCGTGACCAACGTCACCGAGGTGATCGGCATGGAGGGCGAGGTCATCGTCACCCAGGAACTGTTCAAGTTCGAATATCTGGACGAAGGCAGCGACGGCAAGATCATCGGCGAATATCGCTCGACGGGCCTGCGCCCCTATACGCTGGAAAAGGCGCGCCAGTTCGGATTTGAACAGGCGTTTCTCGAGGCCTGTCTCTGATCAGAAGCCCTTCAGCGCGAAGGCGGCCGAGATGATCGCGCCGGTAATCGCCAGCATCGAGATGCTGGTCCACGGCATGAAACCGACCCGGTCGAAATTGGTGCGCCGCATGCGCCGCGCGTCCGCGAAGGCGGCGGTGCCGGCGAGCGCCGACATGGCAAGGGCCAGCTGACCCCAGAGACTGTGAAACATGCGCGCTCCCTGTTTGTGCGCGTCATTTGGGGTTGCGGACGCCAAAGTCCAGCCCCGATATTGCCAATCCGCCATTAATCTTGACGCTGCGCGGCGTTGGGATCACCCTCCTCTTCCGTAGCGTCTGCAGGGGGAGGCACGGCATATGCGCGGAACGGGATTTGTCTGGGGGCTGCTGGCCAAGGCTGCGCCCGACCGAACGGATGGACAGGGGCCGGGGCTCGATCGTCGTCAGGTGCTTGCCGGTATCGCGGCGATGGGCCTTGTCCCCTCGCTGATCGATCCTGCCGAAGCCCGGGTCGGCAGCAGCAGCCGCATCGCGATCATCGGCGCTGGCCTCGCAGGGCTGGTCGCGCTCGACCGGCTGGTCGCCGCCGGTTTCGATGCGACGATCCACGAAGCGCGCGGGCGCGTCGGCGGCCGCGTGCTGACCTCGAACGCGCTGCCCGAACCGGGTCTCTATGTCGAGGATGGCGCGCATCTGGTGAACACCAACCACGCCGATATCCTGGCGCTGGCCAGACGCTTCAACATCGGGCTGATCGATCGCGGTGCGATGGTGACGCACGAGGTGTTCGTGGTCGATGGCAAGGCGGTGACCGAGGCCGATCTGATCGCCGAATTCCGTCCGCTTGCCGCGCGCATCGCTGCGGACGCCGCCGCCGTGGACGCGGATTTCGACACGCATGGGACGCGGTTCGACATGATGTCGGTGCGGCAGTATCTCGACGCCGCCAGCGCTGCTGCGAGCCCCCGAGCGCGCGCGCTGGTCGAGGCGACGATCCGCACCGAGTTCGGCTCGGAGCCGGACGAAGTATCGGCGCTCGAGCTGTTCTTCAACCTGCCCGCGATCGATACCGACCGTGTCGCGCTGATTTCTGGCAGCGACGAGCGCTACAGCCTCGCGGGCGGGTCCTCGACCATCCCGCGCGCGCTGGCCACGCCGCTGATGGACCGGATCAGGACCGGACAGGCGCTGCTGGCCATGCGGCGCAAGGGTAAGGCGGTGGAACTGCGCTTTGCCAATGGTTCTCTGGTCGTCGCCGATCGCGTCATCGTCACCGTCCCGGCGCAGGTGCTGCGCAGCATCGATTTCGGCGACACGCTTCCCGCCCCGTGGCTCGCGCTGACGCGCGAACTGAGCTGCGGGCGCAACGAGAAGATCAACGCAGGCTATGCGACGCGACCCTGGGAGGCGGTCACCGGTGCGGGCGGCGCGGCCTGGGCCGCGCGCACCGGCGGCGATCCGGGGCTGTTCAGCGAATTCTGGGGCGCGAGCGCGGGGCAGGATACGGTCCCGGCGGGCGTGCTGACGTGGTTCTTCGGCGGCAAGCAGACCTCTGGCTTGGCGGATTTTGCACCCGACGCTCTGCTCCGCGCGTGCGAGCGCGAGATCGCGCCCGCCGTCCCGGGCCTCGCCGCGCGCAGTGTCCGCCGCACCGCCTGGGCGATGGATCCGTTCGCGCAAGGCGCCTATTCGCGCTTCCTGCCTGGACAGCTCACCCGCTTCGCGCGGCATTTCTGGGTCGAGGAAGAGGACGGCAAGGTCACCGCGCCCCTGCCCTCCGGCCCGATCCTGTTCGCAGGCGAGCATCTGTCCGATGCGCACACGGGTTACATGAACGGCGCGGCGCAGACCGGGCGGCTGGCGGCGGAACAGTTGATTGGGGTGCGGGCTTAGTCTCAGTCCGCCTTGACCGACCCGAACAGCAGCCCGCGCCAGCCCGAGCGGTCGAACGGCTGCCAGGCGTCCTCGGCCTGGGCCAGACGATCGGCGATCGCGTACATCACCATCGGGTTGACGCCGAGGCCGCAATGGCTGGCGAGCACCTTGATGTTATCCGTCTGCGGACCCGGTTTCTGCACCGATCCGCGCCAGGCGACAATGCCGTCGGTCTTGCTGAGGATCGAGGTGGTCGGGACCGGCGGCGCCTCGTCGAGGTTGCGGAAGCGGCCCGCCTGCACCGGCTCGGGCTCGGGGCCGTTCAGCCGCTCGAACAGGCGGCGCGCGTTGGTATGCCCGCGATCGTTCGAGATCGGGCTGCCGAGCGAGATGACCTGGCGCACCTTGTCGGGCGCGTTCTTGGCGATCTCGCGCGCGAACACGCCGCCCAGGCTCCAGCCGATGATCGAGACCTTGCGACCCGAGCTGGCATGGATGCGATCGAGCAGTTCGTTCATCTGCGCCTCGCGCGCATTGTCGATGCGGATATTGCGGCCCATGTCCCAGCCATGCGCGTCATAGCCCAGGCTGTTGAGCAGATCGCGCATCGGCTTGGTCGATCGGTCGCTCGCCAGAAAGCCCGGAAGCACCAGCACGCTGTGCCCATCGCCGCGGGGCAGCAGCGAGAGCGGCCCGCGAAAGGCATAGAATGCGCCAAGCTCAACCAGCGCCCGCCCCTCCGCCAGGGTCCAGAACAGATGCGGTGGCCGGGCGGCGCTCGAGCCGGCGGCGGTAGCGTTAGCAGTAGCGGTGGCAGTCATTTTGTCTCCGATCTGTCACATCATATGGGCCACGCCCGCGCGATTGCCAGCCCTATCCCGCAACGGCCGCCGCTTTGCCCTTGGCCTTGCGCTTCGGCGCAGGAGTTTCGGGCGCGTGAGACGGCGCGGCCGCCAGCGCCGCCATCAGTTCGTCGAATGACGCTTGCAGGCATTCCGAGTAGAATTCGGGGTCGGGCATCGCCTTGCGACAGGCGGTGAAGCCGATCGTCGCCTGGTCGACATAGCTCTGCACGACATGGCCCAGCGCCAGCCCGTCGGTGAGGCAGAGCAGCCCGTGCATGCTGATCATCTTCGCCCCGGTCGAATAGATCGGCACCGGCGGACCGGGCACGTTGGTGACGACCGTGCTGAACGGCGGCTTGACGTAATTGGCGAGGCCGAGACGCGTATAGAGCTGCGCCCCCAAAGCCATGAACAGCGCCGGCGACACCTTGCTCATCTCGGTCATCTGGCGTGCGCCGAGCGCATCGGTCATCGCCTTGGACTGGATCGTCTGTTCGTGGACATAGGCAAGCCGCTCGACAGGATCGGCGATATGGCTGCCCAAGGGCACGATCATCGCGGAGACCTGATTGCCCATGGTGTTCTTTTCCTTCTCAGCACGCACCGAGATCGGGGCCATCGCGGTCAGGCTCGCCTCAGGCAGCTCGTCATGCGCCTTGAGATAGCGGTGCAGCCCGCCGCCGATGATCGCGAGGAACACGTCGTTGATCTTGCACCCGGGCGAGAGCGCGCGCAGCGCCTTGATGTCGGCCAGGGTGAAGGTGCGCCCCTCGACAACGCGATTGGGCGAGACCGGCACGTTGAACCGCGTGCGCGGCGCGGAGATCGCGGGATTCAGGCTGAACTCGCTCGTCACCAGCCCCTTGGCGGCGCGGTAAAGCCCGGGCGCGGCCTTCGCGATCACGCCGGTCTGCCGCCACGGGTTGAGCCAGGCGCGCGCATAGCCCCTGAGGAACAGCCCGACAGGATCGGGCACGCGATCGGGTCGCCACGCCTTCGCGGCCGGCGGCGGCGGATCGCCGGGGCGCAGCGTGTGCAGCGCATCCATCAGGTCGATGCCCGACATGCCGTCGATCGCGGCATGGTGCACCTTGGTGATCATCGCGAAGCTGCCGCTGGGCACGCCCTCGATATTGTCGAGCCCCTCGACCACGCAGAACTCCCAGGGCGGGCGCGTCAGATCGAGCGGACGCGAGAATACGCGCGCGGCCTGAATGCACAGCTGCCGCCAGTCGCCCGGCTTGGGCAGTGCGACATGGCGCACGTGATATTCGAGATCGAAATCGGGGTCCTCGATCCAATAGGGATAATCGAGGTTGAGCGGCACCTTGACCAGCCGCTGGCGCATCGTCTGCGACAGGTGCATGCGCGATTCAAAGAATTTCAGAATGTCCTTGAACCGCACAAACCCGCCCGGTGCGGTCGACGGGTCGTAGATCAGGATCGATCCGATATGCATCGGCGCGTTGCGCTGCTCCAGCGCGACGAACGATGCATCCATGCCCTGCAATTGCCGCATGATGTCCCCTCCCAAGGATGACGCGCCGGCTTTGTCGGTCGCGTGGATGGACCGAGGCTAACAGAATGCGGGTGGAGGGCAAGCGCTCCGGTTCCGGCGCAATCGGGTTGGGATAGGCGGGTGGCGCATCGGAGGCTAAGCTGCGACCTCGGCGGACCGACGCGCCACCCTGTCCGCAGCTTTGGGGTGTCCGTTCAAGCTGCGGCATCTTTCAAGCAGACTGGCTGGAGCGGTTCGGGGAGGGTTAGGCTCCGCTGCTTGTTGTCCATGGTATATGGCACAACGTATCATTGTTTCCATTTGAAAGGACGACGATGATTCGATAGACAGCCTCTATCGCCTGGGGGTCGCCTATGCCTAGTCTTCGCCAATTGCAGTATCTCGTCGCGCTCGACGACCACCGCCATTTCGGGCGCGCCGCCTTTGCCGTGCACGTATCGCAGCCGACGCTCAGCCAGCAGCTGCGCACGCTCGAGGCGCGGCTGGGAGCATCGCTGATCGATCGCAGCGGGCAGGACGTGCAGCTGACCCCATTGGGGCGCGACATCGCGGCGCGCGCGCGCGGCATCCTGGTCCAGGTCCGCGACCTTTCCGATCTCGCGCGGCGCGCGGGCAAGGGCATCGGCGGCACGCTGCGCTTCGGCGTGACCCCGACGCTGGGGCCCTATCTGATGCCTGCCATCGTGGCCGGGCTGCACCGCGAGCAGCCCGATCTGCGCCTGCACATCCGCGAGGGCATTCCCGACGATCAGGTGCGGCAGGTGATGCGCGGCGAGCTCGACATGATGCTCTGCCCTATGCCGGTCGATGCGACGGGAATCGTCGTCGAGCCGCTGTTCAGCGAACGGATGTTCGTCATCGCGCCGCCTGACCATCCGCTGGCCGGGCAGAAGGACATTCCAGCGTCCGCGCTGAAGGGCGAAGGCTTTCTGACGCTCGACCGGCGGCATCATTTTCACCGCCAGACGCGCGACATCTGCGAACAGGTCGGCGCGCACATCATGCACGATTACGAGGGGACCAGCCTCGACAGCATCCGCCAGATGGTGGGATCGGGAATCGGTCTGGCGCTGCTGCCCGAACGCTATATGGCGGCCGAAACGCAGGCGGCCGAGGTCGTCGCGACGCTCGACATTGCCGGATGGAACGCGCGCCGGTCGATCGCGGCGCTGTGGCGGTCCGGCGCGGCGTTCAGCGACGGCTTCCACGCCATCGCCGAGTTCATCCGCAGCTATGTGAACGAAGCGGGCTGACCGGCGCGATCACGCCTCGGCGGCGACCATCCGGCCCATCTGCCACATCAGATTGTAGATCAGGGTGCGCGCGTCCTCGGCGAGCATCTCGCGGGTCTGCCGCTCGAAGGCAGCGCGGTTGCCGCGCGCGGCGCTACGCACCATGCCGATGAACATCGATTCATCGGGCGACAGCCGGGCGCAGCACGGGCGCGAGACGCAGAACGGCTCGGGCCAGGCCTGTCCCATGGCTTCGACGATCAGCGACAGCTGGTTGGACAGCGCGGCACTGCCCAGCCGTTCCGCCACATAGGGCGCGGGATTGGCACCGGACTTGTGCGCGAAGACGGCGATCCTGAGCGCCACGACCAGTTTCGCCTCGACCAGCGTCGCTGACCCCAGCTCGGCCGGACGATCCAGCATGTCTTGCCACCAAAAGCCCATGTCCACTCCTTCGCTTGCAGCTTGTCGCGCGTCACCGCACCGACCGCCGCAGATTATTGCGACTCGCTCGCATTAGCAAGAAAATTCACTGGCGAAGATTTTTTAACTTTCTGGCCATTGAACTCGGCCGATGATTGCCCTAGATTATGGGTGTCGGGATGCTTCCCCCCCTTTCGCATCCCGGCAGGTGCACTAGTGCACCTCCTCCCTGAACCTTGGCCGCCTCGTGATCCGTCACGAGGCGGTTTTTTCATGAATTCAGCGGGTTATTCGGCCGCGATGGCGAGGCCGGGGTCGCGGTCGGCGCGCAGCATGTCGTCCGCCAATGTCCGGACAAGATGCGCAAGCTCCGTGCGGACCCTGGAAAGGCCCGGCCCCGGCTGCTTGAGATCGGGCGCGAGATAGAGGCTGCGGTCGACCTCGACCTGCAGAGCATGGATGCCGCGGGCGGGACGGCCATGCCGGTCGAGCACATAGCCCCCGGCATAGGGATGGTTGAGCGCGACCTCGAATCCTGCTCGCGACACCGTCCGCAGCGCCAGATCGCACAGCGCCGCATCGGCCGAGCGTCCGAAACGATCGCCCAGCACGATCTGCGGCGGCTTGGCCGATCCTTCGGGACGCAGCGGCGGCATCGAATGCAGATCGATCAGCAGCGCACAACCGAATCGCGCCTTGAGACCTACCAGCGCCTGGCCGAGCGTGCGGTGATAGGGATCGTGCAACTGCGCGATCCGTCCGGCGATCGCCGATTGCGCGAAGGGCCTCCGCCAGAGCTCGCCATGATCGGCCAGGCGGCGCGGCACTAGGCCCAGCCCGCCGCGCACCTTCGCGCTGGGCTGGGCGAAGGCGGTGCGCGGCGCATCGGCCACCATCTGCGGGTCGATCTCGCTCGGCGCGCGGTTGAGGTCGATCCAGGCGCGCGCGGCATGCGCCACCAGCGTGGGGCAGCCCAGATGCTTCAGATCGGGCAGCAGCATGTCGGCATGGCGATCCTCGAGCCTCTCAAGAATCTCGGGGGCCACGCGCGAATTCAGCAGGATTTCGTCAGGATAGTCACGCCCGGCATGCGGCACCGCGACAAGCACCGGCAGCCGCGCGCTTTCCAGACCCTCAAGGCTGAAATGGCGCGATGGCATCGCGGCTGGGCTGGGCGCGTCGTCCATGGCGCAACGGCATGCGCCAAAGCGTCGGCCAAGTCAAAGCCGCAGGCGACCATCTTTCCTCTTGCCGATCGGCATTTACCTCGCCTGCCCGCGCTGTCCTGCTTCGGGGCATGGCGCAAACAAGGTATCCGTCTGGCTGGAAAATCTTAACCGCCTGCGGCATAGAAGGGGGCGAGAGCTTCCATGGAGGAAAGTGGCGATGTTGCGGATTTTGCTGGCGGAAGACGATGCGGCCATGCGGACCTATCTGCAGCGCGCATTGGAAAAGGCCGATTACGAGGTGACCTCGGTCGATCGCGGTACGGCCGCGCTGCCGCTGCTGCAGGAAGAGCATTTCGACCTGCTGCTGACCGATATCGTCATGCCCGAGATGGACGGGATCGAGCTCGCGCAACATTGCGGGCGCATCTCGCCCAACACCAAGGTCATGTTCATCACCGGATTCGCAGCGGTGACGCTCAAGGCCGAACAGGCTGCGCCCAGCGCACGCGTGCTGTCCAAGCCCTTTCACCTCAAGGATCTGGTGCTCGAGGTCGACCGGGTCTTCTCGCGCGGCACCTTTGCGCAGAGCCTCTGAAGCGATAATCGGACCGCGGCTTCATTTACCGCTTGCACGACCGCCAAGCTCTTTGTAATGGACCGCCCTTGCCGCAGCGCACAGCATCGGCAGCAAGGCTAAAGCGTGGGCGTATAGCTCAGTGGTAGAGCACTGTGTTGACATCGCAGGGGTCGGAAGTTCAATCCTTCCTACGCCCACCAGCCTTCCCCTCCTCTGACATCGAGCGATCCGTAGCGGCAGCCGCACTGTGGCAAATTTCCGGTGGATTCCCGCCGGAATCTCTGGTCTTAATCGCGCGATGAATCTCGCTCAGACCCTCGCTTCGTTCGTCCCCGCCGACCATGGCTGGACCGTTTCCGTCGCCCCGTGCTGGATGCAGGGCCGCACCTGCTATGGCGGCCTGTCGTCTGCGCTGGCGCATCATGCCGCTCGACTGACCGTGCCCGATGCCCCGCCGCTGCGCTCCGCCCAGGTCGCCTTTGTCGGGCCGCTGGCCGGCGAGCTGACGATCTCCACCGACCTCCTGCGCCGCGGCCGCAACACCGCCTTTGTCGAGGTCAAGATCCGCAGCGCCGAGGGCCTCGGCTTCATCGGCACCTTCATCTTCATGAGCAAGCGTGAGAGCAGGATCGCGTTCGAGGGCGTCCACCGCCCCGACATCGCACCGCCGCCGGCGGAGGGCATGACGCGCAGCGGACCGCCCGAATTCTTCACCTCGCAGATGGAATATCCGCAAAAGCGGCTCGAACTCGGCATGAACACGCCGCGTCTCGCGAACTGGCACCGCTTTGCCGAGCGCGACGGGCTCGATGCGATGACCGAATTGCTGGCGATAGGCGATGGCCTGCCGCCCTCGGCCATGGGGCTGATGGACGTTGCCGGACCGGTCAGCAGCATGAACTGGCAGGTCAACCTGCTCACCGACGCACCCGAGACCGAGAACGGATGGTGGCTGCTCGAATCGGTGACCCATCACGCGCATCACGGCGCGGCAAGCCAGTACATGACCGTGTGGAACAGCAGGCTCGAACCGGTGATGGCCGCAATGCAGTCGGTCGCGCTGTTCGTCTGACCCGTACAAAATACCTAGGAAAGATACAGGAGAGAGCCTCATGAAGACCCGTATCACCGAGCTGTTCGACATCGAGCATCCGATCATCCAGGGCGGCATGCACTATGTCGGCTTTGCCGAGCTCGCCGCCGCCGTGTCGAATGCGGGCGGCCTGGGCATCATCACCGGCCTCACGCAGAAGACGCCCGAGGATCTCGATGCCGAGATCAAGAAGTGCAAGGCGCTGACCGACAAGCCGTTCGGCGTGAACCTGACCTTCCTGCCCGTGCTCACCGCCCCCGATTATCCCGGCTATGTGCGCGTGATCATCGAGAACGGCGTCAAGGCGGTGGAAACCGCGGGCAACAATCCGCAATCGGTGCTGCCGTACCTCAAGGACGCGGGCATCAAGGTGATTCACAAGTGCACCAGCGTGCGCCATGCGCTCAAGGCCCAAGCGATCGGCTGCGATGCGGTCTCGGTCGATGGCTTCGAATGCGGCGGGCATCCCGGCGAGGACGACGTCCCCAACATGATCCTGCTGCCGCGCGCGGCGGACGAGCTCGACATTCCGTTCGTCGCCTCGGGCGGCCAGGCCGATGCGCGCTCGCTGGTCGCCTCGCTCGCCATGGGCGCGGATGGCATCAACATGGGCACCCGCTTCATCGCCACCAAGGAAGCACCGGTGCACGAGAATGTGAAACAGGCGATCGTCGCCGCGTCCGAGCTCGACACGCGGCTGGTGATGCGCCCGCTGCGCAACACCGAGCGCGTGCTGACCAACGAAGCGGTCGAGAAGCTGCTGGTGATCGAGAAGGAAAAGGGCAAGGACCTGCAGTTCACCGATATCATCGAGCAGGTCGCGGGCGTCTATCCGCGCATCATGATGGAAGGCGACATGGACGCCGGTGCCTGGAGCTGCGGCATGGTCGCAGGCCTGATCCACGATATCCCGACCTGCAAGGAGCTGATCGACCGGATCATGGCCGAGGCCGAGCAGATCATCCGCAGGCGGCTCGAAGGCTTTCTGGCGGCCTGACCCGGCAGGCTCCCGCGCCTGAAGGTGGCGGGGGCCGTATCGCCTGCGATCACTTGCAGGGATATTTCTTCTTCATCAGGTTGTAGACCGCGACGCGGAACGGCTGCTTCTGCGCCGCAGGGGGCAGCGTGGTCAGATACTGGCGCAGTTCCTCACCCGTCATCTTCGGGCGGTCGCCCGTCGGCGGGCAGCTGTGCATCTTGCCGCCAGCCTTTTTCTGTCGGGTGATGTCGGCGACATAGAGCTGGCGCACCCGGTCCGATTCCGCGCGCAACGCGCGCACGTCGCTCGACAGCAGGGCAGCGGGGCCGAGGCTCTCCGCCTTTTTCATCCCCGCCAGAAATTCGGCCACGGTCATCTCGGATGCCGCGCCGGTGAGCAGGACACCCGCCGCTGCCAGAATGGCTGCCTGTACGCTGCGCCTCATCAATTCCCTCCCTTCATCGCCTGCCTTGGTGTCTAGCATCGCGCGATGAACGGCAAATGACGCTATTTTCGCGCTGTCTCGCACGGATATCGCAACGTCATGACCAGCGCAAAGGCGGTCGCGACCGGCATGTCGCGATGGGCGTCGGGAAAGGCCTGGAAATCGCCGATGAGATCGCCGAGCGATAGCTGCGCCTGGCCGGGCGGCGGCGGACAGCCGCGCTGCGCTTCGCCCCTTTGCGCGGCTTCTGCGAGCGCAGCGCGATAAGCCATCGCGGCGTCCTGCACCGAGAGCCGAAGCGCGTCGGCCTGCGGAGAAGCGGCGGCCCCCTCGCCCAGCGCCACCAAGGCGTCCGCAGCCGCCAGAAACTCGCGCACGGTCTCGGGCGGCGCAATCGCCGGCGCCGCTTGCGAAGACGGCGCCGATGCCTGAAGCACCAGCGCCGTCATCAGAGTGAAAGCAATCCCCACGTTCTTGGCCTTGTCCGGCCTCCTCGGGCCGGATCAGGCGCCCTGCGGCTTGGGATCGTGGAACGGCCCCTTGCGCTTGCCCGCGCGCGGGATCACCGCGCCAATGCCGGGAGCGACATCGGGCTTGATCTTGCTGCCGTCGGGGCGATCGAGCTTGCCGCTGTCGAGCAGTTCCTTGATCTCGTCGCCGCTCAGCGTCTCGTATTCGAGCAACGCCTGGGCCAGCGTGTGGAGCTGGTCGACATGATCGCTCAGCACCTGCTTGGCGCGATCATAGCCCTGATCGACGACCTTGCGGATTTCCGCATCGATCTTGCGCGCGGTTTCGTCCGACATCATCAGCCGCTGGCTCTGGCCATAGCCGAGATAACCTTCCGACTGCTCTTCGTACTGCAGCGGACCCAGCTCGTCCGACATGCCCCATTTGGTGACCATGTCGCGCGCCAGCTTGGTCGCGTACTGGATGTCGCCGCTCGCACCCGAGGAGACCTTGTCATAGCCGAAGATCACTTCCTCGGCGACGCGGCCACCCATCGAGACGGCCAGGTTCGCATACATCTTGTCGCGGTGATAGCTGTACACGTCGCGCTCGGGCAGACGCATCACCATGCCCAGCGCGCGACCGCGCGGAATGATCGTCGCCTTGTGGATCGGGTCCGATGCAGGCTCGTGCACCGCGACGATGGCGTGGCCAGCCTCGTGATAGGCGGTCATGCGCTTCTCGTCCTCGGTCATCACCATGGACTTGCGCTCGGCGCCCATCATGACCTTGTCCTTGGCCGCCTCGAACTCGCTCATCGCGACCAGGCGCTTGCCCCGGCGCGCGGCGAGCAGCGCCGCCTCATTGACCAGATTGGCAAGATCCGCACCCGAAAAGCCGGGAGTGCCCCGCGCAATGGTGCGCGCGTTGACATCGGGTGCCAGCGGCACCTTCTTCATGTGCACCTGCAGGATCTTCTCGCGACCTTCGATATCGGGCACCGGCACCACGACCTGGCGGTCGAAACGGCCCGGACGCAGCAGCGCGGGGTCGAGCACATCGGGACGGTTGGTCGCCGCGATGATGATGATGCCTTCATTGGCCTCGAAGCCGTCCATCTCGACCAGCAACTGGTTGAGCGTCTGCTCGCGCTCGTCGTTCGAATTGCCGAGGCCCGAACCGCGATGGCGGCCGACAGCGTCGATTTCATCGATGAACACGATGCACGGCGCGTTCTTCTTGGCCTGTTCGAACATGTCGCGAACGCGGCTCGCGCCGACGCCGACGAACATTTCGACAAAGTCCGAGCCCGAGATGGTGAAGAACGGCACGCCCGCCTCACCCGCGATCGCGCGGGCGAGCAGCGTCTTGCCGGTGCCGGGCGAGCCGACCAGCAGCGCGCCCTTGGGAATCTGTCCGCCGAGCCGCGCAAACTTGCTGGGATCGCGCAGGAACTCGACGATTTCCTGCAGTTCCTCGCGTGCCTCGTCGATACCGGCGACGTCGGCAAACGTCACCTTGCCCGCCTTTTCGGTGAGCAGCTTGGCCTTGGACTTGCCGAAGCCCATAGCGCCGCTCGCCCCGCCGCCTTTCTGGACCTGGCGCAGCACGAAGAAAGCGATCGCGATGATCAGGATGAACGGCAGCGACTGGAACAGGATCGCGACGAGCAGGCTCGGCTGCTCGATCGCCTTGCCGCTATAGTCCACGCCCTTTTCCTCGAGCAGCGGGATCAGCGTCGGGTCGTTCTCGACGCGCACGGCAGAGAACGCTTCGTCATTGACATAGGTGCCGGTCACACGGTCGGACGAGATGACCACATTCTTGACCTGGCCATCGGCCACGCGATCGCGGAAGGTCGAATAGCTGATCGAACTGCCGCGATCGGCCGAGCCGCGCGTATCGATGAGCGAAACGACCACGAGCAGGCCAATGATCACCCCCGCCCAGATGAGCATGTTCTTCATCCAGCCGTTCTGGTTCGAACCGGGATCCTGATCGTCGTTCATCACAAAGCCTTTGCAGCCATCAACCATGATCAAGATAGGCTGCTAATCCTGAATGACAATATAATCCGCCCGCGCTTTGGCGTGCGGTCGTTATTATTCTGCCGCATCGGGCCTTGCAGAAGCGCCGCGCGGCGGGGCCGGGCGCAGATGCCAGCCCTGCCCGTCCGCTGCCGGGCCGCACAGCACATCGCCGATCATTGCCTGCCCCCCGCGCTGGAGCGTCTGCAACAGCCGGTCGAGCGCGGGGCCGCGCACGGCGATATCGCTCTGGACCCGCGCCAACGCGAGCAGCAGCAGTCGCCGCAGCAGCGCGGACGGATAATCGGTCTGCGACAGGCGCACACCCGCGGGATCGCGCACCAGCACGGCCTCGGCCTCGCGCATGGCGATCCAGTCGAGCGCCTCGCTCGCTTCGGCCAGTGCGTTGGCCGATCGCCCGGCCATCAGGGGATCGACCGCGTCGAAGCCCTGCAAGGCCTGACGCATCCTGACCCGGTCGTAATCGGGATTGGCATTGCTCGGGTCCTGGACAAAGGGGATCCCGCGACGCTCGCAATGCGCGACCAGCTCGGACTTGCGAAAGCCGAGCAGCGGACGCACGATCCGCCCGTTGCGCGCCCGCACCCCGGCCAGGCCGTCCACCCCGCTGCCGCGCGCGAGGCGCATCAGGACCGTCTCGAGCTGATCGTCGGCATGATGCGCGGTGACGATGAACGCCGCGCCGATCGAATCCGCATGCGCTTCCAGCAGCGCATAGCGTATCGCGCGCGCCGCCGATTGCACGCTGCCGGTGATCGGCGTCGCAGGCCGGAGCAGCGCATGATCGATAGAGTTATTCGCGCAATGGTCCGCCACCATGGCGACCTCAACGGCGCTTTCGGGACGAAGCCGATGGTCGACCGTGGCGGCATGGACCGGCCCCGGCCAGCCGCTGGCGATCAGGTCGAGCATCGCCATGCTGTCCGGCCCGCCCGAGACGGCGAGCAGAAGCCGGGCATCGCGTGCTTCGGTGAGCCGGGTGAGCGCCGCGACGACGCGTGTCAGGTCCGCGTCACTTGCATCCGGCATTGCGGCGCCCGGCGACGAGCCGGTCCGACAGGCGCCCTGCCGCCACCTCGGGATAGACTTCTGCCAGCTCGGCAAAGGCCACGCAGGCCTTCGGCTTCTCGTTCAGCTTGATCAGGGATTCGCCTAGGAAATAGAGGCTCTCGGGGGCGCGATCGCCCTTGGGCTCCTTCTCGTAATTCTCGGCGAACATCTTGGCCGCGGCACTGGGCTTGCCATCGTCGAGATAGGCGCGCCCCAGCAGGTTGCGGGTATAGCTGGAGCGCTTGTGCCTGGGATGCTTTTCCAGCGTGAAGCGAAGCTGCGCCTGCGCCTCGGGGAAGAATTTCGCTTCCCACAGGCGATAGCCATACAGATAGGCATCCTCGCCCGCATCGGCGCTCTGCGGCTTTTCGATCTTCGAGACCGCTGCGATGCGTTCGGCGCTGGGTGCGGCCGCAGCCGTGGTCGCAGCGGCGGGCGTGACCGGACGCGTGGTCGCGCCACCCGCGCCGGGCGCGCTCGGCGTGACCGCGGTGGCCGGGGGAGCACTGGCGGCAGCGGCGGCGGCCGCCGCCTGCTTCGCCTGCTCCTCGAGCTGCAACAGGCGCTTTTCGAGCTGGCCGATCTTGAACCCGTTCTCCTCGGTCTGCGCGGTCAGCCGGGTGATTTGCGTTTCCAGCGTGTCGACCCGCTGCAGCAGGTCGGTCAGCGGCGCGCTGGCCGAGACCCCATTGGGCGTCGGTGTCGTTGCCGGGGCGCTGATCTCGGGCTCGAAGAACCGGTCGGACGCGCCCGGAAACACCTTGCGCTGGACGGCGCGCATTTCCGATTCCAGCTTCTTCACGCGCGGCTCGAGCGGAGCCGCCTGCGCGGCCGCCGGGCTGGCCGAAGCGATCAGCGCCGCGACCATCGTGCCCGCCAGCAATCGGGCAGTACGACCGATCCGACGCGGAAAAACGGGAGAAGTTCGGGCGATCATCATGTCGGGCTCCAGCTCGAAAGAAACATCATGCGGTGCAAGCTATAAGGCCGTCACGGCATTCGTCAAAGCCGCGCGGCAAAAATTGAATGTCATGACGTCACTGAACCGCGGTTGACTGAAATCGCCGCTTGCGGGCTGGCATGCCCAGCTGCTTTCAGCCCTCGGTCGTCGCCGACGCGCCTGCCTGCGACGGCTCTCCTGCGGGAGCGGGAGCGGCGGGGCGAGCCATCAGCGCGGCCGCGGTCACCGGCACGTCCTTGACCGCGATTTCGGATGTGCCGAGCGGTGGTACCGTGCGTCCACCCACGGTAATCTCGAATGCGTCGGGTCGACCGGTCCAGACCTGCGGGTTGACCGCGTCGGCCGGCACGACATATTGCTCGCCAAGCGCCATCTGCTTCTGCATCAGCTGCTTGCCTTCGCCATCGTAGAACTTGATCCAGATATTGTCTTCGGTCGCGGTAAACACGACCTCGGCCTTGGGATCGACCGCCGGCGCCGCCGACACCGCGCCAGCAGGCCTGGGCCTGGCGGGCGCCGCATCGCTCGCCGATGCCGCGTCGGCCGCCTGGGCGAGTTCCTCGACATTGGCCGCCGGGAACAGATAGCTGCGCCAGATTCCGAAACCGGCGAGCAGGATCACCGCCCCCGTCACCGCGGCGAGCAGCGCCAGCTTGGCCGACGGGACCTTGCTCGGCTCGTCGAGATCGAACTGGGTGACCTCGCGCGTGGGGACATGCGACGCACCGCCCAGCGCCACGCGGATCTGCTGGGCAATCTCCTCTTCGGGCAGGTCGACCGCGCGCGCATAGGCCTTGCCGAAGCCGATCGCATAGGTGCGACCAGGCAGCGTCTCGAACTTGCCCGCTTCCATCGCCTCGAGATGGCGCATCGGGATGCGGGTGCGCGAAGCGATATCGCTCAGCGTCAGATTGTGCGCCACACGAGCCGCAGCCAGCCGTTCACCGACATGCGCCGGGGGGAACAGGTCGCCCGTCGTCGCACCATCGTCGGATGACGCAGCATTTGCGTTATTGGCCGTGTCGGACACGTTTGCGCTCCCGATCCGGGTGGCCCCGGTTATTCTGTTTCGCTCCATGGGGGAGAAACATGAACCAACCTCGAAGTCAACGCAATTGGCCGATTCTTAACCTTCCGGGACATGAAAACAGGTGTAACATCGGTGACATGCCAGCACGAGCGCAAAGGATTGCGGCTCAGCCCAGTTCCACGCCCTGCGCAATGGCCCAATCCTGCAACACCTCGCGCATATTGGCAGGGGGATAAGCCAGCATCTCGTCCATCTTCGCAGCCGCCGACTGCAGGTCGAGCGAGCGTACCATCGCCTTGATGGGCCCCACCGCGGCAGGGGTGATCGACAGCCGGCGAATGCCCACCGCGAGCAGCGCCAGTGCCTCGAGCTGCCGCCCGCCCATTTCTCCGCACACGGTCAGGTCGATGCTGTACGGCTCGACCGATTTCACCACGCGGCGGATGAAGCGCAGGATGGCGGGCGAGATCCAATCATAGCGCTGCGCGAGCTTGGGATGTGCGCGATCGGCCGCCAGCAGGAACTGGGTCAGGTCGTTGGTGCCGATCGACAGGAAATCGATCTTCGGCCCCAATATGTCGAGCGTCTCGGCAAGCGCAGGCACTTCCAGCATCGCGCCGAACCGGATGCGGTCGGGCAGCAGCTTCTTTCGCCCTTTCAGGAACAGGAGCTGGTCGTCGAACACCTGGCGCGCCGCATCGAACTCCCAGGGTTCGGCGATCATCGGGAACATGACGTTCAGCGTGCGCCCGGCCGCCGCCTCGATCAGCGCGCGCGCCTGCACCTTGAGCAGCCCGTCGCGCTCGAGCGCGACGCGCACCGCGCGCCAGCCCATGGCGGGGTTTTCCTCGCCCGGTCCATCTTCGCGCAGATAGGGCAAGGACTTGTCGCCGCCGATATCGACGGTGCGGAAGATCACCGGCTTCTCGCCCGCCGCCTCGAGCACGTCGCGATAGAGCCGCAGCTGCCTTTCGCGCTGCGGCAGCGTGGCGGACACGAGAAACTGGAACTCGGTGCGGAACAGCCCCACCCCATCAGCCCCGGTCACCGCGAGATGCGCGATGTCGTCGCGCAGGCCCGCATTGATCAGCACGTCGATGCGCGTTCCGTCCCTGGTGCGCGGCTCGACATCGCGCAGCGCCGCATAGGCGGCCTGCTTTTCGCGGCTGCGCAGGAACTTGGCCTCGAACGCCTCGATCACCTGCGGTGCGGGTCGGATGAGCACCGAATTCTCGTTGGTGTCGATCAGCAGATGGTCGTCCTGCCGCACCTGGTGCAGGATGTTGCGCATCCGGCCCATCACCGGGATGCCCATCGCGCGCGCGACGATGGTGACGTGCGCGGTCAGCGACCCTTCCTCGAGGATCACGCCCTTCAGCCGCCGCCGGTCATATTCGAGCAGTTCGGCCGGACCCAGATTGCGCGCGATCAGGATCGTGTCCTGCCTCAATCCCATCTGTGCGGCGGTGCCGATCTGGCCCGAGACGATGCGCAGCAGCCGGTTGGACAGGTCCTCCAGATCGTGCATCCGGTCGGCGAGCAGCGGGTCGTCGATCTGCCGCATCCGCATGCGGGTGCGCTGCTGCACGCGCTCGATCGCGGCCTCGGCGGTGAGGCCGCTGTCAATCGCCTCGTTGATCCGCCGCGACCAGCCCTCGTCATAGGCGAACATCTTGTAGGTCTCGAGCACCTCGTCATGCTCGCCGCCGGTACCGAATTCGGCCTGACTCGCCATCTTGTCGATCTGCTCGCGCATCTTGATGAAGGCCGAATAGACGCGCTGGCGCTCGGCCTCGACATCCTCGGCGACGACATGCTCGATGGTGATGCGCGGCTGGTGGAAGACCGCCTTGCCACTGGCCAGCCCCGCGACCAGCGGAAAGCCCATCTCGCGCTGCGAATGCGTCAGCTCCGCACCGCCGTCGAACGCCCCCTGCGCATCGACAAGCCCGGCATTGGCGATCAGTTCGGACAGCACCATCGCCACCGTCTGCATCGCCTCGATCTCGACCTCGAGATAGCGGCGCGGCTCGACATGCTGGATGCACAGCACGCCCACCGCGCGCTCCATCCGCACGATCGGCACGCCGGCAAAGCTGTGGAACTTTTCCTCGCCGGTTTCGGGGCGATACTGGAAATCGGGATGCGCGGTCGCCTCGGCGAGGTTCAGCGTCTCGACATTCTTGGCGATCGTGCCGGTCAACCCCTGGCCCAGCGCCAGCTTGGTGACGTGCACCGCCTCCTGGTTGAGGCCGCGCGTCGCGAACAGCTCGAGCACGCCTTCGCGCAAAAGATAGATCGAGCAAACCTCGCTGTTCAGCGAATCCCCGATGATGTCGACCACCTGGTTGAGCTTGGCCTGCGCGTTGGTGCGCGCGGCCATCACATCGTGGAGCCGGGTCAGGATGTTGCGGGCGGCAAGCGTGGCGTTGATCTGGGCTTCGGACATGCCAGCGGTCTAGCACGCAGCAGCGCGGCGCGCCATCCGGGCAACCACCCGTTTTGGGGGTGATTTGGCGATGGACGGCTTGATTGCTACAGTGTAGCAACACAGCAATACACAATGTACTGGGAGGCTGCCTTGCCTGATCATTCGCGTGACACCCGTCGACCTGCTTGGGCCATCCCCTTCGCCGCCGCGCTGAGCCTCGCCGCTGCGGCGCCGGTTGCGGCGCAGGACTATCGGCAGGGCTTTCATCCCGACACGCTCAAGGGACCGCCCCAGGGTGCGCCGAACGAGGTGCTCGTGCTCGCCACGCCCCATCTTTCCGGGTTGCCCGACAACATCACGCCCGCAAAGCTGGGCGCCCTGCTCGCGCCCTTGCTCGATCGCCTCGCCGCCTGGAAGCCCAGCGCCATTGCGACCGAGAACCTTTCGGGCCTGCAATGCGACAGCCTTCGCCGCTATCCGCAGCGTTATGCCGAAACGGTCAGGGACTATTGCTTCGACCCATCGGCGGCAGCCGCGGCGACCGGGCTGGACGTGCCCGCCGCCAACGCCGAGGCCGAGCGTCTGCTGGCAAACTGGCCGGCGGCGCCATCGCCCGCCGAGCGGCGGCATCTCGCCGCGATCCTGCTCGCGGCGGGAGAACCCGGTTCGGCGATGGTGCAATGGCTGCGATTGGCCCCCGGCGACCGCAAGCCAGCCGATGGCCTGACCGAGCCCCTGGTCGCATCGCTCGACAAGATGCTCGCACGCCGGAACGAGACCTATCAGATCGCGGCGGCCTTGGCGGCGAAGCTCGGACTGGAGCGGCTGTGGAGCGTGGATGACCACAGCGCCGATACACCCCCACCCAGCGACCCGGCCGAGAGCAAGGCCTTCGAACAGGCCATCACCACCGCCTGGGACAATCCGGCCACCCGGATGCGCAGGCAGATGAGCGATGCGCTGGAGGCCCGTCTGGAGCAGCCCGATGGCATGCTGAACCTGTATTGTGCCTATAATGCACCCGATGGCCCGATGCTGGCCTATCTATCGGATTTCGGTGCGGCGCTGGCCGATCCATCTCCGCAGGGCTTCGGTCGCCAGTATCTGGGCTTCTGGGAAACGCGGAACCTGCGGATGGTCGCGAACATGCGCGACGTGTTGGGCCGCTATCCGGGCACGCGGATGCTCACCGTCGTGGGAGCATCGCACAAGGGCTATTACGAGGCCTATCTCGACCAGATGCACGATGTCCGGCTGGTCGATCCGCTGGCGGTGCTGCGATAGGAGCGGCAAGGCGCGCCCCCGTCGCCCGACGCGCGCTCTGCCCCCGGTCGAAAAAAGACCTTGCAGGCGCGCCGGGCGGTTTTGCGGTCGCCAGGCCCCCCGGCCGACAACCGCGGTAATCAGATCAGCCGATCAATGCAGGCTGATCTCTTCCTTGATGCGCAATTTCTGCTTCTTGAGCTTGGCGATCAGCGCCGTGTCGGGCGCAGGTCGGCGTTCTTCGTCGTGGATCATCCGTTCGATACCAGCATGCTTGGCCTTGAGGGCTTCGGTATGACTGTCGTTCAGCATGTATGTCTCCTTCGACTCGTTGCCTTCTCATCTTTGGGGGGATGATCTAAACATAAAATTTCCGGCCTGTCTGTGGCGTTATGCACAGGCGCGCTTGCATTGCGGCGAAACATTCCATAACCGCGATAACCGGCAGGCCTTGTGCCTGCGCTATGGCGATTCCGTGCCTTTTCCGGGCCGGGCTGTGGTGGGGAAAGGGCGCGGATGTGACAGAGGAAGAAGTCCGGCAGAAGCTGGCCTCGCTGCGCATCGAACATCGCGACCTCGATCATGCCATCGTCGCGCTCAGCAACGGCGGCACGCCCGACATGCTGCAGCTGGCTCGGCTCAAGAAGCGCAAGCTGCTGCTCCGCGACCAGATCGCGATCCTCGAAGACTATCTGATCCCCGATATCATCGCCTGAGCGGGTTCACGCCTGACGGGACGGGTGTTCCGACTTGACACAAAGCCCCGGATTGGCGGCTTAACCATGTCTTTGCGCTGTGCAGCCCGGCGCGGATTTGGCAGATAACGCGCATGGAAAGCGTTCAATCCCCTTTCACCGCCAAGCTGGTCGAGTCGCTCTATGTCGAGGCGATGGTGCTGGCCGACGAGGCTCGCTCCTATTTCGAACTGACGGCCGAGCAGCAGGGAGTCGCGCAGCAGGACGAGATCCGGATCGACATGTCGTGCGAGTCTTTGCGCGTGACCACGCGGCTGATGCATTCGATCGCCTGGTTGCTCAACCAGAAGGCGTTTTTTGCCGGCGAGCTTTCCGAGCACCAGTTGCGCGGGCGCAGCCGCTCGCTCGGCAAATGCAGCAGCAGCGACCCCTTTGTCGTCGCCCGCCTGCCCGCCGAGGCACAGCGACTGGTGCACGAAACACAGCATCTGCTCGATCGGCTGGTGCGGCTGGAAAGATCGCTCGAGGCGGACCGGCTGGGCTTTGCCGAAGTCCAGGCGATGCACCCGATGGTGCACCAGATGCAGGCGCGCCTGGCCAGCGAGCTCGCCTGAGCCGGGACACACGCTCACTCCTTGAAATGCCCGATTGCAATTCGCCCGCGCTTGTTTAATCGTGCGATTAAACAGACGCCGGACGCGATCCGGCGGAAAGGAGAGCGATGCAGGGTTTTCCTACCCGGGCGGAAGAGATCAGCCGCGACTGGTTGCAGTCTGCGCTCGACACGGCCACCGCACTCGATGGCGCGCAGATCGTATCGATCGACGTCGCGCCGATCGGCACCGGCCAGGTCGGCGATACGGTCAGGATCGCCCTCAGCTATGATCGCCCCGCCCCGCACGCCCCCGGCTCGGTAGCCGCCAAGCTGCCCTCGCGCGATGCTACCAGCCGCGCGACGGCGGCGCAGCTGCGGCTCTACCTGCATGAGGTCAATTTCTATGCCCGCGTCGCCCCGCTGATCCCGATGCGCGTGCCCAGGGCCTATTGCGCGCAGATCGACGATACGGGCAGCAATTTCATCCTGCTCTTCGAGGACCTGAGCCCGGCGCAGGTCGGCAACCAGCTGGCACCCTGCACGCTCGACCAGGCGCGCGCCGCGATCCGTCAGATGGCGCTGCTGCACGCCTCCACCGAGGGGCTCGCGATGCTGGACGAAGACTGGCTGCAACCCGATGTCGCGGCGCGCGAATGGATCATCCAGGCCTATCCGGGCGCGCAGGCCATGTTCCGCGACCGCTATGCCGGCCAGATCGAAGCCGAATATCTCGACATCTGCGAGCAGCTCGCGGCGCATTGCGCCACCTGGTTCCAGTTCACTCCGGCGACGCGCTGCATCGTCCATGGTGATTATCGGCTGGACAACATGCTGTTCGACATTCGCGGCGGCGAAGAACCCATGGCGGTGGTGGACTGGCAGACCTGCGGCATCGGCGGCGGCACCAGCGATCTTGGCTATTTTCTCGGCACCGGCATCGGCGGCGATATGCGCCGCGCGCATGAAGACGAACTGATCGAGCTCTACTGCGCCGAGATGACCCGGCTGGGCGTAGCGCGGTCGCGCGCGGACATCTGGGACGATTACCGCATCGGCGCGCTGTCGGGCCTGTCGACGGCGGTTTTCAGCGCCGCCTTTGTCGAGCGCACCGCGCGCGGCGATGCCAATTTCCTGTCCATGGCGCGCGGCGCGTGCAGCCTCGCGCGCGATCATGACAGCATCGGCGCGCTGCTGCGCCACTCGGAAAAGCGAGCGGAGACAAGTCCATGCTGACCAAGGGTGATGACTTTCCGCTGCACCAGACCGCCGAACCGATTGCCTATTCGGGCACCGATCGCAATTTCTACGACCGCTATTTCTTCAACGGCTACAATCCCGACGGCAGCGGATTTTTCGCGCTGGCTTTTGGCGTCTACCCGCATCTCGATATCGCGGATGCCAGTTTCTCGTGCATTCGCAATGGCGTGCAGCACAATCTTCACGCCTCGCGCGAACTCGGTATGGAGCGGATGGACCTCCAGGTGGGACCGATCCGGATCGAGGTCATCGAGCCGCTCAAGCTGCTGCGTGTGCAGGTCGATGGCGAGGGGATCAGGGCGGACCTCATCTTTACCGGGCGCGCCTTCCCCATCGAGGAGCCGCGCTTCACCTTCCGCAACGGTCCGCGCACCTTCATGGACTATACCCGGATGACGCAGAACGGCCATTATACCGGCTGGATCGAGGTCGATGGCGAGCGGATCGAGGTCGCGCCCGGATGCAGCGGCACGCGCGACCGCAGCTGGGGCGTGCGGCCAGTGGGCGCGGCAGACATGCAGCCGCATTCGGCCAGCCGCCAGCCGTGCTTCTTCTGGCAGTGGACCCCGGTCAATCTGGAAACGCGCAGCCTGTTCTTCCACGTCAACGCGCACCGCAGCGGCACGCCCTGGAACACGCGCGCGGCGATCGCGCCCGATGGCGCGGCGCATGACGGCTTTGCCGAGACCCCCGCCGCGCGCATGGTCACGCATCACCAGCCGGGCACCCGCTGGCCGTCGGGCGGCGAGCTTACCATCGAAACCGAGAACGGGCCGCTGGCCGTGAGGTTCGAGCCGGTGCAACGCTTCCAGATGCGGGGCCTGGGCTATACCTGCCCGCGCTGGGGCCATGGCCTCCACCATGGCGCGCTGGCGGTCGAGCGCGCGGATTTCGAGCTCGCCGCGCTCGATCCGCTCGCGCCCGATATGGGCAATCTGCACGTGCAGATCCTTTGCCGCGTCACCACCAGCGATGGCGAGAGCGGCATGGGCACGTTCGAGCAGCTCGTGCTCGGCCCCTACGACCCCTGGGGGCTGACCGGCTATGTCGACACGCCGGTCAGCGGCTAAACATCACTTGCGATAGACGCGCACGTTCTTGCTGCGGTGATGCACCACCGGAGCATGATGCGCGGGCGCACCCTCGGTCACCACCACGGTCTCGTTGCAGTTGCAATTGCCCGGGGTGATCGTGATCGTCGTGACGATCGGCGGCGGGTAATAGTAATGATAGCCCGGAGGCGGCGGCGGATAACCGCCGGGCTGGCCCGGAGCCACCGCGCCCTGCTGCGCGAGCAGGCGCTTGCAGCGCTCGCGATCCTCGGCCTTGTCGATCAGCATGCCCGCGAGCGCGCCGACGCCCGCGCCGATCAGCGTTCCGCCAGTGCGGTTGCCGCGTCCGGCGATGCGGTTGCCCGCAAGACCACCGATCCCGGCACCGATGGCCGCACCGCCGAGCCCGTTGTCGCGGCGGCAGATTTCGAGGAACGCGCGGTCATCGAGCTGCGCATAGCCGGTGGCCGGCGGCGGAGGCGGCGCATAGCCAGGAGCGGCGACCGGCGGCGGCGGCGGCGGCGACGCATAGCGCGTGCCATATCCGCCTGCATTCTCGGCAGCCAGCAGCCGCTTGCAGCGTTCGCGGTCCTCGGCCTTGTCGATCACCATGCCGGCGAGCGCGCCGACGCCTGCGCCGATCAGGGTGCCACCGGTGCGGTTGCCGCGCCCGGCGATGCGGTTGCCCGCGAGGCCGCCCACGGCAGCCCCGGCGGCCGCGCCGCCCAGGCCGTTGTCGCGGCGGCATGCTTCCAGAAACGCGCGGTCATCCACCGGCGCATAGGCGGGAGGCGGGGGCGGCGGAGGCAGATCGGGGTCATAATCGACACCCGCATCCATGTCGGCATCGCGGCTCCAATGGGTGCCTTCGACGACGTCGTCATTGCCGAGCAGCAGGCTGTCGTCGTAATTATAGGGGTCGTAATCGGGCGAATAGGTCTGCTGCACCACCGTGGTCGCCGTTCCCGGCGCGGCCTGCCAGTTGACACCCTGCACCGTGTCATAGACCCGGCCCTGGCGATCGGTCAGCACCGCATCGTCATAATAGCGCGACCAGCCATAGCCCGGCGCCGGACGCGGCAGGCGATAGCCTTGCCAGTTGGCGATGTAATAGGTCGGCGCGATCCAGACACGGGGCAGGATGAAGCCGCGGAACGGGCGCACATAGGCCGGCGCTCCGACGGGGAAGCGCATGCCATAGCCGGGCCGCACCACCGTGGTGCCCTTGAGCGCGCTAGGCTGGCTCAGCGAAAACCAGCCCGATGCCGAGCGCTTGAGGGCCGAATCGGCGGCTTGCGCGGGCATGGCAGTGGCAGCGACCGCCAGCAGGCTGGCTCCGATCGCGGCATGGCGCATCATAGCAAAGGCGCGGCTCTTCATGGTTAACTCCCCTTGGGCAAACACCAGGCGATCCGGATCGGCTATGCGCATCATGGCGCATTCCGGCCCGGATTTGTTAAGCCTTTGTTAGCATTTGCAAGGCGAGCGCACCATTGCGCGAATGTAAAACCGGCGCGCAGCGACGCCCCTGTTTCAATTTGGGGCAAGACGCGGCGTCAGGGTAAAGGCCGGGTTAAATCCGCCCGGCCAGGCTCCTGGCCAGCCGCTCGATCCCGGCCTGATCTTCGGCGTCGAACCGTCCGGTGCGGGGGCTGTCGAGATCGATGACATGCGTGACCTGGCCGTCGTGTAGAACCGGAACGACCAGTTCGGATTGGCTCGCCGCATCGCACGCAATATGGCCGGGAAAGGCATGGACGTCCTCGACCCGCTGCGTCTCGCCGCTGGCCGCCGCCGTACCGCACACGCCGCTGCCCAAGGCGATGCGGATGCACGCGGGCTTGCCGACGAACGGGCCGAGCACCAGCTCGTCCTCGACCATGCGATAGAAGCCCGCCCAGTTGAGATCGGGCAGGAACTGCCAGATCAGCGCCGCGACATTGGCCATGTTCGCGATACCATCGGGCTCGCCCTCGACCAGCGCCATGGCGGCAGAATGCAGGTCGTCATGTAGCTGCGCCTTGGGAGCGTCGGGGTCGATATCGAATGCATACATGGGTTTAAGTCCGATAATTGAGAGTCAATCGAAGCTCACGCGGCCGCGATTCTTCTTGATGGTGGAACGGTTCTTCTTGCCTGCCAGCCGCTCGGCCTTGCCGACCCGGTTGAGGCGCGACTTGGCGCGAACCGCCGGCAGATCATGCGCTTCGGCGAGCAAGGCGGCAAGCCGTTCGCGCGCCTCGCGCCGGTTCGCCTCCTGCGTGCGATGGCTCCGCGCCTGGATCACCAGCTCGCCATCCTGATTGATCCGGCTGCCCGCGAGCGCACGCAACCGGCTGTACACCAGTGGCGGCAGGCCGAGCGCGAAGATGTTGACGTGCAACTGCACCGCCGTCGCCACCTTGTTGACATTTTGCCCACCGGGTCCGGAAGCGGTGATGAATCGTTCCGAAACAATGGCATGGTCGGGGATATGGATATCAGCCATCAACATCCTCCGGCTCGGCAAAGCCCAGCTTGCGAAAACGATCGGGCAAGCGAGCGCTGGCGGCGATCGGCGGCTTGCCGTCGCGCGGCAGCGTGAGGCGCGCGGCGTGCAGCATCATTCCCGTGGGATCGCTGCGGCCATAGACCGGGTCGCCGACAAGCGGCTGGCCCAGGCCGTGCAGCGCGTGCACGCGGATCTGGTGCGTGCGGCCCGTTTCCGGACGGAACTCGACCAGCGTCCTGCCATCGGCGACTGCCAGCTGCCGCCAGTGCGTCACGGCGCGCTTGCCCGTGGCAGACGGCACAATCCGCCAGCCGCCGGCTGCGCTGCTCGCCTTGGCGAGCGACAGGTCGATGGTGCCGCTCTGTTCTTCCGGCAAGCCTTCGATCACGCCCCAATAGACCTTGCTCACCGCACCGCTTTCAAAGGCCGCGCCGAAGCGCTTCAGCGCCTTGGCATGGCGCGCCAGCAACAGGCATCCCGACGTGTCCTGATCGAGCCGGTGCACCGGCTGAGGTTCGCGTTGGAAGCCGAAGCGCAGCGCGGGGAGGAAGTCCTCGAGGCTGCGCCCCCCCTTGCGCGGGCGGCTCACCGGCAGACCCGCCGGCTTGTCGATCACCAGGGCCTCGCCATCGCTGAACGGCAGCGCTTGCTCGGCGCAGAAATCGGGAAAGGCTGGCGGCATGACGTCAGGCCGCTTCGGCCAGCGCCATGCTCTGCGCGAACAGCTCGATCGCGCGCAGCCGGTCGTGCTGGTGATAGGCGTTGCACGAGATCATCACCTCATCGGCGCCAAAGGCTTCGGCCAGCGCCAGCACCTTGCTTCGCACCGCGTCGGGCGTGCCGAAGGCGGCGATCCGCGCCTGCGCGCCGATGATCATTGCCTCGCGCTCGGTAAAACCGATGTCGCGGCTTTCCTCGGGCGACACCGCCGGCTGCGTCCCGCCGCCGAGCAGCCGTGCGATGTTGAGAAAGTAGTTCTTGCGCAGGAGCTCGGCATAGCCGGCATCGTCGCAGGCAAAGGCGGTGGTCGCGAGCATCACATAGGGTTCGGCGAGCTGCGCGCTCGGCCGGAAATGGCGGCGATACAGATCGGTCAGCTCGGGGCCGGCTTGCGGATTGATGAACAGCGCGAGCGCGTAAGGCAGGCCGAGCGCACCTGCCAGCATCGCACTGTCGGGGCTGGTGCCGAGGATCCAGACCGGGACATCGCCCGCGGGCTCGGGACTCAGCCTTGGCTCGGTCAGGTCACCGCCGAGATACCCAACCAGATCAGCGACTTGTTGCGGAAACTCGCGAAACGATGGCGGGTGCGGGGCGGACAATGCTGCGGCGACGCGCATCTCGCCGCCCGGGGCCCGACCGACCCCCAGATCGATCCGGTTCGGATAGAGATTGCTGAGCACCGCGAACTGCTCGGCAACCTTGTAGGCGCTGTAGTGCGGCAGCATGACGCCGCCCGAGCCGAGCCGGATGCGCTTCGTATGCGCCCCGATGGCTGCCATCAGGATTTCCGGCGCGCTGCCGCACAGGAAGCGGCTGGCATGGTGTTCGGACACCCAGAGCCGGTGATAGCCGAGCGAATCGGCGAGCCGCGCCGCTTCGAGTGTCGCCTCCAGCGCAGCCTGGGCGGGGACATCGGCAAAGCGCACCGACTGGTCGAGAAGCGAAAAAAGCGTCATGCCCTCAAGAATAGGGCTTTCGGGGCAGGTCACAAGCCCATGGTGTCACCCGCCCCGGTTAAAACCCTCCAGCGTCAGTCTTCGCGCACGTCCTGCTGTCGCACCCCATCGCGATTGGGGACGCTGGCAGGGCCGCGCGGCGAGGTCCGCTCGATCATCTGCGGCGGGCGCTGCGGCCGTTCTGCCCGTGGCGGTCGCTCGGCGCGCGGCGGCGGCGTGAAGCCGGGCTGGGGCTGGCGCATTTCGGGCCGCGCGCGTCCCTCGCCCCTGCCCTGCCAACCGCCCCTGCCCTGGCCATCGGGCCGCACCCGACCCTCGCCGCGACCCTGGCGCTCACCCCGGTCCTGCCAGTTGCGGCCGCCATTCTGAGGCTGACCCGCCTGATCCTGCTGGCGCTGCTGCCAGCGCTCCAGGCGCCGCTGGCGATCCTCGGGTGTCAGACCGCCCATGCGCTCGCGTTCTCCGCGCCGGGTGCGGGGGAATTCCTGCCCGTCGGCCTGGCGCTCGCGTCGCCAATCGCGCCGGTCGTCGAGCGTCTCGCGTCGATCACGACGCCAATCGCGCCGATCGTCCCGCCGGTCATCGCGAAAGTCGCGGCGATCGGCCCGGCGCTGCTGGTAATATTGCCAGCGCTGCTGTCCCCAATAGCGGCGGTGCCGGTCTTGCATCGCGAAACGGCGGCCACCGGGGCGATCGTAGATCCAGGTGCCATAGCCGGGATAATAGAAATTGTCCCAGTATCCGCCGCCAAAGCCGATCTGGCCGAAACCATAGCCATAGTCGCAGCCATACCAGCTGTCCCAGGCGGCATAGCCGTCGCAATAGGGGTCGAAGCCCCCGGCATAGCCGCTGCCGACACCGACCGAGACACCGCCATAGCCGCCATAGTCACCATAGCCATAGGCACAGGCGGACAGCGACGCCGCGCCCAGCGCCAGGGTTGCAATGCGAAGCGCGCCGGCGCGCGCATTCTGCAGGAAGGAAACAGGGTTCAACGCATCATCCCCTAAGCCGCAATCCAGGCGCGGCGGGCCGCCGGAGCGGGGCTCCGATGTTTCGTTCATGGAAGCCGCCAGTTGAATTAACGATGAATGGCGGTTCGGATGCGACGGATCGCTTGCTAACATCCATGTCAGTTGATATTTAATGGAGCGATTAAAACCGAGCAGAGGATTCCCCCATGGCCACCGTGATTGCTCCCCCGCGCGAGATGTTCCCCGATCACACCATCCAGCGCGACAGCGGCAATCCGCACTGGACGCGCATGCCCGGCCCGGGATCGCTCGATCATATTCCGGGCGAGGATGGCCTGCCGGTCGTCGGCGTCACCTTCAGGATGCTCGCCGATCCCGAGAAGTTCGGCAACGAGATGCGCGAGAAATATGGACCGGTCTATCGCACTAATGCCTTTGGCCGCCGCCAGGTCGCGCTGTTCGGGGCCGATGCCAACGAGCTGGTGCTGTTCGACCGCGACAAGCTGTTCTCGTCCGAACAGGGCTGGGGTCCGGTGCTCAACCTGTTGTTCCCGCGCGGGCTGATGCTGATGGATTTCGACCATCACCGCGCTGACCGCCGAGCGCTCTCCATCGCGTTCAAGCCCGGCCCGATGCGGCACTATTCGGAAAAGCTGAACGAAGGCATCGCTGCGCGGGTCGCCGAATGGTCGAACCGCGACATCCTGTTCTACAGTGAAATCAAGAAGTTGACGCTCGACCTTGCGGCAACGTCTTTCCTGGGCATTCCCTGGGGGCCCGAAGCCGACAAGATCAACAAGGCGTTTGTCGACATGGTGCAGGCCTCGATCGGCGTGGTCCGCCGTCCGCTGCCCTTCACCAAGATGGGCCGGGGCGTCGCGGGGCGGAAGTTCCTGGTCGATTATTTCACCCCCGAGGTGCAGAAGCGTCGCGAGCAGCAGGGGCCGGACATGTTCAGCCAGTTCTGCCGCGCCACGCGCGACGACGGCAGCCTGCTCACCACCGACGAGGTGGTCGATCACATGAACTTCCTGATGATGGCGGCGCACGACACCATCACGTCTTCGGCGAGTTCGCTGATCTGGCTGCTCGCGCGGCACCCCGAATGGCAGGACAGGATTCGCGCCGAACTGCTCGAGCATGCGCCTGCGGGCACCCCGATGCCCTATGATTCGCTGCCCGATCTCGAACTCACCGAAATGGCGTTCAAGGAAGCGCTGCGGATGATCCCGCCGGTGCCTTCCACCCCGCGCCGCGCGCTCAGGGACTTCGAGTTCGGCGGCTATCGCATCCCTGCCGGAACCCCGGTCAGCATCAGCGCGGCCTTTACCCACAAGCAGGAAGAGCACTGGCCCGAGCCGCACCGGTTCGACCCGATGCGCTTTACCGCCGAAGCCACGCGCAACCGGCACAAATATGCCTGGGTGCCGTTCGGCGGCGGCGCGCACATGTGCCTGGGGCTGCACTTTGCCTATATGCAGATCAAGGTGCTGCTGCACCATATCCTGAGCCAGCACCGCATCGTGACCGAGCCGGGCTATGCCCCCGAATGGCAGGCCTGGCCGATCCCCCAGCCGCGCGACGGACTGAAGGTGCGCTTCGAGCGGATCTGACGGCCCACGAAAACAGGATTGCTCGTCACCCCTGCGAAGGCGGGGGTGACGCTTCCTGCACGCCTGCTTTGCCAAAGCGGGATTCCCGCGTTCGCGGGAATGACGATAGAGAACGGGGGTTGCGCGGGGCAGCGCCTGCGCTAAACGCGCACGCAATCGCAACAGGAGACGCCCGAAATGCCGCAGCTTGTCCTTATCCGTCACGGCCAGTCGCAATGGAATCTGGAAAACCGCTTCACCGGCTGGTGGGATGTCGACGTGACCGAAAAGGGCGCGGAGGAAGCACGCGCAGCCGGGCGACTGATGCGCGACAAGGGGCTCGATTTCGACATCGCCTTCACCTCGCTGCAGACCCGCGCGATCAAGACGCTGAACCTGGCGCTGGAAGAGATGCAGCGGCTGTGGCTGCCGGTCGAGAAGGACTGGCGGCTGAACGAGCGCCATTATGGCGGCCTGACCGGGCTCGACAAGGCCGAGACCGCGGCCAAGCACGGCGACGAGCAGGTGCTTATCTGGCGCCGCAGCTTCGACATTCCGCCGCCGCCGCTCGACGCCGGGTCGGAATTCGACCTGTCGAAGGACCGCCGCTATGCCGGGATCGCGATCCCCAATACCGAGAGCCTGAAGGACACGATCGCGCGCGTGCTGCCCTATTGGGAAAGCCGCATCGCGCCCGAACTCAAGGCCGGCAAGCGCGTGATCATCTCGGCTCACGGCAATTCGCTGCGCGCGCTGGTCAAGCACCTGTCGGGCATTGCCGACGATGCGATCACGGGTCTGGAAATCCCGACCGGCCAGCCGATCGTCTATGAGCTCGACGACAATCTGGCCGAGGTCGAGCGCTATTATCTCAGCGAACGCTGAGCGATACGATCAGGCGAAATGCGCGTCATAATGGTCGATCTCGGCCAGCAGATGCGCTTTCGCCGCCTCGTCGAGGAATGACCCGCTGAAGCTGTTCGCCGCGAGCGTGCGCAGCTCTTCACGGCTGAGATCGAGCGCTGAAGCGATCGCGCGGTAATTGGCGTTCACATAACCACCGAAATAGGCGGGATCGTCCGAATTGACAGTCGCGCGGATGCCGGACTCCAACATGCGCTTGACCGGGCTCTGGGCGATCTCGTCGATCACGCACAGTTTCAGGTTCGACAGCGGGCAGACGGTAAGCGTCATGCCCTCGCTTACGATCCGCTGGACCAGCCCCTCGTCCTCGAGCGCGCGATTGCCATGGTCGATCCGGTCGACATTCAGGATGTCGAGCGCCTCGTGAACATATTCGGGCGGTCCTTCCTCGCCGGCATGCGCGACGACCTTGAGCCCCAGCGAGCGCGCGCGGGCAAAGACGTTGCGGAACTTGCTCGGCGGGTGGCCGACTTCGGAAGAATCGAGACCCACGCCTGCGATCCTGTCGAGATAGGGAATAGCCTCGTCGAGCGTCGCCTCGGCGCTGGCCTCGTCGAGATGGCGCAGGAAGCATAGGATCAGCAGCGACGTGATCCCCCATTGCTTCTCGCCATCGGCCAGCGCGTCCGAAATGCCGATGATGACATTAGCGAACGGCACGCCGCGTTCGGTATGGCCCTGCGGATCGAAGAAGATCTCGACATGGCGGACATGGTCGGCATGCGCGCGCTCGAGATAGGCCCAGGTCAGGTCGTAGAAATCCTGCTGCTTGAGCAGCACCGCCATGCCCTGATAATAGATATCGAGAAAGTCCTGCAAGTTACTGAAATTATAAGCCTGTCGGATCTCCTCGACGCTGCCGAACGGGATGGCGACGCCATTGCGCTGCGCCAGGTCGAACAGCATTTCGGGCTCCAGCGAGCCTTCGATATGCAGGTGGAGCTCGGCCTTGGGAAGGCGGTCGATATAGGCGTCGCGCTGATCGGGTTTCATGGGATGAGGTTATGCCAAGCGGCGCCAGAGGGTGCAATCCCTCGCCGTCTTTCGTCACCCCCGCGCACGCGGGGGTCCCGCTATTCTCACCAACCAGGAAGCGGGATTCCCGCGTTCGCGGGAATGACGAACCAGACAACCCGCTTCACTCCCCCAATATGATCCCCGCCCCCGGCTTGTGCATGCGGATTTCCTCGACGCTGAGGCCCACGATCTCGTGCGGGAAGACCAGCCATTGCTCGGTCTCGTGCACATAATAATCCGGTGTCATGTCGGTCTGGTTGCGTGAGGGCTTGTAATAGACCGTGGCGATCCGCCAGTCGTGCGGCATGTTGTACCGGCACTTGGCGGCGAGTTCGTGGATGAAAGCCTGGATCGACTTGCCGCTGTCGAACACGTCGTCGACCACCAGCAGCCGGTCCTCGGGGCTGAGCGTGTCGACAAGATAGCCGAGAGCATAGACGCGCACGTCCTTGCTCTGCTGGTCGATGCCGTAATAGCTCGCGGTGCGGATCGCGATATGGTCGGCATCGACGCCATGATATTCGAGCAGCTCCTGCACCGCGATGCCGACCGGCGCACCGCCGCGCCAGATGCCGACGATATGCGTCGGCTGGTAACCGCTCTCGATCACCTGCATCGCCAGCCGATAGCTGTCCTCGAGCAGGGAATTGGCGCTGATATAGTGTTTCTCGATCGACATGGAGCAGCGGACTCGCGTTAGGGGTCAGCCGTTTATCCACCATCTGATCGCATAGGCAACCGTCCCGACGACTCCGACCGAGATCAACCAGAGCGCCGCCATCCAGCCGAGCTTCTGGCCGAGCGGCCGGGCGTCGCCGCGATCGGGATCATCGCTATCGCCAAGCATCAGTGATAGCCCTCGTCCCCCACCTTGCCGCGGAACACCCAGTAAGCCCAGGCGGTGTAGCCGATGATCAGCGGGACGATGAACAGGGTGCCGACCAGCATGAACGCCTGGCTGCTGGGGTGCGTCGCCGCGTCCCAGATCGTCACCTCGTCGGGCACGACATAGGGGAACATGCTGATCCCCAACCCGATCATGCCGAGCAGGAACAGACCCAGCGTCAGCAGGAACGGCGCATAATCGTGGCGCAGCCGCAGCGAGCGGAACAGCAGGAAAGCGATGACGGCGACGAGCAGCGGCACCTGCGCCGAGAACAGCACGCTGGGGAAAGTGAACCAGCGCGCGAAATATTCGGCCTCCAGAAACGGGGTGTAGAGGCTGACCGCGCCGAGTGCGGCGAGCGTCGCGGGAAACAGCTTCCAGCTCATCCGGAAGGCATGGTCCTGTACCGGACCTTCGGTCTTCATGATCAGCCAGGTCGATCCGAGCAGGCCATAGCCGATCACCGTGCCGATGCCGGTGAGCACCGAATAGGCGCTGAGCCAGTCGAGCCAGCCGCCGGCATAGGCGCGCCCTTCGACCTCGACCCCCTGCAGAAGCGCGCCCAGCGTCACGCCTTGCGCAAAGGCAGCGACGAACGAGCCTGCGGTGAAAGCGAAATCCCAGAACGGCTGGTGACTGGGGTCGCGCCAGCGACCCTCGAAGGCCACGCCGCGTAGCACCAGCCCGAGCAGCATCGCGATGATCGGCGGATAGATCGCGGGCAGGATGATCGCATAGGCGAGCGGGAACGCGGCGAGTAGCCCTCCCCCGCCCAGCACCAGCCAGGTTTCGTTGCCGTCCCAGACCGGGGCGACCGAATTCATCGCCTTGTCGCGCTCTGCCCCGCGCCCGAGCGCCGGAAAGATAATGCCGATGCCGAGATCGAACCCGTCCATCACCACATAGGCGAACACGGCAAAGGCGATGATGAACGCCCAGACAATGGTGAGGTCCATATTCATGCCCCCTCCTCCATCATGGTGCCGCTGCGCCCGCGCTGTGTGCTGTCGGCGGACGCGGGCGTGATCCCGGCGCTGCGCAGCGGGCCCGATGCGGCGGCTTCCTCGTGCCCGGTCGCGGGCTTGCTCATCAATTTCAGGATGTAGGCGGTCCCTGCCCCGAACATGATGAAATAGGTGACAATGAACGCGACCAGCGATGCCCCGACCGCAGGAGCGGCGAGCGGCGAGACGCTGTCCGCCGTGGTCAGCAGGCCGTACACCGTATAGGGCTGGCGGCCGACCTCGGTCGTGATCCAGCCCGCGATCACTGCGGCAAAGCCCGACGGGCCCATGACGATCGCCAGCCGGTGCAGCCACGGCCAGTCGTACAGCCGGCCTCGCACCCGCGCGAGCAGGCTGAACAGCCCGATCCCGAGCATGGCAAAGCCGATGCCGACCATCACGCGGAACGACCAGAACACCATGCCGACCGGGGGCCGCTTGTCCTCGGGCACGGTATCGAGCCCGTCAAGCGGCGCGTCGAGATCGTGCTTGAGGATCAGCGACGAGGCCTTGGGGATCTGCACCGCATAATCGACGCGCTGCTCGGCGCTGTTCGGGATGCCGAACAGGATCAGCGGCGCGCCATCAGGATGGCTCTGGTAATGCCCCTCCATCGCCATGACCTTGGCCGGCTGATGCTCGAGCGTGTTGAGCCCGTGCATATCGCCCGCAAAGATCTGCAAGGGGGCGACCAAAGCTGCCATCCACATCGCCATCGAGAACATCCGCTGCGCGCGATGATCGGCCTTGTCCTTGAGCAGGTGATACGCACCGACCGCGCCGACGACGAACGCGGTGGTGAGGTACGCCGCCATCACCGTATGGACGAGCCGATAGGGGAAGCTGGGGTTGAAGATGATCGCCAGCCAGCTCTCGCCCGGCACGAACTGGCCATTGGCGGCGATCTCATAGCCGGTCGGCGTCTGCATCCAGCTGTTGACGCTGAGGATCCAGAAGGCGGAGATGAAGGTGCCGACCGCGACCATCAGCGTCGCGGTGAAGTGCAGCTTGCGGCCCACCTTGTCCATGCCGAACAGCATGACGCCGAGGAACCCGGCCTCGAGGAAAAAGGCGGTGAGCACCTCGTATGCCATCAGCGGGCCGATCACCGGTCCGGTCCGGTCCGAAAAGACCGACCAGTTGGTGCCGAACTGATAGGACATCACAATGCCCGAAACGACGCCCATGGCAAAGGCGATCGCGAAGATCTTGCGCCAGTATTTGAACAGGTCGAGATAGGTGTCGTCGTTCGTCTTCAGCCACAGCCCCTCGAGCACCGCGAGATAGCTCGCAAGCCCGATAGAGAAGGCCGGGAAGATGAAGTGGAAGCTCACCGTGAAGGCGAACTGGATCCGCGCCAGCAACAGCGCGTCGAAACCGTCGAACATCGGCGCGATCTCCCGTCTCGCTCCGCCGCCGAACCTGTGGCGGGGCTTGCCGGCCAGCGGCCGGTCCCTGTCACATGTCTATGACAGGGGGCAGGATGCCACAATGCGACAGATTGTCCAAGCGCGGCGGCGCGCGATCGGTCACGCTTTCAGATATTTGCCGAAATGCGCCAGCGTCCGCTCCCAAGCGAGCTTCGCCGCCGCCTCGTCGTAGCGCGGGGTGGTGTCGTTGTGGAAGCCATGGCTGGTGCCCGGATAGAAATGCGCTTCGTAGACCTTGTTGTTCGCCTTGAGCGCCGCCTCGCAGGCGGGCCAGGTCGCGTTCACCCGCTCGTCATTCTCGGCAAAGTGGATCAGCAGCGGTGCCTTGATCGCAGGAACCTCCTCAGGCCTGGCCTGGCGTCCGTAGAACGGCGCCGCGGCGGCGAGATCGGGATAGGCCACGGCCAGCGCATGGCAGACGCCGCCTCCATAGCAGAAGCCGGTGACGCCGACCTTGCCGGTGCTCTGCTTGTGACCACGCAGGAATTCGAAGCCGGCGAAAAAATCCTCCATCAGCTTCGCCGGATCGAGCGAGGCCTGCATTGTGCGGCCCTCGTCATCGGTCCCGGGATAGCCGCCCAATGACGTCAAGCCGTCAGGGCCAAGCGCCAGATAGCCCGCCTTGGCCAGACGCCGTACGACATCCTCGATATACGGATTGAGCCCGCGATTCTCGTGCACCACGAGCACGGCAGGCAGTTTGCCCTTCGCGCTGGCGGGCCAGGCCATCAGCCCCTTGACCGTCCCATGACCTTCGCGGCTCTTGTACTCCACCCGCTCGGTGCGGATCGCCGGATCGTCGGGCGCGACCTGCTGCGCGAGCGCATAATCGGGGCTCAGCTGACTCAGGATCATCGCACCCGTCACGCCCGCTGCCGCATAACGCCCGGCCTGCCGGATGAATTCGCGCTTGCTCAGCTTGCCGTGCACATAGCCATCGAAAATCTCGAGGATATGCGGGTCGAAATCGCTGGCGCGCATCCGGCGGGGGGTGCTGGTCTCGGTCATCGATGATCCTCTCTCGATCAGGCAGGCGGCAGGTCGCCAAAAGCTGCAAGCGCGGCGCGGGCGATTTGTTCCCCCCATTCCTGCACGAAATGGCCGCCATCGGGAATGATCATCGGTTCGGGGCAGCCGCGGATCAGCGAGCGCAGCCGCGCCATCGGCTCTGTGCCCAGCACCGGGTCCGCCGCGCCGACCGCCATGAAGCTCTCGCCCGACCATCGTTCGGACCAGAACCGCGCCGCCGCCAGGCCATGCTCGACGCCCGGCATGTCGGGCGACACGGGCACCAGCGCAGGAAAGACCTGCGCCCCCGCCTTGTATTCCGGCCCCGGATAGGGCGCGTCATAGGCGGCGATCTCCTGCTCGGTCAGATGCGGCGTGCCGCGCGCGATGATCCGCCCTACCGGAAGATCGGGGGTCGAGAGGGCGTAATTCTTCCACGCATCGAAACCGGGGCCGGGGCTCTCCCCCTGCCCTATCCCGGTGTTCATCACGATGAGCCGCGAGAGCCGTGATGCAAAGCCGGCGTCCACCGGCAGCGTCAGCCCCAGCAGCCCGCCCCAGTCCTGGACCACCAGAGTGACGTTCCGAAGCTCGAGCCGCTCGACCAGCCGCAACAGATGGTTGCGGTGAAAGTCGAAGCTGTAATCCTGCTGCCTGACCGGCTTGTCCGATCGGCCGAAGCCGAAGAGATCGGGCGCGACTACCCTCGCCCCACTTTCAAGAAAGACAGGGATCATCCGGCGATAGAGGAAAGACCAGCTCGGTTCGCCGTGCAGGCAGAGGAAAACGCGGTCCGCATCGGCAGGCCCGGCATCGATCCAGGCGGCGCGCAGTCCCTGATAGCCCGGCAGATCATCGGCATAGTGCACCGGATAGTCGAAATCCGGCACGGCGGCGAACGCCTCATCCGGGGTTCGCAATGCTTGAATGGTCATGATCGCCTCTCCTTATGCCTGGCCTTTTGCCCTGTTTCGTGCCCCGATGCAGCGGCGTTACGAGCTCATGACGAAACCGCTAGACCAAGGGGAATGCTGACCAGACTGATCGGTCCAGCCACGAAAAAGCGCGGAAAATCGAGCTATCCACGCTCGACCATGCTGCACAGCATATCGGTGACCAGGGTAACCGGCGCGGCGTCATGGCGGCTGCGCGCGAGCACCAGCGCCCCTTCCTGCGCGGCGATGATCGTCGCGGCCATGTCGCGCGCGCGCGCCACCGCGATGCCTTCGGCCATCAGCCAGCGCGCCAGCCGCATCTCGATGCGCTGATAGGCGATCCGCACCGCCTCGCTGAGCGGGCCATTGGCCCCGCCCTGCTCCTGCCCGATCACCGCGAGCAGCGAGCCATCGAGCCAATCGGTTCGCTGCAGCCACGCCGCCGTTACCTCGGACAGACGCCGCAAGAATCCGATCATATCGAGCCCGCTGCCCGACAGCCGGTCGATCGCGGCGAGCGAGGATTCCGCGATCCGCGCAACGCAGGCTTCGGCCAGTTCGGGCTTTCCCCCTGGAAAATGATGGTAAAGCGAGCCCTTGGGTGTTTCCGACAGCGCCAGGATCTCGGCCAGCCCGATCGCGTGATAGCCACGCTGCTGGAACAGGCGGGTCGCGACGCTGATCAGCCGGTTACGGGTCGGGTGCATGTCGGATGCCCCATCGGCAGGGCCGGATTGGGCGGCAGGATCGAGCAAAAAGGCCAGCATAGACCGACCAGTCTAGCGGGGTGCCGGAGGCTGTCAAGCCAAGGGCCTTTTTCCATGCACCGCAGGGCCCAAGGGCCGCCATTTGACCGGCCGACGCCAGCAAAAAGGCATGCTCTCTCCGTTATTTAAGTGCCCAGGCGTATTAACTTTTTGGCAACCTGTAGGCAATCTCCGTTCATAAATCGGTAAGCACCCGTTAAAATTTGGATAATGGGACGACCAGTCCAAAAGCGATGGGACGGGCTACGGGAGCAGCATTGCGAGAGCAGCCTCGAAGCCTTGTAAATTCTAGCGTATAACCGACTGCTTTTGCGAGTTTTTTTCGAAGGGGCATAAAGGTAAACAAGAGATAAAGGCGTAACGTTTATCGGTTAACCAAGTTTACCAAATCCTTGCCTGCGTTGCCCGGAACGATCGTTCCACCAGAGGTCCGGTCAGAACCGTGATGTCCGGTCCGCCTGGTCCATTAACCATTTATCCATCGACCAGACGGTCCAATCGCTCGCTTTCAGCGCGCAAAAGGCCCCCGAAGGGCACCCGACAAGCCCCTCGGAAGCGCCGAAACGGCCCGTCCGACCACCCGATGGGACCTGCCGGGCTGGACCATCCGGTTTGCCACCCGACCGGATGGTCTTCCGGGACCGCCGCAATTGGACTGGTCGGTCCAGAGGCCACTCGGGTCCAGTCGGCCCGGATAGCCGACGCATTGCCCCTGGCGAGCCCCCTGCCCTTCGGCCATTGCAGCACGCTGCCAGCATGTTACAGCTATTGGCACGGATCCGGGGCTTAGATGCGGTCCACCAGAAGGGGGCAAGGCCATGACGCAGACAGACCGTCACCTCACGCTCGATGCCATTCGCGGCTTTGCGGTGATGGGCATATTGCTGCTCAACATTGTCGGCTTCTCGATGCCCGACGCCGGCTATGTGAACCCTGCGGCCTGGGGCGGCACCGATCCGCTCAATGCCGGGGTCTGGGCGGTCAATTTCGTGCTGTTCGATGGCAAGATGCGCGGGCTGTTCAGCGTACTGTTCGGCGCGAGCATGCTGCTGGTGATGCAGCGCGCCGAAGCTTCGGGCCAGAACCCGCGCAGTGTGCACCTCAACCGGATGGCCTGGTTGTTCGTGATCGGCGCCGCGCATTTCATCCTATTGTGGTGGGGCGACATTCTGGTGCCCTATGCGATCTGCGGCACGCTTGCGCTGCTCTTCGTCAGCAAGGACGTGAAGCAGCTGCTGCGCTGGGCGATCATCTTCTATGTGCTCTATTTTCTGATCACGCTGGTGATGGTCGGCGGCGGCTGGTGGCAGGCGATCCAGGCTGCCGCACCCGGCGCCGACCCGGATCTGATCAAGGGCACGCAGGAGATGCTGGCGAGCTTCGGCCAGCCCGGGACCGAGGAGATTGCCGAGAGCCTGAAAACCTATCGCAGCGGCTGGCTGACCATCGTGCAGCACCATCTTGCGATTTTTCCCGGCTCACTCGCCAGCACGCTCATCTTCTTCACGCTCGACACACTGGCGATGATGCTGCTGGGTATGGCGATGCTGAAAAGCGGATTCATCCTGGGTCTGTGGCAGCCCGCGTTATACAGGAAGATCGCCCTGCGCGCCTTTGCCATCGGCCTCCCGCCCATGATCGCCCTGGCCGTCTGGGTGATGCTCAGCGGCTTCGATACGGTCATCACCTTTGGCGCCTTTTTCAGCTTTTCCTTTCCCTTTCGCGTGGTGATGACCGTCGGATGGGCGGCGGCGCTGCTGTGGCTGGCGGTCACTTACCGCGACCATGCGCTGATCGCACGCGTCGCGGCCGCGGGCCGCGCAGCGTTCAGCAACTATCTCGGCACCAGCCTGCTCATGACCTTCATCTTCTATGGCTGGGGCCTCGGGCTGTTCGGCCAGATCGATCGCGCGACCGCGATGCTTTTCGTGCTCGCCACCTGGGGAATCATGCTGACATGGTCGCAGCCCTGGCTCGAGCGCTACCGTTTCGGACCGGCCGAATGGCTGTGGCGTTCGCTCGCCCGCCGAAAGCTGCAGCCGATGCGCTTGCGATAGAATCGCAAAAAGACTGTTGCGATGCGTTCTCAATATCGCTATCTGCGCGATGACAGGAGAGACGCATGGTTGTTTGCATCTGCAATGCGATTCGGGAACAGGATCTGAAGGACGCCCTGCGCGATGGCGCGGCACGCCCCGCAGAGGTTTACGCCCGGCTCGGTCGGCGTCCCAAATGCGGCCAGTGCCTGTCGTTTGCGCAAAGCATTATCAGCAGGGAAACTGCGACCGCCTAGCAATAGCCTGCTAAATTCCGGTTGAAATTCAAGTATTTCCCGCGCTGCAGCGGCTTCCCTTCCGTAAAAAACGGCGCTATTGTGCGCTCCTGAAATCATCACACCTGCATGGCCCGGGACGGGCCAGCCGGTTACAGGAGCATCATCATGAAGGGCGACCCCAAGGTCATCGAATTTCTCAACGACGCGCTCAAGAACGAGCTGACGGCGATCAACCAGTATTTCCTGCATTCGAAGATGCTGGCCAATTGGGGCATAAGCAAGCTCGCCAAATACGAGTACGAGGAATCGATCGACGAGATGAAGCACGCCGACAAGCTGGCGGACCGCATCCTGTTCCTCGATGGCCTGCCCAATTTCCAGCTGCTCGGCCGGTTGAAGATCGGCGAGACGGTGGAGGAAATCCTCCGGGCCGATCTTGCGCTCGAAAACGAGGCGATCCCGCTCCTCAAGGAAGGCATCGCCTATTGCGAGAGCGTCCGCGATTACGGTACGCGCGACCTGCTCGCCTATATCCTCAAGAGCGAGGAAGAGCATGTCGACACGATCGAGGCGCAGTTCGACCTGATCGAGCGCATGGGCATCCACAATTATATCCAGCTGCAGTCGAGCCCGGTCGAGGATTGACCGCCACGAGCCGGGGCGGGCGCGATCCCTCCCCGGCCATGCCCTGACGTCAGAGGATTACTGCACCGCCGCAATTACCTTTACCATTTCGCTGGCCATCTGATTGCGATGGACCGCAGCACTGCGGTTTACCGGGATATTGTACAGCGCCTTGAGCATGGCGCGGTCGAGATCGGTCATACCCGCCGGCCTGTCCTGCGCCTCCACCTGAAACAGCGATACGATGCTGCTGGCGTCCGGGGCGGCATCGAGACGCGTTCGGGAGAGGATACCGAACGCCAGATAGTCGCTCAGGGCATCGAACGAGACGTTCGCCACGCGGGGCACATCGACCAGGATGGTAACGCCCTTGATGCTCAGTTGAGCCGGGCTGTTTATCCTGCTGAGCGCCCCCTCATTGAGCACCGGCAGGTCCATCAGTGCCCCTGGAGCCTGCGCCAGACCCGATGCATTGGGCGAAGCACCTCGCCCGCCGAGCCCTTCGATCACCTGCCCATAGAACCAGCGCACCGGCCAGCCGGGCTGTGAGAGCGTACGGCGCTGGTCCTTGGTCGATGTCTGCAGCAGGTCCGGGCGCTTCTGCTCGAACATGGCAAAGGCGGCATCGCTGTCCTGAACGAACATCATCAGCACGTTGGGCGCGCAATCACCGCTGGCCACCCTTGCCCCGATATCGCGCGCCGTGGCCTCGATCCGGTCGATCAGCGGTACCGCGACTTCCGGACGCAATCCGATGGCGCCGATGCACAGCGGGTCTGCCCAGCGCGCATTCTGGTCGGCCTGCGGCACCGCGAGAACCGCCCGCGTATAGCGCCGCGCCATTTCGAACGCCTGGCCGCGGGTCATCCGGGTCCCGGTGACGACAATGGTTTCGTCTTCGTCTGCCGCAGACTGAGCCATGACAGGACCTGCCAGCATAGACCCCAATGCCAAAGCAGCGAGAAATTTCCGATATCTCATAAGCGGCTCCTTGCCTGACCAGACGACCGGCCCTGAAACCGGTCGATACTGCACCTGAAGATCGCAAATCAAAGCCCCGATCTGAATATCACTTCCACACCGCCTATCAAGAAGCTTCAATATTCATTTTGGATGAATAATGCGACAGAACAATCTGCTAGTTTCTGCAGAAACGGCTGGTCGCAGACACAGGTGATGGGCCAGGAAATAGGGCGCCTGTGGCAACTGAGTGCCCGGGCACCTGATTTACCGCGATGGCTTGCCCCGAATTTGCGAATGGACTGCTTCGGGGCGTAAGGACTTGGCTTCGCCCGCGCCTGACCGCAACGGCGCAGCAAAGTAAGGCAGACGCGGCAGAATTTCGCGGTAGACCGGGTGCCCATCAGCCATTAACCTCCCGATTAAACCAGAACGAGAGGAAGTTGCGAGGATGAGCGATACTGCGGAGATCGAGCGCGAAATCACGACGGCAAACGGGCCCTTCGTCCGCCCCGACGTTGCGATGCTGCTGGCGATGATGTCGGCCGCCGGCACGCCACCGATGAACGAGATGGCGCCCGCCGATGCGCGCGAAGCCTATCGCATGATGCGCATGGTCGGCGATGCCGAACCGACGCCGCTCGCGATCATCCGCGATCTGACCTGCCCCGGGCCGAAAGGCGATATCCCGCTGCGCTATTACGACGCGCGCGAAAGCCGCGAGGCGGGCCCGGCGATCATGTTCTTCCATGGCGGCGGCTTCGTCATCGGCGATCTGGAGACACACCACCCCTATTGCACCGAGCTGGCGGCGAAGATGGACCTGCCGGTGATCGCGGTCGATTACCGGCTCGCGCCCGAACACCCCTTCCCCGCCGCGCCCGAGGATTGCGAGGCGGCGGCGCGCTGGCTGGCGGACAACGGGCAGGAACTGGGCCTCGACATCACCGGGCTGGTCTTCACCGGCGACAGTGCGGGCGGGAACCTCACCATCGTGGTCACCCAGGCCCTGGTCGCAAGGCCCGCCGCCGTGCCGGTGATCGCCCAGGCCCCGCTCTATCCGGTGGTGGATTCGAGCCAGACCGGCGGCTCGTTCACCGAATTTGCCCAAGGCTATCTGCTCACCGCCGACGCGATGAACTGGTTCAACGACAATTACGCCGCGACCCCGGGCGATGTCCGCAACGACTGCATCCTGGGCGATCTGGCCAGCCTGCCGCCGACGCTGCTGGTGACCGCCGGGCTCGATCCGCTGCGCGATCAGGGCCGCGATTTTGCCGCGCGTTGCGTCAAGGCGGGGGTCGACGTGACCTATATGGAGATGCGCGGGACGATCCATGGCTTCATCTGCCTGCGCAAGGGCATTCCCTCGGCGCAGGCCGATTGCGATGCGATCTTCCGCGGCATGAAGGCCATGCTGAACCGGTAGCAGAAGGGAGCGCGTGCGATGCGCAGCAGGTTGTTCCAGACAGGGCTCGCGCTGGTTTTGCTGGGGATCGCCGCGCCCGATTCCGCAATTTCGCAAACGGCTCCGCAAGTTCGCAATGCGCCCGACTTCGCGGGCATCATCGCCGGCTATCGGACGCAGCGGGCGAAGGATCCGGATAGCTGCTGCACCTATTCCGCCCCGGTCTTCGGGCGCGAGGTGCGCTTTTATCTGTTCGGCACGTTCGAGCCCGCCTATGAGGCGAAGAACGACCGCCAGATGATCCTGGAGTTCGTGCCGCGGGGGGAGAGCGTCCAGAACTGGACGCGGATGATCACGCTTTCGGCCTTTCGCGGCACCGGCAGCGCCCCGATTTCCACCGCCGAGATGCAGCAGCGCTTCTTCAACACCAATCGGGGCTGCGAAACCGCCAGTTTCTCGCGCGTGATCGCCAGCGGCAGGTTCGCTGACGGCACCGAATATAATCTGTCGAGCAATGGCTGCGGCTCGACCGCGGCCGGCGGCTATCCGGGCGCGGTTTCGGGCCGCGGCGAGCAGTTCATCGCCTTGCTGCTGCGCGATGCCGAGAATGTCGCGGTGCTGCAATATGCCGAGCGCGGCGCCGGTTTCGACGCCGACAAGCCGCCGATCGGCGATGACGCGGTCGAGGCTGCCATGAGCCGCTTTCGCTCCATCGCATTTTGCCGCGGCAAGGCAGTGTCGAACGATTGCTCCATTGCCTTTTCCGTCCGCTGACAGCTAAGGCTGGGGCCATGAGCGGATTCGACAGCCTTCCCTATCGCCCCTGCGCGGGCATCATGCTGGTCAACCAGGACGGCAAGGTGTTCGTGGGCCAGCGGCTCGACAGCAGCGTCGAGGCCTGGCAGATGCCGCAGGGCGGGATTGACCCGGGCGAGGAGCCGGAGGTGGCCGCCTATCGCGAACTGGGCGAGGAAACTGGCATCGCGCCGAACCTGGCAGAGATCATTGCCCGCTCGCGCGAAGAGCATCTCTATGATCTTCCACCCGAATTGATGGGCAAGATCTGGGGCGGCAGATATCGCGGGCAGCGCCAGCACTGGTTCCTGATGCGCTTCATGGGGACCGATGCCGATATCGATATCGAGACTGAACACCAGGAATTTCGCAGCTGGCGCTGGGCCGATCCGGACAGTCTGGAGGGACTGATCGTGCCTTTCAAGCGACGGTTGTACCGCGCGGTGGTGGAAGAGTTCCGCCCGCTGATCTAGGCTGCGGCCTTGTTTCTATCCCGGGAGGCCGATCGCGACATGCTGTTTCGCAGCGCCCTGACCAGCGCGCTCGTGCTGTCCGCCTGCGCGGCGCATTCCGCAGTTGCCCAGACGCCCGACGCGGTCGCGAGGCTGATCGATGCCGCGTTGCAATCGGGCGATGCCGCCGGGCTCGACGTGGTCGTCCGCTATGCCAAACAGGCCTATCCGCAATCGGCGGAATCGATCGACGCGCAGATTGCGGCCTTCCGCGCCGTCAATTCGGCCGCAGCCCCCGCCCCAGCAGCGACTCCCGTCGTGACAGCCGCCCAGCAAGCCAAGACCGAGCAGGCCAAGGTCGAACAGGCGGCTGCGATCAAATATTCGGGCGAAGGCGAACTGGGCGCATTCACCACCACCGGCAATGCGCCGGGGATCGGGCTCGCCGCCGGACTGAAGCTGACCGCCGAGGGTGAAGACTGGCGGCTCGGTCTGCTCGGCCGCGCGGATTATCAGGAAACCAGCAATGTCGTGGTGCGCGAGCAATATCGCTTCAGCGCCGAGCCGAACTACAAGTTCAACGAACGCGGCTATGTCTATGGCCTCGGACAATATGAGCAAGACCGTTTCCAGGGCTTTCATGCGCGCTACAGCCTGTCCGGCGGCGTTGGATACAGTATTCTGACCGATGAAAATGCGAAGCTGAGCGTCAAGGCGGGGCCGGCCTGGCGTTTTACGCAGCTGGTCACCGGTATGGACGAATCGGTGGTGGCGGGCCTGGCCTCGGTCGACATCAAGCTGAAGCTGACCCCGACGATCCAGCTGACCGAGGCGGCGAGCGCCTATGTCGACGAACAGCGCAGCACGCTGTTTTCGGTCGCCGCGCTCGATTCGCAGCTGATCGGCAAGCTCAAGGCGCGGCTATCCTATACCATCCAGTATGAATCGAACCCGGCGCTGGGCCGCGCGCCCACCGATACGACCAGCCGGCTGACGCTGGTCTACGGTTTCTGACCTGCGGATCAGTTGCCGCCGCTGGCGACGATATCGACTTCGGTTCCGCCATTGGCCATGGGCTTGAGGAACAGCACATAGGCTGCCTCGCCCTTGGTGCCGCCGAGCACATGGTCGCCGCCGCGCAGCTGATATTCGGCCGAATAGCCGCCGCGCTTCGCCTTGGTGTAGTAGAAGTCGACCACGTTCTTCAGCGCGGCGGGCGTGGTGAAATTGACCACGCGAATATTGCACTGGCCGTTGGCGACGCCGGCCGCCTCCTTGACGTTCGCGCGCGGATAGACCGCGAAATCGGCGGGCATGCGGCTCGCCCAGCCCATCGCATAGTCGAGCTTGCCCTGGCACACGCCATTGGCCTGCGCCGCCTTCGCGCCCAGCGTGCTGCCCTGGTTGCAATCCTTGCAGTCCGCAGCCGCCACCTTGGTAGGTTCCGGCGCCTTGATCAGCCCGCGCGGACCGATCGCGGCCGCGGCGGCCTTTTCGGTTGCGGCCAGCTGGCCCTTGGGCGTGCCCGCCGATGGCACCGAACCATCGCTGCCCTCGCCCAGCACCGCATTGCGGTTGGATTTGTCGACCAGATCGGGATCGACCAGGATCTGGTCCTCCAGCGCCCCCTTCATCGCCGGATCCGCCGCGTCGGCGAGCAGCGCGGCATCCTCGTTCTCGGCGGCTTCGTCGCTGGCATTCTGGCACGCGGCCAGCGCCAGTGCCGCGCCACCCAGCGCCAGCAGATTGCGCGTCATCGCGAAGGAGATAGCCATGGTTTTCATCCTCGAAAGATCGACCTCGAGCCCCCTCATGCCAGAGCAGGCGTTAGCGTTACGTTAGCCATGCCTTGGCTGACGCGAAACTGTCCCGTCGAAAGAGGGTTAACCCTGGCCTTTTATCTCGCCAAACCGTCCCAGAACGGGATTCGCCGCTAAGCCGTTTCAGAACCGGACAAATTTCTTCCGATTCTCTTGCCATTCTGCCCTGGTCTGGCCGTAGCGATCGACCGGAGAATCCTGATACGGCTCGGGCAGCCGCGTCGGTCCCTGATTGTACGAACCCAGCCGCTCGGCGAGCGCGATAGAAGCCGTGTTATCGGGGTCGATCGTGTGGATCACGCTGTCCCAGCCGAGCAGATCGAACGCATAATCGATCGTGGCGACAGCGGCTTCGAGCGCATAACCCTTGCCGGCATGGCTGCGCAGAACGCCCCATCCGACCTCTTCGCCCGGCCAGCCATCGGGATACCAGGGGCCGATCCGCCCGATCCATTCACCCGTGTCGCGCGTGATCAGCGAGAACATTGCATAGCCACGGATGTGCCACGCGCCCGCCATCGCGCATAGCCCGCGCCAGGCGACCGCGCGGGGCTGGACTCCGCCCAGGAAGCGCATGGTCTCTTCGTCGGCACAGAATTCGGCCCAGCGCTCGAAATCCTCGGGGCCGGGCGGGCGCAGGATAAGCCGCTGCGTCACCAATATGGGTCCGTTGATCATCGCGCTGCTCCTCGTGCTGGTCCGGTCTGCGGGGATAGGCACGGGCGCAAGGCTTGGCAAGCAATCGCAGGACTGACGCAAAAACCCCTCCCCGCAGCGATGCAGGGAGGGGTCTGGATTGCTCTGGCCGCTGCCTTGCAGCGGATCAGGCGATATTAGCGGCAGCTGTAACGACCACCATCGTTGCGATCGATGGTGCGGCCGAGCAGTGCGCCAGCGATACCGCCGATGACGGCACCTGCGGTACGATCACCGCGGCCTGCGATCTCGCTGCCCGCCAGCGCGCCGGCTGCGCCACCGATCAGCAAGCCGGTGGTGCCGTTGTCGCGGCGGCAATAATAGCGGCCGTCGTTGCCGCGCCAGTACTGACCGTTCCAGCCGCGTGCCTGGCGCCGATCGTAACGACGATCGTAGCGATTGTCCCAGCGATCGCGGCCATAGCCACGATCATAGCCGCGGCGGCCCCAGTCGTCGTCATAGCCGCGCCACTGATGGGCAACGGGCGCACGATAATCGACGCCATAGGTCTGGGCTGCGCTGGGGGCGTAGCTGGCGACCGGGGCTGCCATGGCAGGAGCGGCCGAGATGGTGACTGCACCGGCGGCGGCAGCAGCAAGAATGAACTTCTTCATAATCTGTCTCCCTTGAGACCGGGACAGCGCCGATTCGCCATCCGTTGTGTTCATATTTAAGGGAGTGAAACTGAACGGACCGTGGGAAGCTCGTTCATCTGCCAGCAGGTTTTGATGAAGGGGCGGCTGCACTACTCATATAGGCGAGCTGCCCAAGATCGTCACCCCCGCGAAGGCGGGGGTCCCGCTTCAACTGGCCAAAGCTCGGAAAAAGCGGGATTCCCGCGTGCGCGGGAATGACGTGGAAGGGCGAGGAAGGCGTGTACCCCCTCGCCCCGGCCGGTCACTTCTGCGGGCAGATCAGGAACTTCTCTCCCGTCGCCTTGGCATAATAGCGCGCAACGATATCGGCCTGCAGCGCCTCTTCCAGCGACAGCTCGTCGGTATAATGGCTGGCAAAGGTGGTCTTGAGCTCCTCCGCGACCCGGTTGCGCAGCCGCATCGCGACCTCGTTGCCCGCCTTGGCGAGGAAATTGGGGAGCAGCCAGCCGCCCACGCCCCAGGCCATGCCATAGCCGCGGCTGAGCACCGTGGGCGAGGTGTCGAGCCCGCCATAGAGGTACACCTGCTTGTGCTGCACCGAGCCATAGATGCTGTAGGCGCCGGGCGTGCGCGCGGCGGCGCCCTCCATCGCGGTCAGGATGTTCGAGGCGAGGTTGCCACCGCCGGTCGCATCGAAGGCCAAAGTCGCGCCGGTCGCGTGGATGGCGTCGGTCAGGTCGGCCATGAAGCTCTCGCTGCACGAATCGACGATATGCTTCGCGCCCATGCCGCGCAGCAGCTCGGCCTGTTCGGGTTTGCGCACCACATTGACCAGTTCGACGCCATCGGCCTGGCAGATGCGGTTGAGCATCTGGCCCAGGTTCGACGCGGCGGCGGTGTGGACCAGCGCAGTATGGCCTTCCATGCGCATCGTCTCGATCATCGACAATGCGGTCAGCGGGTTGACGAAGCACGACGCGCCGTCGCGCGCGGTGTGGCCATCCTTCAGCACGAGGCACATCATCGCCGGGGCCTTGCGATATTCGGCATACATGCCGCCGCCCATCACCGCGACGACCTTGCCGATCAGGCTCTGCGCATAATCGCCCGACCCAGCGGCGACCACGGTGCCCGCGCCTTCGTTGCCGACGGTGAGCGCCTGGCCGATGCGCGCCTTCATCACGCCCATGCCCTGGGGCGAGACCGGCGCGCTAAGCTTCGTGTCCTTGCCGCTGCCGCTGCTCGTTGCCTTGGCCATGCTCGCCCAGCCGAACATCACGCCCTGGTCGGACGGGTTGATTGGGGTCGCTTCGATGCGGATCAGCACATCGTCCTCGCCGAGCTCGGGGATCGGCTTGTCGACCAGTTCCATGGTCAGCTCGCCCTCGGCGCTGACAGTCGAGATCATCTGCTTGTAGGTTGACGGAAGCGTCATGGTGGGGTCTCTCCAAAAGGGTTGTTGTATGATACTCCCATGTGCCAAGCCTTGGCCGACAAAGCCACCCATGACGCGCAGAAAGTGCCTTTTCCTTGCCCCGGCTGATCCTGTTCAACAAACCCTATGGCGTGATCTGCCAGTTCAGCGGCGATGGCTCGCGGCCGACGCTGGCCGATTTCATTGATGTGCCGGGCGTCTATCCCGCCGGACGGCTCGACCAGGACAGCGAAGGGCTGGTGCTGCTCACCGATGACGGCAGGCTGCAGGCAAGGATCGCCGACCCGCGCCACAAGCTCGCCAAGACCTATTGGGTCCAGGTCGAAGGGACGATCAGCGACGAAGCACTTGCGAAATTGCGAAGCGGCGTGCGGCTCAAGGACGGCAAAACGCGCCCTGCCCTGGCTGAGCGGCTCGATCCGCCCGATCTGTGGCCGCGCGACCCGCCGGTGCGCTTCCGCAAGACCGTGCCCGATGGCTGGACCGCGCTCACGCTGCGCGAGGGCAAGAACCGTCAGGTGCGGCGCATGACCGCGGCGGTGGGCTTTCCCACGCTGCGGCTGGTGCGCTGGCAGGTCGGCGACTGGACGCTGCAAGGCCTTGCACCCGGAGCGTGGCGGGCGGTCGACGTCCGCTGAGCGACGGATCAGTCGTCCTCGTCAAAGGCGATCGCACCGCGATTGGCGAGGTCGAGCAGCAGCGCCAGCACCGCGTCGTCAGGCTCGTCGATCTCGACCTCATGCGCAGCGCACATGGACTCGGCAAGGCGTGCCGCCGCACCGGTGCAGGGATAGGCTTCCCCATCGACGAACAGCACCAGCCCCTCGCCTTCGCGAACGAAGACGAACCGGCTTGCGAAGTTGCGAAGCACCCGCCCTGCCTTGGCCGCGCGGCGCACCTGCGCCATGGTCAGTGGCGTTTCCGGGCTCCAGTCCATGTCCGGATATTTGGGTGCGCTGTTGAAACCGCCGAACCAGCGCGCAAATTCGGTGCGATCGGCGAGCTTCTCGAGCACCATCGCCTGCAAACGCTCCAGCGCGTCGCCCGTGATCTCTCCGGGGTGCGATTGTAACGGTAACATCGGGTCGGCATAGCGATCGTCCTCGCCCAGCCCGTCGAGCACATGGTCGCTCCAGCCGGTGATCAGCTCGGCCCGCGAGGGAGCGCGAAAGCCGATCGACAGTGTCATGCAGTCATCGTCGAGCGCAACGCCGTCATGCGCGACGCCCGGCGGGACATAGAGGATATCGCCTGGTCCCAGATCGTAAACCGCCTGTTCGTCGAACCGAGCGAGCAGCCGCAACTCCTGATGCGGCTTGAGCGGGGTCGAATCATCGCAATGCTGACCGATCCGCCAGCGCCGCCGACCGCGGCCCTGAATCAGGAACACGTCATATTGATCGAAATGCGGCCCCACGCCGCCGTCGGTCGTGGCGAAGCTGATCATCACATCGTCGATCCGCCAATCGGGCACGAAGCGAAATTGCGAAAGCAGCGCGGCGACTTCGGGCACGTAATGATCGACAGCCTGCACGAGCAGAGTCCACGGTTGCGCGCCCAGGTCCGCAAAGCGCTCGGCATCGAACGGCCCTTGCTCAAGCGCCCAGCTTTCTGGGCCCTGCTGCACAATCAGCCGCGATTCTACCTCGGGCTCGCATGCCAGCCCCGCCAGCTCGTCAGGCTCGATCGGACATTGCCAGGCGTCCCACGGATTGCAAATCAGCAAAGGCGCACGCTGCCAGTGCGTGGCGAGAAAGGCGACGGGATCGAAGCGGGCAAGTTTCATGCGCTCCCCATTTCAGCGCATCCCACCTCCGTCCAGCGATTTCACCCCAGCAGGTCGTGCTTTTTCAGACAGTGGCGCAGCTGGTCATAGCTGAGGCCGAGCGCCTTGGCGGTCTGGCGCTGGTTGTAGCGGTGGCGGGCGAGCGCCGCCTGCAGGATGCGCTTCTCGTGCGCGTCCACGGCGCCGCGCAGATCGTCGATCGCGTCGAAATTGAGCGTCTGGTCCATGGTCGCGCGCACGCCGGGATCGGACAGCGCGGCATCGATGACCTCATCGCACGGCGATTCGCCGCCCGAGGGCGCGCCGGAGCGCGTCATCGGCTTGGGTTTCCAGGGTGATTCGAACGGATCGAACACGATATGGTCGACCGGGCGCTCGAAATCGTCCCAGCGATAGACCGCGCGCTCGACGACATTGCGCAGCTCGCGGACATTGCCCGGCCAGCTGTGCCGCTGCATCGCCTCGGTCGCCATCGGGCCGAAGCCGGGCCAGCGGTCCCAGTCGAGCTCGGCCGCCATGCGCCGCCCGAAGAAATCGGCGAGCACCATCACATCGCCCTCGCGCGCGCGCAGCGGCGGCAGGGTCACTACCTCGAACGACAGCCGGTCGAGCAGGTCGGCGCGGAAGCGGCCCTTGTCGACCAGCTCGGGCAGATGCTCGTTGGTGGCCGCGACGATGCGCACATCGACCTTGATCGATCGCGACGAACCGATCCGCGTCACCTCGCCATATTCGACCGCGCGCAGCAGCCGCTCCTGCGCGCCCATGCTGAGCGTGGCCAATTCGTCGAGGAAGAGCGTGCCGCCATCGGCCTCCTCGAACCGGCCCTGGCGCGCGCGCGTCGCGCCGGTAAAGGCGCCGGCCTCGTGCCCGAACAGTTCGGCTTCGATCAGCGTCTCGGGCAGCGCGGCGCAATTGAGCGTGATCAGCGGGCCGTCCCAGCGCGAGGACAGGCGGTGAAGGCGCTCGGCGATCAGTTCCTTGCCCGTGCCGCGCTCGCCGATGACCAGCACCGGACGGTTGAGCATGGCCGCGCGGCTGGCGCGTTCGACCGCGTCCAGAAACGCCCCCGATTCCCCGATGAACTGACTGCCCCGTTCCATGCGCCAAGAGATAGTGCAAAATCCCAACTCGTGGCAATCCTAACCAACAGCTTCGTTCAGCTAAAATTTCAAGATATTGATATTGAACACTTTTTCTGTTTGGCACGCTCTCTGCAATGCTTCTGGCAACACCGACACAAAGCGGTCCAAGGGAGAAAGACAGTGAAAACCACCCATGCTTCGAACGCGAACAGCCAGGATCAGGACAATGTCCTCAAGTCCACGCTGATCACCACGGTCGCCGCACTGGCGCTGATCACCACGCTGTTTCTCACCGCCTTTGCGAGCATCGAGGCCGTCGCCTCGCCCGTCCATCACAACGGAGATGCCCGCGCACTCGTTTCCGTCCGGTACCTTGCCTGACGGATTTGGCCGGGACGCTTACCCCCCCTTGCCCCGTCCCGGCCAATCACTTTCCACTGCACTGCAAAAGGGGGTAAGGTAGACTTGGATCCGGTCCGCCTGAATTTACGAAACGGAGTTTTGGCCATGGGAATTTTCTCTCGCACCCGCGATATCATCGCAGCGAACGTTACTGAATTGCTCGACAAGGCCGAAGACCCGGCAAAGATGATCCGCATGATCATCCTGGAGATGGAAGAGACGCTGGTCGAAGTCCGCGCCTCGGCCGCCCGCACCATTGCCGATCAGAAGGAAATGAAGCGGCATGTGAACAAGCTCGAGCAGCTCCAGGCCGACTGGACCGAAAAGGCCGAGCTTGCGCTGTCCAAGGACCGCGAGGACCTGGCCCGCGCCGCGCTGCTCGAAAAGAAGAAGGCTGCCGACATGGCCGATCAGCTCAACGTCGAAATCGCGGTGCTGGATGACGCGCTGCGCGCTTCGGAACAGGATATCGCCAAGCTGCAGGCCAAGCTGCGCGAGGCGCGGATGCGCCAGAACAACATCATGAGCCGCCTGGAAAGCGCCGAGAACCGCGTCAAGCTGCGCACCATGTACAATGGCGACAAGGTCCGCGAGGCATTCAGCCGCTTCGACCTGCTCGAACGCCGCGTCGATATGGCCGAGGGTCGCGCCGATGCGCTGGGCATGGCCGAGGACGAGCGCAAGGTGCTGGGCCAGCGCAATCTCGACGACGAATTCGCCGCGCTCGCCGACAGCGACAAGGTCGACGAGGAGCTCGAAGCCATGAAGCGCGCGCTGAAGAAGGAGGGCTGATCCGATGGAAGAAGCACTGACCGCGATCTTTATCGTCAGCATCCTGTTTATCGGACTGCCGTGGATCATCTTTCACTATATCACGAAGTGGAAGACCGCAGCGACGCTGACGACCTCGGACGAGACGCTGCTCGAAGAACTGCATGCGATGGCGCGCCGCCTCGATGATCGCATGGACACCGTCGAGCGGATCATCTCCGCCGACAATCCCGACTGGCGCCCGGCGCGGCTGACCAGCGCAGACGACCAAGACGATTACGGCCTGGAACAGGTCGAGCGCATGCTGAAGGAAAGGGTGAGGAAATGAGCCGGCTGGACAAGTACAAATATGACGCCCCCGCTCCGCGCAAGACCAAGTTCTATCGCGACAAGCAGAACGGCAAGTTCATGGGCGTGTGCGCCGGGATTGCCGACTATACCGGGATCGACGTGGTCTGGATCCGCGTTGCCACGGTCCTGGTCACGCTGATGACCGGCTGGGCGCTGGTCGGCTATCTGCTGATGGGCATGTTCGCCGACAAGAAGCCGGCACATCTCTACACCGACGATCAGGACCAGAAATTCTGGCAGGGCGTGCGCCAGTCACCGACCCGCACCGCGCGCGACGTCAAGGCCCGGTTCCGCGAGATCGACCGACGCCTCGCCGATGTCGAGCTGTTCTACACCGCCAAGAACACGCGCCTGGCCGACGAGATCGAAAGCCTGCGCTGATCAGGGCCAGGCACAACAACAAGGTATCAGGAGAATATCATGAGCTGGGGTGGACCGGGTTTCGTCCTTTCGATCATCATGCTGTCCATGGGGGCCTGGGTCATCACCACCTGGATCCGCGCCAAGCATGGCTATCCGATCGAGGATCAGTGGACCGGCAAAGTCATTGAACGAACCGATCCTGACGCTGATCGAAAAATATCGCTGCTCACCAATGAAAACGAGCAACTGGTCGGCAAGATCGGGCGACTGGAAGAGCGGATCGCGGTGCTGGAACGCATCGCCACCGACGCCAACAGCTCGAGCGTCCGCCTGGCCGACGAAATCGAACGCCTGCGCATCGAGAAGGACCCCGCATGACCGAGAAAATGATGCTGTTCCAGACGCTGGGCCCGATCATTTCGATCGTCGTGGCCATCGGCACCGCGGGATGGGTCGCCAATACGTGGCTGCGGATCAAGAACGGCTATCCGCTGGAAAGCAGCTGGGGCAAGCCGATCTATCCCAAGACCGACCAGGAATCGGTCGAGCGGATCAAGCTGTTGAGCCAGGAAAATGCGCAGCTGCGCGCCGAGCTGGGATCGATCAAGGACCGTCTGGGCAATGTCGAGCGCATCGTCACCGATGACGCGCACCGTCTGACCCACGAAATCGAGGCCCTGCGCGACAAGCGGGCCAACTGACCATCCGGGCGGGCCGAACGGCACGCAAGACCGAAGGACTGGGGAAATAGCATGCCTGACTGGATCATCTTCTTTCTGATTGTCGTCGCCCTTCCCGTTCTGGTCGGCACCATGGGCGATGCCTATCGGCGACATCTCAAGTTCAAGGAAAAGCAGCTGGACGCGCTGAACAAGGAAACCGCGGAGAAGGCTGCGCGCTACGCGGCGCAGACCGAACGGCTCGAGCAGCGCGTGCGCACGCTCGAGCGGATCATCACCGATGGCCGCAGCGACCTTGCCCAGCAGATCGAGGATCTGCGCGACGCTCCGCTGAACTGACAGCATATACGGGGGTTTTTTGAGATGTTCGATCTTGATGCGCTGCTGGTCCTGATCCCTTTGGCGCCCTTCATGCTGGGCGGCCTGGCGATCTGGACCAAGCATCAGCGCAAGACATTGGAATTGCAGATCGAACTGGCCAAGGCACAGGCCGTCGCCAGACCGCCCGTCGATGACCGGATGGAGCAGCGCCTGCGCACGCTCGAACGCATCGTCACCGATGGCCGGGGCCGCGACGATCTCGCCCAGCAAATCGAAAGTCTTCGCGCCAAGCAGCTAAGCTGACAGCAAGGAATCACAGAATGTTCGACAATCCTTTTTCCATGGTCGTCGCGATCGTCTTCATCGTGATGATCGCGAACGTGCTCAAGGCCCGCTACAAGGCGCAGCACGGGATCATCGAGGACGCGGTAGGCAACCAGAAGCGCACCACCCTGGCGGACAATGCAGAAACGCAGCGCCTGCGGGAAGACGTCCGCGTGCTCAAGGAGCGCGTGCAGGTGCTCGAACGCGTCATTACCGATCAGCGCCAGACGAGCGATCTGAGCCTTGAAATCGAGAAGCTGCGCGACCGCTGAAGCGGCACGCACATCACCAACCGGGCGGCGGGGGCCGTAAAGGGAACAAGATGGAAAGCGCCTATCTCTATATGACCGTGGCAATGTCGGGCTTGCTCGGAATTGCCCTGGTCTCATCCACCTTGCTGCGCGGCTGGCGCGAATGGCTGGCGTTCAAGCGCCACGAGATCGAGGCGCATACGCCGCGCCCCGATGGCGGATCGCCATCGACGCACTCGCGGATCGAGATCGCGGATCTCAAGGAGCGCATTCGCAAGCTCGAAGCCATCGCCGCCGGCGTGGAGCTGTAATTTGCGCGCGGCGGGGTGACTTTGCCCCGCCGCGTCGCTATCTGCGCCGCCATGACGAGCGCACCTTCAAGCATAGCCGACCTGGCCGAAGAATATGAATTTCTCGATGCCGATGACCGTTATCGGCTGATCATCGATCTGGGCCGCACGCTCGATCCGATGCCCGATGCGCTCAAGACCGATGCGACGCTGGTGCGCGGCTGTTCGGCTTCGGTCTGGGTCTATCCCACCAGACTCGACGACGGCAGGCTGCATTTCCTCGCCGATAGCAACGCCGCGATCACCAAGGGCATTATCGCGCTCGTTCTGCTCACCGTGCAGGACAAGGCGCCGGAGGCGGTTGCCAGCGCCGATATCGAAGCCGCGCTCGCGCCGTTCGATCTGAAAAACCAGCTCTCGTCGAACCGGACGCAGGGCATCCCCAACATGATCGCGCTGATCCGCGAGACCGCGGCGCGGTACAACGGCTGAATCCGGCCCGTTCCGGCCTCAGGGCGTCGGCGCGCTGTCCCTGACCAGCACGAGTTCGGAAGGCTCGTCGCCCGTCGCGGCGCGATAGGTTTCGGTCCGCCGGAGCTGACCCGGCTGCCCGAAGTCGAAACCAAGCGCGACCAGATACGATTCGCTTGCAGGATCAAGATCGGCTGCATCGAGAAACCGCCACTCGATCGTCTTGCTGCCGTTTGTTGGCTTGGCGAGCAGGCGCGGCTGATTTCCCTGGGGGCAATAATGGACGGCCATCAGGCTGCCGCCATCGCGGTGGTATATTGTCAGCGAGTGCGGCTTGGCTCCGCGCAGCCATTCCTCGACAAGCACCGTCCCGCCCGCTGTCAGCGAAAAGCGGATGCGAAGCGGCGATTGCGGCTTGTCGGCGACGCGCCAGGTGCCGACCAGGGCCTTCATCCGGTCGAATGCCGCCGCAGCGCTGTCGACCGTTCCGACGGCTTGCGAAACCGGCTCTGCCGAAGCTGGCGCAGCGCCTGCGAGTGCCGAGCCAACCAGTGCCAGGATTTGCCACACGCCCATCGATATCCCCTCACAATCCGCCCCGCGACGGAAATATCGGAGCGCCTTTTCAGAGATTTAAACAGCCAGCGCGACCCGGCAAGCGCCTTGCGATCGGGCGTTGGGCCTGACCGCATTTGACGCCGCCCCTCCCCCGCACCATATAGCCCGCCATGACCACCGCCTTCGACACGCCGCCCGTCCATTTCACCCTTCCCGGCCAGGATGCGCGCGGGCGGTTCGTCCGGCTCGACAGCGTGCTGCGCGAGATTCTTGCGGCGCACGATTATCCCACCTCGATCAAGCTCGTGCTCGCCGAGGCGATTACCATCTGCGCGCTGATAGGGTCGCTGATGAAGCAGGATGGCGGTCAGGTGACCATCCAGGCGCAGACCGAGGGCGGCATCGTCGAGCTGCTCGTCGTCGATTATCGCGGCGGCGAGCTGCGCGGCCATGTGCGCTTCGATGCCGACCGGCTCGCGCGGCTCGGCGCGAACCCCTCGCTGTTCGCGCTGTTCGGCAAGGGCTATCTCGCGCTCACCTTCGACCAGAGCTACGGCAAGGGCCGCTATCAGGGGATCGTGCCGCTCGACGGAGATTCGCTCGCCCAGGCGTGCGAGAGCTATTTCACCCAGTCCGAACAGGTGCCGACGATGATCCGGATCGCGATCGAGAGCGATGCAACCGGCTGCCGCAGCGCCGGGTTCCTCGTCCAGCACTTGCCCGAGGGCGAGGAAGGCCGCGAGCGGTTGCACGTGCGGCTCGACCATCCGCAATGGGAGCATGTCTCGATCCTCGCGGGCACGCTCAGCCATGGCGAGATGCTCGATCCGGCCCTGAGCGGGCGCGACATCCTGTGGCGGCTGTTCCACGAAGAGGACGAGGTCCGCACGGTCGATGGCGCGCCGCTGGTCAAGGGCTGCCGTTGCAATATCGACCATATCCGCGACGTGATCGGCCGCTTTCCGCCCGAAGAACAGGCCGAGATGGTCGGCGATAGCGGCACGATAGCGGTGGATTGCGCGTTCTGCTCGCGAATCTTTCATATCGATCCGGTCAATCCGGCGGGATGACCGGCGCGCGGGCGAGCCGCAAACCCGCCATAATTATCAAATGATTTCGCCATCTTCTTCGGTTAGATGAGCCCTATTGCCTGGGGCAAGAAACCTGAATCGGGTCGCACGCCATTGACTGTGCCCGCCGCGCTGAACGGCGGGAGCCAACGATAGGGTTAACCCGAATGAATCTCTCCCCCATCCGACTGAAATGGTTTGCCGCGCCCGTGATGGCGATCGGCCTGGGTGCCGTTTCCGCCCCCGCCCAGGCGCCCGAACTGGCCATGCTCAACAAGATCCAGCCCGGCTTGTGGAACCTCAAGGAACGCGGCACCGCCCAGAATGGCGATCAGCTGTGCGTGCGCGACGCGCGCAAGCTGCTGCAGCTGCGTCATCGCGAACTGCAATGCAGTCGCTTCGTCGTCTCGGACGAGCCCGACGAGGTCACCGTGACCTATCGCTGCCCCGGCGGCGGTTCGGGGCGAACCACGATCAAGTACGAGGGCCGCGGCCTGGTGCAGATCGAATCGCAGGGAATCGCGCAGAACTCCCCCTTCGCATTTGCGCTCGAGGGGCGTTACGCGGGAAGCTGCACCGGCTGATCGTTAGCAAGGCTGCACCCTTTCTTAACCATCGCCGGGTTATGAGCGTCGCGTGCCGGACTCGGTACGCTTTCCTCCATTCAGGTCGCAAGACCTCCCTGGGCCGCCGGACACATCCGCGCGGCCCATTTTTTGAATTGCCCGGACCGGCGCTGCGCCATATGCGCTATCGCATGAGCGAACCCCAGAAAACCGCCGTCGTGCTGCTCTCGGGCGGCCTCGATTCCATGGTATCCGCTGCGCGGGCGCAGGAGGCGGGCTTTGCCGTGGCGGCGCTGACCATCGATTACAACCAGCGGCACCGGGTCGAGATCGAGGCGGCGAAAGCCATCGCGGCAAGGATCGGCGCGGTGCGGCATATCTTGCTGCCGCTAGACCTGCGCCAGTTCGGCGGATCGGCACTGACCGACGATATCGACGTGCCCAAGACCGGCGTCGGCCCCGACATTCCGGTCACCTATGTGCCCGCGCGCAACCTCATCTTCCTGTCGCTGACGCTGGGCTGGGCCGAGGCGCTGGGTGCGCGCGACATCTTCATCGGGGTCAATGCGCTCGATTATTCGGGCTATCCCGACTGCCGCCCCGAGTTCATCGCCGGGTTCGAGCGACTGGCGGACCTCGCCACCAAGGCGGGCGACCAGGGCGAGCCTTTCACCATCCACGCGCCGCTGCAATATCTGGGCAAGGCCGAGATTGCGGCAGAGGCGATCCGGCTGGGGCTGGACCCCGCGATGAGCTGGTCCTGCTATGACCCGACGCCCGATGGCCGCGCCTGCGGCCTGTGCGACAGCTGCCGCTTGCGCAAGCAGGGCTTTGCCGATGCCGGGCTGACCGACGGGACGGTGTACGCGGCCTGAAGCACCGTCATTCCCGCGCACGCAGGAATCCC
>AYSC01000025.1 GCA_000503195.1 Blastomonas sp. CACIA14H2
CACCCGTCCATCAGTGTGAACACCCCGCCACCCCCCGCTGCGCGGGCGGTTCCCCTCCCCTTGCAGGGGAGGATTTTTTGGTTGCCGAGGCGCGCTTCTCTCTCTTTGATACCGCAAACCCACACAGGAGCAGGATGCATGGAATATTCGGGCAAGGTCATCTGGATCACCGGGGCTTCGTCGGGCATTGGCGAGGCGCTGGCCGAAGCGCTGGCCGCGCGCGGCGCGCACATCATCCTTTCGGGCCGCCGCACCGATGCGTTACAGGCCGTCGCCGACCGGCTGCCGACCGAGAGCCTGGTGCTGCTGTTCGAGACCACCGACAGGGACGCGCTGCCCGGCATCGTCGAACGGGCGATCGCGTGGAAGGGTCAGGTCGATGGCCTCGTCAACAATGCCGGGATCAGCCAGCGCGCGCTCGCGGTGGACAGTGCGCTCGAGGTCTATGACCGGATCATCGCGGTCGATCTGCTCGCACCGATCTGGCTGACCCAGCTGCTGCTGCCGCACATGACCGCGCGCAAGGCAGGGATGATCGTCGGCATCTCCTCTGTCGCGGGCCGCGCCGGGGTGCCGCTGCGCACCGCCTATTGCGCCGCCAAGCACGGTCTGATCGGCTATCTCGACGCGCTGCGCGCCGAGACCGAGGTGCATTACGGGTTGAAAGTACACACGGTTCTCCCCGGATCGATCCGCACGGCCGTTTCCGCCAACGCGCTCGCGGGCGACGGCAGCGCCTTCGGCCGCACCGACAGCGCGATCGCCAATGGCATGGACCCGGCGGAATGCGCATCGCGCATCCTGGCGGGCATCGATGCGGGCGAGCCGGAGATCCTGGTCGCCGAAGGGATCGAGGACATGATCGCCAAGCTGCGGCTGAGCGATCCGCTCAAGCTGTTCGAACTGGTCGGACAGATGGGGGGCCAGATGGCGGCCAAGCGCGACGAGGAGCTTGCCGGATGAGCGACGAAGCGCGCGCGCTGATCGAGACCCTGGGGCTGACGCCGCATCCGGAGGGCGGCTGGTTCCGCGAAACCTGGCGCGGTGCCGCCGGTGACGACGGCCGCGCGAGCGAGACGCTGATCTATTTCCTGCTCGAAGCGGGGCAGCGATCGCACTGGCATACGGTCGATGCGACCGAAATCTGGTGCTGGCATGCCGGCCACCCGATCGCGCTCGGCCATGCGCCGGGCGACGCCGGGCCCGTGCAATGGCATCGGCTGGGCGCAGATATCCTGGGCGGCGAGACCGCGCAGTGCGTGATTCCGCCGGGCCACTGGCAGGCAGCGCACGCCGACCGGGGCTGGGCTCTGGTAAGCTGCATGGTGTCGCCCGGTTTCGAGTTCAGCGGCTTCGTGCTGGCCGAAGAAGGGTGGGAGCCGGGTTGAGCTCTTGCCGCTTGTGCCATTCGCTCGAGCGCTTCCGAGCCGGCCGATTGGTGCAGAGCGCTAAGCCCTCCCCCTTGATGGGGGAGGGTTTGGGTGGGGGTGATCCCGCCGGATCACGCGACGTTACCAGGACGCACCCTCACCCTCACCGCTGCGACTAGGCTCCTTCGTCGCCAAGTCACGCTGCCTCTCCTATCAAGGGAGAGGCATGGCAGCACGCCAGAGGACGAGCGCTAGCCGGGTGTCCTGTCGAACTTCACCGCATCGTCGGCAAAGCGTACCCAGGGCTGGGCGCTTACCGTCCAGAAATGCAGCTTCGGCTCAAGCCCGCTGACATCGTCGAGCGTCCCCGCCTTGACGAAATGCAGCCCCTGCTGGCTGGGCAGATCGGACAGGATCGGCGATCCGCAATGGCCGCAGAAGCGCCGCCACACCGGATCGCCGCTTTCGCCGCGGTCCTCATAGGTCTTCAGCTCGCCGGTGATGCTGATCTGCTCGTCACGCACCCCGATCAGCACCGACATCGCGGTCCCTGCCTGTTTCTGGCAATTGCGGCAATGGCACACCGCCGCCATCAGCGGCTCGCCCTCGATCACGTAGCGTACCGCACCGCACAGGCACCCGCCGGTTTTTGTCATGTTCATCCCCCCCCGATCCTTGCATGGCCGTTTGCCATGTCCGTTGACATTGTTGCCCGATATCTCGGCGCTGCGGAACATGTTATCCTCGATCTCCGGGCAGTCATCGACTCATGCCTGCCCTTTGCAGGGGGTATACAGATGACATCGAGAGGATCACGCAGCGCGGCAGTTCTGGCTCTGGCCGCTATGGTGCTCGCACCCATGCCCGCGCGGGCAGCCCCGCCCGAGGACGTTGCCGATCTGGTCGGCGCACGCGGCGCCGGGGGCGAAACCCAGCTCGAACAGCGCGGCTATACCTTTGTCGACGTGACCAAGGGCGACGAGCGCGCCTATGCCAACTGGTGGAATGGGGCGCGCAAGCGCTGCATCACCGTCGTCACCTATGACGGACGCTACGAACGGATCGACAAGGCCTCGGCCAGCGACTGCAAGCAGAAATCGGGGGACAATGGCACCGCTGTCGCTGTCGCCGTGGGCGCGGCCGCATTGATCGGCGCGCTCGCGCTGGCGCACAAGTCGCATCATCACGACAATGGCGAACATGGCGGCAACGCGCAGCAGGAAGCCGCCTATGATCGCGGGTATCGCGATGGTCTCTACAACTATCCGTACCACAATTACGACCGATCGGACCATTACAGCCAGGGCTATCAGGTCGGCGTGCAGCAGCGCGAATATGATGGCAGCTATCGTCCCGGCCAAGGCGGCGGCGGTGGATATCGCGAGGACGTCTACGTTCAGGATCTGATCGGCCAAGCGCGCAGCTATTCGGAGAGCGAGCTGCCCCGGCGCGGCTTCACGCTGATCGAGACCTATACCACCAATGGCGACGGCCGGTTCACCACCTATTGGCGCCAGGTGTCGAAACAGTGCATCTCGGTCAACACGCGCAACGCCAGGGTCTATGACATTACCAGCCTGCGCAACAAGCAATGCCGTAACTGATCGCGGTCATGCTGCGGCAGCGACCGCTTCGAATTCCTGCCGCAGCAGCCTTGTGCTGTCCTCCAGCATCAGGCTCTCCACCATCGCGGCGACCATCGGCGCGCGCGATTGCACGCTGACGGTGGCGGTGCACAGCGCGCCGCCCTGATCGCCGGGCGCCAGCACCAGCAGGCATCGGCCTTCTGCCGACAGCCCCCTGGGCTTGGCATCGCGCACCGCGCTCCAGCGGCCATCGGCGGCGCGCGTCCAGACATCGCGCTGGGTGAGATCGAGCCATGAGCCGATGACTGCGCGGATCATCGCGGGGGCATCGACCGGCACCTGGCGGGTGATCGCGACATGGATTTCATCGGACGAGCGATTCTCCACCGTGACCGCGATCTCGCGCGATCCCTGCGCCTGCATCATCGCGGTCAGGAAGTCCGCGTCGGTCCAGCGCGCGACCACCGCCTCGACAGGTGCAGCAAAGACATGATTTTCCTCGCGTTTCAGCATGTCCGACCCTCTTTCCGCGATGATTGCGCTTCGGCCCCGATACACTAGGCTGGCAGGCGATGTTGACAAGCTATCTTGCCACGGTGCTGCTGATCGAACTGACGCCGGGGCCCAACATGGCCTATCTCGCGGCGCTGACGCTGGGCCATGGACGGCGCGCCGGGCTGGCAGCGGTCGCGGGGGTGGCGCTGGGGCTGGCGCTGATCGGCGTCGCCGCTGCGACGGGTTTCGCTGCGCTCGTGGCGGCGAGCCCTGTGCTGTGGAATGCGTTGCGCTGGGCAGGCACCGTCTATCTGTTCTATCTCGCCTGGGAGACCTGGCGCGACGAGACCGAAACGTCGGCCGCGGGCATTGCCGGGGAACCGTCCGGCCAGCACCGCTTCTTCCTGCGCGGGCTGTTGACCAACGTCCTCAATCCCAAGGCAGCGCTGTTCTATGTCGCGATCCTGCCGCGCTTTCTTCCCGAGGAGAACGCGAGCCTGCACGATGGCCTGGTGCTCACCGGCATCAGCGTCACCGTGGCAACTGTGGTGCACCTCGCCATCGTGCTGCTCGCCGCGACGCTGCACCCACTGCTGAGTCAGCCGGCACGGTTGCGCGGGACGCGCCGGGTGCTCGCGATCGGGCTGGCGGGTATCGCCTTGTGGTTCCTGCGGGCAAGCGCGCTGCCTGCCGGCTGAAGGGAACCATCGCAGCCAGCCTCCGTAATCCTTCCAGATATTTACGGAGGCGAACCATGATCCGACACGGCGAAGAAGTCGAGATGTCTAGCGAAGAGGCAAGCGCAGGGCAGAAGCGCCATATCGTGCGCTATGTACTGATGATCTCGCTGGCGCTGATCGTCATTGCCTTTGCGATCATCGTGTTCACCGGATCGGCCAATGCCCCCGACAATCCCGCGCCCGATCCGCAGGAATCGGTCTCCGATCCGGTCGAGGCACCCGAGGGCCAGGCGCCGCTGCCCAACCCCAACCCTTAAGCCGCGACGGCAGACGAACGCGCGAGCGCCGCTTCGGTCTCGTCCATCAGCGTGGCGATGATCTCGGCGGCGCTTTCCTCGCGCGTGACCATGCCGACCGACTGGCCCGCCATCAGCGATCCGTTCTCGACATCACCGTCAATCACGGCGCGGCGCAGCGCGCCCGCCCAGAAATGCTCGATCTGCAGCTGCGCCTCGGCCATGTCGATGCCGCCCGCGTCGAGCAGCGCGGCGACCTCGCGCTGCTTGGCGGTGAACTCCTCGGTGCCCTTGTTCTTGAGCGCGCGCACCGGGATTACTGGCAGGCGCGGGTCGACCTGGACGCTGGCCACCGCATCGCGGGCATTGCCGCGCAGGAACGCCTTCTTGAACGCCGGGTGGGCGATCGATTCATGGGCACAGACGAAACGCGTGCCGAGCTGCACGCCCGCCGCGCCCATTTCGAGATAGGCCGCGATCGCGCTGCCGCGGCCGATGCCGCCCGCAACGAAGACCGGAACCTCGTGCGCGACTTCAGGCAGGATTTCCTGCGCGAGCACGCTGGTCGCCACCGGGCCGATATGGCCGCCTGCCTCCATCCCCTCGATCACCAGCGCATCGACGCCCGATCGGATGAACTTCTTCGCCAGCGTCAGCGCGGGCGCGAAGCACACGACCTTCGCGCCCATCTCCTTGATCGCCTCGATACTGCCCTTGGGCGGCAGACCGCCCGCCAGCACGACATGCCCAACGTGATGCTTCGCGCACACCGCGATCAGCTCCATCAGCTGCGGGTGCATGGTGATGAGGTTGACGCCGAACGGCCTGGTCGCGAGCGCCCTGGTCGCGGCGATCTCGGCATCGAGCAGTTCGGGCGTCATTGCCCCGCAGGCGATCACGCCGAAGCCGCCCGCATTCGAGATGGCGGAGACGAGATTGCGCTCCGACACCCAGCTCATCGCTCCGCAAAGGATCGCGGTCTTGCTGCCCAGAAAGGCGGTGCCGCGCGCCATAGCAGCAGAGGTGAGCGGGTGGTTCATGCTCACGCCTCTACCGCGTCCAGCCCGTACGCCGTGTGCAGCACACGCACCGCGAGTTCGGTATAGTCCTCCTCGATCAGCACGCTGACCTTGATCTCGCTGGTCGAGATCGCCTGGATGTTAACGCCGCGATCGGCGAGCGCCTTGAACATGGTCGAGGCGACGCCTGCATGGCTCTTCATGCCGACGCCGACCACCGAAATCTTGGCGACATTGGTATCGGGGATGATGCGGTTGAAGCCGATGGTCTCCTTCGCGGCTTCGAGCAGGTCGAGCGAGCGCGCGAGGTCGGCGGCGGGAACGGTGAAGGTCACGTCGGTCTCGCCCTTGTCGCGGCCGACATTCTGGATGATCATGTCGACATTGATCGCGGCTTCGGCGAGCGGGCCGAAGATGTTCGCCACCGCGCCCGGCTTGTCAGGCACGCGGGTCAGCGTGATCTTCGCTTCGTTCTTGTCGTGCGCGATGCCGGTAATCAGCTGGCGTTCCATGTCCATTCCTTCCAGTTCTTCGTCGCTGACGATCATCGTTCCGGGGATTGTGTCGGCCGCGGGGGCATCGTCGTCGATGAACGAGGAGAGCACCTGCACGCGCACGCCTTCCTTCATCGCCAGACCGACCGATCGGGTCTGCAGCACCTTGGCCCCGACGCTCGCCAGTTCGAGCATTTCCTCGTACGTCACGTTGGTGAGCTTGCGCGCCTTGGCGACGATGCGCGGGTCGGTGGTGTAGACGCCGTCGACATCGGTATAGATGTCGCAGCGGTCGGCCTTGACCGCGGCTGCCACCGCCACGGCCGAGGTGTCCGATCCGCCGCGGCCCAAGGTGGTGACGCGGCCATCCTCGCTCATGCCCTGGAAACCGGGGATCACGGCGATGACGCCCTTCTGCATCTCGGCGATCAGCGCCTCGGCATCGATCTCCTCGATGCGCGCCTTGGCGTGCGCCTCGACCGTGCGGATCGGCAGCTGCCAGCCCAGCCAGCTGCGCGCATTGGCGCCCAGCGCCTGCAGCGCGATGGCGAGCAGCCCGCTGGTCACCTGCTCGCCGCTGGCGACGACCACGTCATATTCCGCCGGATCGTAGAGCGGGTTCGCCTCGCGGCAGAAATTGACGAGCCGGTCGGTCTCGCCCGCCATCGCAGAGACGACCACCGCGACCTCGTGCCCGGCATCCTGCTGGCGCTTGACGATCCGCGCGACCCTGCGGATGCGCTCAGTCCCGGCCATCGATGTGCCGCCGAATTTCATGACGATCCGTGCCATTGCCCGTTCGTGCTTTCCCTTATGCGAAGTTCGCCCCTATAACCGGGCGCTGCCATAGAGAGGCCCCATCATGAACGCAAGCACCGGAACCGTCGAAACGCGTAGCGGCACGATCGACCCCAAAGAGGCCGCGCATTTCGGCAGGCTCGCGGCCGAATGGTGGGATCCCCGCGGCGAATCGGCGATGCTGCACCGGCTGAACCCGGTGCGCCTGACCTATATCCGCGCGGCGATCGACCGGCATTGGCCTGAGGCAGGCGCGGCGCGCAAGCCGCTGGCGGGGCGCAGCGCGATCGATGTCGGCTGCGGCGCTGGGCTGCTGGCAGAACCGCTGGCGCGGCTCGGCGCGCGCGTGACAGGGCTCGATGCGGCGGCGGAAAATGTCGCGGCGGCAGGGGCGCATGCGCAAGCGATGGGCCTGACGATCGAGTATCGCAATGTCGATGTCGAGACGCTGGCGGGCGACACCTTCGACCTCGTCACCTCGATGGAGGTCATCGAGCATGTCACCGATCCTGCCGCCTTTGTCGCCGCGCTCGAGCGCGCGCTCGCGCCGGGCGGGCTGATGCTGCTTTCCACCCCAAACCGCACGCCGATCTCGCGGCTGATGCTGGTCGAGGCGGCGGAGCGGCTGGGCCAGGTGCCGCGCGGCACGCACGACTGGCACAAATTCCTGACCCCGGACGAGCTCACCACGCTGCTGAACGATGCCGGCCTCACCGTGATCGATACGCGCGGAATCGCCTGGGACCCGCTCAAGGGCCTGCACCTCAGCGACACTCTGGCGCTCAATTATCTGATGACGGTGGTGCGGGGTTAGGCGGCTCTGACGCTCTGATAGGCAGGGCGATAACGCGGCTCGGGAACGGGCAGCCCGTCGGCTTCCAGGCTTTCGACAAAGGCTTCGATGGCCATGGCAATTTCTGCCGCCGCCTGTTCGGGCGTCGCGCCATGCGCGCTGCAATGCTTGAGATCGGGAACATCCGCGATCCAGCTTTCGTCCTCAGCCGACCAGAACAGGTTGATATGGTAATGCGGCGTCATGCCTTGTCATCCAACTGGAGCCCGTGGGCCTCGATAATAACCAGAAATTGCCGCACCTGATAGGGCTTGGCCGATTTGCCATCGGGCTGGGCATTGATCCGGTCCCCAATGCTCTGGTGCTTGTAGATATGGTGACTGCCTTTGACGCGATCCAGCACGAAACCATAAGCCATGAGCAGCCTCTCGAATTCGGCGAAGCTGAGCGCGCTGCCGCGCAGCAATTTCTCCTGCAGCTTGCCGATACGCGTCATGCAGCCCCCGCCTATTCGTCAAACCCGCCTTCCATATAGTCCTCGCGGGCGAGATCGCTGAACTTGGTATATTCGCTCTCAAAGCGCAGCTGGACATTGCCGGTCGAACCATGACGCTGCTTGGCGACGACGACGGTCGCCTTGCCCTGCACCTTGAGGTGGCGCTCCTCCCAGACGCGGTATTTCTCGACCTCTTCGGGGGTGCTGTTGTCGTCGGGCACGGTCGGCTGGAGCGCCTGATTGTAATATTCGTCGCGATAGATGAAGAGCACGATATCGGCGTCCTGCTCGATCGAGCCGGATTCACGAAGGTCCGACAGCTGCGGTCGCTTGTCTTCGCGGCTCTCGACCGCACGGCTGAGCTGCGACAGCGCCATCACCGGCACCTGCAGCTCCTTGGCGAGCGTCTTCAAGCCGCGGCTGATCTCCGAAATCTCGTTGACGCGGCCCTCGTTGCGCCCCGTACCCTGGAGCAGCTGGAGATAGTCGACCACGATGAAGCCGATATCGTGCTTGCGCTTGAGGCGGCGCGCGCGGGCGCGCAGCGCGGCGATGGTCAGGCCCGGCGTGTCGTCGATGAACAGCGGCAGGTCCTCGAGCTCCTGCGAGGCGGCGACCAGCCGCTGGAACTCGTTGCGCGCGATCTGCCCCATGCGCAGCTTTTCCGAGCTGATCCGCGACTGTTCGGCCAGGATACGCGTGGCGAGCTGGTCGGCCGACATTTCGAGGCTGAAGAACGCGGTCTTCGCGCCGACATTCTTGTCGTCCGCCACGCCGGCCGCCTTGTCGAGCCGCCAGCGCGCGGCGGCGTTGAACGCGATATTGGTGGCGAGCGAGGTCTTGCCCATGCCGGGGCGTCCGGCGAGGATGAGCAGGTCCGACGGGTGCAGACCGCCGATCTTGGCGTTGAGATCGGTCAGGCCAGTGGTGACGCCCGAGACATGGCCGCCGCTGTTCAGCGCTTTCTCGACCATCGACAGTGCGGTGCGCGTCGCGACGTTGAACTGCACGGCGCCGCTGGTATCGCCCTCGCCCTGCGCGACATTGTAGAGCGCGGCTTCGGCGAGCTCGATCTGGCCGAGCGGATCGACCGCCTCGCTGGTGTCCATCGCCTTTTCGACCAGCGAGCGCCCGACCTGGATCAGCTCGCGCAGCAGCGCGAGATTGTAGATCTGCTCGGCAAAGTCGCGCGCGCCGATCAGCCCGCCGGCATCGCCGGTCAGCCGCGCGAGATAGCGCATGCCGCCCAGTTCGCCGAGGCCCGGATCATTCTCGAAGAACGGCTTGAGCGTCACGGGCGTGACGGTGACGTTCTTGTCGATCAGCTTCATGATCTGCGTGTAGAGCCGCTGGTGGACGCTCTCGAAGAAATGCTCCGCCTTCAGCCGCGCGCCGACCTCTTCCGCAATGCGGTTGTCGATCAGCAGCGCGCCGAGGAATGCGGCCTCGGCCTCGATATTGCGCGGCAGCCGCGCTTCGGCGGTCTCGCGCGCACTCGGCGCGGCAATCTGGGGCGGCAGCGCCGGCGGCGGTGCGGCTTGGAGCAGGATGTCTTCGGGCATCCGACCATAATCGCCGCAGCCGCTGTGGCGCGCAAGCCGCCTGTGCCAATAATCGTGTGGACAAGGCCGGGGACAGCCGGCCGCCCGGGTTTTTCCGCTTGCCCCGATGCACGGCATAGGGAAAGACGGAACGATCATGTCCAACCCGCGCATCATCCATGTCGAGCTCGACGAGCAGACGATTCTGTGGCGCAATGCGGATATCGAGCAGGAACGGCGCATCGCCATTTTCGACCTGATCGAGGACAATTATTTCAAGCCGTTAAAGGCCTATCCCGACGGTTATGCCGGCCCCTTCCGGCTGCATCTGGCGGTGTTCGAAGGCCGGCTGGCGATCACCATCTCGCGCGAGGACGGCAGCCATCTGGAAACGCTGGTGCTGGCACTGGGCCGCTTCCGCCGCCCAATCCGCGAATATTTCGCGATCTGCGACAGCTATTACCAGGCGATCCGCAAGGCGACGGCGCAGGAGATCGAGACGATCGACATGGCGCGGCGCGGGGTCCACAACGATGCGGCCGAGCTGCTGGTCGAGCGGTTGCAGGACAAGATCGAGATCGATTTTCCCACCGCGCGCCGCCTGTTCACGCTGATCTGCGTGCTGCATATCAAGGGCTGAGCAGAGCGACATGCGCCCATCGACCCTGAAACGCTGGACCATCGGCCTTGTCCTGCTCGCGCTGCTGCTGGCGGTGCTCGGCGGGCTGATCTGGGGCGGAATCACCGGCTGGGCGCCCTCGCGCAAGGATTATCCGGTGCAGGGTCTCTATGTCAGCTCGGCCGATGGCGACCTGGCCTGGCCGACACTGGCGACCATGGGTGCGGACTTTGCCTATGTACGCGCCAGTGCAGGCGGGGCCCTGCGCGATCCGCGCTTTGCCGCGAACATCAAGGGCGCGCGGGCAGCGGGCATGCGCTATGGCGCGGTGCACGAGTTCAGCCTGTGCGCGAACGAAGCCGCCCAGGCGCAGCAGTTCATCACCACCGTGCCGCGCGACCCCGACATGCTGCCGCCGGTGGTCAGCCTGGAGTTGGACGAAAAGTGCAAGACGCGGCCCGATCGCGCGATGCTGCTCGGCGAGCTCAACACCTTCCTCAACCAGATCGAGAATCACAGTGGCAAGCCTGCACTGCTGCGGATCGGGCGCGATTTCGAGGATGCCTATCAGGTGAGCGAAGGGCTGGCGCGCACGGTCTGGCTGATCGGCGATTTCGTGCCGCCCGATTATGCCGCCAAGCGCTGGGTCATGTGGCAGTCGAGCAGCTTCTACCGGATCAATGGCGCGCCCGATGGCGTGCGCTGGAATGTGGTGCGACCATGAGTGACGATGCAAGCAGGGCCGAATTGCTGGAGGCGGCGCGGGCGGCGGCGCTGACGGCATATGCCCCCTATTCGGGCTTTCATGTCGGCGCGGCCTTCCGCTTTGCCGATGGCACGATCGTGACCGGCAGCAATTTCGAGAATGCGAGCTATGGCCTCGCCATCTGCGCCGAGACCAGCGCGGCCATCGCCGCCAATCTGCAGGGCCGCCGCACCGGGCTGGTCGAGGTCGCGATCATGGGCGGACCGCTGGCGCCCGATGGCCAGCTCGCCCCCGGTCCGCATCCCGTCACCCCCTGCGGTCGCTGCCGCCAGGTGATGAACGAGCTGGCGCAACTGGGCGGCACCGATCCGATCGTCTATTCGGGCCATGCCACCGGCGCGATCGAGCACCGGTTGTCGGTGCTCTTGCCAGCGGCGTTCGGCCCGGCCAATCTGGAATAGAACCACACCACCACCGCTCAGCCAGCGTGGGCGCGGGGCCTTCGACAGGCTCAGGCTGAGCGGGCCAGGAGAATAGCCGAATGTCCATCCTTTCCGACAAATGGATCCGCACCCAGGCGCGGGAAAACGGCATGATCGAGCCGTTCGTGGAAGCGCAGCGGCGCGATGGCTGCATCTCTTACGGCCTGTCCTCCTATGGCTATGACGCGCGGGTGGCCGACGAGTTCAAGATCTTCACCAACGTCAATTCCTCGGTGGTCGATCCCAAGGCGTTCGATCCCGACAGCTTTGTCGATCGCAAGACCGATGTCTGCATCATCCCGCCCAACTCGTTCGCGCTGGCACGCACGGTCGAATATTTCCGCGTGCCGCGCGACGTGCTGGTGATCTGCCTCGGCAAATCGACCTATGCGCGCTGCGGCATCATCGTGAATGTCACCCCGCTCGAGCCGGGCTGGGAAGGCCATGTCACGCTCGAATTCAGCAACACCACGCCGCTGCCCGCCAAGATCTACGCCAATGAGGGCGCGTGCCAGTTCCTGTTCCTCAAGGGCAACGAGCCGTGCGAGACGAGCTATGCCGACCGCGCGGGCAAATATATGGGCCAGCGCGGCGTGACATTGCCCCGGCTTTGACCGATACCCCGCAATTATAACATCACATCAGGAGAGAGCCTCATGTCCGCACGGGATTCGCGCGAGTTCGATGTCATCGTCTATGGTGCCAGCGGCTTTACCGGGCGTCTGGTCGCCGAATATCTGCAGAACAGCTACGGCCAGGGCGGCGATGCGCCCAAATGGGCGGTCGCGGCGCGCTCTGCCGACAAGATGGCCGCTGTGCTCGCCGAGATGGGCCTGCCCGCCGACACCCCGATCGTCGTTGCCAATGCCGACGAGCCCGAGACCATCGACGCCATGGCGAAGCGGACCAAGGTCGTGCTGACCACGGTCGGCCCGTACCAGCTCTATGGCGAGCCGCTGGTCGCCGCCTGCGCGGCCCATGGCACCGATTATGTTGACCTGTGCGGCGAACCGGCCTGGATGCGCCAGATGATCGACAAGTACGATGCGGCCGCGAAGGAAAGCGGCGCGCGCATCGTGTTCTCGACCGGGTTCGATTCGATCCCGTTCGATCTGGGCGTGCTGATGCTGCAGAAGGAATGCGTCGCCCGCTTCGGCAAGCCCGCGCCGCGCATCAAGGGCCGCGTGCGGGCGATGCAGGGCACCTTCTCGGGCGGCACCGCCGCCTCGCTCAAGGCGACCATGGCCGCGGTCGGGCGCAATCCCGAACTGCTCGGCTATCTCACCAACCCGTTCAGCCTCGCGGGCGGCTTCGAAGGCCCGGCCCAGCCCAAGGGCAACAAGCCCGAGCATGACGAGAAGCTCGGCAGCTGGGCCGCGCCGTTCATCATGGCGCCGATCAACACCAAGAACGTCCACCGCACCAACGCGCTGCTAGGCCATCCGTACGGCCAGGATTTCGTCTATGACGAGATGATGCTGACCGGCCCCGGCGAGAAGGGCGAGGCGATCGCGAAGCATGTCGCCAGCACCGACATGATGGGCGGTGAAGGCGGCCCCAAGCCCGGCGAAGGCCCCAGCAAGGAAGAGCGCGAGAACGGCTTTTACGACATCTTGTTCGTCGCCGAGATGCCCGATGGCCAGGTGCAGCTCTATGGCGTCAAGGGCGACAAGGACCCCGGCTATGGCTCGACATCCAAGATGATCGCCGAAAGCGCGCTCGGCCTGATCGAGGACGTGCCGGAAGGTCCTGGCGGCATCACCACCCCCGGCGCGGTGCTGGGCGAGCATCTGGTCAAGCGGCTGGTCGCAAAGGCTGGGCTGAGCTTCGCGGCGGAGTGACCCTGCTGCCCCCGCGGTCCCGCCAGCGGAGCGATGTTGCGCGGTTGCGACACACCAAGGGGATTGCTGCGCTTGCGAACACGCGCCCATTGCACTTTGTGCGAATTGGCGCATATAGCAGCCGCACGGGGCAACGCACGATCACGACAAGAGAAGAAGCGGAAGCATCATGCTGAAGGCCTTGCTGCGCAGAAAGCCCAAACCGGCAGCGCCCATCGATACCGCCACCCTGCCCGATGGCCAGCGCGTCTATGCGATCGGTGATATTCATGGTCGGCGCGACCTGCTCGACCAGCTGCTCGACAAGATCGTGATGGATGACCGCATGCGCGGGCCAGCCGATACGCATATCGTGTTCCTCGGCGACCTGATGGATCGCGGCCCGGACAGCGCAGGGGTGATCGATCGCGCGATCGAACTGTCCGAAACGCTGGGCGACAACGTCCATTTCCTGATGGGCAATCACGAGGAGGTCTATCTTTCCGCCGCCGATGGCGACGAGAAGCTGGTGCGCTTCTTCTGCAAGATCGGCGGGCGCGAGACGATCCTGAGCTATGACATCAGCCCGCAGGAATATAACGAGCTGAGCATGGAAGAGCTGACCGAGCGGCTCACCACGCTGCTGCCCAGGCGGCACCTCGATTTCGTGCGCGGATTCAGGGACCGGATCGTGATGGGCGACTATGCCTTTGTCCATGCCGGCATCCGTCCCGGCAAGTCGATCGAGGAGCAGCGCCCGAAGGATCTGCGCTGGATCCGCGAGGATTTCATCATGGATGACACCCCGCACGATAAGCTGATCGTGCACGGCCACACCATCACCGACGATGTCGAGGAATGCTCCAACCGCATCGGCATCGATACCGGGGCCTATATGAGCGGCACGCTGACCGCTTTGTGCCTCGAAGGCCGCGAGCGCTGGTATCTCAAGACCGGCGGCTGACGCGCACCCAAAGCCTTGCACTGGCAGGGGAATTGCGCCAGCTTCAGCGCATGCTCAAAATCGCAACCCTGGTCGCCGCGCTTTCCCTTTCCGTCACCCCCGCGCTTGCCGCGCCCGAGGCCGATGCCGCGCGGCTGCGCGCGGATGTCGAGAAGCTGGTGAGCTTCGGCACGCGCCACACCCTGTCCTCGCCCGACCATCCCACACGCGGCATCGGCGCGGCCCGGCGCTGGGCCGCGGCGGAATTCGCGAAGATCGGCAAGGCGTGCGGCGGCTGCATCACGGTCGAGCAGATCGACCGGCGCTTTACCGGTCCGCGCGCGCCCAATGGCGTGAATGTCGTCAACGTGCTGGGGGTGCAGGCGGGCACGGGCAATCCCGATGACGTGATCATCATCTCCGCGCATATCGACAGTCGCGTCTCCGATGTCGCCGATTTCACCAGCGACGCGCCGGGCGCCAACGACGACGGCTCGGGCGTCGCGCTGGTGCTCGAGGCCGCGCGAACCCTGAGCAAGGAAAGGTTCGCGCCGACGATCATCTATGCGGTGCTCTCGGGCGAGGAACAGGGGCTGTGGGGCGGACGGCTGATCGCCGAAACGGCACGCGCACGGGGCTGGCAGGTGCGCGCATTGCTCAACAACGATATCGTCGGCAATACCGAGGGCCAGGACGGTCGGCGCGTGACCGACCGGGTGCGCGTGTTCAGCGAGGGCATCCGCGCTTCGGAATCGCTGACCGAGGCGATGGCGCGGCGCGGCAGCGGGGCCGAGGATGACGGCCCCTCGCGCGCCATCATGCGCGCCGCGCAGCGCGTCGGCAAGGCGCGCAGCGATCTGGGGCTCGAGGTGTTCGGCGTGCGTCGGCCGGACCGCTTCTCGCGCGGCGGCGACCATCTGCCTGCGCTCGAACTGGGCTATCCCGCGATCCGCTTCACCGTGGGGGTCGAGAATTACGACCACCAGCATCAGGACGTGCGCGAGGAAGACGGCCGCAAGTTCGGCGACACCGTCGACGAGATGGATTTCGCCTATCTCGCCCGCGTCACGGCGCTCAACATCGCGGTTATCCGCGAACTCGCCAGTGCGCCGCCAGCGCCTGCCAGCGCGGTGCTGGGCGGGGCGCTGAGCAGCGACACCCAGGTCAGCTGGCCCGAGGTGCCGGGCGCGGCGCGCTACAAGGTCTATTGGCGCAGGGCCGATGCGCGCGACTGGGAACAGTCGCAGGAAACCACCGACACCAAGCTGACGCTGCCCGGCATAATCGTCGACGATCATTTCGCCGGCGTGGCCGCAATTGCCGAAAATGGTGCCGAAAGCGCGGTGACCTTTGCGGGGCTACCCCCCGCCAATAAGAATGCTATGTCCAAGACACAGCTTTCTGGTTAGGGACGAGCCATGAACGACTGTTCTTCCTGCATCGTGCGCAATCGCGCGATCTGTTCAAGCCTGACACCCGACGAGCTGTCGCTCCTGGGCAAGATGGGGCGCCGCCAGAAGGTCAAGGCCGGGCACACGCTGCTCTGGGAAGGCGATGACGCGCCCGTGGTCGCCAATGTTCTCGAAGGCGTGCTCAAGCTGGTCGTCGCCGCCTCGGACGGGCGCGAGCAGATTGTCGGGATCGTGTTTCCGTCCGATTTCATCGGCCGCCCGTTCGGCAAGGAAAGCCCGTATAGCGTCACCGCGATGACCGATGCCGAAGTGTGCATCTTCAACCGCAACGCCTTCGACGATTTCGCCAGCGAGCATCCCGACCTGCAGCAGAAGCTGCTCCGCCGCACGCTCGACGAACTCGACCGCGCGCGCCACTGGATGATGCTGCTCGGCCGCAAGTCGGCGACCGAAAAGGTCGCCTCGTTCCTGCTCGAAATGTCCGATCGCCTGTCGGGCCAGGGCTGCAACGCCGATGGATCGCTCAATGGATTCGAGCTTCCCTTCGGGCGTCAGCAGATTGCCGACATTCTGGGCCTGACCATCGAGACCACCAGCCGCCAGCTCACCCGGATGAAGAGCGACGGGCTGCTCGCCCTGCCATCGCGACGCGAGATCGTGATCCGAAACCGCGCCGCGATGGAAGAGATGGCGGGCTGATCCACCCGCCCCCCCGCGTCAGAAGCGGAAGCCGATTCCGGCGCTGATCACCCAGGGATCGAGCTCGTGCCGGGTGCGCAGCACCTCGACGCCATTGGCGCGCCAGCTGGCCAGCGGCCGCAGGAAATAGCGCTTCACGTCCGCCGAGACGAACAGCCCCTTGTCGTTGACCGGGATGTCGATGCCGGCCTGCAGCGCTGCGCCGACGGTATCGTTGATCTTCTGGCTGGTGGCGCCGAGCGCCCGGGTCGTCGCGCCCGGCTTTTCGTTGATGAAGATGAAATAGCTGGGGCCCGCGCCGATATAGGGACGGATGCCGCCCGGCTTGCCGAAATGATATTTCAGCGTGACCGTGGCGGGAACGATCTTGGCGTTCGAGACCAGCCCGGCCCCGGCGAGCGCGCCGCGCCCGTCGACATCATGCTCGGTCACCCCGGCAATGGTTTCGACCGACAGCGAATCGGCGAGGAAATATTCGATCGCGACCGTCGGCACGAAATTGTCGTTCGCCTTGGTCTGGGTTCCGGCGGGCAGGCCGATGCGGTCGACCTTGACGTCCTTGATCTTGCCATCGGGCGCGACCAGCGTGCCCAGAACCTTGAAATGCACTTCGCCCGCCTGTGCCATCGCCTGGCCGGGAAGAGCCAGCGCAGCTGCCGTGAGAGCCAGCGGGATAATCTTGGTGTTCATGTTGATCACTCCTCCTTGAGTGACCGCTTCCCTGCACCCGCACCCGGTTCGTCGCATTGATGCGGCGCAAAAATTTCTTTGACCCGGATCAATGTCTTGCCCCGCCACTCGGGGCAAACCCCTGCGGAGGAAGCGCGGATTCTGCTGTGAAGCCGCGTGCACGGGGACAAGCGTTATGGATGGTTTGGTTTTGAAGGCCGGGGGCTGGCTGGGCCTCGCCCTGCTGGCACTGGCAATGGCGGTAATGGCCGTCGACACGCCCTATGCGGTGCACATGACGATCATGATGATCGCCGCGCTGCTGGCGCTCTGGTTCACCATGAGCCGCGCCGATTATGGTGCGATCGCGCGGGGGATCCTGAAGTCTCCCGCCGACCAGGGGCAGTATGATGACGATCCGGTGCGCTGGGGCGTCATCGCGACCCTGTTCTGGGGCACGGCGGGGCTTGCCGCCGGACTGTTCATCGCACTGCAGCTCGCCTTCCCGGTGCTCAACTTCAACCTCGAGTTCACGACCTTCGGGCGCCTGCGGCCGCTGCACACCTCGGCGGTGATCTTCGCGTTCGGGGGCAATGCGCTGATCGCGACCAGCTTCTACGTCGTGCAGCGCACCTGCCGCGCGCGCCTGGCCTTCCCGAGCCTCGCCCGCTTCGTCTTCTGGGGCTATCAGCTGTTCATCGTGCTCGCCGCCACGGGCTACCTCATGGGCGTGACCGAGGCGAAGGAATATGCCGAGCCCGAATGGTATGTCGATCTGTGGCTGACCATCGTCTGGCTCGCCTATCTGGCGGTGTTCGTCGGCACGATCGTCAAGCGGCGCGAACCGCATATCTATGTCGCCAACTGGTTCTATCTCAGCTTCATCATCACCATCGCGATGCTGCACGTGGTCAACAACCTGTCGCTGCCCGCCACCATCTTCGGTTCGAAGAGCTATGCCGCGTTCGCGGGCGTGCAGGATGCGCTGACCCAGTGGTGGTACGGCCATAACGCGGTCGGCTTCTTCCTGACCGCCGGCTTCCTGGCGATGATGTATTACTTCGTGCCCAAGCAGGCCGAGCGCCCGGTCTACAGCTATCGGCTGTCGATCATCCACTTCTGGTCGCTGATCTTCCTCTATATCTGGGCGGGTCCGCACCACCTCCATTATACCGCGCTGCCCGACTGGGCGCAGACCCTGGGCATGGTCTTCTCGATCATGCTGTGGATGCCGAGCTGGGGCGGCATGATCAACGGCCTGATGACGCTCAACGGCGCATGGGACAAGATCCGCACCGATCCCATCATCCGCATGATGGTCATGGCGCTCGCCTTCTACGGCATGAGCACCTTCGAAGGCCCGATGATGTCGATCAAGTCGGTCAACAGCCTGTCGCATTATACCGACTGGACCATCGGCCACGTGCATAGCGGCGCGCTCGGCTGGAACGGCATGATCACCTTTGCCTGCATGTACTATCTGGTTCCGCGGCTCTGGGGTCGCCAGCGGCTCTATTCGCTGCGGATGGTCAACTGGCACTTCTGGCTCGCGAGCGCCGGCATCGTCTTCTACGCCGCGTCGATGTGGGTCGCGGGCATCATGCAGGGCCTGATGTGGCGCGAATACGGCGCCGACGGATATCTGGTCTACAGCTTCGTCGAAACCGTCGCCGCGATGCACCCGATGTACCTGATGCGCGCCTTTGGCGGCCTGCTCTACCTCAGCGGCTTCATCATCATGATCGTCAACGTCTGGGCGACGCTGGCCGGCAAGGTCCGCGACGAGAAGCCGATGACCGAAACGCCGCACAATCCCGCCGCCGACCGTCCGCTGGTCGCTGTGCCCGCCGAATAAGGAGCCAAGATCATGGCCGAACCCATTGCCGAACCGCGCTTCAGCCACAAGAAGCTGGAACGCAACATCACCCTGCTGGGTCTGAGCGCGCTCGCCGCCGTCGTCGTCGGCGGGATCGTGGAGATCGCCCCGCTCTTCTGGATCGACAACACGATCGAGAAGGTCGAGGGGATGCGCCCCTATACCCCGCTCGAGCTGTCCGGACGCAACATCTACATGCGCGAGGGCTGCTATACCTGCCACAGCCAGATGATCCGCCCGTTCCGCGACGAGGTCGAGCGCTATGGTCATTACAGCCTCGCGGCCGAGAGCATGTACGACCACCCGTTCCAATGGGGGTCGAAGCGCACCGGGCCCGATCTGGCGCGCGTCGGCAAGCGCTATTCGGACGAGTGGCATCGCGCACATCTCGCCGATCCGCGCAGCGTGGTGCCTGAATCGATCATGCCGCCATATGCGTTCCTGGCCGAGCGCGATCTCGACGCGGGCGACATGAGCGACGACCTGACCGCCTTGTCGCGCGTCGGCGTGCCGTACAGCAAGGCCGCGATCGCCGCCGCCAATGCCGACCTGAAGGCGCAGGCCGACCCCAATGCCGAGGGCGCCGCCGAACTGCAGGCGCGCTATCCCAAGGCGCAGGTGCGCGATTTCGACGGCGATCCTTCCCGGATCACCGAAATGGATGCGCTGATCGCCTATCTGCAGATGCTGGGCACGCTGGTCGATGTCGAAAAGGCCGCGCCGCAGGATCAGGGCGATGCGCCCGTCGCCGCCAAGGTCGCCGCTGCCGCTCCGAAGGGAGCTAATCCATGACCTATGACGATCTGCGCCACTTCGCCGACAGCTGGGGCCTGCTCGCCATGACCGTGCTGTTCATCGGCCTGATCGCCTGGCCCTTCCGCAAGGGCGCGCGCCAGCACCATCACGACGCCGCCAACATGATCTTCAGGGAAGACGACAATGTCTGACAAGAGCCGCATCGACGAACCCACCGGCACCGCCACCGTCGGCCATGAATGGGACGGGATCGAGGAGCTGAACACCCCGCTGCCGCGCTGGTGGCTGTGGACCTTCTACGCGACCATCGCCTGGGCGGCGGTCTATGTCGTGCTGTTCCCGGCCTGGCCGATGGTCAACAGCGCCACGCGCGGCGTGCTCGAATGGTCGAGCCGGGGCGATCTCAAGGCCGAGCTGGCGGCGCAGGACGCCCGGCGCGCGCCGTTCGCCAAGGCGATCGCCGCCACGCCGATCACCGACCTGCCGCGCAAGCACGAGCTGATGGAAGCCGCGATCCAGGGCGGCAGCGCCGCGTTCAAGGTGCATTGCGTGCAATGCCATGGCGCGGGCGGTGCGGGGGTGGTCGGCGCCTATCCCAGCCTGACCGATGACGACTGGCTCTGGGGCGGCGACCTCGCCGCGATCGAGACGACGCTGACCCATGGCATCCGCAACCCCGATCATGACGAAACGCGGCTCAACATGATGCCCGCCTTCGGCAAGGACGGCATTCTCGATGCCGCCGCGATCAACGATCTGGTCAGCCATGTCCGCGTCATCAGCCGCCAGGAAAAGCCCAGCGCCTCCTCGGCGCGCGGCGCGGCCTTGTTCGAGGCCAATTGCGTCGCCTGTCATGGTCCCGCGGGTCAGGGCATCCGCGAACTGGGCGGCCCCAAGCTGACCGACGCCGTCTGGCTCTATGGCGGCAGCCGCGAGGCGATCGCCAGGACCATCTACGCGCCGCGCAACGGCGTGATGCCGCGCTGGAACGACAAGCTCGACGCGGTGACCATCAAGATGCTCAGCGCTTACGTCCATTCTTTGGGCGGCGGAGAGGACGCTCCCGCTCCTGTCCTCACCGCTCAGCCCAAAGGGGAGGCCGATAATGGCTAACCCCGACGCCCTTGCGGGTGCCGAAGGCCCGCTCTACGTCGCACGCAAGGGCGTCTATCCCAAGAAGGTGGACGGCACGTTCCGTCGCCTGAAATGGGTGATCATGGCCGTGACCCTGGCCATCTATTACGGCACGCCCTGGATCCGCTGGGATCGCGGCCCCTATGCCCCCGACCAGGCGGTGCTGGTCGATCTGGCCAACCGGCGCTTCTACATGTTCCAGATCGAGATCTGGCCGCACGAATTCTATTATGTCGCGGGCCTGCTGATCATGGCCGGCATCGGGCTGTTCCTGGTGACCAGCGCGGTGGGCCGGGCCTGGTGCGGCTATGCCTGCCCGCAGACGGTGTGGACCGACCTGTTCCAGCATGTCGACCGGCTGATCGACGGTGACCGCAACGCGCAGATCCGCCTCGCCAACGGCCCCTGGACCGCCGAAAAGATCGGTAAGCGCGCGCTCAAATACGGCCTCTATCTCGCCATCGCCTTCTGGACCGGCGGTGCGTGGATCATGTATTTCGCCGATGCGCCCACGCTCACCCGCGAATTCTGGACCGGCGAGGCCGCCTCGGTCGCCTATGCGACCGTCGGCGTGCTCACCGCGACGACCTTCGTGCTCGGCGGCTTCATGCGCGAACAGGTGTGCATCTACATGTGCCCCTGGCCGCGCATCCAGACCGCGATGATGGACGAAAAGTCGCTGCTGGTGACCTACAAGGACTGGCGCGGCGAACCGCGCGGCAGCCTCAAGACCGCACTCGCGCATCCCGGCAGCGTCGGCGACTGCGTCGACTGCAACCAGTGCGTCGCGGTCTGCCCGACCGGCATCGACATCCGCACAGGGCCGCAGATCGGCTGCATCACCTGCGCCTTGTGCATCGATGCCTGCGACAAGGTGATGGCGCAGGTCGGTCGCCCGCGCGGGCTGATCGACTATTGCGCGCTCGACGATGTCGCGGTGGAGCGCGCGGGCGGCACCGCACAACCGGTGCTCAAGACGCTGCTGCGCCCGCGGCTGATGATCTATTTCGGCATCTGGTGCGCGATCGGCCTCGCGATGCTGTTCACGCTCGGCCAGCGCACCCGGCTCGACCTGGCCGTACAGCACGAGCGCAGCCCGCTCTATGTCCAGCTGTCCGACGGCATGATCCGCAACAACTACACGCTCAAGCTGCGCAACATGGAAGCGCGGCCGCGCAAGGTGGCGATCACCGTCAGCGGGCTGCCCGGGGCGCAGCTCTGGACCGAGACAGGATCGCGCGAGACCGCGCGCCAGCGGGTCGAGATGACCATCTCGCCCGACAGCGTCACCCGCGTTCGCCTGTTCATCGCTGCGCCTGCGCAAGGCCCGGCGCGGCAGGACTTCACGATCGCAACGCAAGGCCGGGACGGCGACCCGCGCGGCGATAGCGACACCATCCAGTTCGACCGCCCGGAGGCACAATAATGGCTACCCGCACCGCCCCTCGCCCGTTTACCGGCTGGCACATGACCGGCATCCTGGTCGGCTTTTTCGTGATCGTGATGACGGTCAACTTCGCCATGGCCCGGTTCGCGCTGTCGAGCTTCGGCGGCACGGTGGTCGACAACAGCTATGTCGCCAGCCAGCATTACAACGAGCTGCTCGCCAAGGCCGAGGCGCAGGACCGACTGGGCTGGCAGCCCTCGGTCTGGCTCGACCGCACCCGTCATGTCCGCGTGACGCTGGCGCATCAGGAAGCGAAGCTGCCGATCGAAAGCGCCAAGGCGATGATCCACCACCCGCTCGGCCGACTGCCGTCGCAGGCGCTGGTGATGGTCGGCGACGGCCAGGGCGGGATGATCTCGACCAGGATGCTGCCCCAGGGTCGCTGGCGGATCGAGCTGGCCGTGACGCATGGCGGCGACGAGGCACGCTATCGGAGGGACCTCAAGTGAACGTGATGACCCGTCTCGCGCCCGAAGCGGCGCTGATCGAACGCGACTTTGCCGTGCCCGATATCCGCTGCGCGGGGTGCATCTCCAAGCTCGAACAGGGCCTGGTGCGCGATGCCCGGATCCGGAGCGCGCGAGTCAACTTCACCGAGAAGCGCGTGCACCTGGCGCACACCGCCGATGCCGAGATGCCCGACCTGCTCGGCGCGTTTACCTCATTGGGCTTCGAGGCGCATCCGATCGGCGAGGGGCCGAAGGACGTCGATGGCGAAGCGGCGACGAGCAAGGAACTGGTGCGCGCGGTCGCGGTCAGCGGCTTCGCGATGATGAACATCATGCTGCTGTCGGTCTCGGTCTGGTCGGGCGCGACCGGGGTGACGCGCGACCTGTTCCACTGGCTTTCGGCGCTGATCGCGCTGCCGACCATCGCCTATGCCGGGCGGCCCTTCTTCCGCTCGGCCTGGCGCGCGCTGAAACATGGCCATACCAATATGGACGTGCCGATCAGCATCGGCGTGACGCTCGCCACCGCGCTCAGCCTGTACGAGACCGCGACGCACGGCGCGCATGCCTATTTCGACAGCGCGGTGATGCTGCTGTTCTTCCTGCTGTGCGGGCGCTGGCTCGACAGCGTGATGCGCGACCGCGCGCGCGGCGGCGTCACCGCGCTGCTGCGTAACATGGGCACCGGCGCAATGGTCGTCGGCGCCGATGGCAGCACCCACTGGACCGATGCGACCGCGCTGCAGCCCGGCATGGTAATGCTGGTGGCCGCAGGCGAGCGGCTCGCTGCCGATGGCGTGATCGTGCAGGGCAGTACCCGGATCGACCTGTCGCTGCTCACCGGCGAAAGCGCACCGCAGGATGCGGCGCTCGACGATCTGGTGCATGCAGGCACGCTCAACATCGAAGCCCCGGTGCGCGTGCGCGTCACCGCGGCGGGCACCGATACCGCGATCGCCGATATCGCGCGGCTGATGGGCGAGGCCTCACAGGGCAAGTCGCGCTATGTCCGCATCGCCGACCGCGCCGCGCGGCTCTATGCCCCGGCGGTGCACGGCTTGGCGATCACCGCCTTTGCCGGGTGGATGGTCGCGGGCGCAGGCTGGCACAAGGCGCTGCTGATCGCGGTCGCGGTGCTGATCATCACCTGCCCCTGCGCGCTCGGCCTCGCCGTGCCCGCGGCGCAGATCGTGGCAGCAGGCGCGCTGATGAAGCGCGGGGTGCTGATCAAGGACGGTTCGGCGCTCGAGCGCATGGCGGAGATCGACCGCGCGCTGATTGACAAGACCGGAACGCTCACGCTCGGCCGCCCGGTCGCGAGCAACCTGGGCGAAATCGCCGCAAAATATCGCCCCGTGCTGCTGGCGCTGGCACAGATGAGCCGTCATCCGCTCAGCGCGGCGCTCACCCGCGACCTCACCGCGCAGGGCGTGCACGCCGCCGCGATCGACGAGGTTAAGGAAACGCCGGGCTTCGGGGTCGCGGCGCGGTGGCAGGGGCGGCCGGTCACGCTGGGCAGGCCGCAAGGCGCCGATGCGGGCAGCGAACTTGCCAGCGAGCTCAGCATCGATGGCCAGTCGGTGGCGCTGGTGCGCTTCGCCGACGCGCTCCGCCCCGATGCGGTTCAGGCGATCGCTTCACTCCGGGCGGAGGGCGTCGATGCGATGATCCTGTCGGGCGATCGCACCGCCGCCGTCGCACCGGTGGCGCGCACGCTGGGCCTCACCGCGATGACCGGGCTCAGCCCGCAAGACAAGCTCGCCGCCATCGCGCGGAGCAGCGGCGCAGGCCACAAGGTGCTGATGATCGGCGACGGCCTCAACGATGGCCCCGCGCTCGCCGCCGGGCACGCCTCGATGGCGCCCGGATCGGCCAGCGATGTCGGCAAGAACGCCTCGGACTGCATCTTCATGGGCGACCGTCTGATGCCCGTGGTAGATACCATCCGCATGGCGCGCCGCACCCAGGCCATCGTCCGGCAGAATTTCGCGCTGGCGATCGGATACAACGTCATCGCGGTTCCGCTTGCCTTTGCCGGGCTGGTCACGCCGCTGGTTGCCGCGATCGCCATGTCGGGATCGTCGCTGATCGTGGTGGGTAACGCGCTGCGTCTCAAGGGAGCGCTGAAATGAACGGCCTGTTGCTGCTGATCCCCATCGCGCTGTCGCTGGGCCTGTTGGGCCTCGGCGCCTTCTTCTGGTCGATCAAGGGGGGCCAGTTCGACGATCTCGATGGCGCCGCGTTGCGCATCCTGGTCGAGGACGAGAGTGACGCGCGGAGCCTGCTGCCATGACCGGGCTGCGTCGGCGGGGCGGGCTGCCCCTGGTCTGCGCGATCATGGTGGCGCTGGCGATGGTCAACGCCCCGCTCGCACGGGCGCAAGGCCGGGTGCTGACGATGGAAAACTGCAATGGCGGGACCACCATCGTCGTGATCCCGGACAAGGACGACGGGTTGCCGAAAAAGGACAGCGACTGCGCCAAGGCTTGTCACGCCATGACCGACCGCCGCACCAAGGGGCTGGGCAAGAAGCCCGGACCGCATTGCTGAGCGGCACCGGCGCAAACGGGGACGGCCGCAAACCGACCGTCCCCGCGCTGGATTCCGATCAGGCCAGGGTGCCGCTGCCCATCGCGCCGCTCTGCGCTCCCGTAGAATTGTAGCCGCCTGCCCCGAACAGGATATCGCGGACGTGCATCGGCGAGACGCCTGCGGAGTCCGCGTCGACCGAGACGAAGATGCCGCCCTGCGTCATCCGCTCTTCATAGAAACGCGCCTCGTCCTCGTCGACACCATGACTGGTGAGCACGCCGAGCAGACCGCCTGCGGCAGCCCCGACGACGGTCCCGGTGATCGCTGCGCCGCCGATGGCCGCTTCGGCAATGGCACCGGCGGCAACGAAAGGACCGACGCCGGGAATGGCGAGCGCAGCGATACCAAACAGCGCGCCCAGCCCTGCGCCTGCAGCGGCAGTGCCCAGGACGTCACGCGTCGTTTCTTCGCCCGCGCCATCGGTCGCTAGCGGCTTGCCACTGTCTGATCGCGCCACGATCGAGATGGAACTATCCGGCACGCCCGCCGCGCGGAGTTGTTCAACCGCCTGCCCGGCCTGGCGTTCATCGTCGAAAATTGCGGATACAAAACTGTTATGCATGGGGTTTCTCCTGTGACACCCGGCCCGACAGGAAGCATACGACGCGATGCATGGTCCGTTCCCCCTCGCCATGCGCCTCGAAGCGCGCGAGGCTTACCCTCGATTCGGGGCCATTTTCCCGTGATCGGCGGTTTTGTGCCAGTTTGACGCACCTGGCCCGCAAATTTTACAACTGCAGAAATAGCCGCCCGCTGATTAACCCAAATCTGAAGATGTTAACCATATCGCTTTGCCGCGAACCTCTGCGAGCTATGCTTTGAAAAGGCCTGCCTCGGGCGGGGATCCAAAGACAATGTTCTGAAAAAACATCATTTTTTCCGGCGCTGGTGATCTCTTCAGTACCCGGGCTATCCTCAACCACGCGTCCGGTACATCGCCGTACCGCAAGCGATTGCTACCGTTTTACCCCCCCTGAAATGGGGGAAACAGGTGGCAGCGCTGTGACAACACCTGCGCGCGTTAACCTTTGCTTGAAGGGCCTGGCTCTACCGGGGGTCACCCCAAAATGGGGGAATAGGGCGCATTAGAATCTCCGTTCGCAATCGTTTGTCACGATGCGCGGATGAGGAAAAGTTGGAGCACAGGACCATGGACCTTAAGAGAGCGACATTGACCGGATCCGGCGTGATTTTCACCACCGTAGCGGCCGCCGCACTCTATGTCGGTATGACGATGAGCACGATCAGCGTGGGCGGCCCCGTGGTCGCCGACAACCAGCAGGCGTCTGATCTGGTCGCCGACATCCTGCCTCCCCCGGTCTATATCCTCGAATCCTATCTCGCGGCGCGCCTCGCCATGGTCGAACCACGCGAGATGCGGCGCCATGCCGAGCGGCTCGAGAAGCTGCAGGGCGAATATGAGACCCGCCAGGCGCACTGGCGCCAATCGACCCTGCCCGATCCGCTCAAGGCCCAGCTGAGCAAGGTCGATACTCCCGCGAAACAGTTCTTTTCCGAGGTCGAGGATCGGTTCCTGCCCAGCCTGAAGCGCGGCGACATGGCAGCGGCATCGGCGAGTATCGAAATTCTGGGCCGGGCCTATGCCGCGCATCGTCGCGAAATCGACGCGCTGGTCGAGCAGACGTCGACCTATCAGACCGAAACGCGCGAGGCCGGCGAGGCGCAGGCCAGCTTTGCCCATTGGAGCATGGCGCTGGCCGGGCTGATCCTGGCGCTGGTGCTCGCAGGCGCGAATGTGCTGCTGTCGCGCTACGCCATCACCCCGCTCAAGTCGGTCGCCGACGCGATGCGCCGCATGGCTGGCGGCGATCTCGACGCACGCGCCGAGGTGGACAAGCCGGTCGAGGAAATCGGCGACATGATCGCCGCGATCGAGGTGTTCCGCGAGGCCTCCCGATCACGCCTCGCCGCCGAGCAGAAACAGGCATTCATCGTGCGCGAACTGACCGGCGGGCTCGACGCGCTCGCTGCCAAGCAGTTGACCCATCGCATCGATGCGCGCTTCCCTGATGAGTATGAAGCGCTGCGAACCAGCTTCAACCAGACCATGGCCGAATTGAGCGAGGTGCTGAGCCACACCGTCGCCTCGGCCGGCCATGTGCTCAACGGCGCGTCCGAAATCCGCTCGGCGTCGAACGATCTGGCCCAGCGCACCGAGCAACAGGCCGCCAATCTGGAGGAAAGCGCGGCCGCGATGCGCGAAGTGACCGAGCTGGTCCACCAGACCGCGCGCAACGCCACCGATGTGGGGCGCGAGATTTCCGAAGCGCATGCCAGTGCTGCCGATGGCGGCAAGGTGGTCGCGCGTGCGGTCACCGCGATGGACAGCATCCAGAAATCGGCGAGCCAGATCACAAGCATCATCGACGTGATCGACGGGATCGCCTTCCAGACCAATCTCCTCGCGCTCAATGCCGGGGTCGAGGCGGCACGCGCGGGGGAAGCGGGCAAGGGCTTTGCCGTGGTCGCCAACGAGGTGCGCGCGCTCGCCCAGCGCTCCGCCGACGCCGCGCGCGATATCAAGCAGCTCATCACCGCCTCGCACCAGTCGGTGGCCGAGGGCGTGGCGCTGGTCGACGAAACCGGTTCCGTCCTCCTCCAGATCGGCGAACGCGTCGCCGCGATCAATGCGCGCATCGCCGAGATCGCCGATTCGGCGCAGGGACAGGCGGTGCGGCTGCAGCAGGTCAATCTGGCGGTCGGCGACATGGACAAGATGACCCAGCAGAATGCCGCAATGGTCGAGGAATCGAACGCCGCCGCGCGCAGCCTGGCCGACGAAGCCAACGAGCTCGCCACGCTGGTCGAAGCCTTCGAGACCGGGCAGCGCCGCGCTTCGGCCCCTGCGACCCGCCAGCGACCTGCCGTAAGGATGCCGGTTCTCGCGGGCAATCTCGCGCTCCAGCTGGACGAGGGTGAATGGTCGCAATTCTGATCCTGCCAGAGCAATGCCAGCCAGCGCCTATCCGTCGATGCTCGACACTATTCATTGTTACTCAAGCATAATTTGGCATTAACCTTAAATTCAGCGCTTTGCGCGAACCTGTTGCTCATTCGCTATTCCAGACGGCCTTGCGAGAAGGTCGAAGCCCATTTCGCGTTGCCCGATGGATCGGGAACCGGGGCATCTGGCTGGCGCGGGGGGCAAGACAGATGCAGATCGGCAAGGCCACGCTGGCAGGCACCGGCGTCATATTCGCAACCGTCGCGGCCACCGCGCTGTTCGTGGGGGCGGCGATGGCCACGATCAGCGTGGGCGGGCCGATCGCCGACGACAACCAGCAGGCCTCGGATCTCGTCGCCGATATCCTGCCCCCGCCGGTCTATATCCTCGAATCCTATCTCGAGGCGCGGCTCGCGCTGGCCGAGCCCGCGCGGATCGATCATCATGCCGCGCGGCTGAACAAGCTCCACGACGAATTCGACGCACGGCAGAAGCACTGGGCCGCCTCCACGCTGCCCGATGACCTGAAGGCGCAGGTGCGCAAGGTCGATGCCCCCGCGCGCCGCTTCTATGCCGAGCTCGAGCAGCGCTTCCTGCCCAGCCTCAAGCGCGGCGACGAGGCGGAAGCCCGGCAGAGCGCCGCAAGGCTCGCTGCGGCCTATGCCGATCACCGGCGCCAGATCGACCGGCTGGTCGAGCAGACCGCCGCCTATCAGGCCGAAACCCGGCAAACCGGCGACGGCTATGTCAGCATGGCCTTTGTCGCCATGGCCGTGGCGGGGCTCATCCTGCTGCTGGTGCTGGCAGGGGCCAATCTGCTGCTGCGCCGGCATCTCGTCGATCCGCTGAAGGCGGTGTCCGGGGTGATGTGGCGCATGGCCGAGGGCGATCTCAAGGCCGAAGCCAGGCTCGACAAGCCGATGGACGAGATCGCCGACATGATGCGCGCGATCGAGGTCTTCCGCAAATCCTCGCAGGCCTGCCTCGCCGCCGATGTCCAGGCGGGCGTCGTGCGCGAGCTGACCATGGGGCTCGAGGCGCTGGCCAGCCGCAACCTCGCCTATCGCATCACCGCAAGCTTCCCGCCCGAATTCGAACCGCTGCGGGTCAGCTTCAACAGCGCCACCGAAACCCTTTGCGCGGTGGTCGCCCGCACCGCCGCCTCGGCCGGCAATGTACTCAACGGCTCTGCCGAAATCCGCTCGGCCTCGGGCGATCTGGCGCAGCGCACCGAGCAGCAGGCCGCCAATATCGAGGAGAGCGCTGCAGCGATGCGCGAGGTCACCGGCATGGTCCAGCAGACCGCGAGAAATGCGCTCGATGTCGGCCAGCAGGTCTCCGACGCGCATGGCAGCGCGACCGAGGGCGGCATCGTCGTCACCCGCGCGGTCGAGGCGATGGGGCATATCCAGAAGTCCGCCAACGAGATCACCAGCATCATCGATGTCATCGATGGCATCGCCTTCCAGACCAACCTGCTCGCGCTCAATGCCGGGGTCGAGGCCGCGCGCGCGGGCGAATCGGGCAAGGGCTTTGCGGTCGTCGCGAACGAGGTCCGCGCGCTGGCGCAGCGCTCCGCCGATGCCGCCAGCGACATCAAGGCGCTGATCGGCGCATCGCACGCATCGGTGGCCGAAGGCGTGGCGCTGGTCGACGAAACCGGCACCGTGCTGACCCGCATCGGCGAGCGCGTTGCCGCGATCAACGACCGCATCGCCGAGATCGCCGAGTCCGCCCAGGCCCAGGCGCTGCGCCTGCAGCACGTCAACCCGGCGGTCGGCGACATGGACAAGATGACGCAGCAGAATGCGGCGATGGTCGAACAATCCAACGCCGCCGCACGCAGCCTGGCCGACGAGGCGAACGACCTCGCCCGCCTGGTCGAGGGATTCGACACCGGCCACCGCGCAAGCCAGCCCGCCCCGCGTGCACCCCACGCAAAACCACGCCTTGCGCCGATAGCGGGCAATCTGGCGTTGCAAACCGATCCCGGCGAGGAGAACTGGTCCAGCTTCTGACGGGTAAGGCGCAGCCGCGCCGGTCTTTCGAGCAACTTTGACCTCCATCAATGTTGCCTCGCATGAACCGGCATAATCTGCGGGCATGTGGACATATCACCCCGATCTGCTCAGCCGCCCCGTGCCGCGCTATACGAGCTATCCCACCGCGGCCGATTTCGGCGAGGATGTGGGGGCTGGCGACTATATGCGCGCGCTCGATGCGGTGGAATCGGGGGCCCCTCTCTCGCTCTATGTCCACATACCCTATTGCGAGCAGATCTGCTGGTATTGCGGCTGCAACACCGGTGCGGCCAACCGCAAGCACCGGCTGACCGATTATCTCACCGCGCTGCGTGCCGAGATCGCTCTGGTCGCCAAGAGGCTGGGCGGGCGCGGACGCGTCCAGCATATCGCCTTTGGCGGGGGCAGTCCCAATGCCATCGCGCCGGTCGAGTTCGTCCGGCTGCTCGATCGGATCATGACGGTGTTCGACTGCTCGCACCCCGAGGTGTCGATCGAGATCGATCCGCGCAATTTCACGTCCGAATGGGCGCTGGTGCTCGCCTCCTCGCGCGTCAGCCGGGTGAGCATGGGGGTGCAGACCTTCGCGCCGCACATCCAGGCGGCGATCGGCCGCATCCAGCCGCTCGACCATATTGAGACCGCGATGACCTCGCTTCGCATGCGCGGCATCGACGCGATCAATTTCGACCTGATGTACGGTCTGCCCGGCCAGCATCTCGACGATCTCGATGCGACGCTGCAGCAGACCATCCGCCTCGCCCCCAGCCGCATCGCGCTGTTCGGCTATGCGCACCTGCCCGACATGATCCCGCGGCAGAAGCGGATCGATGTGCGCGATCTGCCCGATGATCGCGAGCGGTTCGAGCAGGCGGCCTATGGCTATCTCTCGCTCACCCAGGCCGGCTATGTGCCTGTCGGATTCGACCACTTCGCGCTGCCCGGCGATCCGCTAGCCGCCGCGGCGCGCGAAGGCCGGGTGAATCGCAACTTCCAGGGCTTCACGCACGACGGTGCGTCGACGCAGCTCGGCTTCGGCGCCAGCGCGATCAGCATCTTCCCCGATCTGATCGTGCAGAATGAGAAGAATGCCGGCCCCTATCGCAAGCTGGTGAGCGAGGGTCGCCTGACGCCCACGCGCGGCGTCGCGCTCAATCGCGACGACATCCGCCGCGCCGACATCATCAACGCGCTGCTCTGCCGGGGCCGCGCGACGCTCGATTCCGAGTTCCTCCCTACTGCCCGCGCCGTATTGACCGAGTTCGAGCGGCGCGGGCTTCTTTTCTGGGAGGACCAGACGCTCGTGCTGGCCGAGGGGTCGGAGCCCTATGCGCGCGTGATCGCCGCGCAGTTCGATGGCTTTCGCGGCAGCATTCATCCGCACAGCGGACCCCAGCGCTTGCATTCCGCCGCGCCAGCCTGTTGAGCTTTAACCCTTGAGGCAGCGCGCCCGCGAATCAGCGGGGACCGGCGGCAGAAGGGGGAATGGCCATGGCGGAATCGGAAGCGGCATCGAACTATGCGGGCGTGTTCGGCAACCGCATCGGCTTCGGCCAGCGCCCCGCCCTGCTGCTGATCGATTTCGTCCAGGCCTATTTCGAACCCGATTGTCCGCTGTTCGCGGGCGTCGAGGAGGCGCTGGCGAGCGCGATCCGGGTGCGAGACGCTGCGCGCGCGGCGGGCATCCCGATCATCTATACCAATGTCGTCTATCACCCCAGCATGGTCGATGGCGGCCGCTTCAAGCAGAAGACGCCGTTGCTCGAGGTGTTCAAGGCCGGATCGCCGATGGGGGCCTGGCCGCAGGGGCTGGAGCCGAGCGCAGACGAGCTGGTGATCTCCAAGCAATATCCCAGCGCCTTTTTCGGCACCTCGCTCGCCGCGACGCTCACCGCCATGGGAGTGGATACCGTGCTGCTCACCGGGCTCTCCACCAGCGGCTGCGTGCGCGCGACCTGTGTCGACACGTCGAGCCACGGCTTCATCCCGATCGTCATCGCCGATGCGTGCGGTGACCGCCACCAGGCCCCGCACGAGGCGAACCTGTTCGACATGGACGCCAAATATGCCGATGTCGTGCGCGAGACCGAGGCGCTCGACTATCTCGCCGGGCTGTAGGGCTGAGCTGAGCTTCACCTGCCAAACCCGTCCCGTCACCCCCGCGAAAGCGGGGGTCCCGCTTGCAAGGTCCAGAAAGAAGCGGGATTCCTGCCTTCGCGGGAATGACGAAGTAACAGGGCTGGATCAGATCGCCCCGGCCGCCTTCAGATTGTCGATCGTCTGCTGGTCCATGCCGAGCAGCTTGCCGTAAACCTCGTCATTATGCTCGCCGATGCTCTGCGGCGCGAGGCTGCGGATGCTGCTCGGCGTATCGGACAGCTTGGGGAAGCTGTTCTGCATCGCGAACCGGCCCCAGCGCGGGCTGTCGACCTCGACCAGCGCGTCGCGCGCCTTGAAATGCTCGTCCTCCAGCATGTCCGCCGCGCCATAGATCTTGCCGGCAGGAACGCTGTATTCGATCATCAGCGCCTCGACCTCGGCGACGGTGAGCGTCCTCGTCCAGGCCTCGATCAGGTCGTCGAGCTCCTTCTGGTGCTGGCCGCGCGCGACGTGCGAGGAATAGCGCGGATCGGTGGCGAGCTCGGGCCGCCCCATCGCCTGGCACAGCCGCGCGAACACCGCGTCCTGATTGGCGCCGATCAGATACTCGCCATCGCGGCACTGGTACACATTGCTCGGCGCGATGCCTTCGAGGATCGATCCGGTCCGCCGGCGGATATGGCCGCTCACCATGTACTCGGGCACCAGGCTTTCCATCACCTGCAGCACCGCCTCGTACAGCGCGCTGTCGACCACCTGGCCCTTGCCGGTCCGCTCGCGCGCGTGGAGCGCGGCGAGCGCGCCCATGCAGCCATAGGTCGCCGCCAGGCTGTCGCCGATCGACACGCCCATGCGGCTGGGCGGACGGTCGGGATCGCCGACGATCGCGCGCCATCCGCCCATCGCCTCGCCGATGCCGCCAAAGCCCGCGCGGCTCGAATAGGGCCCGGTCTGGCCATAGCCCGAGACGCGCACGATGATCAGGCGCGGGTTGATCGCGTGCAGCGCATCGGGCCCCAGCCCCCATTTCTCGATCGTGCCGGGCTTGAAATTCTCGATCAGAATATCGGCATGGGCGGCGAGCTTGCGCACGATCTCCTGCCCTTCGGCGATGCGCAGATTGGCGCTGACCGACTTCTTGTTGCGGGCGACGACCTCCCACCACAATTTGTGTTCGCCATGGCCCCAGTTGCGCATGGGGTCGCCGCCCCCCTTGCCATCGACAGCCGGGGGTTCGACCTTGATCACTTCCGCACCCATGTCGCCGAGCAGCTGGCCGCAGAACGGGCCCGCGATCAACTGCCCCAGTTCGACGACACGAATGCCCGCCAATGCCCCCCGGTTGTCCTGGCTCATCTCATCCTTCCCTTATTCTGCAGCAATGGCGTAATTGGCCCAGCGCGGCTGGATCGGCGCGGGCAGCCCGGTTTCGGCCTCGCAATTGGCGCGCAAGGTCTCGATGCCCGGACCGTAATCGAACAGCGGCAGCTCGCCGCGACTCGAGCGCATCTCCGCGCGCAGCGCCTCGGTGGCGGCCGTATCGACCCCGCCATCGGCATCGGCAACGACGCCATAGGCCTTGGCCCCGGTCGGCGTCACCAGACCCTGGCGGATTTCCTTGCCCACCAGCTCGGGATCGCGCTCGAGCGGGTCGCCCCAGCCACCGCCGCCCCAGGTGATGAAGTGGAGGACATCGCCCGCTTCGATGGCGACGTCCTCCACCTTGTTGCCGACGATGGTTTGCGACCCGTCGGGCTTTTCCAGGATCTTGCGCGCGCGGGCCCCCGGTTTGCCGCCATTGACGCCCCAGGGCGGCACGAACCAGCGATCGTCATGAATGGCAATGACGCCAGGCTCGAGAAAGCGATAGGTCATCACGATGCCGTTGCCGCCGCGATGCAGCCCCGCGCCCCCTGAGTCCGCCACGGTCTCGTAGCGTTCGATGACCAGCGGGAAATAGCGCTCGAGGAACTCGTTGGGCACATTGGTGAAGCCCGGCCAGAGCGAATGGCCGTCGGGCCCATCGCCCATCGGACGGCCCGGGATGCCGCCAAAGCCGATCTGGAACAGCTGGAACCAGTCGCCCTTGCGGTCGGTGCCCGCATAGAACAGGTGCGGGCTGGACGAGAAACCGGCGGCGTTGAGGAATTCGGGCGTCTTCTGGCCGAGCAGTCCGCCCAATATATCGAAGATGCGGCCCAAGGCATGGGTGCGGCCCGACAGCGCAGCGGGATAGCGAGGCTTGAGCAGCGACCCTTCGGGAATGCGCACCTCGATCAGGTCGTAGAACCCGTCGTTGAACAGGATCTGCGGATCGAAGACCATGATCATGTAGATGCCGAAGAACATCTTGAACATGTTCTCGTTGAGCAGGAAGTTGATCGAGGCCTGGCTCTGCGGATCGGTGCCGTCGAAATCGAGGATGACGGTATCGCCCTCGCGCCACATGGTGCACTTGAGCTTGTACGGGCCATAGCCCATGCCGTCGTCGCAGATATAATCCTCGAAGCTCACCGGCTCCTCGCTGATCGCCTGGGCGAGCAATGTCTTCATCGCGCGGTGGTTGCGCGCGAGCAGCTCCTGCGTCGCCGAGACATAGGTGTCGACGCCGAAGCGCTCGCTCATCTCGATCACGCGGCGCGCGGCGACGCGGCACGAGGCAATCAGCGCATTCAGGTCCGCCGCGCACCAGGCGGGCGTGCGGCTCTGGTGCAGCACAAGCTTGACCAGATCTTCGTTATAGACGCCTTTCTTCCAGATCTTGACCGGCGGAATGCGCACGCCTTCCTGGAAGATGTTGGTCGCATCGATCGGCATCGATCCGGGCACCTTGCCGCCGATATCGCTCTGATGGCCGAACATCGCGGTATAGGCGAGCAGGCGACCGTCCTTGAACACCGGCAGCAGCACCAGCCAGTCGTTGCAATGGCTGATCGCGCCGCCGACCGAATAGGGGTCCGACAGGAAGATCATGTCGCCGTCTTCGAGCGTGCCGTCATAGCCCTGCAGGAAACCGCCGATGAAGCTGCCGAACTGGCCGACGATCATCCGGCCCTCATGGTCGGCGATCAGCGGAAAGGCATCGCCCTGTTCGCGGATGCCCGGCGACATGGCCGTGCGCACCAGCGTCGCGTCCATCTCGATGCGCGCATTCCGCAGGGCGTTCTCGATGATGTCGAGCGTGACCGGATCGATCGCCTGCTTCTCGAACGGGGTATTGTTGGTCTGAATGATGGTAGCGGGCATGGTTTCAGTTCCCCGTCTTCAGCGTGATCAGGATGTTGCCGACGGCATCGACGGTGCCGGTGCAGTCCGCCTCGATCAGCGTGGTGGAATCCATTTCGATGACGATGGCAGGCCCGGGGATCATGTCCCCGGCGAGCAGCTTCGAGCGGTCGTAGATGATCGCGGGCACCATCTTGCCGTCCATCCACAGCTCGTGATCGCGCAGCTTCGCCGCCGATGGATCGCCATTGCCTTGCGGGAGCTTCGCGGCGGGAAGGTCGAGCGCCTTGCCCATCGCCACCGCGCGCAGGTTCACGATCTCGTGCTCCGAGTCCATGTTGAAGGTGAACAACCGGTGGTGCTCCTCGTCGAAGCGCCCGGTCAGCCATTCGATACCATGGGTGTGCAGGTCGTCGCGGGTGACCGACATCGGCACCTCGAACGCCTGGCCGGCATAGCGGACATCGACCTCGAAGGTGATGGTGACATCGTCCTGGGCCACGCCTTCGGCGACCAGCTCGTCGCCGATCTGCGCCGCCATCTCGTCGAGAATGCCGCCGAGTTCCTCGAGCGTGGTCTGCGATGCCAACCGCGAGAAGCTGCGCGCGGTCTCGGTGCGCATCCGCGTCGTCGCATCGCCGAGCGCGCACAGCACGCCGGGCGAGACCGGCGAGATCGCGGGCCAGCTGCCCATCAGCCGCGCGACCGCGTTGACGTGCAGCGGCCCTGCCCCGCCAAAGCCCATCAGCGCAAAGTCGCGCGGGTCATAGCCCTGCTGCACCGAGATCATGCGAAGCGCGCCGAACATGTTCTCGTTGACGATGTCGATGATGCCGCGCGCGGCGGCATAGAGATCGATCTTGAGCGCATCGGCGATGGTCTGCACCGCCTTTTTCGCGCCCTCACGGTCGAGCTTGAACGTACCGCCGAGCAACGCCTCGGGAAGATAGCCCAGCACGACATTGGCGTCGGTCACGGTGGGCAGCTCTCCGCCCTTGCCATAGGCGACCGGCCCCGGCACCGCGCCCGCCGATTGCGGGCCGACACGCAGCGCGCCGGTGAGTTCGGGCACATAGGCGATCGATCCGCCGCCCGCGCCCACGGTCTTGACGTCGAGCGCCGAGGCGCGGACCGACAGGTGCCCCACCTCGGTGGTGCGCACGCGGCGCGCCTCCAGATTCTCGATCAGCGCGACATCGGTCGACGTGCCGCCGACGTCGAGCGTCAGGATGTTCCGGATACCGGCGTTCTTGCCCACCCAGATCGCGCCGGTCACGCCGCCTGCAGGCCCCGACATCAGCAGCGAGACCGGATGCTCTTCGGACTTTTCGGAGGACATGAGGCCACCATCCGAGCGGAGCAACGCAAGCTTGCCCGCCATGCCCGCATCGCGCAGCCGGCTGCGCAAATTGCGGACATAGCGGCCCACGACCGGGCGCACCGCCGCGTTGGCGACGGTGGTCAGCGTGCGCTCGTATTCCTGCATTTCGGGCAGCACGACATGGCTGAGCGAGATCGGCACGTCGGGCAGGATTTCCGCCGCGAGTTCCGCCACGCGCCTTTCGTGCGCGCCGTTCAGATAGGCATTCATCAGGCTGACGGTCAGCGCCTCGATCCCCTGGCCCTTGAGCTTTTCCAGCGCGGCGCGGATATCGGCATCGTCGACGGCCCGCATTTCCTCGCCCTGCGCCGACATGCGGCCCTTGATCTCGACCGTGTCCTCCAGCGCCGCAAGCGGGGTAGGCTTGGGCCAGACGATCCAGCCGGCGAGACCACCGGGCACGAAACTGCGCGCGATCTGCATCACCTGGCGATAGCCTTCGGTGACGATCAGGCCGACGCGCGCACCCTTGCCCTCCAGCACCGCATTGGTCGCGACCGTCGTGCCATGGAGGAAGATTTCGACATCCGCCGGCGTGATCCCGGCATTGGCACAGATCGCCTGCACCCCGGTCAGAATGCCTTCGGAACTGTCATGCGGCGTCGAGGGGGTCTTGTGCCGCCAGAAGGCGCCCGATTGTTCGTCGAACAGCAGCAGATCGGTAAATGTGCCGCCGACATCGACACCCAGCCTGTAACTCATTCATTCACCCCTTCGCTTGCCGGCCCTGTCGCCGACACGATTGATGTATGGCCCAGCCTCAGGCCGCCGCGCGGGCGACCAGAGAGGGCAGCTCCCGACCGAGAATCCCGGCCATCCAGCGATTGGCCGCGATGGCGGCATCCAAATCCATGCCATGCGCGATGCCTGACCGCTCTGCGAGATAGATCAGCTCTTCGGTCGCGATATTTCCGGTGGCGCGCGGCGCGAACGGGCATCCGCCAAGCCCCCCCAGGCTGGCATCGAGCACGCGCACGCCCGCTGCCATCGCCGCCCAGGCATTGGCTATCCCGGTGCCGCGCGTGTTGTGAAAGTGCGCGCGCAGCGGGATGTCCGCAGGCACGAAATCGCTCAGCCGCCCGAACAGGTCCGTCACCTGCGCGGGCACGCCGACGCCGATCGTGTCGGCCAGCGCGATCTCGGACGGCCCCGCGTCGAGCACCGCCCGGGCGATATCGACGACCCGATGCGCCGGCACGTCGCCCTCGAACGGGCAGCCGAACGCGGCCGAGATGGTGACCTGCGCGATCAGCCCGTTCTCCCGGGCAAAGCGGATCATCTCGCTCGCCTCGGCGATTCCCTCGGCCACGGTCTGGCCCTGGTTCTTCTGCCCGAAGGTATCGCTGGCAACGATGACGCAGCCGATCTCGTCGACGCCGCGCCGGCCGCCCTCCTTCGTCGCCAGCGCGCGCAGCACGCCGCGCTTGTTCAGCGTCAGGCCGATATAGGAGACGTCCTTGCGGTCGGGCAGCCCGGCGATCACGGCTTCGGCATCGGCCATCTGCGGCACGCGCTGCGGGTGGACGAAGCTTGCCACCTCGAGCCGCCGCGCACCGGCGTCGATCATCCGCTCGATCATCTCCAGCTTGTCGGCGGTGGAGACGATGTCCGGTTCGTTCTGCAGGCCGTCGCGCGGGCCGACCTCGACAATCTGGATGCTGCTCATGGCCATGTTTGTATACATTTAGTTCTGACGCGTCCAGCGGGGGAGAAAATGGGGTTCAGTCATTAGCCTGGCGCTGCTCCTTGTGGCGTTTGGCGGTGCTGCTGAACACATGGAAGGCGCGGCGGATATGACTGGTCATCACCGCGCGTGCCCAGAGCGAATCGCGCGCGGTAAACGCGGCGATCAGCTCGCGATGCTCGCGCGCCGATTGCAGCAGCTCGTCGGTCTTGTATTGCGCGGCGGTGCGGCGCACCACCGGCTGCTCGACCAGCATCGGCAGCATGGCGCTGAGCCGCGGCGAGCGCGCAGCCTCCAGAATGACCTCGTGGAAGCGGCGGTTTTGCGCCAGAAACGCCGTGACATCGGGAGGGGTCGAGCGCACGGCCGCGTCGAGAAGGTCGGAAATCCGGCCCAGCTCCTCGATCTGGCGGTTGGAGATGTTGCGTGCGGCGCGGCTGGCGGCATGGCCCTCGAGCATTCCGCGCAGCACGAACATCTCGTCGATATCGTCGGCCGACCAGTCCGCCACGAACAGCCGCTTCGAATCGCTGCGTACGATCAGCAGCTCGTTCTCGAGCCGCCGCACCGCCTCGCGCACCGGCGTGCGCGACACGCCGGAGATGCGCGCGAGCTGCTCCTCGGTCAGCTGCTGGCCCGGCTCGGCGCGGCCCGAGAGCACGAACTGGCGGATCTTGTCATAGGCAATATCCGATGCCCGCGGCGATGCTGCCTTTTCCATGCGCTTCCATCCCGTCCCAGTACTGCGCACCGCTCCAGCGTCCCCTGGCGGTGCACACCAATTTGCGCCGATCTTGCGCCAACCCATTTTCGCTATTGACGATAGACATTTGTATACAATACCGTCAAGCCATGGATCGCGGTCGGACCTACCGACGCAGACGGTCCCGAAAGGTGGGGTAGCGCATGGCAGATGATCGCCGGATCAAGGTGATAGTACCCATTCCGATGGACGAGGCGGGCGTCGCCGCCCGCGCCGCGCAGCTGCCGTCCGATTTCGTCCGCTCCGGATTCGCGCCCGAATTCGTCGCCGTGCCGTGGGGCGCAGCGCTGGGCGACAGCTATCACGACATGCTGCTGATGGACTGGACAGTGTTCCAGACCGGCATCACCGCCGAAGACGAAGGCTATGCCGGAGTGCTGATCGACACGGTCAGCGATTCGGGGCTGCGCGCGCTGCGATCGCGCCTGTCGATCCCGGTGATCGGCCCGGGCGAGGCCGCGTTCGCCGCTGCGATGATGCTCGGCAAGAAGTTCACGGTGCTCACCATGTGGCCAGAATGGTTCCCGCTCTACCAGAAGACGCTGACCGAATATGGCTTCTGGGACCGTGTTGCCTCGCTGCGGTCGATCGACACCCGGCCCGACGTCACCGAACTGCTCGCGGGCAAGGAAGAGGTGATCTTCGACAAGCTGAAGGCCGAGGCGACGCGCGCGATGGAGGAAGACGGCGCGGACGTGATCGTGCTCGGCTCGACCACCATGCATCAGTCTGCGGCGTTCCTCGCTGCGAACCTGCCGATCCCGGTGATCAATCCCGGCCAGGTGGCGTGGAAATTCCTCGAAGGGCTGATCGAATGCGGCCTTACCCACAGCAAGAAGGCGTTTCCGATGCCGGAAGTGCCGAAGGATGCAGACGTTAGAAAGGGTTGGTTCTGATGACAGACTGGTCACCCGGCGGTGCGGGTCAGGCCCCGCTGCCTTATCCGTTCTATATCGACATCGTCACCAAGCGCTATTTCGATGGCGTCGACAACAAAAACATGGACCAGGTGCTCAACTGCTTCGCGCCCGATGCGCGGCTGACCGAGGTCACATCGAACACGGTGCATGACGGGCGCGAGGCGATCCGCGCGATGTTCGTCAAGCTGTTCGCCGATTTCGAGCAGATCTGGCACGGCAATTTCGTCCATGTCGCCGACCCGCAATCGAACGCGGTCTGCTCGCAGTTCACCGTGCTCATCACGCCCAATGGCGGCGAGCAGCTGCGCTATGAAAACTGCAACCGCTTCTACCTCAAGGACCGGCTGTTCCAGGAGGTGTTCGTCTACATGAGCGGCGACAACCTGCTCAAGGAAGGGGATCTCTGATGCAATATGCCCCGACGATGCGCCGCGACGCGCTGATCGAATTCGCGACGCAGAGCTATTTCGCCAGCGTGGACCGCAAGGACATGGCCGCGACGCTTGCCTGCTTCCACGACGAGGCGCTCTTCACCGTCCAGACCAGCTTCACCACCCATGCCGGAAAGGCCGCAATCGAGCGGATGTTCACCGATTTCTTCGGGGCGTACGAGAAGATCGTCCACCGCGACTTCACCTGCACGGTCGATGAGACCAATGGCCGCATCGCTGCGAGCTTCGTCGCCGAGCTGACCGCCAGCGATGGCAGCGTGACCACCTTGAACAACACCAATTTCTGGCGCCTGCGCGACGGCAAGTTCCAGGAAGTCTATGTCTATATGAGCGGGGCCAATGTGCTGGTCTGAAGGCCGCACCCACAACAACACCCGCCAGAAAAAGCATAACGGGTTCGGGGGAACCTAAGCACCTCAGGGAGTTCACAGCATGCGCCTTACCAGTCTGTTTGCCGCAGCATCGGCCACCGTTCTCGCCAGCGCGCTGGCGACCCCTGCCTTCGCGCAGGACAATGCCCAGGCAGAGCCCGCCGATGATGTCATCATCGTCACCGCCCGCCGCCAGAACGAAAGCCTGGCCGAGGTCCCGGCATCGGTGACCGTGCTGACCGCCGATGCGATCCAGAAGACCGGGGTCGAGACCGCCGACCAGTTCGTGCAGCTGACGCCCGGCGTCACCATCGTCACCGGCACGGCCGAGGCGGGCGACACGCAGATCAACATCCGCGGCATCAACGGAGCGCGCGACGCGGAAAGCTCGGTCGCGCTGGTGGTCGACGGCATCCTCAAGACCAATACCGCGCAGCTCAACCAGAACCAGGGCACGCTGCGCCAGATCGAAATCCTGAAAGGCCCTCAGGGCGCGCTCTATGGCCGCAATGCGGCGGCGGGCGCGATCGTCATCCAGACGATGAAGCCCGGCGACCGGCTCGAGGCAGGCATCGAACTCAGCGCCGCCGAGCAGCAGACCTATCGCGGCAACGCCTTCATCTCGGTTCCGCTGGGCGAGAATGCCGGGTTCCTGGTCTCGGGCAGCTATCTCAAGACCGATGGCTTCTACCGCAATGCGTTCCTCAACAATTCCAAGACCATCGACGATCAGGAAATCTGGTCGGTCGACGGGCGCTTCGTGGCCAGGCTGGGCGACCGGACCGAGATCGACGCCAAGGCGCGCTATGCCGACCTCACCGGCGCGTCGATCAACTTCAACGCGGCCTTCCACCTGCCCAATTTCGCCGCGGCCAATCCCGCCTTTTTCGAGGATGTCGACGACCATCCGTTCAATTTCTATTCGAACATCCGCCCGACCAACGATCAGACCACGTTCGACGCGTCGATCAAGCTCGAGCACGAGTTCGATTTCGCCAAGCTGACCCTGTGGGGCCTGTACAGCGATGTCGACCAGTCGCTGACCGCCGACGGCACCTCGGCCGACTTTGCCCGCTTCACCTTCCCCGGCGCGACCCCGGCTTCGGTCGCGGCCTCGAACGCCTGTTTCCGCAGCACCGCGCAGCTCACCGGCTTCCCGGTCAACCAGCCCGGCTTCATCGGCGCGACGCCGGTACCGTTCATCTTCGCGCCCGCCACCGGATCGACCTTCGGCCCGTACAGCCCGACGACCTGCGACGGCACGCAATACCAGATCCGCAGCCAGGAGGATTTCAGCGGCGAAATCCGCCTGTCCTCGACCGGCGACGGCCCGTTCAACTGGCAGCTGGGCGCCTATTATCTCAATATCAGCCGCGACGTCGGCGTCAGCCTGGGCGCGGACCTGGGCCAGGGCATCATTCGGCAATTGTATAACGCTCCGAACACGACCAACCCAACCACCCAGCTCTATTTCGACAGCTTCAGCACCGATGTGTACGCAGCCTTCGGGTCGGCCGAGTATAACTGGGACGACCGGGTGAATATCGGCCTGGCGCTGCGCTATGACGTCGAGGATCGCAGCGTTCGCAACCGCGTGCCGCTGGTCACCGATCCGTTCACCGGCGGGCCGATCAACCCCGGCCAGACCGCAGGTGCCATCCCCGACAAGTCCGACAGCTACAAGCAGCTTCAGCCCAAGCTGACCTTCCGCTGGTCGGTGGCGGACAATTTCAACGTCTATGCCAACTGGGGGATCGGCTTCAAGGCGGGCGGCTTCAACAATTCGGGCTCGGCGGCGATCGTCCGCCAGTCGTTCAACCAGTTCATCGGATCGCAGGTCACGATCAACGACGATTACCGCAAGGAACGCTCCAGCGCATTCGAGGGCGGCTTCAAGGGATCGGCGTTCGACGGCAAGCTGACCTTCGACCTCGCGGGCTATTATACCGACGTCAAGGACATGCAGTTCTTCGAATTCTTCGTCGGCGGCTTCGGCCTGCTGCGCGTGGTGTCGAACATCGACAAGGTCGAGCTCTATGGTGCGGAGCTGAACCTCAATGCCGAAGTGACGCCCGGCTGGACGATCTTCGGCGCGTTCAATGTCACCGAGAGCGAGATCAAGCGCAACCGCTCGCGTCCGCAGACGGTGGGCAACAAGTCGCCCTCGACCGCCGATTACACGATCAACCTCGGCACCCAGATCGTCGCGCCGATCGCCAAGAGCTTCGATCTGGTGGCCCGCGCCGATTATCGCATCACCGGCCCGACCTGGTTCCACACGCTGCAGAACAACACCGTGCCGACGATCTTCAGCGGCCTGTTGCCGGGCTCTGCGTTGGCGCTGCCTGCCTTTGTCGGCGACGCCAATTATGCGGTGACGCGGCGCGATGCCTTTGGCGTGCTCGACGTCCGGGCGGGGCTGGAAGGCGAGCAGTGGCGCGTGACGCTGTTCGCGGACAATGTGCTCAATCGCCGCTATCTCAACGAGGTCATCACCGCAGCCGAGTTCGGCGGTTCGTTCATCTCGCCGGGCGGCCTGCGCCGGATCGGCGTCGAGGTCGGCTACAAGTTCTGATGCTGAAACTTGGCCCCACCCGCGATCGAGCGCGGGTGGTCGTCAGGCCTTGAGATAGACCCAGCCTGCCCAGAGCCAGCCAATAATCAGCAGCGTGCCGCCGATCGGCGTCACCGCCCCCAGCCAACGCGGCGCGCCCAGCGCCATGGCATAGAGCGTCACCGCAAAGATCGCCGCGCCGACCAGAAGCGCGATCGCAGCGCCGCGTGCCTGGCCCATGATCGCGAGCGCCGCGACCGCGTGCACCAGCTGATACATGCCGCCGGTGCGGAGCCATTCGGCCTGCTGCTCGCCCGCCGCCGCATGCGCGCCGAACGCGCCCGCCGCCACCGCGAGCGCGGCCGATACGGCTGCCAGAACCCCGATCATCATCGCGTCGCTCCCCTGTCCACTGGCCCGAGCAGCGCGGCAATGCGCTCGGCCGCCGGTTGCCAGGCGAGTCCGCTCTGCCCCAGCCAGCCATCGTCATAATAGCTGGTATGATAGCGATCGCCGCCATCGCACAGCAACGTCACCACGCTGCCGCTGGTGCCGCTCGCCGCCATTTCCTCGATCAGCGCCGCGCAGGCGATCAGGTTGGTGCCGGTCGATCCGCCGACCCGCCGCCCCAGCCGGTCGGACAGCGCGCGCATCGCGCCGATGCTGTCGCCATCCTCGACCGCGATCATCCGGTCGATCACGCCGGGAATGAAGCTCGGCTCCACCCGGGGGCGCCCGATCCCCTCGATGCGGCTCGCGCAGCCTTCGGGCAACGAGGTCGTGCTGCGGTCCTGATAGTGGCGGTGGAACACCGAATGGACGGGATCTGCGACGCACAGCCGCGTCGCATAGCGCTGATAGCGCAGATACCGCCCGATCGTCGCCGAGGTGCCGCCGGTGCCCGCGCCGCAGACGATCCATTCGGGCTCGGGATATTCCTCCTCGGCCATCTGCGCGAAGATACTCTCGGCGATATTGTTGTTGCCGCGCCAGTCGGTCGCGCGCTCGGCATAGGTGAACTGGTCAAGATAATGGCCGCCGGTTTCTGTCGCGAGCCGGTGCGCGACGTCGTAGACGGTGCGCGGATCATCGACCTTGTGGATCTCGCCGCCCTGGAAGCGGATCGCGTCGAGCTTGGCGGGCGCGGTGGTCGCGGGCACCACCGCGATGAAGCGCAGCCCCAGCATCCGCGCGAAATAGGCCTCGCTCACCGCGGTCGAGCCCGACGACGCCTCGATCACGCAGGTCTCGGGCCCGATCCATTCGTTGCACAGCGCGTACAGGAACAGCGAGCGCGCCAGCCGGTGCTTGAGACTGCCGGTCGGGTGCGAGCTTTCGTCCTTCAGGTACAACGTGATGCCGGGGAAGCGCGGCAGATCGAGTCGGATCAGATGCGTGTCGGCCGAGCGATTATAGTCCGCCTCGATCCGCCGGATCGCCTCGTCGAGCCAGCCGCGCGGGCACAGCTCGCTCATCCTTGCGCATCCACCAGCCCGTGGCGCACCAGCATCGCGCGCGGATCGGGATCGCGGCCACGGAAGGCGCGGAAGCTCTCTGCCGCAGGCCGGGTCGCACCACGCGCCAGCACCTCGGCGCGGAACCGGTCACCGGTCGCGCGGTCGAGCAGGCCGGCTTCGACGAACGCCATGAAACCGTCGGCCGCGAGCAGCTCGGCCCAGAGATAGCTGTAATAGCCCGAGGCATAGCCGCCCGCGAAGATATGCGAAAAGGCGTGGGGGAAGCGGTGCCATTCGGGTGGGCGGATCACCGCTACCTCGTCGCGCACCGCGTTGATGACCTCGACGGGGTCGCTGCCCATGGTGCCCAGGTGCAGCAGCATGTCGAACAGGGCGAATTCGATCTGGCGGATCAGGAACAGCCCCGCCTGGAAATGCCGCGCGCGCAGCAGCCGGTCGAACAGCTCGTCCGGCAGCGGCTCGCCGGTCCTGTAATGGCCCGACATGGCGGTGAGCACCTGCCGGTCCCAGGCGAAATCCTCCATGAGCTGGCTCGGCAGTTCGACCGCATCCCATTCGAAGCCGCTGGTCCCCCCGATGCTGGGGCGGTTGACCTCGGTCAGCAGCAGATGGAGGCAATGGCCGGTCTCGTGCAGCAGCGTGCCGACATCCGAATGGCTGAGCAGCGACGGCGCATCGGGCCCGGCGGGCGAGAAATTGCACACCATATAGGCGACCGGTAGCTGCACATGATCGCCGTCGTTGCGGCGCGGACGTGCCTCGCCCATCCATGCGCCGCCGCGCTTGCCGGGCCGCGCGAACAGGTCGAGATACAGGCCCGCAATCGGCTGGCCGTGCTCGTCGACCACATCGTAGAAGCGCGCATCGGGATGGTAGAGCGAGGCATCAATGCGCGGCTGCAAGCGGATGCCGAACAGCCGTTCGAGCAGCGCCTGCCAGCCCTGCATCACCTTCTCGACCGGGAAATAGCCGCGAATCTCGGCCTCGTCGACCGCATAGAGCGCCTGACGCAGCCGGTTCGAGGCAAAGCCGACGTCCCAGGGCTGGAGGTCCGCGATGCCCAGCTTCTCGGCGGCAAAGGCTTTGAGCTCATCGAGGTCGCGCTGCGCCGCCGGTTTGGCGCGGGCGGCCAAATCGCGCAGGAAGGCGAGCACCGCACCGCCGTCCGATGCCATCTTGGTGGCGAGCGACCATTCGACCGGATCGGCAAAGCCGAGCAGCCCCGCCGCCTCGCGCCGCAGCTCGAGGATGCGCGCGATGCGTTCGGAATTGTCGAACTGCCCCGCATGCGGCCCCTGATCCGACGCGCGGGTACCGAAGGCCTGGTAGACCCGTGCGCGCAGTTCGCGATTCTCGGCAAAGGTCAGGATCGCGTTGACGCTCGGCGCCTGCAGCGTCACGCGCCAGCCGGTCTGGCCCTTGGCCTCGGCCGCGGCGGCGAACATCGCCTTGTCGGTCTCCGACACGCCCGCCAAGTCCGACTCGTCGGTGATCAGCTCTTCCCAGGCATCGGTCGCATCGAGCACCGCACTGCCGAATTCGTTGGAAAGCGTCGCGAGCTCGACCGACACCGTCTTGAACCGCTCGCGCGCGGCCTCGTCGAGCGCCACGCCCGACAGGCGGAAATCGCGCAGCGCGTGCTCGACCGCGACCCGGTCGGCCTGGGGCAGCGCGGCGAATTCGGGCGTCGCGGCGAGCGCTTCGAACACCTCGTAGAGTTCGCGATTCTGCCCGACCATGATGCTGTTGGTGACGAGCCGCTGCTCGCCCTCCTGATAGGCGGCGCGCAGCTCGGGGCCATCGGCGACCGAATGCAGGTGCGAGACCGCCGCCCAGATCGCGCCGAGCTCGGCTTCTGCCCGCTCGAGTGGCAGCCAGGCGTCGGCGAAGACTGTCGGCTTGTCGCGCACTAGCGCCTCGATCGTCGCAGCATGCCGGGCGAGCGCGTCATCGAGCGCGGGCGCGATGTAAGCGGCAGTGATTTCGGCAAAGCGCGGCAACGCGCGCGTATCGAGCAGGGGATTGGTCGTATCGGTCATTCCCGCCCTTTAGCCGAAAATGGCACCGGGTCAGGCAAAAATATGCGGCGGCTCAGCTCCGCCCCTGCAGATCGCGCAACATCGCTGCGGCCTCGGCGCGCTCGGGAAACGCCCCCAGCGAGAGCGAGGCGCGCAGTGCGCCCATCGCCCGGCCCGGTTTGCCCGCAGCGGCATAGGCCTGGGCGAGGTGATAGCGCAGCCAGGGGTTGCGCGGTTGCAGGGCTTGCGCCTTTTCGAGCATCTCCACCGCCAGCATCGGGCTGTCACTGGCCTCGGTCAGCGCCATGCCGCGCACATGCGCGACCAGCGGGCTCGCGGGCTGGACGCGATAAGCGAGCCGCGAGTCGTGCGCCGCGCGTGCCGGATCGCCTGCGCGCAGACGCGCGAGCGCCAGGTCGGTGAGCAGCAGCGGCTGGCTGCTGCCGAGCTGCGCGTGCAGCGCCGCCAGCATCGCCACCGCGCCGGGCCAGTTGCCGCGATCGATATAGGCATTGGCCAGCAGGCGGAGACCGCCGCTATTGGCCGGGCTCATGTCGACGAAGCTTTCGAGCAGCGCGTCGGCTTCGTCGCGGCGACCGAGCTCGCGCAGCACCAGCGACAGGCGGCGCACCACCGGTTCGGCGAGGCGGATGCGTGCGGCACGCTCGTAATAGGGCAGCGCCCCGCCGGCATTGCCCGAGGCATAGAGCACATCGCCCAGCAGCATCTGCGCATCGGGTACGCCGGGATTGCCCTCGGCGAGCGGGCGGGCGTATTCGGCGGCCTGCGCGAAATCGCCACGCGCCACCAGCATGCGGACATAGGGCACCACTGCGCGCGCATCGCGCGGCGCGGCGCGCGCGGCGTCGGCGAGCAGCCAGGGCTCGTCGTCCTGATCGAGCCGCAACAGCGGGGCAGCGTCGGGTGTCGCAGCGCGCGCGAGATATTCGAGCGCCGCATCGCGCTCGCCCATCGCCTCGAGCGAGCGCCCGACCAGAGTCAGCAGATAGACGCTGGTGCCCGCGCGGTTGGCGATAGGACGAAAGCGTTCGAGCAGCGCCTCGTGCTCGCCCTCGGCATAGAGCGCGCGCGCGAGCAGTTCGGCCGCCCGGCGGTTGAAGGGCTGCGCATCGGCGAGCCTTTCGAACCGGTCGATCGCCTGGCGGTAGTTGCCGAGCTGGAACTCGACCACGCCCTCGACCTGCATCGCTGCGGGCACCGCTTCGAGTGCGCCGCCGGTCTTCTGGATCAGGTTGCGCGCCAGATCATAGCGGCCCGCGCGCGCGGCGAGCACGGCCTGCAGGAAATAGCCGCGCGGGTTGTTCGGCTCGAGCGCGACGATCTGCCGCGCCGCCTTCAGCATCGCGCGCATCCGGCCCATATCGCCCAAGGTCGCGGCATATTCGCCGAGCACGGCGGTATCGTTGGGGTCGATCGCCAGCGCGCGTTCGAACCAGGGCAAGGCGGCGGCAAGCCCGGTCTGGCTGCGCGTCAGCTCGCCGCGCAACTGCAAGGCGCGGACATTGTTCGCGTCGAGCGCCACCGCATGATCGGCCGCTTCGAGCCCGCCTGCCTGGTCGCCCGATGCGGTGCGGAAGCGCGCGATGTCGGTCCAGAGCAGGCTGTCATCGGGCGCGAATTGCAGCGCCCGGTCGAACGCGGCGCGCGCCTGATCGTACTGGCCGAGCGCCAGATGCGCGCGGCCCTGCGTACGCGCGGCATAGCCTGCATCGCTCCTCGCCACCGGCCCCTCGCCCAGCCAGCGCAGCGCATCCTCGGCCCGGCCCTGCAGCACCATGGCCTCGGCCATCGGCGCGCGCACCAGCGCGCGATCGGCACCCAGTTCGAGCGCGCGTTGCAGCTCGCCTTCGGCGCCATCGGCATCGAACAGCATCAGGAACACGCGCGCCTGGGCTAGCCTCGCCTCTTTCATCTTCGGCGCAGCCTTGATCGCATTCATCAGTTCTATCCGCGCCGCGCGATTGTCGCCGCGCGCGCGATGTTCGGCCGCGCGCGCCATGGCCTCGCGTGCGGCACCCATATCCTCCGCCCGCAGGCTCGCGCCCGCGCCGCCCAGCAGCAGGGCGGCGGTGGCGAGCGCCGACCACAGCCTGTTGCCGGAAGGGAGATCAGGTCTGGATGTCATATTGCCGGAGCAGATCATACAGCGTCGGGCGGCTGATTCCGAGCAGCTTGGCCGCGCCCGAGATATTGCCCTCGGTGCGTGCCAGCGCATGGCGGATCGCCTTGCGGTCAGCGAGTTCGCGCACCGCCTTCAGGTTCAGGAACTCGGCCGTCTCGGGCTCGGCGCGTTCGAGGTCGAGATCCTCGGCGGTCACCAGGCGGCTTTCGGCCATGATCACCGCGCGCTTCACCCGGTTTTCGAGCTCGCGGACATTGCCGGGCCAGTGCCAGGCATCGAGCATCTTGAGCGCATCGGGGGCGAAGCCCTTGACCGCAGGGTTCATCTCGGCGGCAAAGCGGGCGAGGAAATGCTTGGCGAGCAGCACCGCATCGCCAGGCCGTTCGGCGAGCGAGGGAATGTTCACCACGATCTCGGCGAGGCGGTAGAACAGGTCCTCGCGGAACCGCTCCTCGGCGATCATCTTCTCGAGATTCTGGTGCGTCGCGCAAACCACGCGGGTGTCGACCGGGATCGGGGTGCGCCCGCCGACACGCTCGATCACGCGTTCCTGCAGGAAGCGCAGCAGCTTGACCTGGAGCGGCAGCGGGATGTCGCCGACCTCGTCGAGGAAAAGGGTGCCGCCGGCGGCCTGCTCGATCTTGCCGATCGTGGTCTTGATCGCGCCGGTGAACGCGCCCTTCTCGTGCCCGAACAGTTCGGATTCGAGCAGGTTTTCGGGGATCGCCGCGCAATTGATCGCGACGAAGGCGCCACCGCGGCGGTTGCTCTTCTCGTGCAGCCCGCGCGCGAACAGCTCCTTGCCGGTCCCGCTCGCGCCGAGCAGCATCACCGAGACATTGGTGTTGGCAACGCGCTCGATCGTCCGCGCGGCCTTCACCATCTGCGCATCGCCGGTGATCATGCCGCCCAATACGGTGTGATCCTCGCCCGATTTCTGGCTGAGACGCGCGTTCTCGCGCTCGATCTGCTGCACGTTGAGCGCGCGGCGGACGATCAGCGCAAGGTCGTCGATCTCGACCGGCTTGCGGTAGAAATCATAAGCGCCTTGCGCGATCGCATCGCGCGCGCTCTGCCGCTCGCCATGGCCCGAGGCGATGATGACCTTGGTATCGGGCTTCAGCCGCAGGATTTCCGCCAGCGTCGCGAAGCCTTCGCTCACCCCGTCGGGATCGGGCGGCAGGCCCAGATCGAGCGTGACGACATCGGGCTCTTCATAGCGCAGCAGGTCGATCGCGCTCGCCCGGTCGCCGGCGCATAGCACCTCGAAATCGTCGAATGCCCATTTGAGCTGGCGCTGCAGCCCGGCATCGTCCTCGACCACCAGCAGGCGCGGAAGCCGGTTGGCGCCCTTGCCGCTGCCGTTCATCGCGGGATTGGGGGAAAGGTCGGTCATCAATCAGGCTACCTTTTCAGCAACGGGCACGGGCATCGCCGCCGGATCGTCGGAATCAATCCGGGTGGCGAGCGGAAGATGGATGGAAAAGCGGCTGCCCTCGCCCTCGCGGCTCTCGACCTCGATCCGGCCGTGCATCGCCTCGACCAGCAGCCGCGCCTCATAGGCGCCGATGCCGAAGCCGTCGGTCTTGCTCGAAATGAAGGGCTTGAACAGCTTGGACCGCACGAACTCGGCGGACATGCCCGCGCCATGGTCGACAATCTCGATCACGCCATTGAGGCCATCGCGCGCCATCGAGACATAGACCGGCGTGTCCTTGGGGCTGGCATCGATCGCGTTCTGGATCAGATGGCCGAGCACCTGTTCGAGCTGCGCCGGATCGGCCATCAGCACCAGCCTTTGCGCGGCGCTGGCGACCACCGGGTGCGCCGCCTGCTTGCTGGCGATCACCGCGCGCACCACGCGCTCGGCATCGATCGCGCGGACGCCTTCGCCCGCCGAGCGGGCATAGCCGGTCAGCCTGCGGATCAGCGTGTTCATCTTGCCAACCGAATTCTGCAGCGTCGCGATCATGTCTTTGCGGAACTCGGGATTGTCAGCGTGCCGTTCGGCGTTGCGCGCGACAAGGCTCAACTGGCTGACCAGGTTCTTGATGTCGTGCATCACGAAGGCCATGCGGCGGTTGAACTCGTCGAACTGATCGGCCTCGCGCAGCGCTTCCTGGCTGCGCGCCTCGGCGAGATAGCTGGCGAGCTGTCGCCCGACGAGGCGCAGCAGATCGAGATCCTCCCAGTCGAGCCGCCGTTCGACCAGCGGCCGCGCCAGCACGACCAGTCCGGCGAGCCGGTCGAAATGCACCAGCGGCACGATCGCCCAGGCGTTGGTTTCCTCGATCGCCCAGTCGGGAATCGCGCGCCGATCGGTGTCGCGGTCGTGGCCCGAGCGCAGCGCGTCGAGCTCGACGATCCGCCCGGTCGCCTGGAAATAGCCGATGGTCGCGGCGGTGCAGGCCTGGGCAGGGACATCGGCGGTGGGCCAGTTGAACCGCGCCTGCAGCTGAAGGCGGCCATTGTCGCCCGGCGCGAGCAGCAGCCCTGCGGGGCTGTCGCTGATGTCGGCGGCGGCCTTGATCACGCGTTCGTGAAACGGCGCGGTGCCATCGCCGGGCCGCCCGATCGTCTCGGTGAAGCGGATCCATTCGGCGCGGTAGTCATAGCGGTGCTGGAAGAAATGCTTGGTCGCCTTGACCTTGAACCAGGCGCGGAACCGGTCCGAGGGCAGAAGGATCAGCGCCGCCAGCGACATGCCGAGCACGAGCAGCATCTGCGCGCCCGACGCGACGGTTCCGCCAACCGCGCGCAGCAGCTGCGCCACCGCGATCATCGTGACGAGATAGCCCAGGATCGCGAACAGCGACAGCGAGCGATAGGCGATCTTGCGCGACAGGGTGAGCTTCCACCCGCCGGGCCGGTTCGCCGCCAGCGCGAAGAACGGCACGGCGAAGATCATCAGCACCCCGCGCAGCGCCAGCATGTCGGCGCTGAGCGCACCGTTCAGATACCCCATGGTGTAGAGGTTGAGATCGTACAGCCACATCGCGGCGAGCGCGGCCAGGGGAATCCGCAGGCTCGTTCGCGTCTCGGCATCGGCGACACTGTACAGGTTGTTCGCCAGCACCAGCGCGCCGACGACGAAGATCATCCGCAACAGCATCGCGCTGCCCAGCGTCAGGCTTTCGAGCCCCTGGTGCGTCGCAAGCAGGGTCAGCCAGTTTTCCACCACCGGTTGCGCGGCCAGCACCAGTGTCAGCACCAGATAGACCGCGGTCACCGTCCCAGGCTGGGCACGCGCCGAGCGCACCATCTGGAACAGGAACGCCAGCCAGGCGAGGTTGCGCAACGATTCAGCGAGGCCGGCGATCGGGTCGAGCGGCCCCAGCGCGGCAACGGCAAAGGCCCAGAGACTGGTCGAGAGCAAGGCAATCAGCAGCGCGGCATCGCCCAGCGACGGGCGCGCATCGCGCAGCCTTGCCCAGCGCTGGACCAGCCACGCGGCCACCAGCAGCGTCAGCGCCGCAGCGCCCGAATGCGCCCAGAGGCTTATATCGGCCCAGTTGGCCATGGGATCACCGGGCACCATCCGGCCACAGCACGACGCGCAGCGTCTGCAGGATGATCAGCAGGTCGAGAAACGGCGTGTAGTTCTTGGCGTAATAGAGATCATATTCGAGCTTGTGCCGCGCATCCTCGACCGATGCGCCATAGGGATAGTTGATCTGCGCCCAGCCGGTAATGCCGGGCTTCACCATGTGCCGCTCGTTGTAATAGCGCATCTTGGTTTCCAGATCGGCGACGAATTCGGGCCGCTCGGGGCGCGGTCCGACAAAGCTCATGTCGCCCTTGAGCACGCTCCATGCCTGGGGCAACTCATCGATCCGCACCTTGCGGATGAAGCGACCCAGCCGGGTGACGCGCGGGTCGTTCTTTTGCGCCCATTGCGCGCCATCGACCTCCGCATCGGTGCGCATCGAGCGCAGCTTGACGATCTGGAACGGCTGGCCGTACAGCCCCACCCGCTCCTGCTTGAAAAAGGCCGGACCCTTGCTGTCGAGCTTCACCAGCAGCGCGAAGAGCAGGATGATCGGCGCGGTGAGCAGCAACAGGATCGAGCTCACCACCAGATCGAACAGCCGCTTGGCGATGGTCGAGATGCGCCGCCCTGCCGAAAAGCCGTCGGAAAAGATCAGCCAGCTGGGATTGACCGTGTCGAGATCGACGCGGCCCGTCTCGCGTTCGAGAAAGGTCGAAAGGTCGTTGACATGGACGCCGGTCGTCTTGATGCGCAGAAGATCGTTGAGCGGCAGCGCGTTGCGCCGTTCCTCCAGCGCCAGCACGACCTCGGTGACGTTGAGATTCTCGACATGCTTGGCGAGATTCTTGATCGCGTCGCGGTTGATCGCCTCTTCGACCACCAGCGGCCCGTCGTTCATCGCGACGAAGCCGACCAGCACGAAGCCGGCATCGGGACGTTCGGACAGGTCCTGCACCCGCTGCGCGCGCTTGCCCGCGCCCAGCACCATCAGCCTGCGCTTGAACGCGGTCGTGCCGAGCAGTCCGCCCAGGATGACGCGGTTGCCGATCAGGAAGAGGATCGACAGCCCCATCGCATAGAGGCTGTTCGAGCGCCACAAGGTCGTGCCGGGCAGGATGAAATAGGTGACCGACAGGAAGATCACGCCGAGCGAGATCGCCACCAGAAGGCGAGCGGCCGCGAAGCGCAGCGATTGCAGCGAATCGGGCCCGTAGACCCCGACCGCGATCATCGCCATGTGCACCAGCAGCGCGAAGGTCGCGATCGGCAGTGGCCGCTGGCTCAGCGGCTCGACCTCCATCCCGATCTCATGCGCGCGCCAGACCCAGCCGATTTCGGCGGCCAGGCCCAGCAGCGCCAGGTCGAAAAAGCCGAGCAGCAGCACCGCGTGCGGCACATAATGTTTGAACAGCCTGAACATGGAGCCCGCTATAGCCGGGCAATGGTCAAGTGTCGGTTAATTTTACAGCCATATGCGCGCCGGACCCAAGAATTTCCGGCACAGTGTCAAAGCTTTTTACGCATCGGCGAACCCGCCGCGTTGGTTACTCGCCGATCTTCTGCGCCGCATCCTGCGCGGCATCGCCGACCTTCTGCGCCGCCTCGCCGACCTCACCAGCCGCACCCGCGACCGCATCGGTGCGCACTTCGCCCTGCTGCATGAACTGCCAGGCGAAGAAACCGCCGACGACGAGGATCAGCAGCAGGATCGCCATCATCAGACCGGAGCCGCCACCCGAGCGGCGCTCGACAACGGTGGTATGCGTCTGGACCGGTTCGACCGGGCGATCGGTCACGGTGGTGGTGGTCGTGTGTTCCGTCATGGCAATTCCCCTGGATGGTTGTTCTGGGGCGTGTACGGCCATGCGCTCGGCTGGTTCCGGCGGTGTGCGAAAGCCTCAATCGGTAACGAAATCGAACGGCGTCACCCCGCGTTCGCGATCGTCGAACTTGAGCCGGATACCGAGCGGCGGCTTGGAGCGCTGCGGGCAGTCGCCGCGCTTGCACATCGCGCAGCCCGGTCCGATCCGCGTCGCGCCCGCCGCGCTCAGGTCCATGCCGCGCGCATAGCAGAGCGTCGCCGCCTGATCGACGGGCACGCCAAGGCCGATGGCGAATTCCGCGGTTGTCCCGCCCGCGCCATAGCCCGCCCCCTGCACGCTGCGCGCGAGCGTCAGCCAGCGGCTGGAATCCTCGAGCTCGACCAGTTGCACCTGGACCTGGCTCGGGCGCGAAAAGGCCTGGTGCAGGTGCCACAACGGGCAGGTCACCTCGGTATCGGCCAGCGGCGCGCGTGCCGCGCCGCCAAAGCGCTTCGACACCTGGCCTGCGCGATCGACACGGAGCATGAAGAAGCCGAGGCCACGCTGGCCGACGCGCTGCAAGGTGGTCAGCCGGTGCGCGACATGTTCGAACCCCGCGCCGAAGCGCCGCTGGAGCAGCAGCATGTCATAGCCCGATTGCTCGCAGGCACGCAGGAAGCGCCCATAGGGCATCATCACCGCGGCGGCGAAATAGCTGAAGATATGCCGCTGGTAGAGCCGCTCGGCGGTGCGGTCGCCGAACTGCGCCCCCGCGACCAGCGCGTTGATGTCCGCGCGATACTCCAACTGCCCCAACAGATAGGCTGCCTGGAAGGTGCGCGAGGCCATATCGAGCATCTCGGACAGCTGCAGCTGCCGCGCATGCAGATCGAGCCGCCGCAGCCGTTCGGGCATCACGCTCTCGGGCAGGATGCGGATCGAAAGCTGGTGCTTGGTGCGCAGCCGCTCGGCGATCGCCGAATAGAGATCGCCGCTCTGCAGCCGCAGCGCGTCGGCCAGTTCCTCGGCGGCATGGTCGAGATCGGCAAAATGGTTGCGCCAGCGCTCGATCTCGCCGCGGACGCGGGCGACGGGATCGTCGACCGCAATGCCCGGGACGGCGCTGCCCGCGCCGCCCTGCACCCTGTCGTAAAGCCGCGCAAAGGCCGCCGCCGTACCGGGCGAGGCCGCCAGCCAGTCCTCGATCTCGCCGGGCTCCACGCCCAGATCGGCAAAGATGGGGTCGGCCATGCGGCGACGCATCGGCCCCAGCCCGCCGCCCGGCTCGTCCCCGGTCAGGTCGCGCGGATCGACATCGAACCGCTCGGCAAGCGTCAGCATCAGCCGCGCGCTGACCGGGCGAAGATTGCGTTCGAGCAGGTTGAGATAGCTCGGCGAAATGTCGAGCCGTTCCGCCATGGCGGCCTGGGTGAGACCGGCATTGCGGCGCAGACGGCGCAGCGCAGGTCCGGCGTGGAGCGAGGGTTCGGCCATGTCCAATGTTGTAACAATCATGACAAGCTTACAAGCTTTTCAACAGTTCCAGTGGCGATCTGCGCGCATTTTTTGTCAATTTGTGCTGCGCGGCTCCAATTCGGTCGCTAGCAACGGTCCAACGCAGCCCGCACGAGCTAGCAGGAGAGGATCTGGGTGAGCGGGGCAATCCCGCCACCCCGCCTTTCGGCCAGGGCCCGACAGATCACGAGAGCTTTCCTGGGGAGGAAAGACATGCCGCCGAGAACCCAGGTTTTCGGCGGCATTTTCGTGGCTTCGCGCGAAAATTTACAAATCGGTACGGAATGTTAACCGGTTGCTGCGAAGGTTTGCATTGATGGCGGCAAAATGAGGGCAATACGCTGTGCTGAAGGAAGTCATGCTGGGATCGGGCGGCATCATGCTGGCCGCAGCGATCTTTGCATCATCGGTCAATACCGGGCCGGTTCCCGCTGGCGCGCCCGGCGCAGCGCCCGTTGCTGCACCGCCGGTGGTCACCCCGCCGCCCTCCGAGGCGGTCGTGACGCCGCCCCCGCCGCCGCTCCCCGAGGACACGGGCGATGTGCAATTCGGTGCACCGATGATCTCGACCAAGCCGGTCGCCGAAGTGGTGGCCGAGCCGCAACCCATCGTCACCGATCCCGACAGCGCCGTCGCCAATGGCGGGCGGCAATATAACGCCCACGACACGCCGCATAACTACCCCATTCCTAAATAGGCGGGGCAATTGGCGGCGTGAGTGCGGTTACAGGCAGGCGCGGGTCAGATAGCTGCGCGTGTCGGCCCCGATCAGCGCGGCATGGCCGTAATTGGGATGCGTGATCTGCACCATCGCGACATTGCCCGCATCGTGCCAGGCGGCGATGGCGGCATCGTCGAGCGGGAAGTGCAGGAAATGCACTGCGCTGGCCTTGCCCGAGGCGCTGGTGCGCTCGACATCCTGTTCGGGCACCGCGGCGATGCGGATCGAGCCGATGGTCAGGAAGATATGCGCCTCGACCCCGCCGATGGTGCGCAGAAAGGCATCGCGCCGCTCGGGATTCTCGATCTCGAACATCAGCGTCGCGGTCAGCTCGCGGCCATTGGGCACCATCGGATTATAGGCGGCCAGTTCGTCGGCCAGCTGCTCCTCGCCGCCCTTTTCGATGCGCAGCATCTCCTGGATCTGCAACCACATGCTGTCCCAGCTTTCGAAGGTGATCATCGCGTGCGGGCCGATGGCGAGGCGCGAGAATTTCTTGGCCAAGATGCTCTCCTGGCGCTTGTCCTTGCGGATAAGCTCGTAATCGGCGAGGTCCATGATGTCCTCGCGGGTGATCGAACGGCGGTCCCTGGGCATCGTTTTTTCCATATCCGTTATAGTCCGTAAGCCTTGGCCATCAGTTCGACGGGATGGCCGATCCGTTCGGGCAGTTTTGCCGCCCCGCCCTGCTCCATCACCTGCTTGAGGTGCGATCCGGCGAGCGGGCATTCGCTGACCATGTAATCGGGCGCGGTCTTTTCGAGCGAGCGCACCGTCGGGCGCGCGAGCTTCACCGCGGTGTCGAAATTCTGCTGGTAGATGCCCCATTTGCCGCCATGGCCCGAACAGCGCTCGGTCAGCACCGGCTTGGCCTCGGGGATCAGCTTGAGCATCTCCATCGCCTTGGGGCCCATGTTCTGCGCGCGCGAATGGCAGGCGAAGTGCACACCGATGCTGGCATCCATCGCCTCTACCGGGGTGAGCCCCGCCTGTTTCGACAGCTTGACGATATATTCGCTGATATCGTGCGTAGCAGCCGAGAGCTTCCTGATGTCCTCGTTGTCCGGCTCGATCAGCGGCCATTCGAACTTCATCATCAGCGCGCAGCTCGCGGTGATCGCGACCACGTCATAGCCCTGGTCGATCAGCGGCGCGAAATGCGCGGCGACGCGCGCGGCGGCGCTGGCGACCGCGGGGATGTCGCCATTTTCGAGCTTGGGCATCGCGCAGCATTCGGGATGCTCGATCCGGACCTCCACCCCGTTATGCGCCAGCACCTTGACCGCCGCCTCGCCCGGGGTCTGGTCGTTGAACTGGTCGTAGCAGCTGGCATAGAGCGCAACGCGGCGGCCGAAGCCGGGCGCCGCCGGATTGGGTGCGGGCACCAGAGCGGCGGCGCGATTGGTCAGCGGGATATCGGCGAACTTGGGCAGGTGCGCGCGCTTGTCGATGCCGAGCATCGACTGCATGATCCCGCGCGTCGTGCCGCTCTTGCCGTCGGTCGCCCAGTTGGCGACGTCGGAAAAGACGCTGCCCAGCTTGCCGTTGCGATCGGTCTCGGCGAGCAGGCTATCGGCCTTCGAGGTCTCGCCCTTGCGATGCTCGACCGCGCGATAGCGCAGCATCAGATGCGGGAAATCGAGGTTGAACTCGTGCGGCGGCACATAGGGGCACTTCACCATGAAGCACATGTCGCACAGCGTGCAGGCGTCCACGACCTGCTTGATCTGCCCGGCGGACAGGTCCTCGACCTCCTCGTTCGGGCTTTCGTCGATCATGTCAAACAGCTTGGGGAAGCTGTCACACAGGTTGAAGCAGCGGCGGCAGCCATGGCAGATGTCGAACACGCGGCGCAGCTCGGCATCGAGCGCAGCCTCGTCATACCAGGATTCCTCGCGCCACGGCAGCACATGCCGCGTCGGCGCGTCCAGGCTGCCTTCCTTGTATTCGGTTGCCATCACGATCCCCTGTCAGGCACAGACCAGCGAACGCCTCCCTGACCAAGGGCGGCATGAAACCGGCAGAAAAATGGCCTGCGCTTCGTGCCGAAACACGAAGACACAGGCCAAGTTGTCGTTCAACTGAAACTCAGGCTTCGGCCAGCAGCGCGTCGAGCGTCTTCTGGAACTTGCCGGCATGGCTCTTTTCCGCCTTGGCGAGCGTTTCGAACCAGTCGGCGATCTCGTCGAAACCTTCGTCGCGGGCGGTCTTGGCCATGCCCGGATACATGTCGGTATATTCGTGGGTCTCGCCCGCGATCGCCGACTTCAGATTGTCGGCGGTGGTGCCGATCGGCTCGCCGGTGGCCGGATCGCCGCAGGCTTCGAGGAATTCGAGATGGCCGTGCGCGTGGCCGGTTTCGCCTTCCGCGGTCGAGCGGAACACGGCGGCAACGTCGTTATGGCCTTCGATATCGGCCTTCTGGGCGAAATACAGATAGCGGCGGTTGGCCTGGCTTTCGCCGGCAAACGCGTCCTTCAGGCACTGTTCGGTCTTCGATCCCTTGAGTTCCATGGTCATCCCTCGCTAGTGATTCAAACTCGGTTGGATAAGGGTTAAGGCCAGGATGCGCGGCTGGCCATGTGATTTTCTTGAACAGAATAATCGATAAATTCGATCAGCATGATTGATAATGTTTCTCAATTACCGGCAATCATCACCATTTTGGGGGAAAACTTCCGCAATCCCCGTGACGAACGCAAAAACTGCCGTTAAACCGCCGCCACCGAAATCCAATCAGAAGGGACGTTTCCTCATGAACAATGCTGAACTTGCAGAGAAAATTGCCGCCGATCACGGCGTGACCAAGGCGGACGCCCGCAAGCTGGTCGATGGCGTTTTCGCTGCAATCGCGGATGCCGCGGCTGCCGGCGAAGAAATCTCGATCAACGGCTTCGGCAAGTTCAAGGTCAAGGCGACCCCGGAGCGCGAAGGTCGCAACCCGGGCACCGGCGCCACCATCACCATCAAGGCCTCCAAGAAGCTCGGCTTCACCCCCGCAAAGGCGGTGAAGGACAAGCTGAACGGCTGATCCGTTCCGGCCTGAGCCGATCGAAAAAGGCCTCGCCCCCATCGGGCGGGGCCTTTTGCGTTGCGGGTCTGACTTGCCCCCAGCAATTGGCCGCGCGCCCGTTGCAACCGCCCGGCCAAGGCGATAGGGCCTTGAGCCGTGGGCGCATCGATCGACATAGGTCTGGATGAGACAGGGCGGCCTGTCGGCATCGATATCGAGGAATTGCTGGCGACCAGGCTGCTGGTCCAGGGCAATTCCGGATCAGGCAAGTCGCATCTGCTGCGCCGCCTGCTCGAGGAGAGCGCAGGGCTCGTCCAGCAGGTGATCATCGACCCCGAAGGCGATTTCGCGACGCTGTCCGACGCCTTTTCGCATCTGGTCATCGATGCGGGTGACTATAACGAGCGCGAGATCGCGCGCATCGCCGCGCGCATCCGCGAGCACCGCGCCTCGGTGATCCTCAACCTCGAATCGCTCGAGCTCGAAGCGCAGATGACCTGCGCGGCCACCTTCCTCAACGCGATGTTCGATGCCCCGCGCGAGCACTGGTATCCCGCGCTGGTCGTGGTCGACGAGGCGCAGATGTTCGCGCCCTCGGTCGCAGGCGACGTGCCCGATCCGGTGCGCCGCGCAAGCCTTTCGGCGATGACCAACCTGATGTGCCGTGGCCGCAAGCGTGGCCTTGCCGGCGCCATCGCGACGCAGCGCCTCGCCAAGCTCGCCAAGAATGTCGCGGCCGAGGCCAGCAACTTCCTGATGGGGCGCACCTTTCTGGACATCGACATGGCGCGCGCCGCCGACCTGCTCGGCATGGAGCGCCGCCAGGCCGAGCGCATCCGCGATCTCGAGCGCGGCTGCTTCCTGGGCCTCGGCCCGGCGATCTCGCGCCGCCCGGTGACCACGCGGATCGGGTCCACCCGCACCACCAGCCGCACCGGCACGCACAGGCTGCTGCCGATACCCGAGGCGCAGGGAGAGGATCTGCGCGACATGCTGCTCGCCGCAGGTGGCAATGACGCGCCGGTGCCGATGCCGCCGCCGCGCCCCGCGCCGGTTGCCGCCGACGAGCTGATCAGCGCGATCGCGCCCGCGCCGCTCCCGATGGCCGAGCACTCGGCCATGTTCGCCGCGCGCAAGGAGGCCGAGGACGCAGCGGACGCGATCGATGCCGAGGCGGTGATCGTCGCGGTGCTCACCGACATGCTCGCCGATGGCAGCGCCACCAACCAGACCGAGGCGCTGCTCTATCAGGATTTCTCGGTGCGATGCCGGATGCAGCGGTTGATCCGCCCGCCGCTCGACATGGAAGGTTTCCGCCAGCGTCTTGCGCTGGCGCGCGGCGGCATCATGAACCCGGCCGACCCGGCCTGCGCGCCGCTGCTCGAGGCTGCAACCCGGCTGCCGCAGGAAATGTACGCGCCCTTCCTGCTGATCGCGCGCGCCGCCATGGACGGCCAGCCCTGCCCCGACGATGCCGCGCTGGGCCGTGCCTATGGCACCAGTTCGCCCGGGCGCATCCGGCGGCTGATCGACTATATGGAAAAGCAGGGCGTCATCGTCGTCCGCGCCGATTTCGGCGGGCGGCGCTCGATCGGCATACCGGACCTGGGGCTCAGCACCGGGGCGGAGTAGCGGTCGCTTCGCTGGTCA
>AYSC01000026.1 GCA_000503195.1 Blastomonas sp. CACIA14H2
GTCCCGCCTTCGCGGGGATAACGAGATACGGTCAGGCAGGCTGCACCGGCTCCGGCGGCAACCGCCAGTCGATCGGCGCCAGCCCCTGGCCTTCCAGAAACGCATTGGCCTGGCTGAAATGCCCGCAGCCCAGAAAGCCGCGATGCGCCGACAGCGGCGAGGGGTGCGGCGCCTTGAGCACCAGATGCCGCCCGCCGCGATCGATGCTGTCGACCCCCGCTGCCTTTTTCTGCGCATGGCTCCCCCAGAGCAGGAACACCACCGGATGGTCGAGGGCATTGACCCGCGCGATCACCGCATCGGTAAACCGCTCCCAGCCCTTGCCCTGGTGCGACCCGGCCTCGCCCATCTCGACCGTCAGCACCGCATTGAGCAGCAGCACGCCCTGGCTCGCCCAATGCTCGAGAAACCCGTGGCGCGGCGGCGCGATGCCGAGATCGCGCTGCAATTCCTTGTAGATGTTCACCAGCGACGGCGGCACCGGCACCCCGGGGCGCACGCTGAAGCACAGCCCGTGCGCCTGGCCAGGGCCGTGATACGGGTCCTGGCCCAGGATGACCACGCGCACCTTGTCGGGCGGAGTAAGGTCGAGCGCGCGGAACCAGTGGCTGCCCGGCGGGAAGATGCGCGCGCCCGCCGCCTTGCGCTCGAGCAGGAAGCGCTTGAGACCGGCCATGTAGGGCGCGGCAAATTCCGCCGCGAGCGCCTCGCGCCATTGCGGATCGAGCCGGACGGCGGCCTGGCTGGTTTCGGTGTCGCTCATCGTCCTGCCTTGCCGCAGCGCCGGGCGCAGCGTCAAGCGATCGGATTTTCGCCTTTGTCCGATTTGGTGGTAAAGTAGCGCGTCGTCGCGACTCGCGGCGCAGAAGCGGGAGCTTTCTCGATGCCGCTCACCCACGGCAAGCCGGTCACCTTCATCAACACCGCGAACCGCCGCGCGGCCGAAAGCTTCTATCGCGACGTGCTCAAGCTCCAGTTCGTTGCCGACGATGGCTTTGCGGCGGTGTTCGATCTGGGCGGCGCGGTGCTGCGCATCACCGAGCTCGAAGGCTTCGCGGCGAGCCCGCACCCGGCGCTCGGCTGGTCGGTCGAGGATATCGAGCAGACCATGGAACATCTGGTCAGCCGCGGCATCGCGCCAAAGATCTACGAGGGCTTCGGCCAGGATGCGCTGGGCATCTGGACCGCGCCCGACGGGGTGGCGAGGGTTGCCTGGTTCCAGGACCCGGACGGCAATCTGCTGAGCGTCGTCCAGGGCGGCTGAGCCGCATTCAGAGCGAGTGCACCAGATGCCCGCCATCGACCGTCAGGACGCTGCCGGTCATGAAGCGGCTGGCGTCTGACGCCAGCAGCAGCAACGGCCCATCGAGATCGGGCAGCTCGCCATAGCGGCGCATCGCGATGCGCTTGCGCAACGGTTCGCCCGCCTCGCCCGAAAGCTGGTCGCGGTTGATATCGGTGAGGAAATAGCCCGGCGCGAGCGCGTTGACGCGGATGTTGAAGCGCGCCAGCTCCATCGCCAGCTGCCGTGTCATGTGCAGCACGCCCGCCTTGGACACCGCATAGGGGCCGGTGCCCGCCGCGGTCTGGAAGCCGGTGATCGACGCGGTGTTGATGATGTTGCCGCCGCCGCGCTCGCGCATGCCGCGCGCCGCCTCGGTTGCGACATTCCACGCGCCCTTGAGGTTGATTCCCATCACGAAGTCGAAATCGTCCTCGGTCTGGTCGAGCGCGCGTTTGGTGACCGCGACTCCGGCATTGTTGATGCAGGTATCGATGGCCCCTGCGGCGGCCATGCCTTCGCGCACCGAGGCGACATCGGCGACATCCATGCGGATCGCCTCGGCGCTGCCCCCGGCGCTCGTTATCTCCTCGACCAGAGCCTCGAGCGCGGGCAGGCGGCGCGCGGTGACGATGACATGCGCGCCGCTCCTCGCCAGCAGCCGCGCGAAATGCGCGCCGAAACCTTCGCTCGATGCCCCGGTGACGAGGATACGCTGGCCGGTCAGGTCTGCGGTAAGGGTCATGCGTTTGCTCCCTCCATGGCGTGCTTGTGGTCGCGCTTGATCTTCTTGGCGAGCGACCATTTGTGCACCTCGGTCGGGCCGTCATAGATGCGGAAGGCGCGGATTTCGCGGAACACCTGTTCGACGATCGTGTCGCCGCTGACCCCGGTGCCGCCCATCACCTGCACGCAGCGATCGGCGACGCGCATCAGCGCCTCGGACACCGCGACCTTGGTCATCGAGCTCTCCACGGTGCCGAGCGCGCCGGTATCGAGCACGCCCGCGCACCAGGCGATCATCAGCTCGGCCTGTTTGAGGTCGATCAGGTTCTCGGCGAGCATGAAGCCGACGCCCTCGTGATCGACCAGCGGCTTGCCGAAGGCATGGCGGCGGCAGGCATAGTCGCTCGCGATCTCGTGCGCGCGGGTCGCCGCGCCGAACCAGCGCATGCAGTGCGACAGGCGGGCAGGCGAGAGGCGGACCTGCGCATATTTGAAGCCCTCGCCGCTCTCGCCCAGCATCTGGTCGGCGGGCACGCGCAGGTTCTCGATGCTGATGACGGCGTGGCCGCCGGGCATCGAACTGTCGATGGTATCGAGCACGCGCTCGATGCGGATCGCAGGGTCGGGCAGATCGACCAGGAACATGCACGCGCCGTCGTCCGACCTGGCCATGACGATGCCGACCTTCGCGCCTTCCGCGCCGGTGATGAACGCCTTGCGCCCGTTGATCACCCAATGATTGCCGTCGAGCTTCGCCGTCGTCTTCATCATCGACGGGTCGGAGCCCGCACCGCCTTCCTCGGCCGGTTCGGTCATGAAAAAGGCCGATCGCGAATCGCCGGAAACGAGCTGGTTCAGGAACCGCGCCTTCTGTTCGGGGCTGCCGACCTTGCCGAGCAGGTACATGTTGCCCTCGTCGGGCGCGGCGGTGTTGCAGGCGACGGGGCCGAGCGGCGACAGGCCCGATTTCTGCAGCACGATCGCGGTCTGCGCCTGGGTCAGGTGGCGGCCATCGGGCAGGATATGCGGCGTCATCACCCCGGCCTTCCGGGCGAGCGCACGCAGCTCCAGCACCAGCTCTTCCGACGGCCCATGCGCGCCGCAGCGCGGATCGCGCTCATAGGGGGCGACGACATCGCGGACGAAACGCTCGACCTTCGCGGCAATCGCATCGACTTCGGCGGCGGACAGATGGGACATGGAAAAGGCTCCCCGGGACGTTCATGGATTCGCCCAAGCCGGGTAAACAAGCTGGCAGCTTAATCAACTGATTAAAGTGCGGGGGGCGATGCCCCATCGTGCCGTCCCCAACCGTTCCCCTGCGAAGGCAGGGGCCCATCTCCTGTCGGTTGTTCCAGAGGCACCGTCCGGAGATGGGCTCCCGCCTTCGCGGGAGACCGGGTAAGGGGAATACATCTTGCCGTTCGCTTCCCTAATCCGGAATGTACCAGCGCATCATGCCTTCATAGCGGCCCACGATGGCTTTGCCTTGGCTATTGGTCGCGGGATGGAAGCGCGCGCGCCGAACCAGATTTCGGTATGTCGCCTCATCCAGCCATCGCGAGCCGGAGGATTCGGTGATTTCGCACTGGGCGACCCGGCCTGTGGTAGCGATCAACAAGCGGTAACGGGTGACGCCCTCGTGGCGGGTATCCGTGGGATAATCCTGCAGTGTAATCCATGTAGAGGCGTCATTCCGTGGCCTGGCAGCTTGGATTGCTGCCGCCCGCGTTTTTCCTGTCGGCGCGACGCCGCCTTGTCTTTCCGGACTTGCAATGGCTGGCCCCGCCATCGCAACGCCGACCAAGGAGACACTCAATATGCTAGCAAGCCTGTGCAACGAGAATCTCAATGTCATTGGCATCCTCCGAGGGATTAAAGTCCAGCTTGCCGCCTTCGTCGGATTCAAGCCGCCATTACCCCCGGCCTTGGTGGCTCGATCCGGCTCACCTTGATGACCTTCGCGGCGGATTGCGCCCGAGCAAGGTCGTGCGCCGACTGCATCCGCAGCAGCGTTTTTGCCGCTACGCCAAACGCCATTTCGAAGCGGATCGCCATTTCGGGCGAAAGCGCAGACTTGCCGTTGAGCAGATTGCTGAGCGCCACCCTTGTGACATCCAGTCGCGCTGCGGCATCGCTCTGGGTGAGGCCGTAAGGCTCGATGAAGTTGCGCCGCAGCCAAGGGCCAGGGTGGAGCGCGAAACGGTTGTGCAGCTTGATCGCCATCAGTGATAATCCTCAAGATCCAGATTGCCGATTGTCGTGTCGTCGATCCTTTTGAATGTCAGTCGCCAGTTGCGGGTGATCGTCATCGCAAAATCCCCCTTTCGGTCACCTTTCAGGGCGTGGAAGCCGAAATTGGGCGGAATGGCCAGTTCATCGAACGTTTCGGCAGCATCGATGAACGCGACCATGTCCGCCAGACGTTCGGGCTCGATCACGCCCCTGGCGTTTCCGGTTTCAAGAAACCTGCGCAGCTGCTTGTGCCGGACGCTCTCGATTTCCATCGCATATGTATAGTCTGACTTTACATGGATGTAAAGTCAGACTTGGCATCGACCGGACGGCAAGGTGCACAAAAAACCCCGCCGCGCCATCAGGCGCAGGCGGGGTTTCGTGTCTCTCATCCGGACCGTTGAGGCCCGGAAAACCGGGTCAGCCGTTATGCGGGACCAGGTTGACGGCCGAGTGCTTGCCGCGGCGGTCGACTTCGAGGTCGAACTCCAGACGGTCGCCCTGGTTGAGGCCTGCCATGCCGGCACGCTCGACCGCGCTGATGTGCACGAACGCGTCGGGCTGGCCATCGTCGCGGGTGATGAAGCCGAAGCCCTTCATCGAGTTGAAGAACTTGACCGTTCCGGTGGCACGCTCGCCGGTGAGCTCGCGGCGCGGAGCCTCGCTGCGCGGGCCGCGCTCACCGCGGTCGCCGCCGCCCGCACCTTCGGTCACGGGGATCAGCTCGCCATCGATCTTGAGGTCGCTGGCCGAAACCTTGCCGCCGCGATCGACGAGCGTGAATTCCAGGCCCTGGCCTTCGGCAAGGCTCGAAAGGCCTGCCCGCTCGACCGCGCTGATGTGCACGAACACGTCGTCGCCGCCATCTTCACGCTGAATGAAACCGAAGCCTTTCTGGGCGTTGAAGAACTTCACCTTGCCCTTGGCTTCGCCGACCACCTGGGTGGGCATGCCGCCAAAGCCGCCGCGGCCACCACCTCCGCTGCGCGGGCCGCCGCCGAAGCCGCCGCCGCCGCCGCCGCCACCACCGCCGCCGAAGCCGCCACGATCGCCGCCGCCAAAGCCGCCGCGATCACCGCCGCCAAAACCACCACGGTCACCATAAGAGGGCGGAGGCGAAAAAGCGTCGAAATCATCCTCGCCGAATCTGTCGCGTTTGTCCCGGCCCCTGCCGCGCCGACCCCTGTCAAAACTCATGCCGAACTATTCACTTTCAATGTCGTCCTGGATCACTCGCTCAAGAACAGGGCGGACGTGAACCCCATCACTCAACTTCCATCCGGTATCCGGGCTCTTGCCTTGGCACCTTGCCAGCCGCCACGCATACCGCGCAAAACTTAACACACCCCAACCCAAGTCAATGCAAGCAAGCGACTTTTCGACACAGCCACCGGCAATTACCGACCCAAAAACCTGTGGAAGATTGCATTTCCCGCCTTGCGCAGCGGGATATGACCGCAAAAGGCGCGCGCTTCCATGTGATTCTCTTAACCCATATTCCCAAGATTGGCGAACGATAAATGGCACCGGCCACGGCTTTGCCGCACGCCTGGCGCGGCTCGGCAACACTGGTTGGCGGGCCGGGTCCGGCCAGCCCCGGGTGGTCTGCCGCAAAATCGGCGCTGCGCGCATCCGGCAGGCCTTGCCAGACCCCGATGGCTGCGGCAATTGGGGGGGATGGACAGCATCATCCCGCTTCTGAGCGACCCCGCCGCTTGGGCCGCACTCGTCACGCTCGTGATCCTGGAGGTCGTGCTCGGCATCGACAACCTGATCTTCATCTCGATCCTGTCGAACAAGCTGCCGGCGCACCAGCAGCAGACCGCGCGCCGCGTCGGCATCGGGCTGGCGCTGGTGATGCGGCTGGCGCTGCTGTCGATGATCGCCTTCATCGTCTCGCTGACCACGCCGGTGTTCGATCTCGGCATCACCGGTGCGCCGGGCCAGCATGGCGAACCCACGTTCGAGACCCAGTTCTCGTGGCGCGACCTGATCCTGATCGCGGGTGGCCTGTTCCTCGTGTGGAAGGCCACCAAGGAAATCCACCACAGCGTCGATGACGAACCCTCGGGCGAGGCGCTCGACAAGAAGGGCAAGGCCGCGCTGAGCTTCGGTTCGGCCATCGTGCAGATCATCGCGCTCGACATGGTGTTCTCGATCGATTCGATCCTGACCGCCGTCGGCATGACCGACGATGTGCCGATCATGATGGCCGCGGTCATCATTACCGTCGGCGTGATGCTGGTGGCCGCCGATCCGCTGGCCAATTTCATCAACCGCAATCCCACGGTGGTCATGCTGGCGCTGGGTTTTCTGCTGATGATCGGCGCGGTGCTGATCGCCGACGGCTTCGGCGTGCACGTGCCCAAGGGTTATATCTATGCCGCCATGGCCTTTTCTGCGATGGTCGAGGCACTCAATATCTGGGCCCGCAGGGGCCGCGAAAAGCGACGCGGCGCATCGCCGAACAGCACTGACGGCGAGACAGCATGAGTGTTTATTTTCACGAGGAAGACCTGCCGGCGGACGTGCTGGCACCCGGCCCGGTCGCGGTCGATACCGAAACCATGGGGCTTGTGACCCCGCGCGACCGGCTTTGCCTGGTGCAGATTTCGGACGGGCGCGGCGACGAGCATCTGGTGCGATTCATGCCCGGCAGCGATTATGCCGCGCCGCATCTGCGCGCGGTGCTGGCTGACCCCGAGCGGCTCAAGCTCTATCATTTCGCGCGCTTCGATCTGGCGGCGATCCGGCATTATCTGGGCGTGATGGCGGCGCCCGTGTTCTGCACCAAGATCGCCTCGCGCCTGATCCGCACCTATACCGACCGGCACGGACTGAAGGAGCTGGTGCGCGAGGTGCTGGGCAAGGAACTCAGCAAGGTGCAGCAGTCGAGCGACTGGGGCGCGCCCGAGATCAACGATGCGCAGCGCGACTATGCTGCGAGCGACGTGCGCTTCCTGCACGCATTGCACAAGGCGATGGACGCGCGGCTGGTGCGCGAAGGACGGCGCGAGATCGCGCAGGCCTGTTTCGATTTCCTCCCCGCGCGCGCCGAGCTCGATCTCGCCGGCTGGCCGGAAATTGATATTTTCGCGCACGCCTAATATATCGCGCCCCTTGAAGGACGCCCGTTCATCGTGCGTTCGCAGTCCACAGGCTTGAAAAGCGAACCATGACCCAGCGTGCCGACCAGATGCGTAGCCGCCGCCAGCTGTTCGCCGCGCCCGGCAGCAGCCATGACCGGATGGTGCGCTTTCTCGGCATGTTCCTGCCGACCGCGATCGGCGTGCTGGTGGCGTTTCTCGCGCTCGCGCCGCTGCTGCGCAACACCGAGGTCAGCTTCCTGCTCGACAAGAACCAGGTCGATATCGCGCGCGAGCGGATGCGCGTCACCCAGGCGCTCTATCGCGGCCAGGACAGCGAAGGCCGGCCCTTCTCGCTCGAGGCCGGCTCCGCCGTGCAGAAAAGCTCGCGCAATCCGGTGGTCGAGATGAACGATCTCGCCGCGCGCATCCTGCTGAAGGACGGCCCAGGCGTGCTCGAGGCGGGGCGCGGCAATTACAACATGGATACCGAACAGGTCTCGGTCGTGGGACCCGTGCAGTTCAGCAGCGCCAATGGCTATCGCATGGTGACGCGCGATGTCGATATCGACCTGCCAGAACGCAGCATGGTCAGCCGCGGCGAGGTGACCGGCCGCTTGCCGACTGGCACTTTCCGCGCCGACCGGCTAAAGGCCAACCTTGCCGAGCGCACGGTGACGCTGGAAGGGCGCGCGCGCCTGCGCATGACCCAGGGCGGTCTGCCATGACGGGCTTGAGGAAGACAGGAAGCAGTATGCGGTTTTCGGGCAGGATTTCAGGGGCGGCACGGCGCGCCTTGCTGGCAGTTTCGGCAGGCGGCATCGTCATGGCCGGGCTGATGCTCTCTCCCGCCAGCGTGACCGCACAGTCGCTGATGAACCACAACAGCAACGCGCCCGTCGATTATGCCGCCGACCGGATCGAGCTGCAGGATCGCGCCAATCGCGTGCTGCTCTCGGGCAATGTCGATATCACCCAGGCGGGGCTCCGGCTGCAGGCGGCGCGGATGACCGTGGCCTATCGCAACGCCGGCGGCATCGAGATCGAGCGGATCGACGCCAATGGGGGCGTGGTCGTCACCAAGGGCGACGAGCGCGCCAGCGGCAATGTCGGCATCTATGATTTCAACCGGCGCATCATCACGCTGATCGGCAATGTCGCGCTGCGCCAGGGCGGCAACACGCTCAATGGCGGACGCATGGTGATCGACCTGACCACCGGCCGCTCGACCGTCGATGGCCGCTCGGCCGGCGGCGCGCCGGGCCAGACCGGCAGCGCGGGCGGGCGTGTCTCGGGCACCTTCTCGGTGCCCAAGCGGGATTGAGCTGTCTTTCCAGATCCTCCCCGAGCTTGTCTCGGGGAGGGGACCGCAGGTCGGTGGTGGAGGGGAAGCGGGATGGCACAGCGGCTCGCCACAAGCGCGGGCTCGCTGCCCCTACACCACCCGCTGCGCGAGCGGTCCCCCCTCCCCCAGCGAGCTGGGGGAGGATTTCAAGCTCGGCCATGCATAAATCCTGCCAACACGTGATTATCGCCGGTTTTCATCGCCTTGTTCCGTGCTATGGGAGGGGCAAGACACCGGCGGGCGCAAGCGCTGCCGGAAAGGTTTGCAGGAAGTCACAATGAACGATGTCGCCCCCCAGGGCCTGCTCAGCGGTACCGCGGCCGATCCGGCGACGTCGCGCGATGGCCTGAACGTCGTCTCGATCGCCAAGAGCTATGACAAGAAGGTCGTGCTCTCGGACGTCTCGCTCCAAGTCGCCAAGGGCGAGGTGCTGGGCCTGCTCGGCCCCAATGGCGCGGGCAAGACGACCTGCTTCTATTCGATCATGGGGCTGGTAAAGCCCAATTCGGGCCGCATCATGCTCGACGGCGTCGATATCACGCCGCTGCCCATGTACCGCCGCGCGATCCTGGGCCTGGGATACCTGCCGCAGGAAACCTCGATCTTTCGCGGCATGACGGTCGAGCAGAATATCAGCGCGGTGCTCGAGCTGGTCGAGCCGGTGGTCGCGGCGCGCGCCGAACGGCTCGAGACGCTGCTCGACGAATTCGGCCTCACCCGGTTGCGGTCCTCGCCCGCGATGGCATTGTCGGGCGGCGAGCGTCGCCGCTGCGAGATCGCGCGCGCGCTCGCGGCCAGCCCCTCGATCATCCTGCTCGACGAGCCCTTTGCCGGCATCGACCCGCTGTCGATCGCGGACATTCGCGACCTGATCAAGCAGCTCAAGTCGCGCGGCATCGGCGTGCTGATCACCGACCACAATGTCCGCGAGACGCTCGACATCGTCGACCGCGCCTGCATCATCTATGACGGCAAGGTGCTGTTCGCCGGCACCCCCGAGGCGCTGGTGGCCGACGAGAATGTGCGCCGCCTGTATCTGGGCGAAGGCTTCGCCTTGTAATGGCACGCCGGGGGGCTGGGGACTGATCCGATGGCTTTGGGGCCACGCCTTGACCTGAGGCAGAGCCAGTCGCTGGTGATGACGCCGCAGCTGCAGCAGGCGATCCGCCTGCTCGCGCTATCGAATATCGAGATCGAGGCGTTCATCGGGGAGGAGCTGGAGCGCAATCCGCTGCTCGAGCTCGGCGGCGACGATGGCGGCGGCGACATCCAGCTGGGCGGGGTCGATGCGGCGTTCGATGCGCCCGTCGCGCCGCCCTCGGACGGCGAACCGATCGGCAGTGACGCGCTGATCGGGGCGGGGATGGGCGAGATCGACCGTCCGCTCGACATCGACCTCAATGGCGAGGTGTTCCACCACGACAGCGTCAGCGATTGCCCCGAGCGCGTGGCGGGCGAGGGGGCGGGTGGGCTCGATGGCGCGCTGTCGATGAACGATATCGCCACCAGCGGCGGCGCGGACAGCGATGGCTGGGAAGATTCGCTCGAATATGACCTGTCGCTGCGCGAACATCTCCATGCTCAGGCCGGGATTGTGCTGTCAGGCGTCCAGCTGTTCATCGGGCGGCACCTGATCGAGCTGATCGACGAGAACGGCTATCTGCGCGGCGACCTGCTCCAGGTGTCGCACCAGCTCGGCGTGCCGCTCGCCGAGGTCGAGGCCACGCTGGCCGCAGTGCAGACGCTCGAGCCGACCGGCGTTGGCGCGCGCGATCTCGCCGAATGCCTCGCGCTGCAGGCGAAGGAGGCGGACCGCTACGATCCGTGCATGGCGCGGCTGATCGACAATCTGGAGCTGCTGGCGCGCGGCGCGCTACCCCAGCTCAAGCGCCTCTGCCGGGTCGATGACGAGGACCTGGCGGACATGATCGCCGAGCTTCGCCAATACGATCCCAAGCCCGGCAGCCGCTTCGGCGGCTCGTCGATCGAGGCGGTGGTGCCCGACCTGTTCGTGGTCGAGCGCGAGGGCAAATGGATGATCGAGATCAACAGCGCGACCCTGCCGCGGCTGCTGGTCAACCGCTCCTATGCCGTTTCGCTCACCGGCGGCCGGCACGATGCCAAGTCGAAAGCGTGGCTCAGCGAATGCCTCGCCGAGGCGAACTGGCTGGTCAAGGCGCTCGACCAGCGCCAGCGCACCATCATCAAGGTCGCGAGCGAGATCGTGAAGCAGCAGGAAGGGTTCTTCCGCAACGGCGTCACGCACCTGCGGCCGCTCACGCTGCGCAGCGTCGCCGATGCGATCGAGATGCACGAATCGACCGTCAGCCGCGTGACCAGCCACAAATATCTCAGCTGCGCGCGCGGGCTGTTCGAGCTCAAATATTTCTTCACCAGCGCGATCCAGTCGACCGATGGCGGCGATGCGGTCTCCGCCTCTGCGGTCAAGAGCCATATCAAGGCGCTGATCGATGAGGAGGATGCCAAGAACATCCTGTCCGACGACCAGCTGGTCGACATGCTGAAGGAGCGCGGCTTCGACATCGCGCGGCGCACCGTCGCCAAATATCGCGAGGCGCTGGGGCTCGGCTCCTCGGTCCAGCGCCGCCGCCAGAAGAAGCTTCAGGGCGCTCGATAGGCGGTCCTGTCGCCGCCGGCATCTTCCATCTGCCATATCCGCGCCAAGGAAACCTTGGCCAGGGCGATGCGTATTATCGCCGGGATCGTCGGCTGAGGGAGGTTCGAATGAATAGCAATGCCAGCGCTGCGCTGCGACCCGCGGGATGGAGCGATGGCCTCGCCCCGAACCCGCTACTGACCATGCGTGAATTCTTCCGCCGTCCGCAGGATGTCGGCTCGGCCTTTCCGGCATCGCGTCGTCTGGTCGAGGCGGTGCTGGACGCCGTCGATCTTTCCGCAGCGCGTCTCGTGGTCGAATATGGTCCCGGCAGCGGACGCTTTACCCGCGCGCTGCTCGATCGCATGCCCGACGACGGTCATCTCGTCGCGATCGATACCAGCCCGCGCTTCACCCGGCACCTGCAGCGGACGATCCGCGATCGCCGGCTGCACGCGGTCTCCGATTCGGCACAGCAGGTGGCTGCCATCCTGCAGGGGCTGCGGCTGAAGGGCGTCGATCTCGTGGTGACCGGTATTCCCTTTTCGACCATCGATCCGACGGTCGGGGCCGAAATCGTCAGCGCGAGCGCCGGACTGATGAACCCGCAGGGCCAACTGATCGCCTATCAGATGCGCGATGCGGTCGAACCGATGCTGCAGCAGAGCTTTGCGCAGGTCGAGCGCACCCGCTGCTGGAGCAACCTGCCGCCCTGCCACATCTTCCGCGCGACCGGACCGCGACCAGGGGCGAGCTGATCGCGCCCGGGCTGGCGCCTATTGCAGGGTCACCCGGGGATCGTCGCTGTCACGCCGCCCGAAGAACTGCATCAGCTGCACCAGCAGGTCGGCGCGCGCCTGGAGCCCCTCGGCCTCGAGCAGCGCCTGCTTGGCCGCGGCATCGAACGGGGCGATCTGGGCGATGCCGTTGACCAGCGAGCGGTCGTCGAGCCGCGCCACCGAATCCCAGTCGACGCTGTAACCCTGCGCGTTGGCGAAGCGCTGCGATTCGCGCTCCAGGCTCGCGCGCTCGATGCTGGAGAGCGCCTGGTCGGTCTCGTTCTCCTCGATCAACTCGGCCTCGATCTGGCGGAAGGGCGTCGTCACCTCGAGTTCGCGCAGCACGCGGAACCGGGCAAAGCCCTCGAGCACCAGATTGTAGCGGCCGTCCTCGAGCGCCTCGACATCGATGATGCGGCCGACACAGCCCATGTCGAACAGCGGCGGCGGATCGCCCGCCGCGCGCGGCTGGATCATCCCGATCTGCCGGTCGCGCGCCATCGCATCGCTCACCAGCGCGCGGTAGCGCGGCTCGAAGATATGCAGCGGCACCTGCAGCCCGGGGAACAGGATCACCCCGGTCAGCGGGAAGAGCGAGATGCGCTGTGCGACCATGGCTGCCATCGCCCTCAGCCGAACAATGCGGCGGAAAGCTTGCGCCGCGTGGCGGAAACCCAGGGATCTTCCAGGCCGACCGCCTCGAAGATCTGCAACAACCGCGCGCGCGCCGCACCCTCGTTCCAGTCCTTGTCGGCGCGCACGATGGAGAGCAGATGCTCCGCCGCCTCGTCGCGCGATCCGGCGGCGAACAGCGCGACGGCCAGATCGAAGCGCGCGGCATGATCGTCGGCATCGGCCTCGACCGCGGCGCGAAGCCCGGCAAGCTCGCTGTCATCGGCCTTGTCGGCGACCAGTGCCAGCGCCGATTTCGCGCGTTCCAGCAGCGGATCGGACGCGATTTCGGGCGGCAGGTCGTCGAGCAGCGCCTGCGCCTCGGCCACCTTGTCGGCCGCGGCGAGCGCGCGCACCAGCCCCGCGATCGCCGCGACGCTATCGGGCGCCATGTCGAGAATCTGCGCGAAGATGCCCGCGGCACGCTCGCCATCGCCCTCGGCGAGCACTTCCTCGCCCATTGCGATCAGTGGCGCGATATCGGGGCCCTGCGGCTCGGCATCGCCCGCCTGGATCGGCAGCTTGTCGAGCAGCTGGTCGATGATCCCCGCAAGCTGCGATTCGGTGCGCGCATTGGTGAGGTTGGCGACCGGCTGGCCCTGGAACATCGCATAGACGGTGGGGATCGACTGGATCTGGAACTGCGAGGCGATGAAGCGCTCTTCATCCACATTGACCTTGACCAGCACCACGCCGCGATCGGCATATTGCGCGGCGATCTTTTCCAGCACCGGGGTCAGCGCCTTGCACGGGCCGCACCATTCGGCCCAGAAATCGAGGATGACGAGCTTGGTCATCGAAGGCTCGACGACGTTCTTGCGGAATGCCTCGACCGCCTTGTGCTCTTCGGTGGTCAAACCCATGCTTGCCAAGTTCCATGCTCCTGCTGTCCGGCGCCTCCGCCGCGGGGCGGAAGGGCATCTGGGAGGTGCGCCTCCCTATCTGTCCGGCCCTTATCCGAAACCCCAAGATGGTGCGCAAGCCGCATATGCCAAGCCCCGCAAAAGGAATCGTCGCGAATCGCAAATAGGGGCTTGCCGGACCCATGGACCGCTGCTAATTGCGCGCCTCACCCGCTGGACCGACACACCGGACCAGCCGCCGAGCGGGCGTAGCTCAGGGGTAGAGCACAACCTTGCCAAGGTTGGGGTCGAGGGTTCGAATCCCTTCGCCCGCTCCAAATTTTCTCCATAAAACAGCTTGTTGTCGCGGAGTGATCGTGTCCAGAATTGGATACGAGCGTTCCATAGGCACAACACGTATCCAATTCGTATCCATTCCAAATCGAGCATGCGGCGAGGATTGGCGGCATTTTGCGTGCCTTGATCGCTATGTGTCCGCGATGACCGATCAGTTTGGTTGCGCTGCGCATGTCTCTAGGCGTCGCATCGGATCGGATGTCACACCAAAAGAGGAAGAGGGCGGCGGCTGTCGCCGTGACGGTTCGAGTGTCGGGAGAGAGGCTCCCGGCCGGACCGTCTCGGAGACATGTCATGTCGCAAGTTCAAGTTCTCGACGCGAGCCCCGACAGGAGCGGTGGCTACAAGGTCGATGTCGGTCGCGGCCAGCGGGTCGGTCGGGTATCGTCGGAATGGTTCAGCCGTCCCGCCGACGAGCGCTATCTGTCGCTCGATTCGTTGATGGCATCGGTGAAAGGCCGCGCCGAACGCAGCCGCACACGCACGGTGGAGAGCGCCGCAGTCCGCGTCGAAGCCAGCCGCGATAATGCCGAACGGCTCGATCTGATCCTGCCCGGTGCCGAGCAACCAATCTCGCCAACGCATTGGAGCTTTGGCCAACTGGCAGCACTGGTCCGCGCGCCGGCGGCGTATTTGCGCCAACTTCCGGCACCGCTGGCAGGTATCAACCTGCAATACGGCCTCACCAACCACCGCGCCGAGCAGGTCAAGACGCTAGAGACCGACGATGGTCGCATGGAACTGCGCGCCGTCACTGGCCCGGATTATGGCCGCATATACGACCATGAACTGGTCGCCGCCGTCCAACGTATTGCAGGCAACGGCACGGGAGATACCCGTTGGAAAGTGCCGGGCGTGCTCGACTGGTCGACCGGCATCTACAATCCGATGGTCGATATCAGTGCCGACACGACCACACTCTATGCCAGCGACCGCGACGTGTTCCTCTTCCTGGTTGACGACCTCAATCCGATCGAGGCAGGCAAACTGCCCGATGGGTCGCCCGACCTCTACTTTCGCGGCTTCTACTGCTGGAACAGCGAGGTCGGTGCCAAGGCTCTGGGCATTGCCAGCTTCTACCTTCGTGCCGTCTGCCAGAACCGCAACCTCTGGGGCGTCGAGGATTTCGAGGAGATTAGCATCCGGCACAGCAAATACGCTGCCAACCGCTTCGCTCATGAGGCGGCACCGGCGCTGACCCGTTTCGCAGACTCCTCACCGATGCCCTTCGTCAACGGCATCCGCCAGGCGCGCGAGCGCATCGTCGCGCGCTCGGACGAAGATCGCACCGACTTCCTGCGCAAGCGCGGGTTCGGCAAGGCCGAGACCGCAAAAATCATCGACACGGTGCTCGCCGAGGAAGGCCGCCCGCCTGAGTCGGTGTTCGACTTCGTGCAGGGCATCACCGCCTTTGCGCGCGGAAAGGCGCAGCAAGATGCGCGGCTCGATCTGGAAGGCCGCGCCAAGAAGCTGTTGGAGCGTGCAACTTGACGCTGCTCCGCGCACCGAGATTGCGTTGCTGTGCACACTCGCCTATCAAAACCCCTGTCGCGCGAGGCGCGGCAGGGAGCTTTGATGTCCACGATTGAGTGCCAGCGCCAGTCCTGACCAATCAGGACTGCGCATCATTGATGAGCTGAAAGTCGCCGAAGCCAATTCGGCGGCTCTTTCAGTACGCCGCTGACTTCAATCCTTCCTGAGCACGGCATACCCGCATTCACGCTGGCCGCGCTCCGACATCGAAAGCACAAATCAATGAGCAATATTGTATCGATCAGACCCGCAGGTGCGGCTGATCTCCACGCCATCGGCCACATCGCCGAAGCGACCGACCTGTTCCCGGCCGAGATGCTCCCCGACATGATTGCGGGATATCTCGACAAGAGCAAAGAGGACATCTGGTTGACGGCGAGCGTCGACGACACGTTCATCGGGTTCGTGTTTTGCGAGCCCGAGCGCCTGACCAAAGGCACATGGAACATGCTGGCGATCGGCGTTTCGCCCGATCGGCAAAGCCAGGGCACCGGAGCAAAACTTGTCGCCCACCTCGAAGACCTGCTGCGCTCGGCAGGTCATCGTATCCTCATCGTCGAGACACTCGGGACTTCCGAATATGAGCGGACGCGGTCGTTCTACCTGCGCAGCGGCTATGTCGAAGAGGCTCGAATCCGGGAGTTCTACGATGTGGGCGGCGACAAGATCGTCTTCTGGAAACACCTCTGACTTGCGATGGAGCGGATTCATCCCCGCTTCCCCGTAACCCGCGGCGTCGCCCTCTTAGAGTGAGAGGGCGGCGCTGCGCTTCGTGACGGTTCGAGGTGTTGGGAGAGAGGCTCCCGGCCGGGCCGTCCGGAGAAGTGTCATGCCCAAGTCAAATCCCAAGCTCGCGCTGAGCGTCTCGCGCGACATTCCGTTCGACAAGCTGGTGCTGTCGCAGTCCAACGTCCGCCGGATCAAGGCGGGCGTCGGCATCGAGGACCTTGCCGAGGATATCGCCCGGCGCACGCTGTTGCAGTCGCTCACTGTCCGCGCCGTCGTCGATGCCGATGGCAACGAGACCGGCATGTTCGAGGTGCCGTCGGGCGGCCGCCGTTACCGGGCGCTCGAACTGCTGGTGAAGCGCAAGCAACTCCCGCGTAATGCGCCGGTGCCCTGCATCGTGCGCACCGCTGGCGATGCCGAGGAAGACAGTCTGGCCGAGAACATCCAGCGGGCACCGCTGCATCCGCTCGACCAGTTCCGCGCATTTCTGGCGCTGCGCGAGAAGGGCCAGTCCGAAGAGGAGATCGCCGCGCACCAGTTCGTCTCGGTCGCGGTGGTCAAGCAGCGCCTGAAGCTCGCCAGCGTCAGCCCCAAGATCCTCGACGCCTATGCCGAGGATGCGATCACCCTCGACCAGTTGATGGCGTTCACCGTCAACGGTGATCATGAGCGGCAGGAGCAGGTGTTCGAACGGCTCACCGGTTCCTACGACAATCAGCCATACGCGATCCGCCGGATGCTGACTGAAGGCGCTGTTCGTGCCTCCGACAAGCGCGCCCGGTTCATCGACATCGACGCCTATGTCGAGGCGGGCGGCGGCGTCATGCGCGACCTGTTCCAGGGCGATGATGGCGGCTGGCTGCAGGACGTGGGTCTGGTCGACCTGATGGTCTCCGAGCGCCTGCGCGAAGAGGCGATGAAGGTGCAGGCCGAAGGCTGGCGCTGGATCGATGCTGCACCCGACTTCCCCTATGGCCATACCTATGGCCTGAGGCAATTGCGCGGCACGCCGGTCGCGATCACCGCCGAGGAACAGGCCACGCGTGATGCGCTTCAGGCCGAGTTCGATGCGCTGGTTGCCGAATATGAGGATGCGCCCGAACTGCCAGATGAGGTGGACGAGCGGCTCGGTGAGCTCGAAACTGCGATCGAAGCGCTCGACCAGCGGCCGCTCGCCTATGATGCCGATGAAGTGACGCGGGCCGGTGCGTTCGTCAGCATTGCGCCTGATGGCAGCCTGCGGATCGAGCGCGGGTTCATTCGCCCCGAGGACGAGCTGCCGGTTGAGTCGGACAGCGATGCTTCGGCGGTCGGCGATGCTGGCGATGGCGACGATGCGAGCATCGGCGATCAGCATGGCAACACGGACGGAAGTTTCGAACCTGCCCCTGAGCACGAGGAGGACGAAGGCCTGCGTCCGATCCCCGACCGGCTGGTGTCCGAACTGACCGCGCATCGCACGCTCGCGTTGCGCGATGCGGTGGCCCGGTCGCCCGAGGTCGCGTTCCACGCCTGTCTGCATGCGCTCGTGCTGCGGCTGTTCTACCGCTACGCGCTCGACAGCTGCCTCGAACTCGAGGCCAAGCATGTCGGGTTCGGCCAGCAGGCACCCGGCCTTGGCGACACGGCATCGGCACAGGCGATAAATGCGCGGCATCAGGCGCTTGCCGACCTGCTGCCCGCGCAGCCCGAAGCACTGTGGGACGCGCTTGGCGATATGGACGGCGAGCAGCAGAAGGCGCTGTTCGCCCACTGCGTCGCCTGCACGGTCAATGCCACGTTCGAGGCTTACAACCGAAGGCCGCGCGCGCTGGCCCATGCCGACATGCTCGCCAGGGCGGTCGATCTCGACATGGCGGCCGCAGGCTGGACCCCGACGGCAGACACGTTCCTCGGCCGCGTCACCAAAGCGCGCATCGTCCAGGCAGTGGCCGAAGCGAAGGGCGAACGGATCGCCGAGAGCATCGCGCCCCTCAAGAAGGGCGACATGGCGGCCCGCGCAGCGGTCTTGCTCGAAGGCAGCGGCTGGCTGCCCGAACCGCTCCGTACGCCCGATCGCGCGTTGCCGGAGCCGGTCGAGAGCGAGGCCGAGTCGCCGGTCGAAGAGGTGATCGGTAGCACCGTGCTCGACGGCGAAGTGTCGTCGGCGGAAGATGACGGCACACGGCCCGTGGCGGACGACGCGCCGGTCAGCGACAATAACATCGTCGAGGGCGACACCCCCTTCGCCGTCGCCGCCGAGTAGGTCGCGCTCCCCAGACCCGCTCGCAACTGAGGGTCCGCCGTTCCCCCGCGGCGGACCCTCTTCTTGTCTCAGGAGGATCAGATGCCCGATGCATCCAACCTTGCACGGCAGCTTGCTCGCAATGCCGAGAGCGTCTGCCGCCATTATCTTCCCCAAGGCCGCCGACAGGGCCGCTACTGGCTCATTGGCGATGTCGAAGGCACGCCTGGGCGCAGCCTGTTCGTGCGCCTGACCGGGCCCGATGCCGGCAAGGGTGCCGCTGGCAAATGGACCGATGCAGCCACCGGCGAGCACGGCGACTTGCTCGATCTCATCGCCGCCAATCAGCGACACACATCGCTTGCCGACACACTGGAAGAGGCACGGCACTTTCTGTCGCTGCCGCCGCCGGAGCCCAAATCGTTCGAACCGCTGCCGCCCGTTCCGACCGGCTCGCCCGAGGCCGCACGACGCCTTTGGGCTATCTCGCAGCCGCTCCATGGCACGCTCGCCGAAGCCTACCTGCGCCATCGTAGCATTACCGATCTGCGCGGATGCGGCGGTCTGCGCTTTCATCCCAACTGCTGGTATCGCCCCGATGCCGACGATCCGCCTCGCACGACGAAAGCTTTCCCCGCACTGATAGCCGCAGTGCGTGGCAATCACGGCGACCTGACCGGCATCCATCGCACTTGGCTTGATCCCACTGGAAACGGAAAGGCGGCAATCGCCACACCGCGTCGCGCCATGGGCGATTTGCTTGGGAGCGGTGTCCGTTTTGGTCGGCCTGGCCCGGTAATGATCGCCGGTGAAGGCATCGAGACCATGCTGTCGCTGCGCCAAATCCTGGCCAATATGCCGATGATCGCTGCACTGTCCGCTGCCCATCTGGCTGCCCTTCAATTCCCTGCGAACCTTCGCCGGCTCTACATCGCCCGCGATGATGACCCAGCGGGACGAAACGCCGCAGCAACTCTAGCGGATCGCGCGCAGGAGACCGGTATCGAAACGCTCATGCTCGACGCCAAGCTCGGCGATTTCAACGACGACCTGCGTCAAATCGGCCGGGAAGCAATGCAAGCCAAGGCCCGTGTCCAGCTTGCGCCCCAGGATGCAGAGCAGTTCATCGGCTGACGACCGGAATGGTGGTGGTTACGCCGCTTTTAGTAGCGGCCTTTTCCATCGCCCATAAAGCCGCACCGCGGCCTTCCAGAGGGGCGAGAGGACCGGAGCCGGACCGGGCCGGCAATGGCTGTGCGCGACTTTCTTCCCCGCGCCGTGCCGGCGCTCCTCGCGAAACAAGAAAGCCGCGCTCCGCCATCCTCCGCTGCGCTGCGGCCTGACAGGTGCTGACCCGCTCCGCCCCCGCTCTTTGCTCGCCCATGAAGGCCGCGAGAGGCGCGGTCCAGCGACGGAGCAGCCGCCATGACCGAATTTGACGAACCCCAGGACCAATCCCCGACCGGGCACATCCTCGATGAACTGCAACTCTATGGCTTCCGACCATTCCATGACGAACCCGATCCGCGACCATTACCCGAAGGCGACCGTGTCGCAGGTGCCGTCGCTGACATCTTCGACGCATTGATCGGCACGCTTGCCGACACGCGGCTCGAACCCGATCTCGACGATCTGCTCTGGTCGACGGTCAATCTGTTCCACCGCGCTGCGGAGCGCGTCGAACGCGAACTCGACGACAACGAGCAGGCGCAGCGCCGGTCACAGCGCGAGCAGGACGGCTCCGAGGTCGCCTCGGTCGAACTGGAGCGATTGCTGGCACAGGGGCAGACGTTGATCGAACGCCGCAACGCCCATGAGCTGATGCGCGATGCCGCCTGCGATCTTTATCGCACCCATACCGGATCGGCTTGGCATCCCCGCTATGGCAGCCTTGTGAACCGCCGGACGCTTACCGCAGCGATGGTCGACAGTCGCGACTTCATCACCGCCCGCCGCCGAGTGGAAACCACGGTCATGCTGCCCGCAGGGCCGAAGGTCGCATTCACTGGCGGCAAGGACTGTAACGATACTGATGCCATCTGGGCGGCACTGGACCGGGTGCGCGCCAAACACCCGAACATGGTCCTGCTCCACGGCGGCGCGCCATCAGGCGCCGAGCGGATTGCTGCATGCTGGGCGGACAATCGCAAAGTCACGCAGGTGGCATTCAAGCCCGATTGGACCAAGCATGCCAAGGCGGCGCCGTTCAAGCGCAACGATGCGATGCTCGATGTGCTGCCGATCGGGGTCGTGGTGTTCCCCGGCACCGGCATTCAGGATAACCTTGCTGACAAAGCCCGCAAGCTCGGCATCCCCGTGTTCGATTTCCGCAAGGGCCAGCCCCCAATCTGACCAGTGGGCATTCCCTGACCGCTGGCAGGAGCTCTGCCCTGACTGTTATCAGCGCCTTGGCCCGACAGCTAACTTCCACAGTGTAGGAAGCGACACTGCATACCGTTCCGAACCGGGAACGCCCCGCTCTCTCTGGCTTACCTCTGACCTACGCGCTGCCTTGTGACGATCAACCCGCAAGGGGTCCGCTAAGCACAGCTTGCGGCCTTCGGCTTTGCCTCCGGTGATCGCGGCCGCGCGTCGGTCGCCTGTGCGCCTGTCGAGCGGGGACGGTCCCCGCTCCGGAAACAGGAGCAAAGATCATGTCGCTTCCCACCGCCCAGAAATTCGCCTGGAACCTCGCCAAAACGCTGATGACCTGCGTGGTCCTCATCAAAACCAGCGACGGCTATTCCGTCATGACTGATGCCGACTACGATGGCGATCCGACGCAGATTATTCGAGTTTACGATCCATTCTGACCGGCTTTGGCCGTTCCGCTACGCTCAAGTTTTTGCGAGCAACCGGCATGAAGTGCAAAAGCGGACGTGCCTCTTTGCGCCCTCATTTCCGTCGTTCGTCTCCCCTGCGGGCGATCTCGAAAGCCGACCCCCGTTCACGTCGCTTCAGCGGTTGCTAAGACGGCTTACGCGCAACCGCGTGGCGCATCAGTTCCACGCCGGTGGATCGAGCCGGCCCAAGTTCAGCCGAAATGAATTATTCCACAGGCTATTAACTTGACAATCAAAGGTGCTAGCCATTCTTTCGAAGCGGAAGGGGGCTTGCAAGCGAGATGGCGTTCAAGATAACAGCGCGCACGTTGCTGGAACTAGGGGCCGAGCTGATAGGCTCGGATGCTGTGGCTCTCTACGAGCTCGCGAAAAACTCCGTGGACGCTAGATCTCCCGTCGTCCGCATACGAGTGCAGTCCGTTTTACCGTATTCGCGGTTCAGACATGCCATCGACCTCGTGGACCAAGGCGAGATGCCATTGGCTGAGATTCGCCAGAACATCGAGCAGTGGATTTTGCCAGATGCGCCCGCAGGTGCGGCGCGGCCTCTGTTGGCCGCCTTGACTGGTGCAATGGACGCCAGCGATTTCCGCCGTCTGCTCGTCGAGGGCTACCGGGACATAAATTTCGTGGAGGTCTCCGATGATGGCGAAGGGATGTCTCTTCACGATCTTGAAGAAATATTCCTTACGATCGGGACTCGCTCTCGGCGGAAGGAGAAGAGCGCTTGGAGTGATCAAGATGATGATCCCTCCCGCACGCTCCTTGGGGATAAGGGTGTAGGGCGCCTATCCGTGATGCGGCTCGGCGAACACCTGTCGGTACGGACCACGAAGGCAGGCGAGAGCCGGTGGAACGATCTCGCGATTGACTGGACCAGGTTCAGTCATGACTCCGACGCGCTCCTAGAGGAGATAGCAGTCGTTCCGGAGCAAGGGCCCCGTAAGGAAAATCCCGACATACATGGAACCACGATTAGGGTCTCGTGGCTGAAAGGCGACTGGACGCGCGCCAAGTTCGGCGAGATGCTGAACGCGGAGTTCTCGCGGATGGTCGATCCGTTCGATCGGCGTCGCGGGAATCGGCTGTTCCGCATCACCTACAACGATCAGCAGGTGACCCTTCCGCAGATTCCGCAACGGCTGTTTGATCTCGCCCACGCGAAGGTCTCCGCGCGGTTCGAGTATCTCGACAACCGCCAGGCGCAGCTCGTTTTGGATATGGAATACCGCCTCAATACCCACAAGAAGCTAGTGGTCACGTTGCCGGAGGTTCGGCTCGTCTCCGTGACTCAGTCCCGATCAACGCGGGTGCTTCGGCGGCTAGGGCCGTTTAAGGTTGAGTTCCTCTGGTTCAATCGGCTTTTTCTAACCGCAGTCGAGGGGCTGGGTACTAAGTCCGACGTGCAGGCAATGGTGCGCCAGTGGGCTGGCGGCCTCATGGTCTTCCGCGACGGCTTCCGCATCAACCCGTACGGTGGCGGCGACGACGACTGGCTCCAACTCGACAAGCGCGCATTCGGCCGACGTGGTTACAAACTGAATCGTCAGCAGGTGATCGGCCGCGTGAACTTCACCTGGCGGAACCGGCGTCTTGTTGAGCAGACGAACCGCGAAGGTCTCGTCGACAACGAGTATAAAGAGGCACTTGTCAGTATCCTCCAGAAGGTACTCGAGGACTTCAAGACTTTCAGCCAGAACATAGAGGACGAACTCAAGCAGGAGGATCTAACCTCGGTTGATGTCCTCAAAGCTCGCGTCTCCAAGTCGAAGACTGAAATCCAGCGCCGTATTCGTGAGATCGCGGTGGACGCGCCGGAACAGGCCGGGCCTCTCAAGGAGGTCGAGCGATTGGTGACGGCGCTAGCCTCGCAGATCGACGACGTCGACACCATTATCGACGACTACAAGGACGAGCGTCGAAAGTTCGTCCACCTTGCCGGCCTAGGACTGATGGTGGAGCTGATCTTGCATGAGCTCGGGCGCAGCAGCAGCAGTACTCTCAATACTCTTGAGGGCGTCGACAAATCTCAGCTAGCCGGCAAGCTACCGGCGGTCTTTGAAACGCTCGAGAGCCAATTGAGGACGCTTCAAAAGCGGATCGAAACGCTGGATCCGCTAAGCACGTCCCGTAGGCAGACCAAGGAAACCTTCACCGTAGAGGATCTAGTGCAGCAGGTCGTTGACGCCCGAGACGCGCAGGCAAAACGACACAATGTAGCGGTCACGATATCAAGCGCCTCCAAACAGCCCTGGCGGATAAAAGCAGTCCGCGGAATGCTGATACAGATCTTGGAAAATTTGCTCTCGAACTCGTTCTACTGGCTGAAGCAACAGGCGGTGGTCGAACCTGACCTGAGGCCGCGCATTCACATCGAGATCGACCAGGCGGCCAACTCGATACAGATATCCGACAATGGCCCAGGTATTGAAGTCGCCGAGGCGGAGGAGATCTTCAAGCCCTTCGTGACGGCCAAGCCGCCGGGCGAAGGCAATGGGTTGGGTCTCTACATCGCTCGCGAGCTGGCCGAGTATCACGACTGGACGCTGCAGCTCGTCGGTCCGGCCGGTGAGAAGGTGTGGCGACGATTCTCGCTTGGCCTGATCGGGAAGGGGAAATGAACGATAATCTAGAACAAGCCGCGAGGGTTGGGGGCGTCGAGCTTCTTGCCATTGTCGACGACGCCTACGATCCTCCTCGCGGAGAGGAGATTTCCGAAGATGCGTTCAACCGCTTCGTCCAGTCACTGGAAGATGACGCGCCGCGTATAGCGGCCCTCACAGCCGCAAGCACGTTCGTGGAGGGGGATCTCGATGACTGGGAGACCTTCGCCGCCAAAGCGGAGCTGATCGAGCATCTCTGGAATCTCAGCGTCGGCGTCGCCGCGCACGATGCGATGACCGACGGTGTCAACCTGAGTCTGGAGATCTTGTTCTCAGACATTAGCCAAGATCGCATCAGCAAGCTCCAGCAGTTGAGACCGCTCGAGAAACTCCTGGCCGCCACCAAAGTTCGTGTGATGAAGCTGGGTGCCGACCCTGAGCCTAGCGTGGTGGCCAAGGCGAACGTCGTCTTTCTTGATTTGTTTCTCTCGGCAGACGTGCCACCCAACCCGGTCCCAGGGGAAACGCCGCGAACTGTTCTCGATAGGGCGCGGGAGCGCGCCACCCGCTATCTCGAAGATGTCAGGCGCGAGACTGAGAACGACGTCACAGCAGTGCCCCCTGCGTTTATCCTGATCTCCTCGCTTGGAACTCAGCAGGTCGCACAGAACTTCCGTAGGAAGACGTCGCAAACCGCCTCCCGTTTTCGCTTCGTACAAAAGCAGGCGCTTGAGCGCGAGGATCCGCAGGATCTCCTTGCTATAGCGGAGATCCTCAGGACGTGCCGTGCGAGCGCTCTCTTCGAGCCGCTGCGCAAGGCGCTTCCGACCGTAATCGCGGAAGCTCAGGGCTGGGTTGCTCAGAGACTCATCGACTTGGACATTGCGGACTTTGCGCGACTTTTCGAACTTAGTATCCAGTCCGAGGGCCAGATGGTCGAGGACTACATCAAGGAAGTCGTCGCAGGCGCTGTGGCCGAGCGCATTATGTGCTCGTTCACGAAACATGCGCCGACCAAGGACCGGCCAAATCCTTTCGACGACGTTCCTAGCCGGTTCGTGGAAGCTCCTTCGAACGCGATGGCCGAGCTCTACAACGCCACGCGCATGACTACGGATCGCGGCTATCGCGGGCCCGACGACAGTATGCCGGTGTCCGGCGATCTTTTCCTTGAGGGCGCGTTGCCTAAACGGAGCGGCACCTCGCTCGTCGGGCGGACGGTCACCGCCGTGATGACCCCGATTTGCGACCTTATGAGCCGCAACGGTGGCGAGCCGGCCGCGACTTCAGTGCTCATGTTACAGGGCACGCTCCGCCCGACCTACCATAACCACAAGCTCGATCCGCAGATCGTCATCGTGAACGGACGCTTCTACGAAGTCGATTGGGGAATGAAACATCCGCAAGCGCTTCCGCTGAAAGAGCTCAGAAAGGACGTCCGTCAGAAGAAGCGTATTTGGCTGGGTAGATTGAAGGCGGAACACTTCCTGGCGCTTCAGTCCGAGTACCTGTCGTCCTTCGCGAGGGTAGGACTCCTCAAGGCGCCAGCGTTGTTCGAGCCGCTGGCGGGCAAGGTCTGCGTGAGGGAAGGGGGCAACCTGATTGAGCTTGACGACGGTTTCGACTTCAAGAGCGGCTTCGCCTTCCAGTCTCCGCAGCGCGGAAAGGACGCCACGAAGCAGCCGGTGTTTTTCACCGGAGCCTTTCTCGAGCATCTCCGCGGAGTTTTGCAGCGGACAGCAGAAGCTGCGGAGCGGCATGCTGACACCAGGGCCAAGTCGAGGGGACTTCTCGAGCGGATGGATCAGCTGATGATGATGGTGACGCGCCGCCCGCCCGCATCTCAGGGCATCAACGACTATCTGAAAGTCGAGCTTCTGCCCCACCGGGGAGCCGCCATCCCTAATTCGCCCAATCACGTCGTCGTTGTTATCCTAAAAGCCTAAAGAGACGGAGGGAGATCGCTTAGAGGCTGCAGATGAGGCAGCCTTCGGGTTCCTCCTCCTCTATATCCGCTCCGCCCAGCACCGCGGAGAGCGGCAGGTTCTCTCGCTGTGCGGCCCGACGTGCTATCGATGCCTCATGGTTGCGCTCGATCTGCTCCATCCGGTCGGGCTGCTCCAGTTCGGCAAGCGATTCCCCGCTGCACCAGGTGAAGCTCTTGCTGACCGCTGCGCTTCGCACCTCGTATTCCTTGGCGAGCTCGAAATACTCAGGATGCTTCCGCTTCAGTCGGACCCATTCGATCTTCTGCTGGTAGAAGCAGAAGTAGCAGCCCGAGCGCGAGCGGCCCCATTCCATGTAGGGCGGAAGGCCAAGGCCGCTGTCCTTGAGGATCTTGATAACGTCCGCGCGAACCAACCCGTCTTCCTGAAAAGGATAAACTGCGATGATGTTTGGCTTGGTGCTGATGTATCCGGTACGCTTCTCGTCCGCGCGAAGACCCACGTAGTTGATGGTGGGATCGTCGCCGATATAGGCCTCGAACGGCTTCAGCTTCAACATCTTCGTGCACCAGCGTCGGTGGTTCGACGGCAGCATGTCGCCATATACAGCGAGCCAATGATCGAAAGGGTCGTCGGGCGTGGTGCGCGTGACCGGCCGGCCGAGGATGCTCTCGAGCCTCGCCATGTAGTCGTAGGTTTCGGGAAGCTCCTTGCCCGTGTCGTGGAAGATGTATTCCATCTCCGGCACTCGGTCGCGCAGGTAGACGGCCAGCGCAGCGCTGTCCTTCCCGCCCGACAGGCTCAGCACATGGCGGGTCATCCGTGCTCTCGCCCCGCTTCGAACATACCCAACTCCACATCCTTGTGCTTCTGCATGCTCTCAAGCGTGAGCAGCGCCGCAACCGTGTCAAGACTGAGGTTCGCCTCGGTCGCCATGCGCTCGATCGCGCCCAGCACGGTAGACTGATGCTCGCTGAGATCGTCGATGTCGACAATCACCGCGTGCTCGCGGCCATCGATGCGGGTGAGAGATACGCGGACCGCGTTACGCTTGGTTTCACCCTTTCCGAAAGCAGCGGCCTCGACGCGCCGGAATTGCGAGGCGACATCGGCCAGCCGCGACCGCCACGTCGACACGTCGTGGTCTAGCCAGCGGACTGGTGGCTTGCTCAGAATGGCGCCTCCCAAGGCTTCGATCCATTTCTCCTCGGACAGCCCGCCGTCGGCTAGGCGAAGGGCGAAGGTCCGGAGGTGCTGCTCCGTCAAACGGAACGTCAGGGAGGTCGCGCGTTCGGCAAGCGACGCGCGGTCCTTGGCGCCCAGCGTTTCGAGCACCTCTTGGCGCATCTCCTGGAGCAGCTTCGGATAACAGCCGCGCAGCTCGGTGATCGCGGCGTCGAGTCGGGCAACGAACTCGCTGACGCGGCCCGCATCTGGCCGCGCGTCGTGGCCGAACGGCTCCATCCCACAAGCCACCGGCAGGTCGATGAAGACCAGGTCGACCGGGCTGCTGGCCTTTGCGAGCGCGCCGCGCACGCCGCGGGCCTCCGCGCTGATTGCCGCAGTGCTCTGGACGTGGAACGGCAGGTCGACCCCGAAGCGGATCAGTGGATCGACCACGGTTCGAATGCCCGATTCCTCTGGATGCCGGTCGAGCAGCTCCGCAAGGCGTCGGAATACGTCGGCGCGGATGCCCTCGAGCGCGACAAGCTGCAGTGAGAAATGCTCTGGGGACTTCAGAATGCGCATAAACGCGGCGCCGTCGATGCGCGGGCAGTAGGTGCCCCGCTCGAAGAGCGCGACGTGGTGCCCAGCGGCCACGAGCGTCACAGCCATAAGCAGCGGCGAGAGCCCCGGGCGCACGCCGAACGGTCGCGCCTCGAGGGCTGCATAGATGGCTGGCACGGGCACGCGCTCCTCCGAACCGGACAGGCACGCGTGGATCGCTGATAGCGCCGGTGCCAGGCGGAGCGTATCCTCCCCGTGTTCAGGCGCCGCGATCGTCCAGCTGCCAGCCCGCTCGCGGTGAAGGCCGCCGCGCCGCAGAAGCGACAAGTAGAGTGCTCGTTCCGGCGGATACTTGCCCTCCGCGAAACCGAGTTCCGGATCGTGCGCATCAGAGAACATTTTCTCGATCAACCGCTGACGCGCGCTTGCGCCGGCAGAGGTCAGAGTTTGCTTATTGATGACCTCATTCTCGACAAGTGGTGCCTGGTCGTAGATCCTGTCGCATAGTGTCGACACGAGCGCGTGTACTGGGCGGTCCAGCAGTCTGGCCTCGCCTTTCCAGAAGACGTCGAGTGGGGATACTGGCGCTTGGCCGCGCAGACCGAGTGTCGTTTCGATGGCGGCAACCAGACGTGACTCCAGGTCACCGATGCTCCGTTCGATCTCGGCGGTGGCGTGGGCGTCCTCCTGCAAGGCGGAGGCGTTCGAGACGACCCAGCGGTGCCGCAGCAAATCGACCATCGCATGGCCGAGATCGGCCATCGGAGGTACGGCGATTGCAATCATTGCGTCGTCTTCGCTCGTCACCTCAGCGCACCAGGCGCGGGCGATGCGAAGATCCTCGGCATTACCGCACAGCACCGCGACTATCCCGCCATCGGCATTGCCGTGATCGCCATAGCCCAGCAGGGCGGAGGCATGAGTACATCGGACGGCGAACCGCCGGCTCGTCCCGGTCGTCACTGAGTGTCGACGGGCGAGCACGTGAGGTCGGACCGGCAGGCTGGCAAGATGCCGCGGCAGATCCTCGATCACTGTCCGGGCGTCTAGCTCTCGCTCGGCGTCAGACCAAATGGCGGACAGGTCGACGCGGCGGCTGGTCCATAGTCGGAGCTCGACACGGCCGGGCCGACGGAAGACGAGTCCTCCGACGATGAGACGGTCGAGCGCCGCCTCGACCTCAGCGATCTCGAAATCTGGGACTAGGGCTTCGCATACGCCGTCCCACGTCGCCGGGAGATCCGAGGCGTCGAGCAAATTGAGGATGCCGATCGTCTTGAGGACGGCGCTCTCGACGGCATCCGCGTCAGTGGCACGGTCGAGGACGGCGCTGATCCGCGACCATTCACCGGCGCCGGCGCGCGACGTCATCCTGTGGCCGAGCGAGGACGCGATATAATCGAAGAAGTGCCTAATGCCGTAGAGTCCTCCGGCGGCGAGCGTTTCCTCTGCGAACGCGCGAAGGCTATTCGGCTCCTCGCTAGCAGCGAAGCCGAAAAGCGACCGTTCATTCTGGCCAAAGCTCGCGAAGAAGCGCGCCATCATCGGGATGGCTGCCGGATGGATGGGCCAGCAACCCCCGGTCCCCTTACCGCTGCGCGGGCCGAGCCAGCCTAGCGCGCGCACTCGTTCGACGGCCTCCGAGTACGCCTTTTGAGCCTTCGCGGGGATCGCCGCTTCCTCAACCGACAGGGCTGCCGACAACAGTGCGGCGGTGTGGGATAGCGGATGGTCGAAGACCATCTCCTCGAACCGCTCCGCAACCTTCTCCCATTCGCTGCGGCGGGCGGTACGCCAGTCCTCGGCGTAGGACTGAAATCCCTTGTGGAGGATAAGAATGACCGAAAGCGGTGCGTCGCCGCTCCGCGCGGCGCCTTCGGCGAGTGATTGGAGGCGAAAGACGTCGAAGCCCTCGTGCTCGCCGGCCGCCTCAAGGAACTTGCCCATCTCGTCGATGACCAGTAGCAAGCCATCGAACTCGCCGGTCTCGCGAAGGGCGTCGCGCAGTTTGGTGATTGCGTCGAACGGGTTGGCGATCTTTGCGAGCTTGGCCGCCCGTTGCGGCGGCACGAGGTTCTCTGTTTCAATCGTCCGCGCGATTGCCGCCGACAATCCAGCGGCCAGCCCCTCGCGAGAGCCGGTGACGAGTAGCGGGAACATCCGGGGAGGGTCGCCGATTGTCTCGGCTAGACGCCGCATTGGCATCTCCGGCGTGGACACGCGCGGATCAAGCGCTTGAACTATGGCTAGGGCGAGCGCGGATTTACCGACGCCGAAGTCGCCAATCATCCGCCAGGCTCGCCGTGTCCCGCCGGGTCTCATGCCGGACAGAATCGCGACCGCGCCGCGCTCGAGCCACGGCGTCATGACAAACGACCGTCCGGCGGAGGGATCCCTAGCGTCGCGCTCGAGCGCTACCGAACGGTAGAACATGCCGGGCGTGCCCAGCAGATCGGAGATGGTCGCCTTGCTCATGTGTAGATCTCCCGCAGGAGACGCGCCGGGTCGAGTTCCGCCAGGGCGGTTACGCTGCCAGCGTCCCCTGATGGACGGTAGGACCAGAGGGCGGGCGAGCGCTCGAGATGGTCGCGCAAATCATCGGTTTCCATGCGTAGCGTCGCGCCCGGGGAGCCCTCGCCGTAGGCGAGGTCGCGGAAGGTCACGACGGATTCGCCGGCGCGACGCGCACTCCAGTAGCTGGCGATCGCGTAGTCTACGACGCCGCTGCCGATCTCGCCGATCGGGATCCGCGTGAGTGTGAACACTGGCTCGATGCGATCGGCACCGCGACGGCGGCCGAGCCGCCGAAGCAAGCCCAGATCGACGAGCGGACCATCGAGCGCGTCCTCGGGTGAGGCAGGATTGAGCGAACCGAAATAGCTGTGGATGAACACGTCGGCGTGCTGGAGCAGCGTGACGTCGGAGTGCTCGTAGCCGAGCCGCTCACCTTCGGTGCGCATCTCGGCGAGAAGCTCGGAACGCGTGAAGTCGGGTCGCATACGGCGATAGAGGATGTGCCGCCAGGCGAACAGCGGATTCTCGACCGCTGTGCTGAGGTGCCAGTGGAGTAGCCACTGTGTCTCGACGCGCTCGATATAGGGATCAAGACCGTCGTCGCCGAGCAGCGTCTTGCCGAACGGCAGCAGCGACCAAGCTCCGGTCTTCCCCGACGCCACGTCAAACGCTTCTAGCCAGAATCGGAGCGCGCGAACCATGTTTTTGCCTAGGCCGAGCTCAAGGATCGCGCGCTCGTCGTCGGAGAGGGCTTTGGGGTCGCGTGCGATCAGGCGGACGGCTTTGGGCAGCCATGCGAAGCGGCAGGCGAATGTCTCATGCCCGCTGAAGCGGGGCCGGACGGCGGCGAGTGTCATGCATATCTCCGCGCGGGCGCGCCTGCGTTCAGCGCGCCAGCGATCAGCTCGCCGGCCTGCGCGATCTCGTCCTCGGTATTGAAGCGGCCGATCCCGATGCGGACGGCTCCCTCTTTGACCCATTCGGGAACGGCCATTGCGGAGAGCACGTGTGAGGGCCCCGGCACGCCCGACTGGCAGGCAGCCCCGGTTGACAGTGCGACTTGACCCCAAAGCCGACCGACGACCGCCTCGCCCGGCAGGTGGGGCGTCGAGACGTGGAGGCTTCCGGCTAGACGCAATGTTTGGAAGCAGTTGACCCGCAGTCCGGGGACGGCGTTGAGCAGATGCGACTGCAGCGCGTCGCGCATCGCCGCAAGCCGCCGCTCATCGGCGTCGCGCTCGGCGGCGCGCAGCGACATTGCGTAGGCGAGTGCCACGGCTACCGGAGCGTCGGGGCTTCCGAAGACCTCGTCCGCCAGACGGGAAGCATGACCACTCAGCTTGCCGAGAAGCGCGCCGGCACGTCGCGGCCCGTAAGTCTTCGCACCGCTGATCACGATCAGGTCGGCATCGAGGACGCTGGACATCTCGATCCGGCCGGCGGCTTGGCTGGCGTCGACAAGGTGCCGGACGCCATACCGTTCAACAAGCCTGGATAGTGGGCGGATGTCAGTGATCGTGCCGACTTCGTTGTTCGCGGCCATCGTGCAGAGCAGATCGGCGCCCTGACTCAGGGCTTCCTCAATCGCGTCGAGCCGCGGCGCCGCGTCTTCATCGACGCCGATCATCGTCAAGACGACGCGACCTTCACCTTCGGCTCGACGGAGCGCGGCGAGAAGAGCGGGGTGCTCGACCTGAGTCGCAGCTATGCGCGCGGGACGATCGACGGCACGCGTGATCGCATCCTCGACGGCCAGCCATAGGGCCGAGGAAGCGCCCGGCGTGAACGTGACATGTCCGGCGTCGCTGCCGAGGGCGCGCAGCAGCGAATCCGAGGCTTGATCGATCGCCTGCTGTGCGTCCACGCCGAGAGAATGTTCCGAGCTGTTGGCGTTCGCTGGGTTGTCGATCATCGCAGCGCGATGGCGGTCGGCGACTCTGGGGTCGACAGGTGTGGCGGCCATGTTGTCTAGATAGATCGTCAAATCGCCCCCGGCTCCAAAATCCCTTGCGGAGACGCTACACGACGACGATTCTCAGGTCATCAGGCGATTGCGCCTACTCTGCGTATTTTGGGCCGCAAGTTAACGTAGGAATCGGGCAAAAAGCAATGGGGATACGGGAGAAAGAGGTCGCCTCGCAGCCCAAGCTGATTGGCAGAAATCCCGATTGGTCCCGCGACGAGACCGTACTCTTGATGCATCTATACCTGAGCGCTCCCAAGGCCGAAAAGGCCCACCCTGAGGTCGTTGCACTTTCAGCAATCCTGCGTGCCGCTGGCCGGCGCGATGGACGAGCCGTGCTGCCATCGTTCCGTAATCCGGCGGGCATCGCGATGCGCTTGCGCAACTTCGCAAAGCAAGATCCCAATGCTTTAGCCGGTCGGAACATTGGCCTGCGTCCCGGCGGCGCGATCGATCAAATAGTATGGGAAGAGTTTGCCGGCGACCGCGCAGCATTGGAAGCGGAGGCTGGCCGGATCCGCCGGTCGATCTCCGGTGACGATTGGCAAGTCCAGAAACGGAGTTCGCGCGGCCCAGCGCCGACGTTTGGAGCGCGAACCTCGCGACCTGTGGACGGCCGATGCTCCGTGTACATCTTGCTCGTCGATGGGCCTCTCGCGGTTTTGGCGCCCGACGTCGAATCGCTTGAAGGTTTCGCCGTATTGAAAATCGGCAGGACGTTCGATGTCGACCGTCGAATGGCCGAGATGGCGAGCGGCCTGCCGCCGGGATCGGGCATCCGCTATATCCCCATCGGACTGAAGTTGCTGGCGTCCGCCGCAGCAGCGCATGCTGAGGAACGACGGCTGCTTGTTTGTGCGATCGCAGTGGCTGGTCGCTGGGTGGGGAATTTGCCTACGCACCAATGGATCAGCTCAAAGCTGCTATGGTCGATAGTGGATCTCTCGGGGTGCAGGTGCGGGTCTGACTAGCGTCGCATCATGACGCATTGCGCAATGTCTGCATGCCCGCTTCACCGGCCTAGGAGCGGACCGACTGCATGTGGCCCAGTCGCTGCCGTTGGTGAATGTCGCGTTTTGGAGTGGCCAGCTCTCACAGATCAATGTCACGAATGGTCGCGTTGTCGCCCCTCGAAGGTCGTCGAAGTGCAGCACTGCTGCATTTGGCATTCCCATCGTGACGCCCGTCCACACTCCGATTGGCACTGCTGACTTGCCCCGTGGGATACCGCGCTTTCAACTGATTCTGCGCCGCTGTCAGGAGCGCTCCGCGCGCGGACCTCTGTACGATTTCGATTGCCGTCAAGACTCTCGAGCTTCCTCCTTTTGGCGACCGATACCGAGATTTTCCTTCCTGGCATCTACCCACCCAGCACCGGTCTCTTCACGGGTTTGATCTGGCCGGGAACTGCTTCGCCTCGTCCACCTAGCCGCAACGGCGGGCTTGCGACTTTCTTCCCCTGACCTCCGGTCATTCCTCGCGAGACAAGAAACTCACCACCCACCGTCCTCCGCTGTCGCTTCGGCCGCAAGCGGTGCGGCGGTGTCCGTCCCGGCCTTTGGATCACCCATCGAGACCGCAATCGGGCGGTTCGATCCAAGGAAAGGAACTTCATCATGGCAACCATCGGCACCTTCAAGAAGACGGCTTCGGGCGAATACACCGGCGAAATCGTCACCCTCTCGGTTCAGGCCAAGGGCGTCCGCATCATCCCGCAGGACGCCCGTACCAACGACAACGCACCATCGCACCGGGTACTGGTCAACCGCGCCGAAATCGGTGCCGCCTGGAGCAAGACCTCGAACGAAGGCCGCGACTATCTCGCCGTCAAGCTCGACGATCCCAGCTTCAACGCGCCGATCTACGCCAACCTCTTCGACGACGAGGGCGGCGAAACCTTCAGCCTCATCTGGTCGCGCCCGAACGGTCGCCGCAACGACGGCTGAGCCAGCAGACGCCCCGCCCGGACAACCGGGCGGGGCTCTTTGCAATTTGAGCTACGCCATTCCGGTCGGATCGGAACCGTTGCCTTCGATCTTCGCGACGAGGTCGGACGGCTCAACCCCGAGCGGCGCGGCCAGATGGAACAGCGTCACCACCGTGGGGTTGCGACGTCCGCGCTCCAGATCGCTCACATATTGCTGGGTAAAGCCCGACATCTCAGCAAACTGCTCTTGCGTCAGCCCCTTGTCGCGCCGCAAACGCGCGAAGTTCAGTCCCACGAGGCGGCGCATGTCCATGCACGGCACGCTGGACGATACACCCGATGAGGTTTATCTCTTATAAGGTGTATTGGTCCGACTTGAGCTTCGGCGCTGCAAAAGGTTTGTTCAGCTATGCATGACTTGCAAGTATTTTCGCGCGGTAGTTCCGTTATTGCAGGCGCGGGCAAGAGGGGGGATTCGCTGCCATGAACTGCCGCTTCGACGACAGTGCGCCTGAGCTTCCGATAATTACGCCCTATGACGAGGCGCACTTCACCGATTATCTCCGATTGCTGGACGCTGACGCCGACGGTGCCGATTGGCGAGAGGCGGTCGCGGTCATTTTCGACATCGATCCTGCCCGCGAACCGGAACGCGCCGAGCGCATGCACGCCACTCACCTGGCCCGCGCGCGGTGGATGACCGAGGTCGGCTATGCCCATCTGTTGGCGCGCGACGGCGAGCTAAGGCATTAACGTTTCGATCCATTTTGGCGAAACGTCAGCGCATCGCGTGCATGGCAGAATGCAGCTTTGACGCTTTTCGACGCGCGAGAGCATTGCCACGCTCTGGTCCGCGGGCCGCGATGGTCGCGGCCGGGAGACTGTCATGCCCGGGTCGTCGAACAAGCGTACCAATGGCAGTGAGAAGGCAGCCGACACGCTCGGTCGCGCCGAACTCGCCGCCGAATTTCTGAAGCGCAACCGCAACTACCGCGCCGAACATACGCAGATGGAGCAGCAGATCGCGCGCGGATCGAGCGCACGCCAAGCCGCTGAAGCCGCATTCGCGCGGCGTTGGGGGTTGTCCTTTCGCCTATGCGCCGGGTCAGCTTGCCGACACAGTGATCTGGCGGCCCGAACTGACCGCCGTCACCGTCATTCTTGACGCCGCTCCAGAAGGGTTCAGCGACGCCAAAGCCGTCGATCCGCTGAAGCTCGGCGCGCTGCTGGCCGATCAGGCGGGGGTCGAGGGGCGGCATGTCATAGTGGCCGACCCGGACGGCGATCATTGGCTTTGGCTGCGCGATCCGAAGCCCGGCCAACCGCTGGCAGCGATCATCCCGCTCGACAAGGATTTCTCGACGCGGGTGACGAGCCTGTTGCGGTTCCATCGCCGATTGTTCGGCAACCGATCGGGGCCACCGGCGCGCGGATGGCCGCTCAGCACCTACCGGCAAGCACGGCTCGCCATGATGCTTCAGGCGCTCGATTTGCGCCTGTCGGGCGCGAGCTATCGCCAGATTGCCGCCGCCTTAGGCCGCGAAGATGATGCCAAACTTCCCGCGACCGAATGGAAGACATCGGCCGGGCGGTCGTTCGTGATCCGGCTCGTCCGCGACGCCACAGCGCTGATGAATGGCGACTATCGCAAGCTGCTACGCATCCGCTGAATTGTCTTTCGCGGCCCCCGGGCAGGGGTGGTCACATCCCCGCGATCGCAAATCTTCATACTCCACCTGTCCGTCTGCGCTTCGTCATTCTCGCCTCCTGCCACCTCCGACCGCAGGAGCCCGACCTTGCCTGATACGACGCATAATCTGCCGCCCCGCTATCTCCGAACGCCGGAAGCCGCCCGCTTCTTGGGGCTATCCGGACGGACCCTGGAAAAGCACCGCTATTTCGGGACCGGGCCTGTCTATCGCCGCATCGGCGGAAGGGTGGTCTATTCGGTCGACGACCTTCAGGCCTGGGCCGATCTCGGCACCAAGCATTCGACCAGCGAGCCTGGCCAGAACGACCTGCTGCCGCGCGCCAATTCGCCGTTTGCGCGGAGTCGGCAATGACCGTCTCGCCACCAGATCAGCGACACGCCCGCCCGCGTCCCGACAACATGACCCACGTGCAACTGACGTGGATCGAGAAGCGGATGGAGCACTGGATCCGCTTCGGTCGGATCGCCAAGGACGAGATCGTCGATCGCCGGCGGCGCATCGTCAGCTTCCGTCCCGGCGCCATTTTCGCGTTCGTTCGCTGGTCCGCGAATGACTATGGCACGATCAGCTCGCGGATCGACATCGTACGTGCGGTCGGCGCGGGCGAACCGTTCACGACGCTGCCATTCGTGCAGCCCGGTGGCGACATCCTGCTCACCATCGAGGGCTGGCCAAAGGTCGCCCAGGTGCTCGGCCATATCGATGCGGTGGACAATGCAGGCGTCGATCCGTGCGACGCTGCGCCAGATCATTGGCGGCACGTCCACAACCGCATCCCCGCCGGACATCAGCCCCGCGACTATACGATGGAGCGCCATCGGGCTTGGCTCAAGCGTCGGGAAATCGAAGGATGACCCGCCGCCTTTACATCCGAGCGACCGCGGTTGCCGCCGCTTCATTCGCCCTGTCATTCGCGGCAATTGCGGTGACCGATCCGCTGCCACGCCTCGTCTGGAACGCCAGTGCGAGCGCACCGATCGGGCTATATCGGATACAGACACACCGCAATCCGCCGCTTGGTACGCTGGTCGCGATCGCGCCGCCGCCGCACCTTAGCCGCTGGATGGCGGCGCGCGGATATCTCGGTGAAAACGTACCACTGTTGAAGCATGTTGCCGCCAAGGCCGGGCAGCGCGTTTGCCGGATTGGCAATGTCGTAAGTGTCGATGGCCGACCTGCCGCAGTTGCTTTCATCCATGATCGCGCTGGCCGTCCGCTGCCTTTCTGGCGCGGCTGCCGGATGCTCAAAGCCGGGGAGCTGTTGCTGCTCAACCCGGCTCATCCAGACAGCTTAGACGGTCGCTATTTCGGCCCATTACGCGCGTCGACCGTGCTCGGCCGCGCGATCCCAATCCTCACCCGAACCACGCCCGACGCGCCGCTGACGTGGCGCTGACTTCCTGCCTCAAACTCCAACCTAAAGGACCATTCCCATGCAGATCGGCAGCTTCATCCGCACCGACAAAGGCTTCGAAGGCGTCATCGAGACCGCGACGCTCGATATCCGTATCTCGCTCGTCCCGGCTGAGCCCGGCGGCGCCGACAAGGCACCTGATTGGCGCGTCCATCGCGGCAATGACGGCGAAGGGCCGGAAGTCGGCGCGGGCTGGAACGAGAGCGGCGAACGCGCGGGGGATTACGTCTCGCTTCGCATCGACGATCCCAGCTTTGCGCAGCCGATCCGCGCCGCGCTGTTCCAGAATGCCAACGATCCGGCGTCGTGGTCGCTGCGCTGGAGCCGCCCGCGCAAGGCCCGGGAGCAGGACTGAACCGATGCGTCTTGTCGCGATCAATCAGTCATTGACTCTGCGTATGCGCGCCAAAGCGCTTGACGCGACCGCACTTCTGGTCGCGTTGCCAATCGGCCTAGCACCGGCATTGGCGCAGGAATCGAACCCGCCGCCTGCGCCGTCCGCCGTCACTCATCCATATGCGCAGCATGTTGCTGACGCGGCGCGGCGGTTCGGCATTCCCGAAAATTGGATCTGGGCTGTCATGCGTGTCGAAAGTGCAGGCAATGCCCGCGCCATGTCGAGCGCTGGGGCGATGGGCCTGATGCAGATCATGCCCGGAACCTGGGCTCAGCTTCGTGCGCGCCATGGGCTCGGCACTGACCCGTTCGATGTGCGCGACAACATCATGGCAGGCGCTGCCTATCTGCGAGAAATGTACAACCGCTACGGCAATGCGAGCGCAATGCTGGCGGCATACAACGCAGGTCCGGGGCGCTACGACGACCACATTTCGCGTGGCCGCCCGCTGCCCGCCGAAACAGTCGCATATCTGGCGCGGCTTGGGTCCGTCACAGGCAGCGAAAGTGCCGTCGAAGTGGCTGTCGTCGCGCAGCCTGATCGCTTTGCGTGGCGTCGTTCGGCGCTGTTCGTTCGCTCGTCCGCAGCCACGTCCGACGCTGACTTGGCGCGACGCGAGAACGAAATTGCCGCCGCCGATAAACCAACCTCCGAATCCGGAGCCGGCAATTCGTCACCACCCAGTCCGCCGACTGAAACACCGATCGACAGCATCTTCGTTCCCCGCGCTGGCGCGGGTCGACCGCAATGATCGCCGCCGTGACCAGAGGGCTCGCCAGAGAGGAACTGAGGAGGGAGCAGGGAGTAAAGTGCCTGAGAAGACGATTGCAAGATACAAGCCGCACCCCGTTTCGCCGGAAAACCATTGGTTTTCCGTGGCTTCATATGGGGGCGTCGGTCGACGAGCGTGCCGCTCGGAAGAAAAAAGCCAGCAATTTCAACGTATCTAATGGCACCACGCGCCTTTCCGGCCAGGAATCGGCGAGGCCATGAGCGAGGACAGCGACTTCCGCATCCGGCCGGGCAAGGCCAAGCGCAGCAAGGCCCATGGCCGCCATGCACGCGGTCTCGTGGCCGAGGTTCTCCGTGTCGCCGCGCTCCATGGCTGGACGAAGCGCGCAGGCTGGGGCGGACCGCGTCGCCGTGGCCAGTCGAGCTTCGGGAAAGGCCGCACCGCGTTCGCGCGCAGCCGCCTGTTCAGCTCCGGCCGGCGTGTGCTGGTGAAGGCACTGCCGGTACGTCATCGCATTGGCGGGCGGCGCGCTGTGCCATTGTCTGCGCACATCGCCTATTTGAAGCGTGAAGGCGTCACCCGTCACGGCGCGCCGACGCAGATGTTCGACGCCGAGTCCGACCGCGCTGACGACCGCGCTTTCGCCGAGCGGTGCAAGGATGACCGACACCATTTCCGCATCATCGTCTCGCCCGAAGATGCGGCAGAGCTCACTGATCTCCGCGAATACACACGCGACCTTATCCGCCAGATGGAGGCCGACCTCGGCACACGGCTGGAATGGGTCGGGGTCGATCACTGGAACACCGACAACCCGCATGTCCATCTGCTTGTACGCGGGCAGTCCGATCAAGGGACCGATCTCGTCATCTCCCGCGACTACATCAGCCACAACCTGCGTTCGCGCGCCGAGGAACTGGCGTTCGCCGAGTTGGGGCCAAAGCCCGAGCACGAAGTTCAGCGTGCCCTCGACCGCGACGTTACGGCGGAACGCTGGACCCGACTGGACATTGAGATCGGCCGCGCTGCGGACGAGTTGGGCGTCATCGACCTGCGGCCCAAACGGCCCGGTCCCGACGATCCACAGCTCCGCCGGCTGATGGTCGGCCGCCTGCAGCATCTCGAGAAGATGGGGCTTGCTGCCGAAGGCGAGCCCGGACAGTGGGCGGTAGCGGAAAGTGCGCAAACCAAGCTGCGCGAACTCGGTCACCGCGGCGACATCATCCGGACCATCGGCAACGCGCTCAAGCATCGTGGGCAGGAGCGCCCGCTCGACAGCTACGCCGTCGTGGGCGGCCCGCCCGAAAAGCCGATCGTCGGCCGGCTGATCGACAAGGGGTTGCACGATGAGCTGACCGGCACGGCCTATGCCGTGATCGACGGCACGGACGGCCGCACCCACCATGTGCAGTTACCCGGCATCGAGGCGCTGAACACCAGCCCCCCGCTTGACGGCATCGTCGAGGTCCGCGCGATCGGCAGACAGGGCGAGCCGAAGCCAACGCTGATCCTCGCGGTCCGATCGGATCTGGATTTGTCCGCACAGGCGAAAGCGCACGGCGCAACCTGGCTTGACCATAGACTGATCGAGCGCGGCGTCGGCATCGCGGACGGTGGGTTCGGCGCGGAAGTACGCCGCGCTATGGACGCCCGCACCGACCATCTCGTCCGGGACGGGCTGGCCCGGCGCTTCGGCGAACGGACGGTTTTCGAGCGCGGGATGCTCGACACGCTGCGCAAGCGCGAGCTGGACGCCGTTGGCGCGAAGATCGCTGGCGAGACCGAGCTGGCCTACCGACCGACGCAGACGGGCGAGAAGGTGGCCGGCGTCGTCCGCCAGCGGCTCGCACTCGCGTCTGGCCGCTTCGCCATGATCGATGACGGCCTGGGGTTCCGCCTCGTGCCCTGGGCAAGCAGCCTCGAACAGCAACTCGGCCGTCAGGTGTCCGGCGTCATGCGCGCTTGCGGCGGCATCGACTGGGCACTGGGCCGCAAGCGCGGCCTCGGCCTCTGACCGGAAGGAGACTTCAATGTCCGCAACGAAGATCCTCTGGGGTCAAGTCATCGCCGTGTTCCTGATCGTGTTCGCCGCTGTGTGGGGCGCGACCCAATGGACTGCCGCAGCGCTCGGCTTTCAGCCGGAGCTTGGACCGCCGTGGTTCATGGCTTTTGGTTGGCCGGTCTATCCGCCGCCCGCCTTCTTCTGGTGGTGGTTCAGCTTCGACGCTTATGCGCCCCACATCTTTCAGACCGGCGCCTTCATCGCCGCGTCGGGCGGATTTGTGTCGATCGCTGTCGCCATCGGCATGTCGGTATGGCGGGCACGCGAGCAGAAGAATGCCGAGACCTATGGCTCGGCGCGCTGGGCAACTGAAAAGGAGGTGCGTACTGCCGGTCTCCTCGGTCCGAACGGCGTGGTGCTCGGCAAGCTCGCCAACGACTATCTCCGACATGACGGACCGGAGCATGTGCTGTGCTTCGCGCCGACGCGCAGCGGCAAGGGCGTGGGACTGGTCATCCCGTCGCTGCTGACATGGCCAGGGTCGGCAATCGTCCACGACATCAAGGGGGAGAACTGGACGCTGACCGCTGGCTTCCGCGCCAAACATGGCCGCGTGCTGTTGTTCGATCCTACCAACGCTGCATCAGCCGCCTACAACCCGTTGCTCGAAGTGCGGCGCGGCCAGTGGGAGGTGCGCGACGTCCAGAATGTCGCCGACGTGCTGGTCGATCCCGAAGGCAGTCTCGAGCGTCGAAACCATTGGGAGAAGACATCGCACTCGCTGCTGGTCGGCGCGATCCTCCACGTTCTTTATGCTGAGCCGGACAAGACGCTGGCGGGGGTGGCCGCATTCTTGTCCGATCCGTCGCGCACGATCGAGGAGACGCTGGCGGCGATGATGGCAACGCCGCACCTGGGCGAAGCCGGTGTACATCCCGTCGTCGCAAGCGCGGCGCGGGAACTGCTAAACAAATCCGACAATGAACGATCCGGCGTTTTGAGCACCGCGATGTCGTTCCTGGGCCTCTACCGCGATCCAGTCGTCGCGCAGGTCACGCGGGCCTGCCAGTGGCGCATATCGGATCTGGTGGAGGGCGACCGGCCGGCGACGCTCTATCTGGTCGTACCGCCCAGCGATATCTCGCGCACCAAGCCGCTGATCCGTCTCATCCTCAACCAGATCGGGCGCCGACTGAGCGAGGAACTGACGCCGAAGGGCAACCGCCATCGCGTGCTGTTGATGCTGGACGAGTTTCCGGCGCTCGGACGACTCGACTTCTTCGAGTCCGCGCTCGCCTTCATGGCGGGCTATGGACTGAAGGCGTTTCTGATCGCGCAATCGCTCAACCAGATCGAAAAGGCCTATGGCCCGAACAACGCGATCCTCGACAACTGCCATGTGCGCGTGAGTTTCGCCACGAATGACGAGCGAACCGCGAAGCGCGTGTCAGACGCCCTCGGCACGGCGACCGAGATGCGCGCAATGAAGAACTATGCCGGGCATCGCCTCTCGCCCTGGCTTGGTCATCTGATGGTGTCGCGCTCGGAAACCGCCCGCCAGCTCCTCACGCCCGGCGAGGTGATGCAGCTCCCGACCGACGACGAGATCGTTATGGTGGCGGGCGTCCATCCTATCCGCGCGAAAAAAGCGCGGTACTTTCAAGACCGGCGTCTCTCTGAGCGGATCATGGACGCACCGACGCCCGCAGCTTCCACCGTGCGACCCGACGACTGGACCGGGCACGTCGCGGCCGCCGATCCCGCTGACATCGCCAAGATCGTGCGGGCGCAGGTGGACGCCGCAAACGGCGGGCTGCGGCGTGAACCTGAGCTTCCCGAACATGTTGCAATCGCGCCCGAGGCGACCGCGCCGCCTGCCCAAGAGTTTTCAATCGTCGATGATGAGCAAGACGACGCGGCGCGGCAAGCGGCGGTACGAAGGCGGATGCAGGGGCTCGCGCGGCAGGCGTCGCTCGATCCCGGCGACGGTATCGAGCTTTAGGAGGCAATCATGCGGACCCGGCTAAACGTCTATTTCCCGCCAGCGCTCGCCAAGCAGGTCGATGAGCTGGCGATCCGGCGACGCATCTCGCGCTCCGCGATCGTGGAGGCTGCCGTGGCCTCCTACCTGTCGCCGGATGGTGCCGACCGCATGGAGGCAGCGTTTGCGCGTCGGCTGGACCGCCTCTCGCGTCAGGTGCAGCGGCTTGAGCGCAATACCGGACTGACCACCGAGGCGCTGACATTGTTCGTCCGCTTCTGGTTGTCGGTAACACCGCCACTGCCCGATGAGGATCAGGCGGCTGCGCAAATCAAAGGGCGTAAGCGTTACGAGGGCTTCGTTGAAACGCTTGGCCGCAGGTTCGCCAGTGGCAAGACCTTGCTCGACGATATCCCAGAGGACGTTTGGCCCAATAAACCTAGACAAGCGGAGCGAACGATAGATTGAATACCTAGAATCATAACGTCAGATTTCGACACCCAAGTAACATTTATTATATACTGTATCTAATAGAATTTAGTATTCATCAAATAATATAGAAGTCTTGTCATCGTCTTTCGATCATAATGTGTAGAATGCCGCACAGATTGGCGCTGATTTTTATCAGTTGCTGATCTGGCGACCATTGTACGTCACTTGCCGCCAGGGTAATTCGTGGCTCCTCTTGATAGATATGCTGCGGCACAAAGATTTCCGTGGGTGCATAAAGGGTTGGGTCTACATCTATTCTTACTTCAAATGTGGCCTTGGCACGGTCGAAACGCTGGCTGATAAGCGTGCCTTGTGCTGACCTTACATAGGGACGGCAAAACCCTTCGATTGCTCGTCCGCCCGATCCGGGGTCATTTACGTTCGTGGCCTGGTCCAAAGACCAGATCGACAGGTCCTCTTGGTTCCACCCGTCGCCAACCATCGGATCATTACGGTTCGAGACGGTATAGTTCCACTGAGTTGACGACAGCAGAAGCCGGTCAAAGGCGTTGTACATCAGATCCAGCGCTGTCGTCTGCGCATGCCAGATTGAAGGATCGCGCTCTCCTGCTGCCCAGCGATGATAGGCCTCCGCATCATTCATGTCGTACTGAATGCCGCACTCTCCAATCAGAGTTGGTGCGCCGCCGTTCAGCTCGTCTCCGATCCTTTTCAACCGCGACAATTCCTCCACATAGCCATCCTCAATAGCCGAAGGACCTTCGCGAACCTGACCCGATATGACATTTGTCATGCAATCCGCGTCGAACGACTTGTTGATGAGCGCGGTCAGATCGTACCAGTGGCTGGCATTGACCGTCCGCTCCGGGCAGCCCTCCGGGAAACCGTGACCGCGCAACGCACCAAACGGGTCGACTTCGGCGAACACCATCCAGTCGTTGCGGATCTCGCGGATCGTTTGTGCAACCCGGCCGAAGAACGGCGCCATATAGTCGCTATCCATCGAAACCTGCCGGTCTGCAACACGCCGGAAATAATCTTGCCGCAGCGCTGCTGGCGAGCCTGTTGCATCCACGTCCCAAGCGCCGGCTGCGCGAAACGGATCGACTCGGCCCGGCAGCCAGATGGAGACACCTGCCGAGTTAACGATCTGTCGCCCGATTTCCTTGCCTCCCGGCGCAACCACCGGCACTTCGCGTGACAGGCCCGAAGCGGCAGCAAGTCCGTCGAGTGGTGACCATGCTGCTCCGCGCAGCACACCCTCGCGACTTTCGAGGGCACGACCCACATAACCCGTACCAGGCTCATTCAACGTGTCGAACCCGATGACATTGTCGAGATCCGCAACGCGCTCAGCGACCGCGCGCATTGACCCCAGATAATGATCCTGCAGAAAGTCTTGTATGTTTCGTCCATCGACAATGGCAGATGGCGCAAAGTCAGTGCCAGCAAAGAACAGCGTCCACATGATGCCATTGACGGGCATCCGATAGTTGCTGGCCCAGCTCATCAGCGGATAGCTCTCTTGTAGCCCTCCCGTGCGGTGATCATATTTGTGCTGCATGATGTGAGCTGCGTCAGCATCATGGAACCTGGTGAAGTCCAGTCCGGCGGCCTCCAGAGTCCATGCAGGCGCTCCGTCACCCCCCGACATCCGGCTCCAGACGTCCTGATGAAAATCAATGAACACGTACAGCCCCATGCGACCAGCCCGTCGGCATACTTCGGCAAGGTAATCGAGATAAGCTTCGTCATGCTCGCTAGGTCCGGCGTGCTCGATCGCCTCCCATGTTGTGAGCAACCTCAGGCAGTTGAAACCCCAGTGAGCGAGACGCGCCAGATGGGTGTCCAGTTCATCGAGCGGCGCTGGACGACCAATGAAGCTTACGGTTCGGTGGTCGGAAAAGTCACTTGGGAGATAGCTGTGTCCATCCGGTGCGAAGGGAACCTTGCAGTCACCTCCAAGATTGACGCCGCGCAGCAAAACGTGTCGGCCATGCGCGTCGACAAACCGATTGGCTTCCATACTGAGTTTGCCGAGCATTGCGCTTTCCTTCCGTTGCCGATTGCTCTAGCCATATTCGATATCCGATAGGATAGTAAATGGTGGATTCAGCGAGGGAGGGAACGGAATGTCGGGGGAACCGCAGGCAAGGCTCACGACCAGAGCGAAGCTTGGCTACACAGTCGCGGATGTCGGCTTCAATCTGTTCTGGGGGGTCACCAGCCTCTTTCTGCTCTATTATTACACCGACGTTCTCGGGCTGGCGAACGCCACAGCCGGCTTCATCATCATGGCTGCCCTGGTTTGGGATGGGCTGATCGATCCGGCGGTCGGCATCATTGCCAATCGTACGCGAACGCGCTGGGGGCGTTATCGACCTTATATTCTGTGGGCGTCCTTGCCCCTGTGTGCGTCATTTGTTGCGATGTTCGTGCCGCACGCCGCAACCGGTGCGACGCTGATAGCAGTGACGGCAGCAGCGCATCTCCTGTTCCGGACCGCTTACGCGTTGACAAACATTCCCTACATCGCGCTGTCGGCCGAGTTTACCAGCGACAGCAACGAGCGCGGTGCAATAGCCGGTTACAGAATGGTGTTTGCGACGATTACAACGCTCGTGGTTGCGAGCACCACACTGCCGCTGGCCACATCGCTCGGTGCCGGAGACATGCGTGCCGGCTTTTTTTATGTCGCGACCATCTATGCAGTTGCAGCCGCAATTACCCTGGCGGTCAGTTTTGCCTCGACCAGCGAAAGCGCTGATGCCGGTCACGAAGTCGCGACGTTTTCGCAGCTGTGGCGCACCCTTAAAGCGAACCGACCGTTCCAGTTGATATTCATCGCCACCATCCTCAGCGGCATTGGCGGCGCGCTATCAAGCAAAACGTTGATCTATTTCTTCAAATACAACCTCGCAGCGCCCGAAAAAGTCACACTTGGGCTCACGGTTCTCACCGGCGGGGTCATGCTCTGTGTGCCCGTCTGGGCATTGATTTCGAAGCGCACAAGCAAGCGCCTCGTTTGGATGATCAGCGGCTTGATCGGCGCAACTGCCTGGGCGACACTTTATTTGATCCCTGCACCGACCGTGCCGGTCACGCTCGCCATACTTCTGTTTGCAGCTGTCGGCGCCTCGGGTTTCTACCTCAGCTTCTGGTCCATGTTGCCCGATACCGTGGAATATGGCGAGTGGCATACGGGTGAACGAACCGAGGGCGTTGTGTTCGGCCTTGTTCTGTTTGCGCAGAAGGTAGCGCTCGGGATCGGAATCGGGCTGCTTGGTGTGTTGCTGGACGCAATCGGGTATCGCGCTAATCAAGTGCAGTCCGCAGCCACGCTTGCTGGCATAAAGACGTTGCTGACGCTGGTCCCCGCCGTGTTGGGGGTTGCGGCGACCGCCACAATTATTTTCTATCCACTCGACCAGCGTCTTCACGGCAGGCTCGTCAAGGCACTTGCCCGCCGCCGAGCGGGGCTACGGGCGCCTGAAAGCGGCTAGATCAGATATTGTCGGTCAGGGTCGTTCTGAGGCACCGGCGCGCCGCCGGTCGCCGGATAGGCGAGTGCACCGTCCGGAGCGTATTGCAGGATGTAAGATTTGCGGACATTGCCGGTAAGGTTTGGCCCGGTTCGATGAGGCGTCAACGAAGAGAAGACCACAATGTCCCCTGCTTTTGCTTCCACCGCCAAGGCGTTTTCGGGATTGTCGAGGCACTGCCACCCGAGCGGCGTTGCCACATGCTCGATAGTGCCGAACCGATGTATGCCCGGCACAACCCAGGGGCAGCCATTATCGACCGTTGCGTCGGATAGCGCGACCCAGCAGGTCAGATATTGCTGCGGCTCGGTATAGGTATAGCCATTGTCCTGATGCCAGGGGAATTCGTCCGGGTTGCCCGGTTTTTTGTATACGGCCTGATCCCAGTAGAGTCGCGACGCCGGTCCGATCGTGTCATGACAAAGCTTCGAGAACACCGGGTGACGGCTGAATTCACGCAAGACAGGCGACTTCGCGACCAGATGCACCGTAAAGGTGATTGCATCAGCCTTCGCGATCATGAGTTGGCCGCCATGTTCCTCTTTCAACACCCGCTCCATGTCCCGCTCGAACGGTTCGATGGCGTCGGCGACGGCGTCGATCTCGGCTTTCGTAAATGCGTTCGCGAGAAGGAAATAGCCCTGTTCGTCATATTGACGGGCCTGTTCTCCCGTCAGGATCTGATAGGGTGGCTGTGACGGTCGCCATTGAAAATCTCCGTTTCGCGGATGAAGCTGGAACATGAGGTTTCTCCTGTTCGGTTACGTTGAACTGGCAAATTGAATATCCGAATGGATAGTGTAATGCAAGGCATAGCTCTTGTTGGCGTGCGTTGCGCGATCTAGAGACAGCCTATGACTTTGCAGCAGCCTATTGGTGCCAACGGGGATTCCGATGCTCCCAAGCCCACGCGAGCCTATCGCGGGCTGGTGCGGGAAGCCAAAAAGGAGCGCACCCAGGCGGCAATCCTGCAGGCTGCTCTGGACCTGTTTGCCGAGCGCGGGTTTGAAGCAGCATCAGTCCGCGACATCAGTGCGCGCGCCGGCGTAACCCACGCGGTCATCCGGTTGCACTTCGGCACAAAAGAAAATCTTTGGCGAAGCGCGTTAGCGTACCTGTTCAAACGCTTTTATGCCGAGATGAGTGTAGATGATGCCGGGGGGCTTGAGCGCACTGTCAGGCAGGAGATCGAAGCGTTCATTCGCCGCTATGTGCGATATTGCGCACGGCACCCCGAGCATGTGCGCATCACCGTCCAGGCATCGCTGCAGGCAAGCGAGGGTTTTGATTGGTCGGTGGACACCTTCGTTGCCCCCGGACATCGGGCGATCACACCGCTTTTCAAGCGGGCCATGGCCGATGGACTGCTGCCAGACGTGCCCGTCATGTCCATGATCTACATTATCTCGGCAGCAAGCCAGATGATCTTTGCGCTCGCTGGCGAGGCAAAGCGGATCTACGATGCGGACGTTCTCTCGCCGGAGGTCGTTGATCGCCACGCGGACGCAATATGCCAGTTGCTCTTTGCGGCTGCCGCGGAGAAAAATAAGGCGCCGCAACAATAGTCGCGACGCCTTCAGTCGAGAGAGCTTCACCGGTCAAGCAGGAAGGTGTCGATCAGAAACGCACCTGCACCGAGGCGCCGATCGTCCGCTGCGCATCGCGCGTTACAAACTGACCAAGTCCCCCGTTTGCATCCAGCGGAAGATCGAAGATGCTGGTGACGTAATTCTGATCGAACAGATTTTTCACGAACGCGCTGATCGTGTACTTTCCTTCCCCCGCGATAACGCCGATCGAACCATTCACGATCGCAAAGTCCGGCTGAACATAGGGGTTGAACGTCCCTGGAGGCACCAGCCCGAATGTAACCTTGTCGCGGTAATAGACGTTGCCTTGGACGAAGCCTTGGAGGCCCGATTGGCCCAGCGACGTCTCGTAGCGCGTGTCGATATTGGCCGTGATGCGCGGCGCGTTGGTCGCAGGCAATCCGGAGGCGTCGAATGTGCTGAGGACGCCGGTTCCGATCGTCGTGCACGCCGGATTTGCTGCCGGCGGAACGCCGCGCTGGCGCGCAGCGCACTGAAAGCTGACAAAGGTTGCGTCATTATACGAGAAGCCGATGCCGACATTCAGACCGCGCGTCGGCGCGATATTGAATTCAGCCTCGAAGCCACGACTGCGCAGCTTGCCGGCATTGCGTACGGCAAAGGCACCGATCGTCTGCCCCGGCGGCGTCTCGACAACCTGAGCCTGAAAGTCTTTGAAGTCGGTCCAATACGCCGTGACGCTCAACGATGCGCGCCGATTCCAGAACGAGGCTTTGTAACCGATCTCGTACGAGGTAGGAATCTCGGGGCGGACAGCAAGATAGGTCCGCAGTTGGTCCGGATCGGTTGCAGAAATCCCGGGCGGCAGAACGACGTCTAGGCCGTTGAACAAACCTGGCCCCTTATAGCCGCGTGATACGGTCGCGAAGACATTGGCATCCGGGTTCAGGTCGTACTGCAGGCCAAGCCGGAACGACAAATTGTCATTCTCGGTCGTTACGCGCGGCAGGTCGATATTCCCGAAGGCCGACCCCAGGACAAAATTGAACGCGTTGGCACCAGGCGTGCCAACGCGCGCGTAATCCAGATACACCCGCGTCCTGGTAAAGCGTCCGCCGACAATGGCCCGAAGACGATCGGAGATGTTGATCGTTGCCTGGCCGAATGCCGCATAGTCACGAGTACCGATCCTCGTATTCACGTCGCGACCGAAATCCTGCGCTGCAGGAAGCGTGAGTCCTGGCGCCAGCGGTACGGGAACACCGCCTGCCTGCGCGGCGGCAAGCGATACCGCGAATCGGCCCTGTTGGCGGGAAAAGTTGTCGTTCGTCGCATCAAAGAAGAACAGTCCGGCAACGAATTCCACCGGCCGCGAACTGGGCGAAGTGATCCGCAGTTCCTGCGTGACCTGGCGCAACTCATTCGAACCGAAATTCACGTCGAGCACGTCGAGCGTGCTTTGGTCGGAGTCCAGACCGTCCAATTGCGACCAACGCCGATATCCCGTGAGTGATGTCAGCGTGTATTCGCCAAGTTCAATGTTGACCTCGCCCGAAACGCCGTAGCTCTCGCCCTCGTTAAACGGGTCGCCATTTTGTGCAACAATCAGGTTTTTAGGCCCTTGCGCAGCGCGGACACGCGGATCAACAAAGTTTGCAAGCAGGGCTGTTCCCGGCGGATTGCGATCAGCGCTGGCAAACGATCGGGCCGTCCAGATGCAACATCTGGTGTCGCGCTTTGCAAAGTCTCCACGCAAGATGACCTGCACGCCGCTGGCAGGCGTAACGTCGAGGACGCCGCGCACGCCGTATTCGTTCTGGTTGTTTAGCTGGTTGCCAGTCACGAGGTTAGTCACGAAACCGTCGCGGCGATTCAGGAAACCCGTCACGCGCGCCGATACGACGTCTTCGATCAGCGCGCCTGACAATGATGCGCCGAGCTTGATTTCATCCTGAGACGCATAGCTCGCCGTACCGATAACCGAAAGCCGCTCTGTCGGCATCTTCGTGATGATGTTGATCAGGCCTGCAGAAGCATTACGACCGAACAGCATGCCTTGCGGCCCGCGGAGCACCTCGACACGCTCGATGTCAACAAGCTCTGCCAATCCCTGTCCTGCACGTGCCAAAGGTATCCCGTCAACGACGGTGCCAACGCTCTGTTCGACACCATCAGCAAATACTGTCGTGCCGACGCCGCGAATGCGCAATCCCGCACCGCGTGGAGTGTTCGCATCACCCAGGCCAAGGCCAGGGGTCACGAATTGAAGATCGGTTGCTGTGCTGAGGTTGAGGCGCTGAAGCCGCTCGCCAGTAACCGCCACTACGGAAACAGGTACATCGAGCAAACGCTCCTCACGCTTTTGTGCGGTGACGACGATTTCACTGGTCTGGGGTGCTTCGGTTGCAATTCGGCCATCTGTGGGCTGCGATGTGCTGGTTCCGTCGTTAACCGGCACTGCGCTTTGCTGAGCCGAAGCGAGTGATGGCCACAGGCAGGCTGCTCCTACGCCAATATACCAAGCCGATAATCTTTTTCTCATGCAAACCTCTCCCCAAGCCCCCAACCTCGTCATCGGATGCGTCCGCGCGGGTCATTAATTCCAGTCGACCCCGGCCACAGGCAGACTGTTTACTATCCGAGTGGATATTGAAGTTGAGTTTGTATCCGATCGGATGCTAAAATCAACTGCCTTTTCGATTTGACCGAGAAGCACGAGGTGGGAGAGAATTTGTGAAGCGACGGCCTTACGGAGACAGCGGCATCACAGTCAGTTCGCTGTGCTATGGCGCAATGTTGATCGCCCAAGACCCCCAACTGAAAGGAAACGTAGCTCCATCCTTGCTTCACGCGCTCGACGGTGGCGTTCGTGTCATCGACACTGCGCGAATCTATCCGCGCTCCGAAGCAATTGTCGCCGCAACGCTCAAGCAATGGCGGGGCGAACGCCCTGTACTTTCAACAAAGCTTGCCCCGCAGACGGCCGCGACATTTCGTGAATATCGCCCGATTGCCGAGGCCTATACGCCAGCGTCCGTCCGGCGTTCAGTCGAGGAAAGTTTGACCGCGCTTGGCGTTGAAACACTGGACATCGTTCATCTGCACCAGTGGTGGCATCTCTGGACCTATGACGATGCAATCTTCGCCACGCTCGCGGCGCTACGCAACGAAGGAAAGATCCGGCATTTGGCGATCAGTGCCGGCGACCACGAGCATGACGCCGTCCTTGAAGCGGTCAATCTGCGGCGCGTTGACGGCATACAGCTGATCCTCAACCTGTTCGAATCGCGCCCGCTCTCGTCCATCCTACCGCTCGCGGCCTTGCGCGGGGCCGGTGTAATCGCTCGCTGTGCGCTGGACAGCGGCGGGCTGACTGGCCTGCTCACTCAGGACGACTTTCTGGCCCGGCCTTTCTTAAGACACGCTCCGTTCGAAAACTATGCGTCGCGCCTGAATGCACTTGCTGCCCACTTTGTTCCAGCCTCGGCGCAGTCGCTCACTGAATTGGCGCTGCGTTTCGCCTTGACCGCGCCGGAAGTCTCGACAGTGACCATTGGCATGTCTTCTGAGGCGATGGTGGATGTGTGCCTTGAAGCGGAACAGCGGGGTCCGCTCTCTGACGAGGCAATGACATCCATCCGCCGCGAGCACGTCTGGACGAAGAATTTTTATGAGCGGTTGATATGAGCAAAAACTATGTCAGCTTTGTTTCGACGACGGCTTCCGCCGGAGTGCCGACAAGGTGCGACGCATTTTGAGGCGCGCAACCTTAGCGCTTGCTTTTGCGTGTTGTCGGCCCCGGCACTGGCTGATGATCCTGGCATCAAGGGCGCAACGATTGCGGACTGGGACTATTGGCGTGAAACGGTTGCAGCGGGTCATGAAGTCGGGCCGCACGGTCACGCACATGAGTTCTACGGAAGGATGGATTTGGATACAGCCCGCAGGAGTATCGAATCTTGTTGGCAGACATTCGAACGCGAGCTGCCAGGATTTGACCGCAGAAGTTCAATTTTTCATGTCCCCTATTTGTCGGCCCCCGATGAACTTGTGAGGTGGATCGGCCAGCAGTCGCTAGGAGCGAGGCTGGTTTGCGGCGGCGAGGGCCTGAATACAATGACTATTCCTGTTGGCAATCCGATCGATTGCATCTGCTTTGGACCTCATGAGGTGGGAGCCGCTGCGAACCAGCGACTGAGTCGTTTTCGCTACGAAACTGGCTGGCTGGTGTTCGTGTTCCACGGCATCGACGATGAAGGTTGGGGTCCAATCACCAGCGGGGAGCTGGAGATTCTAGTAGATAGCGCGCTGTCGGCTAACATGCTTATCGCACCTCCAAGCAGGCTGTTACGTATTGCGAGGTTGGAATGATCGATCGCTTGCGTGTCGACACAGGTCGTCCGCTCGTTCTTGCAATGTTCACCCGTCATATTACCCGCTAGATCAAATTGACCACATGTGCGGGTCGCCATACAGCGGCCACCGGTAGGGAAAGTGCACTAAATCGGCAAGTCGAAGCATAGCGCTATGGCGGCTAGCTCTCTGACCAAGAAACAATGCATCACGCCGCAGACTGATTCGCACAACTCCAACGGTATGCCACCCTTAGGATTGTAGGGCGGGTGGCGAGCGATACGTCCTCGGCACGTATCTGCCGCCTCTACCACTACGCTTTCATCAATCTGTTGCAGTCGCCGAGTTTCTGGCTCTCTTGATGTGCTTCTGACGCCGGGCGGCGGTTCGCTCGGTCTATTCCAGGGGCCTTGCCTTGACAGTTCAGCCGATCCGATCTGACGCAAAATTGCGCGGCGCGCGGATGCTGCGCACAGCGCTCGGCGCATCGATTGCAGCGTGGTTAAGTGATCCTGCCGTCATCGAAGTCATGCTCAATCCGGACGGTCGGCTATGGGTCGATCGGCTTGGTATGGGTATAAGCGACACCGGCGAACTGCTGAGCGCCGCCGACGGCGAGCGCATCGTTCGCCTGGTCGCGCACCATGTCGGCGTCGAAGTCCATGCCAAGTCCCCGCGCGTCTCGGCCGAGCTGCCGGAGGGCGGGGAACGGTTCGAGGGGCTGCTTCCGCCCGTCGTCGCCGCGCCGACCTTCGCGATCCGCAAGCCCGCCGTTGCCGTATTCACGCTCGACGACTATGCGGCGTCAGGCATCATGTCGGCGGCGGAGGCTGCCGCACTCCGCGAAGGCGTCGGCGCTCGCGCCAACATCCTTGTCGCTGGCGGCACCGGCAGCGGCAAGACCACGCTGGTCAACGCGCTGCTGGCAGAGGTGGCGAAGACCGCCGACCGGATCGTTTTGATCGAAGACACGCGCGAGTTGCAATGCGCCGCGCCCAATCTCGTCGCAATGCGCACCAAAGATGGCGTTGCCTCGCTATCCGATCTCGTCCGATCCTCGCTACGCTTGCGCCCCGATCGCATTCCCATCGGCGAGGTACGCGGCGCCGAAGCCCTCGACCTGCTCAAAGCCTGGGGCACAGGCCATCCCGGCGGGATCGGCACCATCCACGCCGGGACTGCGCTCGGCGCGCTGCGCCGTATGGAGCAGCTCATTCAGGAGGCGGTCGTGACGGTCCCCCGCGCGCTGCTCGCCGAGACCATCGACCTGATCGCCGTGCTGGTCCGCGACGGGCATGGCCGCCGCCTCGCCGAGCTGGCCCGCATCGAGGGGCTCGACCCGGCCACGGGCGACTATCGCCTTATCTCGCTTACTCAACCCCAGTCAGGAGACCTGCCATGATCCATGCCATCCGGCATGGCGCACGCCGCGCCATGTTCGCCATCACCGCCAGCATGATCGCGTTGACCGTTGCGGGTCCCGCCCATGCCGGCGGTTCGTCAATGCCGTGGGAAGCGCCGCTCCAGTCGATTCTCGAAAGCATCGAGGGTCCGGTGGCCAAGATCATTGCGGTGATGATCATCATCGTGACCGGCCTGACGCTGGCGTTCGGCGATACCTCGGGCGGCGCGCGGCGTATGATCCAGATCGTGTTCGGCCTGTCGATCGCCTTCGCCGCGTCGAGCTTCTTCCTGTCGTTCTTCTCGTTTGGCGGCGGAGCGCTCGTCTGATGGAAGGCGCCGAGCCAATCCCCGGCTATTTCGCGCCGGTTCACCGGGCGCTGACCGAACAGATATTGCTCGGCGGCGCGCCGCGGGCACTTGCCATCGTGAACGGCACGCTGGCGGGCGCGATCGGTCTCGGTCTGCGCCTCTGGATCGCCGGCCTCGTCATCTGGGCGATCGGCCACGCGCTCGCGGTCTGGGCCGCGCGCCGCGACCCGCAGTTCGTGGACGTGGCCCGCCGCCACTTCCGCTACCCGACCTGGATGCAGCCATGATGAGCTTGCGTGAATACCGCAACAAGGCGGCGCACCTCGCCGACTTCTTGCCCTGGGCGGCGTTGGTCGGTGAAGGGGTCGTTCTCAACAAGGATGGCAGCTTTCAGCGAACCGCCCGGTTCCGTGGGCCGGACCTCGATTCCGCCACCCCGGCCGAGCTGGTCGCGGTGACGGCGCGACTCAACAATGCACTGCGCCGACTCGGCTCGGGCTGGGCAATCTTCGTCGAGGCGCAGCGTACGCCCGCGCTCGACTATCCCGATGCCGCGTTCCCCGATCCGGTGTCCGCGCTCGTGGACATGGAGCGGCGCGAACAGTTCCGCGAGGAAGGCGCGCATTTCGAGAGCCGCTATTTCCTGACGCTGTTGTGGATGCCGCCGGCCGAGAAAGCCGCCCGCGCCGAAGGCTGGCTATACGAGGGCCGCTCGACCACCGGCGTCAATCCGTGGGAGGTGTTAGCTGGCTTCCGCGACCGTAGCGATCGCGTGCTCAGCCTGGTCGAAGGCTTCGTGCCCGAGGTTCGCTGGCTCGATGACGCTGAGACGCTGACCTACCTGCACAGCACCATCTCGACCCGCCGTCAGCGTGTGCGCGTGCCGGAGACGCCGATGCACCTCGACGCGCTGCTCGCCGACGAGCCGCTGACCGGCGGGCTGGAGCCGCGCCTGGGCGGGCATTATCTGCGCACGCTCACCATCGTCGGATTCCCGAGCGTGACGTTTCCGGGGCTGCTCGACGACCTGAACCGGCTCGCCTTCGAGTATCGTTGGTCCACCCGCGCGATTATGCTGGATAAGACCGATGCGACCAAGCTGCTGACCCGCATCCGCCGCCAGTGGTTCGCCAAGCGCAAGAGTGTCGCGGCGATCCTCAAGGAAGTGATGACCAACGAGGCGAGCACGCTGCTCGACAGCGACGCCTCGAACAAGGCCGCCGACGCCGACACAGCCTTGCAGGAGCTGGGTGCCGACTATGCCGGTATGGCCTATGTCACCGCGACGGTGACGGTATGGGACCGCGACCCCGCCGTTGCGGCGGAGAAGCTGCGGCTGGTCGAGAAGGTGATCCAGGGCCGCGACTTCACCGTCATCCCCGAGGGCATGAATGCGATCGAGGCGTGGCTGGGAAGCCTGCCGGGCCACACCTACGCCAATGTCCGCCAGCCCCCGATTTCCACCATCAATCTCGCCCACCTGATCCCCCTGTCAGCGGTATGGGCGGGGCCGGAACGGGACGAGCACTTCGACGCTCCCCCCTTGCTCTACGGCAAGACCGAAGGCTCGACCCCGTTCCGGTTTTCCCTTCACGTCGGAGATGTCGGCCACACGCTGATCGTCGGGCCGACCGGGGCTGGCAAATCGGTGCTGCTCGCCCTGATGGCGATGCAGTTCCGCCGCTACGAGAACGCGCAGGTCTTCGCCTTCGATTACGGCGGCAGCATCCGCGCCGCCGCTACGGCCATGGGCGGTGACTGGCAGGACTTGGGCGGGATGCTCGCCGACGAGGCCGGCGACGGCGTGCAGCTTCAACCGCTCGCGCGGATCGACGATCCCGCCGAGCGGGCGTGGGCGGCGGAATGGCTGGCGGCGATCCTGATCAGCGAAGGCGTCGCAGTCGATCCGCAGGCCAAGGAGCATTTGTGGTCGGCGCTCGGGTCACTGGCGTCCGCGCCGGTTGCAGAACGCACGCTGACAGGCCTTGCGGTCTTGCTCCAAAACCAGCAGCTCAAGCAGGCGCTTGCGCCTTACTGCATTAGCGGACCATGGGGCCGGCTTCTCGATGCCGAGGCCGAACGGCTCGGCGAAGCTTCTGTGCAGGCGTTCGAGACCGAAGGTTTGGTCGGCGCGGGCTCGGCCGCCGCCGTGCTGTCCTATCTGTTCCACCGCATCGGCGATCGGCTCGACGGTTCGCCCACGCTCATCATCATCGACGAAGGCTGGCTGGTGCTCGACAGCCCCGACTTCGCCGCGCAGCTCCGCGAATGGCTAAAGACGCTCCGGAAGAAGAACGCCAGCGTGGTGTTTGCAACACAGAGCCTCGCCGACATCGAGACCAGCGACATCGCGCCCGCCATCATCGAGAGCTGCCCGACACGCATTTTCCTGCCCAACGAGCGGGCGGCCGAACCGCAGATCGCTGCCATCTACGAGCGGTTCGGGCTCAACGCCCGTCAGATCGAAATCGTGAGTCGGTCGACGCCGAAGCGCGACTATTTCTGCCAGTCGCGGCGGGGAAACCGGCTGTTCGAGCTGGGATTGGGCGAGGTCGCGCTCGCTTTCGCGGCCGCGTCGTCGAAAACCGACCAGCTCGCCATCGCCAACATCGTCGAGACCCACGGCCAAGCTGCGTTTGTCGCCGAGTGGCTGCACCATCGCGGCCTTGCATGGGCGGTCGAGCTTCTTCCCTCCGATCCCAATCACCAACCCCAGTAGGAGTCATTGCCATGAAAACCCATCTACTGCGCCGCGCCATTCTGGCCGGTGTTCTCGCCACATCGAGCGTCGTCTTTGTCGGCGTCGCAACCCCCGCCGTCGCGCAACTGGTCGTCAAGGACCCAACCAACTACGCCCAGAATGTCCTGCAAGCGGCGCGCGCCTTGCAACAGGTCAACAACCAGATCACCCAGATCCAGCAGCAGGCCGAAAGCCTGATCAACGAGAGCCGCAACCTCGCCTCGCTGCCGTTCAGTTCGCTCCAGGAGTTGCAGCAGCAGGTCCAGCGCACGCAGCAACTGATGGGCGAGGCCAAGCGCATCGCCTATGACGTCCAGAACGTCCAGCAGGCCTTCGATGGCCGGTATCGCGGCGGCGCGCTGACCGGCAGCCACGCGCAAATGGTTGCCAACGCCAATGCACGCTGGGAAGACAGCGTTGCCGCGTTCGAAGATGCGCTCCGGGTTCAGGCCGGGGTGGTCGGCAATATCGACGGTGCGCGTGGTGTGATGGACCGACTGGTATCATCGAGCCAGTCGGCGACCGGTGCCCTGCAGGCAGCACAGGCAGGCAATCAGCTGCTCGCGCTCCAGGCGCAGCAGCTCGCCGACCTCACCGCGCTCGTCGCCGCGCAGGGCCGCGCGCAGGCGCTGGAGTCCGCGCGCACCGCCGCCACCGAAGCCGAGAGCCGGGAACGCTTCCGCCGTTTTCGCGCGCGCGACTGAGATGAGCCGGACCGCCAAGATCGCGGGCGTCGCGGCGCTGGCCGGGATGATGGTGACGGTCGCAACCGTCACCGTCTCGCGGCCGGAGCAGCCCATGGCAGCCTCACCCATCTCGCGTGAGCCTGATGACCAGCGCTTGGCCGCCGACCTTCGCCGCTGCCGCACTATCACCATGCCCGACAGCGGGTGCGAGGCGGCATGGGAAGCCAAGCGCCGCAGCTTCTTTGGGCGGGACGACAAGCAATGAACGACACCGGCGTCATCGACACCTTTTTGGGCGTCTTCACGAGCTACATCGACAGCGGGTTCGGTCTGCTCGGCGGCGAGGTCGCATTTCTCTCGACCACGCTGATCGCCATCGACCTCACCATCGCCGGACTGTTCTGGGCATGGGGCGCCGACGAGGATGTGCTCCAGCGCCTCATAAAGAAGACGCTCTATATCGGCACCTTTGCCTTCATCATCGGCAATTTCGGGACGCTCGCGACGATCGTGTTCGAGAGCTTCGCCGGATTGGGTCTTCAAGCCAGCGGCGGAGCGCTGTCGATTGCCGACTTCATGCGTCCGGGCAAGATCGCCGAGACCGGCCTCGACGCCGCCGATCCGCTGCTTGCCGCAACCGAAGATTTGCTCGGCCCTGTCGGGCTGTTCACCAACTTCGTCCAGATCCTCGTGCTGTTGCTCGCGTGGGTCATCGTCGTCCTCGCCTTCTTCATCATCGCCATCCAGGTGTTCGTAACGCTGATCGAGTTCAAGCTGGTGACGCTCGCGGGTTTCGTGCTGCTGCCCTTCGCCTACTTCAACAAGACCGCCTTCATGGCTGAACGCGTGCTCGGCCACATCGTCTCGAGCGGCATCAAGATCCTCGTGCTGGCCGTCATCACCGGTATCGGGACAACACTGTTCGGCCAGTTCACTAGCGCGGGCATGGGCGCGGATCCCAATCTCGAACAGGTGATGGCGATCGCATTGGC
>AYSC01000027.1 GCA_000503195.1 Blastomonas sp. CACIA14H2
TCAGCCCTGCATCGGCGTGGACACCCCTCCACCCCGCTGCTGTGCAGCGCGGTCCCCCTCCCCTTGCGGGGGAGGATTGGTTGCACTCATTCCTGCGGCAGGCCGTCGGCGATATCGTAATAATCGCCCTTGTCTGCGGTGAAGATATGGACGTGCAGATGGGTGTCGGTCGGCGCATCGAATGCGCCCAGTCGCCACGGCCATCGAATCGCGATGCGGCGGGTCCCAGAACAGGAAGCTGCCGCAGGTGTCGCAAAAGCCGCGCCGCACCTTGGGGCTCGACTGGTACCAGCGCAGATGCTCCTCGCCGGTGATGCTGAGGTCGCTGCGCTTGACGTCGGTCGAGGCCCAGTAATGGCCCGATTGCTTGCGGCACTGGCCGCAATGGCAGGCGTCGGGCCCCTTGAGCGGGGCGGAAACGGTGAAGGTGATCGCACCGCACAGGCATGATCCGGTATGCATGAAAGGGCTCCGTATCTGCACGCAGGCGCACCCGGACCCGCTCAGCCTGAGCTTGTCGAAGGCCCCGTGATGTCGGTTGCCGGATATAGCCCGTCAGCCTCGTTAAAGGCAAAAGCAAATGCTGCCGCAGGGCGCGGGGCCTTCGACAGGCTCAGGCTGAGCGGAGGTGGTTAGCGATGGCCCGCATGAATCCTCCCCGAGACAGACTCGGGGAGGATTCATGATGTCAGAGCATATCCTCGAGCATCAGCGAGGCGGTCGCCTTGGCGCTGCCGACCACGCCCGGAATCCCCGCGCCTGGATGCGTGCCCGCGCCGACGAAATAGAGGTTGGGGATCGCATCGTCGCGGTTGTGCGTGCGGAAGAACGCGCTTTGCGTCAGCAGCGGTTCCAGGCTGAACGCGCTGCCCAGATGCGCGTTCAGATCGGTGCTGAAATCCTGCGGCGTATAGTGGAAGCTGGTGACGATCCGCTCGTGAATGTCGGGGATCAGCCGGTGGCCGATCTCGTCGAGAATGCGCTTCTCGTAGATCGGGCCCATTTCCTTCCAGTCGATCGGCAGCTTGCCCTGGTGCGGCACCGGCGAGAGCACGTAGAAGGTGCTGTGCCCCGGTGGCGCCATCGAGGGGTCGGTGACGGTCGGGTGGTGCAGATAGAGCGAGAAGTCCTTGGCCAGCACGCCATGGTCGTAGATGTCGTCGAGCAGGCCCTTGTAGCGGGGTCCGAACAGGATCATGTGGTGCGGAATGCCGGGCCAGTCGCCCTTGATCCCGAAATGCGCGACGAACAGCGAGGGCGAGAAGCGCTTGCGCTTGAGGCTCGCCGCCGCGCGCTTGCCTCGGCCCGATTTGCCGAGCAGATCGCGATAGCTGTGCATGATGTCGGCATTGCTGGCGACCGCATCGAAGCTCTCGCGCCAGCCGCTCCTGGTCACCACGCCGGTGACCTTGTCGCCCATGGTCTCGATCTCGGTGACCGGATCATTGAGCCGCAGCGTGCCGCCGATCCGCTCGAAATGCCTGACCATCCCGGCGATCAGCCGGTTGGTGCCGCCCTTGGCGAACCAGACGCCGCCGTCCTTTTCCAGCTTGTGGATGAGCGCATAGATCGAGCTGGTCTTCATCGGATTGCCGCCGACCAGCAGCGTGTGGAACGACAGCGCCTCGCGCAGCTTCTCGTTCTTCACGAACGAGGAGACGATCGAATAGACCGAGCGCCAGGCCTGATATTTCATGAGGGCCGGCGCGGCCTTGATCATGCTGGCAAAGTCGAGAAACGCCTTGTGGCCGAGTTTGAGATAGCCCTCGTCGTGCACGCCCGCGCTATAGTCGAGGAAGCGGTCATAGCCCGCGACATCCTCGGGGTTCAGCTTGGCGATCTCGGCGCGCAGGCTGGCCTCGTCGTTCGAATAGTCGAAATTGGTGCCGTCAGGCCAGTTCAGCCGGTAAAAGGGCATGACGGGGACGAGGTCGACATCCTCGCTGATATGGTGACCGGTCAGCGCCCAGAGCTCTTCGAGGCACGGCGGATCGGTGATGACGGTCGGACCGGCGTCGAAGGTGAAGCCGTCCTTTTCCCAATAATAGGCACGGCCGCCGGGCTTGTCGCGGCTCTCGATGACGGTTGTGGCGATTCCGGCGGATTGCAGGCGGATGGCGAGCGCCAGCCCGCCGAAACCGGACCCGATAACTGCAGCTTTTTTCACTAGGTTCTAGGCCCCTGATTGCGACCCGAATGCGCGGGCAGATTGTGCGGCACTATAGCGTTACGTTTGCATTGTGCCAGCAGATGCGCGCGTTCGGGGCAAAACCGCCTTATTGAGCCTGCGCCGCCATCGCCGCGCCCACCGAGGCGGCGATTTCCTCGGGGCGCGGATTGCGCCTGAGGGTAAGCCCGCCATTGGCCTGGATGTTCTGCCCCGTCACGAAACTGCGGTCGTCACACAGCCACAGCACCGCGTGCGCGATATCGTCCGCGGTGCCGATGCGGCCCAAGGGATATTCCTTCGCGAACGCCGCCTCGAGCCCCGGCGTCGCCACCGCGGCAGCCGCCATCGGCGTTGCGGTCAGCCCCGGCGAGACCACGTTGGCGCGGATGCCCAGCGGCCCGTACTGGTTGGCAAAGCAGCGGATCAGCGCCTCGGACCCCGCCTTGGTGCCGATATAGGCGGCGTGATCGTGGATCAGGCACTGGGTGGTGGCCGACGAGATCTGGATCACCGACCCGCCGCCCGTCATGGTACGCAGACAGGCGTTCAGCATATGGTGTACGCCGGTGAACTGCAGCGCGACCATTGTCGCCAGATCCTCGTCGGTGACATCGGCCCAGGGCTTCATCAGCCCCCAGCCGGTGCCGTTGATCGCGATATCGACCTGGCCATGGCGTGCCGCGACACCATCGAACAGCGCATCGACATCGGCGCGCGATGTCAGATCGCAGGTCACCGCCTCGCCGCCGATTTCGCTCGCCAGCGCCTCCAGCGGTTCGCGCTTGCGACCCGAGACGATGACGCGTGCACCGGCGCCCGCCAGCGCCCGCGCGATCACCTGGCCCATATTGTGATCGCCGGCGGCGCCGATAACGATCGCGATCTTGCCGTTGAGGTCGGTCATGCTGCGGCCTCGCTCAGAAAGCGCGCGGTGGCGACGCCATCGGGGCCATAGACGGGTTCCTTCAGGTCGAACCGGTATTTGCGCGTATCGGCATTGAGGATGGTGAATTGCGAGAGATGCCCCAGCATCCCGCGATAGGCTTCGCCCTCGAGATGCGCCTGCAGTTCCTCGGCGCTGTCCCATTCCTCGAACACGTGCACCCGGCCCGGATCGTGCGGATCGGCGCTCCAGGCATAATGGCGGCAGCCCGGTTCGGCGAGCGCCATGTCGATCAGCGCCTTTGCCCCGGCCAGCGCGGCATCGCGGTTCTCGGGAGGGAAATCGACTTCGCCTGCAATCACGATGCTCATTGGCTCTGGGTCTCCTTGAGGATGCTGAAATGCCGCTCGGCAAAGCGCCAGCCGCCGCCGGTGCGGGTATAGACGTCGAGATACTGGCCGATCGGGCGGCTGACCGATCCGTCGGCGAGCTCGAGATATTCATGCGTATAGACCCGGCCCGTAGCGCGATCGCCGGCGATCGCGAGGCTCCCGATCTGCGCGAAAAAGGCGACGAACGGAAAGCCCGCCATCGCCTGGGTCCACAGCCCGACGATCGCGTCGCGCCCGCGCACCTTGGTCCCCGCAAGGTTCCACAGCGCATCCTCGGCCCAGGTCGCGCCCCAGGCCTGCGCATCGCGGCGGAACACCGCATCGGTATAGCTGTCGATCAGCGCGCGGATCGCGATCTGGTCTTCTGGCGGACCTTGGAACGCCATTCAAACCTCCGTTTGTCCCGAGCGTGTCGAGGGACCTTTCACCACCCTTTCCGAATACGTCCCTCGACTTCGCTCGGGACAAACGGAGTGATGTGGTGGGTTCAAGGGGCCAGCACCATCGCTCAAGGCAATTGCCCCGCCAGATACTTGTCCATCGTCTGGTGGAACTGCCGGATGCGCCCCTCCTGATAGCGGCCCAGCTCGACCCGGTTGTTGGCCGAGGCGATCAGGCCCTCCTGCACATAGGGCAGGTTTTCCATGTCCTGGTCGAACACCTCGCCCAGCGCGCCCCATTCGGTGACCGTGGCCCAGGGCTCATCCGGGGTGAGGAAACGCATTTCCGCCGCTTCGGGCATCGCGCCGTCCCTCGGCTTGCGGCCCAGCAGGCGCACCTCCATCAGCGTCGCGTTCTGGTCGGGCCAGGGCCGCCAGCGATAGACGATATTGGGCACGAACCCGCCCCAGGGCGAAAGATTGGGGAAGATATTGTAGGTGAACGCGTCGAGCATCTCGCTGTCGGATATGCCCGCACTGTCATAGCCCAAAGCGTCGAGGAAATTGGCGCGGTTGATCTCGGCCATCGCCTTGCGCGCGGTCTCGCCTTGCTCGAGCTTGCGCCCCTCGAGCGAGGCCGAGCGGCCCGAGGTGCGGCTGAACGCGGCGATGATGTCGTCCTCGCTCAGATTGTCCGCCGCCAGATGCGGGCTGGGCAGGCCGAACGGGGTCAGCGCGAGGTTGGCATGGTCGCCCCACATCGAATAGCGGGTGTTGGCGTCCCCGGTATAGGGCAGGATCTGCGGGTGCGTGACGATCGAGTGCCACGCCTCCATGAACGCCTCGGACACCGCCTTCCAGTTGGCGTTGATCACCTTGCCGACCCAGAGTGCGGTATAGCATTCGTCGAGCCGCCAGCGGGCGAACCGGTCGTAGACCTCCGCGCCCATATAGTCGCGCAAGCTTACCTGCGTCGCGCTTTCGGTGACGAAGATGAAGCCCTGCCAGCGCTCGACGCGCAGCTCGGGCAGGCGCATGTCGCGGTCCTTGAGGTGCTGGAAATCCCATTCGCACGGGATGTGCTTGAGGCCGCCATCGGTCTTCCAGGCAAAGCCGTGGAACGGGCAGGTGAAGTCGTCCGCCGATCCGCTTTCGGTGCGCAGCTTGCGGCCGCGGTGCAGGCAGACATTGTGGAACGCCTTGACCGATCCGTCATCCTGCCGGACGATCAGATAGGATCGCCCGACATTGTTGTAGACGACATAGTCGCCCGGCTGCAGCAGCTCGTCCTCGCGCGCGGCCATCTGCCACACGTTGGGCCACATGTGCTTCTTCTCGGCCTCGAAGAACGCGGCGCTGGTATAGCGCTCCGCGGTGACCGGCTCGGTGCCGAGATCGCGCCAGCTGTCGCCGCGCACCTCGGGCGGCACCTCGCGGCTGTCGAGATCGAGAATCTCGTCGACCGTGATCGCGGGGCAGCGATCGGCGGGGTAGGTCCGGCTCGCGTCTTCCATTTTGCTCTCCTCAGATATTCTTATATTTCCGGTCCCCTGCGAAGGCAGGGGCCCATCTCCTGCCGGTGCACCCAGACGCACGCTTGGGAGATGGGCCCCCGCCTCCGCGGGGGACCGAATAAGGTGGCTACAAAGGCATCCCGATCGCCTCGGCTATATGCTGGTGCACCGCCTGCGGCGCGCTCTCGTTCGCGCCCAGCACGACGTGGAAATCCGCCGGTGCGGTCATGAGGTTCGCATAGCCGTGGCTCGCGACGCGATAATCCTCGGTCTGCACCACGGTGGCGGTGGCATCGTAGGCCATCTCGCAAACGCCGCGATAATCCTCGTCGATGATCCCGAACGGGGCATAGACCGCGAACTGGCAGCGCGTCCTGCCGACGCCATCGGGGAAGAGGCGGAACACCTGGGTGAAATAGACCCCGGGCGTCACCGCGCCGAAGAAGATCACGGTATTCGGGAAGAGATAATGCACCCCGCCATATTCGGTATCGGGCCATTCCGCCTCATCCTTGCCGACGAGATCGCCGATGGTCTTGTCGGGAAAGCTGATCCGGTGGTGGCGGCCGAAGCGTTCGAGCACCGAGATGTCGTTATAATGCGTCTGGCCGATGGTCGAGGCGTGCAGCGCGGCGAAATGATAGCCCTCGCCATAGGTGTCGAGCGCAAATTTCCAGTTCGAATCGGCGGTAAGGATGCCCTTCTTCACCGGCACCGCGCGGGTCAGTTCGATCAGCGCGAGCTGGTCGGCGAAATCGCCCAGATGCGCCGCCGCATCGATAGGCTCGCCCTCGGACGCGCGCACGAAGATGAGGCCGAGATATTCGCTGCACGGCAGTTCGAGCAGGTCGCGCGCGCCGATTGCGCAATTGGCAAAGCCCGGCTTGCCCGGCTGGCCGACCAGCCGGCCCAGATTGTCGAAGGTCCAGGCGTGGAACGGGCAGGAAATGCGGCTGGCCTTGCCGGTGAACGGCTCGGCCTGCTCGACCAGCTTGGCGCCGCGATGCGTGCACAGGTTGCGAAAGGCGCGCACCACGCCGTCCTTGCCGCGAATCACCAGGATCGAGGGGCCGGCGGCATCGAACACCAGATAGTCGCCGGGTTCGGGAATGTCGCCCGAGAGCCCTGCGACCAGCGGCTGGCCCAGGAACAGGTGCTCGCGCTCGGCTTCGAACCGCGCCTCGTCCGTATAGACCGACTTGTGCAGCGGCAGCGGCCCGTCGGCCATGTCGGTGGTCCTGTTCGCGACATTTGCGACGATCTTGCGGCGGATCTCGCGCGCGCGCAGCTTGCGCGACGCCGCCCAGTCCGGGGTCAGGCTGTCGGAAGGATCGCGTTCGGCCATCGGGGCCTCCCAAATTGGACAATGGCAATTGCGGGCACCATGCCAGAAGAGGGAAGGCCTAGGACACTATTGGTTTAGGGAGGGGAGGAGCGCCATGCCTGCAGAAACCGCCGCCACCATCGCCGCGATCGGCAAGCCGATGCAGATTGCCTTCGTGCCGGACGATTTCGACGCCGCGCTCCGCCACTGGACGGAAAGGATGGGGGTCGGGCCGTTCTTCGTGATGGAGCGCATCCGGCTCGAGGATGCGCGCTTCATGGGCGCGCCGTCCGACTGCACCTTCACCATCGCGCTCGCGCAATGGGGCGATGTGCAGATCGAGCTGATCCGCCAGGACAATGACGCGCTCTCGATCTATCGCGGCGACTACTGGCCGGGCGGGCAGGCGATGCACCATGTCTGCCTGCTCACCCACGATATCGCATCGGCGCGCAGTGCGGTCGAATCGCGCGGCGGGCTGGTGCTGGTCGAGGGCAGGGTGGGTGCGGACGGCGCGGTGATCTATGCCGATTGCGGCCCCGCCGAAACGCGGCCCAATGCCGGGGCGATCGTCGAGATCCTGCAACCCGCGAGCGGCAGCGAGGGCTTTTTCGGCATGATCGCGGAGGCGGCGAAGGGCTGGGACGGAAGCGACCCGGTGCGGGTGTTGGGGTGAGGGACTCTCCCCTCCCCTTGGGGAGGGGTGCCCGGAGGGCGGGGTGGGCGTGCGTAACTCCCGCCTCTCCCTTGATGGGAGAGGCAGCGAGACTTGCCAGCTTGCTGGCTAGTCGCAGCGGTGAGGGTGATGGTGCGTCCTGGCACCTGGGCATCATCTGGAAAGGTCACCCCCACCCAACCCTCCCCCATCAAGGGGGAGGGCTTTGCGTTCAGTCGCTTGCGCCCAGATAGCCCAGCTGCCCCGCCTTGAAGATCGTCTGGCTGCGGTTGACCGCGTCGAGCTTCTCGCCCGCGCGGTGGATGTGATAGCGGATGGTCGCGTGGCTGCGATCGAGGATCATGCTGATCTCCTTGTCGGTCTTGCCGATCGCCGCCCAGCGCAGGCATTCGACCTCGCGCTTGGAGAGCATGCAGTCCGCCGGCATCCGCCTTTTGGTGCGCATCACCATCACATAGCCCGCGATGAAGCGGCGGGTCATCGACGCCATCAGATCGACATGCTTTTCGAACAGTTCGGACAGGTCGGTCAGCGACCGGTCCACCGGGGTGAAGCTGACCGCCGAGATCTGGCCGAAGGGCAGGTGCACCGGCACGACGATCGCGGCATGGACCAGCGAGCGCTTGCGGAAATCGGAGAGGTCCATCGCCTCGAGATATTCGTTGCGCCAGCGGCCGTACATGCCGGTCTCGTTGCACCAGAAGGGCTCGCTCTCGTAGCGGCAGGCGCGCGGCAGCGGCGAGTTGAGCGCCAGCCGCGTATCCTCCCACCAGCGTTCGCCATCGGCCATCCAGCCGAAGATCTCGCCGTTGATGATCGCGCCATCGGCATCGACCATCGGTTCCTTGGACGAGATGTCGTCGCACGCCGCGACCCGAAACCCGCGCGTCTGCGCCATTTCGTTCAGCGCCAGCGCGGCGTCGCGAATATCCTCGACCCGGCGGATGGTGACGCGCTGGGCCAGCGTGTTGAACGGGCTGTTGCGGCCCTCGGCATTCTCGCTGAACTTCGCCGGGCTGAATGTGGCATCTGTCTCGATCATGGTGTTCCCCTTGAGTCGATCCGTCTCTCCTGCAGGCGAGACTAGGTCAGTCAGCCAGCGAACGCTACGGATTGCGCGGTCGGCCGATGCTTTTTGGGGGCAGTGTGACAAATGGTCCGCACCAGCCCCTAACCTGTTGTCCGCGCGGCCTTGTCCTTGGCATTGGCCCCGCGAATCATCGCCGCCATGTCCGCCCATTGCTGGTCGTCCATGCGCGACAGGCTCTGATAGAAATTGCCCGAATTGGCCTGATAGCCCGCGCCGTCGATGGCGATGGTCTGGCCGTTGATATAGTCCGCGCCGCGCGCCATCAACAGCACCGCCAGGTTCGCCAGCTCGTGCATCGCACCCACCCGGCCCATCGGATTGCCGCGATCGGCATTCTGGCCCTGCAGACCCTGCGAATTGCCGGGCGACAATCGCTCGGTCATCCCCTTGGTGGGAAAGGTGCCCGGCGCGATCGCGTTGAAGCGCAGGCCGTACCGGCCCCATTCGGTGGCAAGGCTCTGCGTCATCACGTTGATCCCCGCCTTGGACATGGCCGAAGGGACGGTGAACGGCCCGCCATTCCACACCCAGGTGGTGAGGATCGCGAGGAAATTGCCGCGGATGTTCTCCGCGATCATCCGCTTGCCGACATTGTGCGTGATGTAGAAGGTGCCGCGAAACACGATGTCCGAGATCGCGTTGAAGCCGTTGACGCTGAGGTCCTCGGTGCGGCTGATGAAATTGCCCGCAGCGTTGTTGACCAGGCCCGTGAGCGCGCCGTGCTGCGACCAGATCGCGGCCACCATCGCATCGATCGACGCGGCGTCGCGAATGTCGCAGACATGCGCCCCCACCGTGCCGCCATGCCGGGTCATCAGTTCGTCCGCCGTCGCCTCGACCACCGCGCCGCGCCGCCCGCAGATATGCACCTCGGCGCCGAGATAGAGGAACGCCTCGGCCATCACCTTGCCCAGCCCCGTGCCGCCACCGGTCACCAGAATGCGCTCGCCCTGCATCAGGCCGGGACGGTACATGATCTGCGCGATGTCCATTCCAGGCTCTCCTGTTTGTTTTGTGTCTGCACCCAACACCGCTCAGCCTGAGCCTGTCGAAGGCCCCGCTATATGGTCAGCGTGGGCGCGGGGCCTTCGACAAGCTCAGGCTGAGCAGAGGGGATAAGGCGAGTGTGGCACGCCTGGGTGCCGCCTCACAACCCCAGCACGGTCTTGGCGATGATGTTCTTCTGCACCTCGTCCGACCCGCCGAAGATCGTCCAGGCGCGCGAGTTGAGATAGCGGCCGGCCGCCATCTGCGCCTCGACGCTGCCGACCGGTTCGGGGGCCTCGTTGCCATAGAGAGGGCGTTCGGCCGGCAGCTGCAGCCCGGCGAGCCCGTGAATTTCCATCGCCAGCGTGTCGAGTTCCTGCCGCAGGTTGGCGGACACCAGCTTCACCAGCGAGGTCTGCGGCCCCGGCGGGCGGCCCTTGGCGATCTCGGCTAGGATGCGCAGCTCGCTGATCTCGAACGCACGCGCGCGCAGCCGCAGCGAGGCGAGCTTGCGCGATATCTCGGTATCGTGGACCAGCGCGCCGTTGGTGCCGCTGGGCACCCTCGCAGCGGTGAGCGCGAGCTGGTCGATATCGGCGATCAGCTTGGGTGCGAAGCACGATCCGCCGCGTTCGTTCTCGAGCAGGAACTTGGCGATGGTCCAGCCCTGGCCTTCCTCGCCGATGCGGTTGCCGACATGGCTTTTCGCATCGTCGAGGAACACCTGGTTGACCTCGTGATCGCCCGCCATGGTGACGATGGGGGTGACGGTAACGCCCGGCTGGTCCATCGGCACCAGCAGGAAGGTGATGCCGCGCTGCGCCGAGACATCGGGATCGGTGCGGACGAGGCAGAACATCCAGTTGGCGTAATGCGCGTGCGTGGTCCAGATCTTGGAACCGTTGATGCGGTACGTATCGCCCTCGAGCGCCGCGCGGGTCTTGAGGCTGGCGAGGTCCGATCCCGAGCCAGGCTCCGAATAGCCCTGGCACCAGTAATCCTCGGCCGACAGGATGCGTGGCAGGAAGCGCGCCTTCTGTTCGGGCGTGCCGAAGCGGCAGATCACCGGGCCGACCAGCTTCAGCCCCAGCACCGCCAGCGCCGGAGCCCCCGCGAGCGCGCATTCCTTTTCGAAGATATAGCGCTGCACCGGGGTCCAGCCGGTCCCGCCATCCGCTTCGGGCCAGTATATCGCCAGCCAGCCCTTCTCGTGCAGGATGCGCTGCCATTCGAGGCCGATATCGGGTTCGACGAACACGCCGGGGGTGCGCTTTGCCCCTTCGATCAGCCGCTCGGTGAGATGCGACTTGAGGAAGCTGCGCACCTCGGCCTGGAAGTCGAGTTCGTCGGGAGTGAAGTCCATGTCCATAATCAGATTCCGCCAATTCCGGTCGCCCAGGCGATCCCGCGGCGCAACAGTTCGTAGTAAACGGGGTAATTCCACGCGCATTTTTCCGGATGCGGATAGAAATCCTGCATGCCCGGAAGGTCATGATGACCGCGGCAATGCCCCAGCGTATTGTACAATATCCCACCCTCGCCGATCGCGCGGGTATAGATGACCGGCACGATCGTCTCGGGCCACCGGGCATCGACAAAGCCGGTGGCCTGGCCCTCGAACCGGGTCTGCGCGAGCGTGCGGATGTCGCTCATCTGCTTCATGAGGTAGAGCTCGTCGACCACGTCGAAATCCGCGATTCCGCGCGTCACGTCATGTCCGGAATCGACAATCTCCACGGTGAAGGGCGCGCCGATCGGCGGGTGCGCCTTGAACTGCGTGCCGAGCATGTCCATCACGTCGGGCCGCTCTTCGGGGCTGTCGACACCGGCATCGGTGAAGCGCAGGATCGAGTTCGTCCCGTGCAGCGCCAGCCAGCGCCCGCCGCCTTCCAGAAAGGTCCGGATCGCCTGCGCCTCGGCCTCGCTGGGCATCAGGTCGCAGGTATAGGTGACGAGGAAGCGGCATGCGGGCAGCCGCTCGCCCACGCCGTGATAGTCATGCGCCACCGTGGTGCGGATATGGTCATGCTCGGCGAGCAGCTTGAGCAGCTCGAGCCGCGCGAAGTCGATATCGTGATATTTGCCTGCCGCGACGAAATGCGCATCGATCCGTTGTGCCATCCTGTCACTCCCTCAGCTGCGGAAATGGCCGCCGCCGTCGACGGTGAAGTCGACCCCGGTGGTGAAGCTGGCCTGATCGGAGAGCAGGAAGACGATCGCATTGACCACCTCGTGGGCCTCGCCGACCCGGCCCATCGGATGGTTGGCGGCGAACATGGCCTCGATCTCTTCATGGGTGCCGGGCATCGCCTCGAGATAGCGTTCGAACATCGGCGTGCGGATCGCGCCGGGATGGACGGTGTTCGCACGGATGGGCAGGCCCTTCTCGGCGCAATCGAGCGCGATCGTCTTGGTGAGCGCGGTCACCGCCGCCTTGGATGCGCAATAGGCGGCAAAGCCCGATCCGACGCGCAGCGCCAGCATCGATCCGATATTGACGATCGCGCCGGGCTCGTTCGCCGCCGCGATGGCGGGAATGGCGACGCGGCAGCCGTTGAACGTGCCGTTCAGGTTGATGTCGATGGTGCGCTGCCAGCTGTCCAGATCGACATCGACCGCAGACCCCGGCTCCGAAATGCCGGCGACATTGACCAGGTGGGTCAGCTTGCCGAAGGTCGCCTGCGCGGCCTGCACGGCTGCTTCCCATTGCTTGAGGTCGCGCACGTCGAGCGAGACCGCCATCGCGCGCTCGCCGAGCTCCGAGGCCAGCGCCTTGGCCTTGTCGAACTGCACGTCGGCGAGCACGACGCTGCCGCCCTCCTCGACGATCCGCCGTCCGGTCACGCCGCCAATGCCTTCCGCTCCGCCCGATATCAGCGCGACCTTGCCCTGCATCATGCCCCCACGTGCGTTCATGGTTCAGCGCTCCAGTATCGCGACGGCGGACAGGCCCGGCGCACCGTAGACATGGCTGTACGCGGTCTTCGGGTTTCCGGGCACCTGCCGCGCGCCGCCGCGCCCGCGCAGCTGCACGGTGTTTTCATAGACCTGGCGCAGCCCCGACGCGCCGATCGGCTCGCCGCACGCGAGGCATCCGCCATCGGTATTGACCGGCAGCTGGCCGTTCAGCTCGGTGCGGCCTTCGGCAAACCACTGCTCCTGCTCGCCATCCTGACAGAAGCCGTTCTCGGCCATGTGCATGATCTCCGCGCCCGATTCGGTGTCCTGCAGCTGCGCGACATCGATGTCCTCGGGGCCGATGCCCGCCGCCTCGTAGGCCGCCTGGCTCGCGAGTTCGGTCGGCTTGCCGCCGCGATCGACGCTGATCGCGGGCGCGAACACCTCGAACGATCCGGGTGGGCGGGTGCGCACCGCGATGCTGGCGATCTTCACCCCGTCGGCGCCCAGCTCGCGCGCTTTCTTTTCCGACGCGATGATCAGCGCGACCGCGCCTTCGGCAGGCGAGCAGAACATGTATTTGGTCAGCGGATCGTTGACCATCGGCGCGTTGAGGATGGTGTCGAGATCGACCGGCGAGCGCCGCCAGGCATGGTCGCACAAGGTGCCGTTGCGGAACGCCTTTTCCGCGACCTTGCCCAGCGTCTCGCGGCTGATGCCGTGCAGCTGCATGTAGCGCTGGATCTTGAGCGCGAAGAACTGCGTGGTCAGCATCATGCCGGTTTCGCCATACCATTCGGGCAGGCCCCAGTCGCCGGGCTTGGCGTTGAACGCGCCGCGCGGGTGCTTGTCGAAGCCCACCGCGAGCGCGATGTCGCACTGGCCCGAGGCAACGGCATTGCGCGCCGAGGCGAGCGCGCTGCCGCCGGTGGCGCAGCCGTTCGAGACGTTGATGAAGGGCAGACCCGTCAGCCCGAGCTCGTTGACCATGATATCGGCATTGCCCGCGGAATCCGAGCCGCCATAGGCGCATTCGATATCGGTCCATGCAAGCCCTGCATCGGCCAGCGCCTGGCGCACTGCGAACACGCCCTGGTCGCGCCCCGACCGGCCATCGGTGCGTCCGAACGGGTGGATGCCTGCGCCTATGATCTGGACTTGGGTCATGGATTGGGGACTCTCAAACTTTTCCGCGTTCCGGACAAACGGACGGGGATAGGGCTGTTCATGCGCAAGGCCTGAACGCGAACGTGGTCCGCCCCGGCGCGAACTCGGTCAGCACCAGCTCCATCGGCATGCCGAGTGTCAGCTCCGCCAGGTTCGCCCCCTCGATCCGGGTCTCGACGATCACCTGGCCGGGCAGTTCGACATAGCCGAGCAGGAAGGGGACGAACGCCTCCGGCCCTGCATATGGCGGCGATTTGGGACGGAAATCCTGGCTGGTCCACGACCAGAGCGTGCCGGTGCGCGAAAGCGGAACCGGGTCGTAATGCTGCGCGGCATCGCCCTCGGGCATCGGGAAGACGATCTCCCCGGTCTGCCCATGGCGACCGCCGATCAGGCGCGGCTGGGCCTCGTCGGTCCACAGACCCTCGGCGACGGGAAGCACGCCGCTCATGCTGCAACCCTCATCGCGGCATGGGCATAGGTGTCGAGCCCGCTCGCCGGATCGCCCAGCCATTGCGAGAGCAGCAGCACGCGCTTGTGCGCATGGCCGATCTCGAGCTCGTCGGTGGTGCCCATGCCGCCGTGCAGCTGGATCGCCTCGCGCCCGATGGCGAGCGCGGCCTCGGCGACCACGGCCTTCATCCCCGCAATGTCCTGCGGATCACCCGACGTCACCGCCGCGATCAACGCGCTCCTGGCCTGATCGACCCGCGCATAGGCCTCGACCATCCGGTGCTGGATCGCCTGGAACCGCCCGATCGGCTGGCCGAACTGCTCGCGCTGGCGGACATAGGCGAGCGTGTCGTCGAACAGCCGCTGGGCGAGGCCGGCCATCTCGGCGGCTGCGACCAGCCGCGCGGTCGTCAGGGCGGCCTCGACCGCCTCCCAGTCGAGCGACAGCCGCGCTTCGGCCCGCACCTCGCAGCCCAGCAGACGGATCTCCGCCGCCTCGTTTCCGTCGATGACGCGATAGCTGCGGCGATGCACGCCGGGCGCATCCGCGGCGACCAGAAACAGCGCGGGGCCGCTATCGGTCGCGGCGCTGATGAGCAGACAGTCCGCCGCCATGCCGCCCAGCACGAAGGTTTTTTCGCCCTGCAGCACAAAGCCGGTTGCGGTCGGTTTTGCGGTGGTGCTGCGCGGCAGCGTGGCATGCCGCGCATCGGGCTCGAACAGCGCCAGCGCGGCGATCGCCTCGCCCGAGGCGAGCGCGTCGATCAGCGTTTCGTCCTGAGCGAGGCCTGATCCTGCCAGCAGCACCGGCAGAACCGCATTTTCCAGCCAGTTGTCCGACGAGATACGCTGGCCGAAGCTCTCGCCCACGGCGACCAGATCGAGCGTGCTGCTTCCCAATCCGCCGCTCTCCTCGCTCAGCGCCATCGCTGGCAGGCCTAGCTCTGCCATGGCCTGCCAGCGTGCCCGGTCGATGCCGCCGGGCTGGGCGCGTTGCGCCTTGCGCGCGGCAATATCGCTGCCCTCCAGAAACCGCTCGACCGAGGCGCGATAGAGCAGGTGGTTCTCGTCATAATCGAAATTCATGCGTGTTGCTCGAAACGGACGGGCACGGTCACGGGACCGCGCAACATCATGTTGGGGGGGTAGGCGATTGCCGCCTCGTCGGTCAGCGTGATGCCCGCAATGCGCGGCAGCAGCTCCTCGAACGCGACGGTCATTTCCTTGCGGCTGAGCATGTTGCCGACGCACATGTGTATGCCGCGCCCGAACGCGAGATGCGTGCGGGCATTGGCCCGGTCGGCGAGGAACCGGTCGGGCTCCTCATAACGGTCGGGATCGCGATTGGCCGCGGCATAGCGCATCATCACCATCGCGCCCTCGGGCAGGGTGACCCCGCCCAATTCGGCATCCTGCTTCATCACCCGCCAGATGCCCGACGAGGCGCTGGCCAGGCGCAGCATTTCCTCGACCATGTTGGGGATGATCCTGGGGTCCGCCTTGGCCTTGGCGAGCTCGGCCGGATTGCGTGCGAGCAGGATGATGCCCTCGGCGAGCGTGGCGGTGGTCGTCTCGTTGCCCGCGACGAGCAATTGCTGCACGATCGAGAGCAGCTCGCCATCGTCGAGCGGGCGCTCGCCATCGATCTGGGCGTGGACCAGATCGGACAGCAGATCGTCGGTGGGGTTGGCGCGGCGCTGGTCCATCTGCGCCTTGATCGCGTGCTGGAATTCGACCACCTCGCGCGCGCATTGCAGCTCGCGCTCCTTCGGCACCATGCCGCCCAGCCGGTCGACAAAGGCATCGGTCCAGCGCTTGATCGTCGACGGCGACTCGTGCGTCAGGCCGAGCTGTTCGGAGATCATCCGGATCGGCAGCGGCATGGCGAAATCGCGCACGAACTCGATGTCGTCCTTCGCCAGCATGCTGTCGATCAGGTCGCGGGCGATCTCGCGGATATGGGCCTCGAGCTTGTTCACGCGCGGCGCGGAAAAGGCGAGGTTGACCAGCTTGCGAAAGCGCGTGTGCACCGGCGGATCGGCGGTGAGCAGCGTATCGACCTGCGGCCAGCCCTTATCGAGGATCGCCTTGACCTCGGGGTCCTCGGACCGCGCGCCCGAAAGCACTGGCTGGAAATTGTTAGAGAACTCGTCCGTCCGCGATGTCGCCTCGCTCACGAGCTTGTGGCTCAGCACCAGATACAGGCCGCTGGCCCGGTCATGATAGACCGGGTCGACCGCCAGATGCTCCTGATAGAAGGTGAAGGGATCGACCAGCACATCGGGATGGAAAAAGCTCTTCTGCTCCGCCGCCACCGTCATGCCCTGCTCCCATGGTGCTGATTTGCCATGAAACCGTCATAGCCCGCAGCGGGCTGAGCCTGCGATACGCGAAAATGCTAGGGCAGGGTTTGCAAGCTGGAATAGCGAAAATTGCGCATTTTATGTTATCATGGTAGCCTGGCCTGACTCGGGCAGAAGGAGCGATTGCGATGAACGTATCGATCGGTGAACGCTGGGAAGGCTATGTCGAGGCGCTGCTCAAGACCGGGCGCTATGCCTCGGCAAGCGAGGTGATCCGCGAAGGCCTGCGCCTGGTTGAGGAGCGCGAGGCCAAGCTCGCGGCTCTGCGCGAGACGATCGAAACTTCGCTTGCACGCGGTGGCGAGAACAATGATGATGATGTGGATCGGCGCCTGGAAACAGTAGCGCAGGAGCTCAAGGCACAAGGATATTAGGTGCGAACACTCATCTATCTTGACGCTGCGACAGACGATCTCGTCGAGATACTCAGGTATATCACCCTGGAGTCCCGCCATCTGCCTACGGGACTGCGCTTTGTCGAAAAACTGCGCGCCAGGTGCTCGCATCTGGCTTCACTACCCGGAACGCTGGGATCGGATCGTAGCGACTTGGCACCCGGGCTGCGCAGTGTCGCCGCCCATGGGTATATCATCTTCTTCCGATACGGCGACGAGAGCGTGGAGATAGCCAACATCCTCCACGCCAGCCGCGATGTCGTCAGCCATTTCGACAGTGACTGACGACCGACATTACGCTCAGCTGTGCGTCATCACGCCGCCATCGGCGATGATGCCCTGGCCAGTGATGAAGCGGGCATCGTCGCTGGCGAGAAAGGCGATGACATCGGCAATGTCCTCGGGCTGGCCCAGCCGCTTGAGCGCCGACTTCTCGCGATAATATTCGGCCGCGGCACCGTTCTCCAGCATGCCGCGCGTCATGCCGGTGACGATGCAGCCGGGTTGCACGCAATTGGCCGTGATGCCGAACGGTCCCAGCTCCATCGCCAGCGATCGGGTGAAGCCCAGGATCGCGTGCTTCGACGCGGCATAGGCGCCGAGCCCGGCATCGCCATAGCGCGACAGGATCGATCCGGTGTTGATCACGCGCCCTGCCTGCGAGGCCTTGAGCAGCGAAAGGCACGCCTTGGCGAGCCGCGCGGGTGCGAGCAGGTTGACGTCGAGCCCGAACTGCCATTGATCGTCGGTCAGGTCTTCCAGCGTACCGACCGGGCAGACGCCGGCATTGTTCACCAGGATGTCGAGCCCGCCGAGCTGGCTTTCGGCTGCGGCGGCGAGCAGCGCGATCGCCTCCGGATCGGCGAGATTGGCGACGTGGTTGAACGTGCCTGCCATGCCTTCGCCGCTGATGTCGCACGCCAGCACCGTCGCGCCATCGGCGAGCAACCGCGATACCGTCGCCGCGCCGATCCCCGATGCGGCGCCCGTCACCAGCGCCTTGCGTCCCTTGAGCCTGCTCATGTCTGTCCTTCCCCCCAATATGGTCTCATGTAACGTAATCCAGCGCATTGGCCAGCACGCGCTGCACATGCGGATGGGCATAGGCCGCAGGGCCATCGCCGAATTGCAGGTACACGAGGTGCCCCGCGCCAACCGGCTTCGTCCATGCGAGCAACGCGCTGACGGGCGGGTGCGGCCAGTCCGAATCGTCGAACATCCGGCCGGCCACGGCATGCGCGGCCGAGTAGAAATTGTGCGCAGCAAACGCGTGGTCCGCTGCGATCAGCGGGGTGACGTCCTCTGCGAAAATCTCGGCGAGATAGAGCTCGTCGCACATCGCGAAGCGGGCGGGCAGACCGCGCGTGACGGGATGGTCCGCCAGCACCACCGCATCATAATCGACATCGTGCCGATAGCCCGAATCGAGGCATTGGCGTCCGCGCAGCGTCTCGCGCCGATAGAGGAACTTGCCGCCGAGCATCTCCGCCCATTCGGGCCAGTCCGCCCATCCGGCCAGCGCGTGGTGCATCGCGACCGCGCCCCCGCCGCGCGCGAAATGTGCCTTGATCGCAGCGACGAAGCCCGGCGATGGCGGGCGCGTCGTCACCGTGCCGTCGGCAAAGGTGAAGCCGGGCATGTCGTAGAACAGCAGCGCATCGGCATGCTCCGCCGCGCCATCGGCGACAAGCGTTTCGGCCTCGGGGTGCACCAGATGCTCCGCGCGCCAACCCTGCAGGCTGCCGAGCAGCGCGGCAAAGGGCTCGGCCTCATAGGGATGGCCGCCCGACAGGACCAGCAGGTGCCGCACGCTCAGGCGATCTTCAGGATCATCTTGCCCTGGTTCGACCCCTCGAACAGCCGCAGGAAAGCGGGCAGCGCATTGTCGAGCCCCTCGTCGACATGCTCGTCCACGATCAGTTTTCCGGCCGCGGCCCATTCGCCCATTTTCGCGCTCCCCTCGGCAAAGCGCGCGACATAATCGGCGACGAGCAGGCCCCGGATCGAGGCGCGGTGGACGATCAACTGCCACAGATTGCGCGCGCCGACAGGCTCTGGCGCGTTATACTCGCTGATCAGCCCGCAAAGTCCGATCCGCGCGCCGTGCTTGAGGTTCATGAGGCCCGCATCGAGAATATCGCCGCCGACATTCTCGAAGATCACATCGATGCCATCGGGCGCGACCGCCCGGATCGCGGCATCGAGCGCGCCCATATCCTTGCCGCGATAGTCGATCGCATGGTCGAAGCCATAGCGTTCGGTCAGCCGCGCGCATTTCTCAGCCCCGCCGGCGATGCCGATCGCGGTGCAGCCCAGGATCCTGGCGATCTGCCCGACCAGCGATCCGACGGCACCGGCGGCGCCCGTCACCAGCACGACATCGCCCGGCTTGGGTTCGCACACGTCGAGAAAGCCGAAATAGGCGGTCATCCCGACCGCGCCGAACAGCGAGAGATAGTTGGTCACCTGCGGCACCGCGTGCGGATCGATCGGCTGGGTAAAGCCGCCCAAAGTGCCGACCGAATAGTCCTCGATCGCGTTCAGCCCCATCACCCATTGGCCCTTGGCAAAGCCCTCCGCCCGGCTGTCCTCGACCACGCCGATCGTGGTCGCGCGCACCGGCGCGCCGAGCGGGATCGGCGGCATGTAGCTGTCCGCATCGGACATCCAGCCGCGCTGCGCCGGATCGAGCGAGGCATAATGGTTGCGGATCAGGAACTGGCCGTCCTCCAGCGCGGGCAACGCGCTGGTCTCGAGTGCGAAGTCGTCGGCGACCGGCGCGCCGTTGGGGCGGCGCTTGAGGATGAACTGGCGGTTGCTGGTCATGGCGATGCGTCTCCGTGAGAAAGCGAAAGTGAGGAAATTCAGTCCGCGCCGCGACCGCCATCGACCAGCATGGCGGTGCCGGTGACCATGCGCGAGGCGGAGCAGGCGAGAAAGGTGGCGGCGCTGGCAATGTCCTCGGCGGTGCCGACGCGCTGCAGCGCATTGCCGTCCATCACGAATGCCTTGACCGCATCATTGTCACCATAGGCATGCGTGATCATCTCGGTGTAGATCACGCCGGGGTTGAGTGAATTGACGCGCACCTTGGGGTTCATCTGCGCGCCTTCCAATGCGGCGACCCGGCTGAAATGCGTCACCGCCGCCTTGGCCGCGCAATAGGCGGCGCAGTCCTCCAGCCCGATCAGCCCGGCGAGAGACGAGATGTTGACGATCGAACCCGCGCTCCTGGTATCGCGCATCATGCGAAAGCCGTATTTGGTGCCCAGCACCACGCTTTCGACATCGGCAGTCCACAGCTCGCGGAAATCCTCGAGCGAGGTATCGGGCAGCGCTTTGGTGAAGAACGACCCGGCGGAATTGATCAGCGCGTCGACCGATGTGTGTCTCCCGGTCACCGCGTCGGCGAACGCGGCCCAGTCGCTTTCCGAGGTCACGTCGAAGCTGTGGAACTCGCCGCTGCCGCCCGCCGCCTCGACCTGGCGCACGGTCTCCGCGCCGCGCTCCGGATTGCGCCCGGTGGCGATGATGTGGAAGCCTGCCCTCACGAGGCGGAGGGCCGTCGCGCGCCCGATGCCCGAGGTCGCACCGGTAACGATGGCGGAACGGGTCATGCGCCGGTCTCCCATTGAAAAGGAAGCGCCATCAACCACCCCCGTTTGTCCCGAGCCCCTCGGCTGGCTGGCAAGCCAGCCGCTCGGGATGAACTTCCCGGCTCTGCCGGGAAGTCGAGGGACGTACACGAGAGGTTGGCGATCACGTCCCTCGACACGCTCGGGACAAACGGATCTGGGTTCATGCCTGCTGCCACCATCACGTCAAACTCCACCCGCCATCGACCACCATCTGCGTGGCGGTCATGAACGAGCTTTCCTCGCTGATCAGGAACAGGATGCTCTCGGCCATGTCCTCGGGCTCCTGCGGCACGCCCAGCGGCACGTCGGTCCAGTGCGCGGGATCGTCCATCGCGCCCGGCGGCATCGCGCCTTCGAGCAGCGGCGTGCGGGTGGGGCCTGGGCAGAGCGCGTTGACGCGGATCATGTCGCCCTTGCGGCCCAGCTCCACGCCGACCGCGCGCGCCATGTTGGCCATCGCCGCCTTGGCCACGGCATAGGCGGAAATGCCCGGCGCCGCGCAATTGGCCATGACCGAGGCGGTGAGCACGATGCTGCCCGTCGCGGGGGCACCGCGCGCCTGCGCGCGCATCTGCGCCACCGCCTTTTGCACGCCCAGAAAGCTGCCTTCGACATGCACCTGGGTCAGCGTGCGGAAGCGTGCGAGATCGAGGTCGATGATCGGCTCGTAATTGACGATCCCCGCATTGCTCACCAGCGCGTCGAGCCGGCCATGATGATGCACCGCGGCCGCGATCGCATTGTCCCAGTCCTCGGGCGAGGTGACGTCGTGCTTCAGCCCGATACACTGGCAATCGGCAGCGACGCCCTGAATGCGTTCGCCGTCCACATCGGTCGCGATCACCTTCGCGCCGCGCGCCGCCGCGAGCCGCGCGGTCGCAGCGCCGATGCCCGAGGCCGCGCCGGTCACCAGCACCACCTTGTCCTTCACGTCGAATGTCATGCGCTCAGGTCCAGTTCGATCATCGCGTCCTTCTCCCGCACCGGCCATGTGCGAAGGCCGCAATGCGCGGGCGGTCCTTTCGCGGCGCCGGTGGCGATCTCGAAGCGTGCACCATGGTGCGGGCACAGCACATGCCCGCGCCGTACCCGCGCGCCTTCGAGCGGCAGAAGCGCGTGGCTGCACAACCCGTCGAGCGCATGCAACGTGCCATCGCCGTCGCGCACGACCAGAAATGCTGCACCTGCATGCTGCACAAAACGGGAGGTGCCGGGTGCCATGTCGGCAGGCGTGATGGGGGTGAAAGCCATGGGCTCAGTGATGGCGGCATCATGATGGCTTTTCAATCCTCGCCCATCATTCCTCCCCTGAAAGGGGAGGGGGACCGCTGGCCGCAGGCCAGTGGAGGAGGGGTGTCCACGTGTGCGAACGGGGAATACCCCTCCGTCTCGCCTGCGGCGATCCACCTCGCCTTGCAGGGGAGGATTGGCATCAGCGCGAGGCATGTTTCCCTGCATCCCCTGTCGCTCAACCCCGCAGCACCTTGACCGGGATCGCGCTCTGCAGCGCCTGGCCGGTGATCGGATCATAGCTGGCCGTTTCGCTCACCAGCCGGTTGGTCGATCCCCCGCGCAGCGGAACCTCTTCGGGCCCGTGATCAGGGTCGCCATAGCCATGCGCCATCGAGATGACGCCGCGGCGCAGCGAAGCCGATGCCTTGGCCAGCGCATGGACCTCGCCGTGCGGCGAGGCGATGCGGATCATCTCGCCGTCCCGAACGCCCAGACCTGCCAGATCGTCGGGATGGATATGCGCCGGGTTGGTGGTGCGCTTGGCCTTGAGCGCCGAAAGATGCCCGCCGGTCGAGTTGAACCGGTGGCGGCTGCGGCGCGAGATCAGCCGGAAGGGATAGCCACGGGCCGCCGGATCGTCCTCGCCATAGCGAATCAGCTGCTGCGGCATCGCGCCTGCCGCCAGATCGAACCTCGCCTCGTGACCCGGTTCCGCCGGTTCGACGATAGGGTGCTTGTCTTCATAGATGACCGCTCGGCCGTCGGGGCTGTCGGCATGGACCTGGCTCGGCGGCACGACGCAGCCCGCGACCGCGAGGTCGAGAAACGCCTCCTTGTCGGGGCAGGCATCCATCGGGCACGGACCGCCCGCGAGCGGCAGCCCGGTGCCGAGCCGTTTCGCCAGCCCCCAGAGCATCTCGTATTCGTCGAGCAGGTCGCCCGGGCGCGGCAGGATCGCTTCGGTATAGCGCGCGTAGGGAATCTCGTACCACCATTCGGACAGCGACGAGATGTCGTCGCGCTCGAGGCTCATCAGCGGCGCGAGGATATAGTCCGATCGGCGCGCAGACACGCCTTCTGCGCGGATATCGACGCTGACGAACAGGTCGAGCGCTTCTATCGCGCGCGCCATCTTGTCCTGGTCGGGAAAGGCGAGCATCGGGTTGCCGCCGATCGAGATCAGCGCCTTGATCTGGCCGGGGCCGGGGGTGAGAATCTCGTCGGCCAGCACATTGCACGGCATCTCGAACATCAGATGGGTGAGGCCCCGAAAGCGCGAGGCGGGATAGCCTTCGCCCCAGAGCTTCATCGGCGGATTGACCTGCGCCCGGCGCGGCGTGACCGGCGTGAAGATGCGCGGGATCGCGCTCTTCTCGCCCTCGCGGCAGAAGCGGCCGCACAGGATGTTGAGGCTGCTCACCAGATATTGCGTCAGCGTGCCGTTGCCCGCCATTTCGGGGCCGGTGCCGGTGCTGGCCGATCCCCTGGTGCCGCCCGCGAACATCCGCGCGGCGGCGATCAGATCGGCCTCGCTGACACCCGCGCGGGCGGCGGCGACCGCGGGCGGAAAGCCCGAGACCGCCTCTTTCAGCTCGGCAAGGCCATCGACAAAGCCTTGCACGAACGCCTCGTCATAGAGCCGTTCCTCCAGGATCACGTGGATCATTCCGGCCAGCAGCGCCGGGTCCTCGCCGGGCTTGACCGGCAGATGGATATGCGCGAGCGCCGCGACATCGCTCTCCCGCGGATCGGCGACGATCAGCTTGAGGCCACCCGCGATCGCATCGCGCAACCGGCGTGAGGGCGAGAAGGGTGGCAGGCCGCCGGGCGGGCCGTAATGCGAGACGATCGGATTGTTGCCGATGAAAAAGGCGACATCGGCCTCGCCGAACACATGCCCGCCGCCCGCCCAGCTGCCATATTGCGCGGCCGTATAGACCTTCGCGGGCTGGTCGAGCGTGACGCTGGTATAGAAATGCCGGGTGCCCAATCCTTGCGCGAACGCCATCGCCGAGGCGACCCCCGCGCTGTTCTGGAAGGCATAGGTGCCCGCATAGATCGCGACGCTGTCGGGCCCGTGCTCGTCGATCAGCGGTTTCAGCCTCGCCGCGATCTCGTCGAGCGCGGTCTGGGTGGCGATCGGCTCGAACCCTTGCGGGGTCTTTTTCTGCGAGGACAACAGGCGTTCGGGATGGTGGTGCGCCTCGGGCAGTTGCCGGCCCTTGATGCAGGTATAGCCGCCGAACACCGGGTCCTCGGTGTCGCCCGATACGCGCACCACCCGGTCGCCTTCGGTCTCGACCAGGATCGCGCAATTGGCATGGCAGAAACGACAGAAGCTGCGCTGTACCGGCATCGCGTTGACCCCTCTGCACATGCTCCGCCGGGCCGCGCGGAAGGCGCGCAGCATCCCGGCCGGAGTCTGGCCTTGTACAGCCAGCCTAGCGGTTGCCGTAGGGTCCGCGACTGTCATTTTTGACACTTGAGGCATTGCGGGCCTGCGATCATTTTTGCGCAACATAGTAAAAGGTGCGGGCGCAGAAGGCCGCAGCATTGAGGGGAGGTTTGTGATGAGGGTGTCCACCTATCTATCGGCATCAACCTTCGCATTGGGGCTCGCGATGCTCGCGGCGCCCCAGGCGGCCATGGCGCAGGAGGCCTCCGACCAGGCGACCAGCGCCGAGCAGGCCGAGGAGGGGGGGCTCCGCACCATCGTCGTCACCGCGCAGCGCCGCGAGGAATCGCTCCAGGCGGTGCCGGTCGCGGTGTCCGCCATCGACTCCGAGGCGCTGGCCACCGGCGCGGTCGACGATCTTCGCGACTTTGCCGGGCGCGTTCCCGGGCTGGTGGTGGATCCGGTCAATGCCGGTCCCTCCGCCGCCGCCATCGCGATCCGCGGCATCAGCTTCGAGGATATCGAAAAGTCGTTCGACCCGGCGGTCGGCGTGGTGGTCGACGATGTGTTCATCGGCACCAATACCGGCCAGCTGCTCGACGCGTTCGACCTCGAATCGATCGAGGTGCTGCGCGGGCCGCAAGGCACGCTGTTCGGCCGCAACACGATCGGCGGCGTGATCAACGTGCGCCGCAGCAAGCCCACCGGCGAATGGGGCGTGCGCGCCTCGATCGGCTATGCCGAATATAACACTGTGCGCGGCCGTCTGGTCGTCAACACCCCGATGATCGGCGACTTTCTCGCGTTGAAGGGCTTCTTCTTCTACGACAATACCGATGGCTATCTGCGCAACGTGACGCAGGGCAACCGCCGCACCAACCAGTATGAGGTGTGGACCGCCGGCGTCACCGCGCTGGTCACGCCGACCGACGATATCGAGGCGGTGATCACCTACGAACATATGGAAGAGGATGGCGAGGTTGCCACCGCGAGCGTCTCCAGCGACCGCGACCTGATCTGTCTGCAGGTGCCGGTGCCGGGCGTCGGACTGGTCCGCGCCTTCCAGATCCCGAACAACCAGTGCAACCGCACGCCCACCAACAGCCGCCTGCTCTATCAGGTGTTCGGCAATATCCAGACGCCGGTGCGCAACAAGACCGATGCGATCAGCGGCACGATCAATATCGAACTGGGCGATTTCACGCTCACCTCTGTCACCGGCTGGCGCAAGAACAACGAAAGCGTGCGGCAGGATTTCGACTCGGCGTCGATCAACTTCTTCGACACGCTGCGCATCCAGCGCTACGAGCAGTTCAGCCAGGAAATCCGCTTTGCCGGCGACGTCACCGACTGGATGGATATCGTGCTGGGCGCCTATTATTTCGACAGCCAGTACACGCTGCGCCAGACCTCGTTCTTCGGCTTTCTCGGCCCCAATGCCAGCGCCTTCCAGCTGTCGGTCGGCGATTCCAAATCCTATGCCGGTTTTGCCGATGCGCGGTTCAAGCTCTCGGACAACCTGACCTTCGGCGTCGGCGGCCGCTATACCAAGGATGAAAAGGCGCTGGTCACCAATTTCGCGCTCAGCCCGACCGGCGCCTGCCCGGTCGGTTTTGCCGGGATCGTCGCCGCCAATTGCCGGGGCTCGGAGGATTTCGGCGAATTCACCTATCGCGCCAGCCTCGACTATCAGTTCGATGGCGGCCAGCTGGTCTATGCCAGCTATTCGCGCGGCTTCCGCTCGGGCGGCTTCAACGGTCGCGCCGCGACCCCGACCGCGATCGGCCCCTATCAGCCCGAAATCGTCGACGCCTATGAAATCGGCCTGAAGGCGGACTGGCTCGACCGCCGGTTGCGCACCAATATCGCGATCTTCCAGACCGATTATTCGGACAAGCAGGAAGAGCTGGTGCGCGCGACGCAAGCGCCGTTCAACGCGATCCAGGCGCAGGAAACCATCGTCGAGAACGCCGCTTCGGCGCGGATCAAGGGTGTCGAGCTCGAGATCGTCGCGCTTCCCGCCGACGACCTGGCGTTCAACTTCTCCGCGACCTATCTCGATGCCAACTACCAGAATTTCGTGCGCGGCGGCATCGACGTGTCCGATCTCGACCTGCGTCGCGCGCCCAAATATGCCTGGTCCGCAGGGTTCGACTACACGCGTCCGGTGGGCGACGGCGAATTCCGCTGGAGCACCATCTTCCGCTATGTCGACAAGTACACCACCTGCATCGTCGCCGACGCCGCGCTGCAGGCGCAGGGCATCATCACCAACGACCGCCGCTGCGAATCCTCGGAGCGCGAAATCCTCGACTCGACGCTGTCGTACAAGCACGATTTCGGCGGCGCGCAGGCAACGTTCAGCGTGTTCGGCCGCAACCTGCTCGACAATCGCGGACTTTCGAGCACGCTGCCGGTGGCGGGCCTGTTCGCCTTTGCCGGTGTCCGCCCGCCGCGGCAGTTCGGCGCTGAACTGATGCTGGAATTCTGATAGCCTCTCCATCGCCCGCCGTCCTTCGCATGAGGGCGGCGGGCTTTTTTGTTGCCACCATCGACGGGACATGCAGCAGCGACCATGGCCAAGCCCTTTCCCCCGCATCCCTTCCTGCACGGGCACCATGCCCCCAACCGGTTCGAGGCCGATGCGCCCGATCTGGTGATCGAGGGGGAGATTCCGCAGGATCTGGCCGGGGTCTTCTATCGCAACGGGCCCGAGCCGCTGCATCCGACGCGCGGCGACGAATATCACTGGTTCGACGGCGACGGCATGGTCTACGGCTTCTTCATCGAGAACGGCCGCGTCTCGATGCGCAACCGCTGGGTGCGGACCGAGAAGTTCGAGCTGGAAAGGGCCGCGGGCGAGCGATTGTTCGGGGTGTTCGGCAACCCGATGACCGCCGACCCTTCGGTGCAGGGCAAGCGCTACAACACCGCCAACACCAATATCATCGTCCATGGCGGCAAGCTGCTTGCGCTGATGGAAGGCGCGCCGCCGGTCGAGATGCACCCGCGCGAGCTCAGCACCATCGGCGAGGAGCATTATGGCGGCACCATCTCCACCACCTTTTCCGCGCATCCCAAGCTCGACCATGCCACCGGCGAGCTGATCAATATCGGCGCGATGATCAACGGGCCGATGGGCGCGGCGGAAATCCGCTATGACATTATCGACCGCACCGGGGCGCTGACGCACAGCGAGGTGATCCCCGTGCCGCACATGAGCCTGATGCACACCTTCTTCGTCACCGAGAACTGGGTGGTGTTTCCCGTGCTGCCGATCGACACCGATCTGGGCCGTTTCATGCGCGGCGGGCCGATGACCGCCTGGGTCAACGACCGCCCGTCCAAGCTGGCGGTGATGCCGCGCCGGGGCAGTGCCGAAGACGTGCGCTGGTTCGAGTACGAACCGCGCCACATGTTCCACGAGCTCAACGTGTGGGAAGAAGGGGACAAGATCATCGCCGATGTCGCCGCCGCCAACGGCACCGCGCTGTTCCCCGACGAGACCGGGGTGCGCGCGACGCATGCCGGCACGCGGCAGAGCCTGCGCCGCTGGACTATCGACCTGCATGCGAATAGCGACATGCTGCGCGAGGAGGTGATCAACGAGCGCGACCTGCAATTCCCGCGCCCCGACGACCGGCTGATTACGCGGCGGACGCGCCAGGCCTTTGCCAATATCAACCTCGAATCGCGCGATGCCCGGGCCGAGGGGCTCGATGCGGTGCTGCGTTTCGATACGCAAACCGGCCAGGAAGACATCTATCATTTCGGCAAGGGGTCTGCGGCAGGCGAATTGATCTTCGCGCCGCGCCTGGGCGCGAAGACCGGGCCGGAGGGCGAGGCGGACGGCTATGCGATGACGCTGGTCCACCGCGCCGATGCGCCGGGCAGCGAGCTGGCGATCTTCCACGCGCTCGACATCGCCTCGGGCCCGATCGCGCGGGTGCACGTGCCGTTCCGCGTGCCCAGCGGCTTCCACTGCAATTTCTACCCCGCCGATGGCGATCTCTACGCCCAGGCGATGGCGCACTGATGGCATGAGCATGATCGCCGACATGGTGGCGCGGGGCGCCGCCGCGACCCCGGACAAGACCGCGCTGATCCAGGACGATGCAGGCCTGAGTTATGCCGAGCTCCATGACCTGACCTGCCGCTGCGTCGCCGCGCTCAAGGCGAGCGGCATCGGCAAGGGCGACCGGGTGGCGTTCCTCGGCCTCAACCATGTCGACTATGTCATCCTGCTGATCGCGGCGCTGCGCATTGGCGCGGTTACCGTGGCGGTCAACTGGCGGCTGGTCCCGCGCGAGATCGCCTATATCGTCCAGGACGCGGGCGCGCGCTTCCTGCTGACGCAATCGGCGGTGCTGGACAATGCGCTGGCGGTGCGCGCCGAGGCGGGGCTCGAGACGATCCTGCTCAGCGATAACGGTTTCGAGGGGCGGCCCGATTTCCGCGCCTGGGTGCGGGGCTTTGCACCCGATGAGCGCGTCGCCGCGCTGGAACCGGCGGATGTCGCGGTGCAGCTCTACACCTCGGGCACCACCGGCCATCCCAAGGGGGCGTTGCTCACGCATGGCAGCCTCACCGCATCGCTCAGCCAGGGGCGCAAGATCGGCGAGGACTGGGCGGCCTGGTGGCCGAGCGACGTGTCGCTGGTGGCGATGCCGCTCTTCCATATCGGCGGCACCGCCTGGGTGATGCAGACGCTGAACGGCGGCGGCACCGGCGTCATCCTCGCCCAGCCCGATGTCGCGGTCATCATCGAAACGGTGCAGCGCCATGGCATCACCAAGATGTTCGCGGTGCCCGCGGTGCTCAACATGATCCTCAACCATCCCGATGCCGCGGGTGCCGACTTTTCCTCGATGCGCGTGCTGCCTTATGGGGCCTCGCCGATCCCGCTCGATGTGCTCAGCCGCTCGATGCAGATGTTCCCCAATGCGCAGTTCGTGCAGATGTACGGCGCGACCGAGACCAGCGGCACGATCGTCTATCTGCCGCCCGAGGACCATGATGTCGCGGGCACGTCTCGGATGAAGGGCTGCGGCAAGCCGTTTCCCGATGTCGAGCTTCGCATCGTCGGCGAGGACGGTGAGGACCGCGCCCCCGGCGAGGTGGGCGAGGTCTGGGTGCGCGCGCCTTTGGTGATGGCAGGCTATCACAACCTGCCCGAGGCCAATGCGAGCGCCTTCGTCCAGGGCTGGTACCGCACCGGCGACGCGGCCTATCGCGACGAAGACGGCTATCTGTACCTCTACGACCGGGTGAAGGACATGATCGTTTCGGGCGGGGAGAATATCTATCCCGCCGAGGTCGAGAACGCGCTGCACCACCATCCCGCCGTGCGCGACTGCGCGGTGATCGGCGTGCCCGATGCGCGCTGGGGCGAGGCGGTGAAGGCGATCGTCGTGACCAAGGCGGGCGAGAGCGTCGACGCCGACGATCTCATCGCCTTTGCCCGCACGCAGATCGCGGGGTTCAAATGCCCCAAGAGCGTGGATTTCGTCGACGAACTGCCGCGCAACCCTTCGGGCAAGGTGCTCAAGAAGGAATTGCGCAAGCTCTACTGGCAGGAGGGCGAGCGGCAGATCGGGTAACGCCTCCTAGTCACCCCCTCCCGTTTGTCCCGAGCGAAGTCGAGGGACGTATGCGCGACGTCCCTCGACTTCGCTCGGGACAAACGGACTTTATCCGAACTTAAACAGGAGCAACACATGACCACCACCCGCCAATGGCTGATCGCTGGCCGCCCGCGCGGCCGTCCGGTCGAGGACAGCGATTTTGAGCTCGTCACGCGCGAGTTGCCGCCGCCGGGGCCGGGCCAGATGCTGCTCAGGACGCACTATCTCGGCTTCGATCCGGCGCAGAAAGGCTGGATGGAGAATATCGCCGATTATGTCGCGCCGACCGAGATCGGCGAGGTGATGCGCGGATCGGGCATTTCGGAGGTGATCGAATCGAACGGCGGCAAGTTCCCGGTCGGCACGATGGTGATCGGATCGACCGGCTGGACCGAATATCACTTGTCCGACGGCGAGGGGCTGGTGCCGTGCGACCCCGAATTGCCGCCGACCGCAATGATGTCGGTGCTCGGCACCACCGGGCTCACCGCCTATTGCGGGCTGTTCAAGGTCGGCAAGCCCGTCGCGGGCGATACCGTGCTGGTCTCGGGCGCCGCCGGGGCGACAGGGTCGGTGGTCGGCCAGCTCGCGAAGATCGCCGGGTGCCGCGTCGTCGGCATTGCGGGCGGCGCGGACAAGTGCGCGTGGCTGGTGGAAGAGGCGGGCTATGACGCCGCGATCGACTACAAGGCGGGCGGCGTGCGTCAGGCGATCAAGGAGCATTGCCCGCGCGGCGTCGATGTCATCTTCGACAATGTCGGCGGTGCGATCCTCGACGACATGCTCAGCCAGATCGCGACGGGCGCGCGCGTCGTGATCTGCGGCGGCATCAGCCGCTACGAGACCGGACAGATGCCCGCCGGGCCGCAGAACTATTTCAACCTGATCTTCCGCCGCGCGACGATGACAGGCTTCATCGTGCTCGACTGGGCGGCGGAGTTCCCCTCCATCCGCAAGCGGCTTGCGGGTTTCGTCCACGACGGACGGCTGACCTATCGCGAGGACATCCAGCACGGCTTCGAGAATGCGCCGCAGACGATGCAGCGGCTGTTCTCTGGCGCCAATCGCGGCAAGCAGATGCTGAAGCTCTGACGGCATTGGCCGGTCCGCTGCGCAGGCAGGGGCCATCTGCAGGCGGTTGCGTCTGGCCCGCCGGCAGGAGATGGGTCCCCGCCTTCGCGGGGAACCGGCAGAGGGAGACCGCCCGTGACCGAGGAATCGCAGCTCAAGGCCATCGTCCAGGCCGTCTATGCCCATGCCGGTGTGGGCGACTGGGCGGCGTGCGAGGCGCTGCTCTCGCCCGATCTGGTGATCCACGAGGCGGCGGGCCTGCCTTATGCCGGCACCTATCGCGGCCGCGATGCCTTGCGGCGGCTGCACGGCATCGTCATGGCGCACTGGCAGGACCCCGCCATCGAATTCCACGCGATGACGGCGGGCGACGGCCATGTCGTCAGCCTGGTGACCTTTCACCTGACGTCGAGAGCCACCGGCAGGCGCGCCGCGATGCCGCTGGCGGAAATGTTCCGGATCGAGCATGGCCTGGTCACCGAAATCCGGCCTTTCTATTTCGACCCCGCTGCGGTTGGCGCGCTCGACCGGGATTGAGCCCGGCAAAAGCGGAACTATAGATGCCAAAAGCGCAACTTTGTTGCGCCGCACAACGCGCGATTTCGCCCTAAGTCTCTGATTTTCCGTCCCACCGATACAGACATGCAGAAAATGCATCTGGCTGCGCGAAAATATCATTCGCAAATGCAGCATTGCGTATTGAAACCTATCAACCGCGCAATTAAATGGACGCCACAACAAGATTGCCCGCTACGGGCCCGTTCGTCCTCCCCGCGATTGAAAGGAATGCCATCATGAACCTTCGTTCCGCACTGCTCGGCGCCGTTCTCCTAGCCGCCACCGCCGCTCCCGCCTTCGCGCAGGACGACGCCCTGATCTCGAAGAACCAGACCATCTACGACGCCGAAGGCAAGCGCGTCGGCAAGGTGACCCGCGTTCTCGAAGACGGCTCGGCCCTGGTCATCTACAAGGGCAAGGTCGTGCGCATCGGCGCCTCGACCCTGACCGCCGCCGAAGGCAAGGTCACGACCTCGCTTTCGAAGAAGGAACTTGCCCGTCTGGATTGATCCTCTCGATCCATGACACCCGAAAAGGCCGGGGAAGCGCATCGCTTCTCCGGCCTTTTTCGTGCGTGCGATTGGTGATTGCCGCCGTCGCTGACACCCTTCCACCCCCCGCTGCGCGGGCGGTTCCCCTCCCCTTGCAGGGGAGGACTTTACGGACGCGCTTGCCAAATCCTCCCTGCAAGGGGAGGGGGACCACGAAGTGGTGGAGGGGTGTCCCCGGTAGGAAGACTGGCTGCCGTAGCGTCACCGCAGAACCCATCGAAACCCCTTCCCAAAGCCACTTTTCTTTTGCGCGCAAAGCCGCTTAAGGTTCGGGCATGAAACCGACCGGACCCTCTTCACAGACCTATTTCTCGCAGCGGCTGCGGCTGCATTATGCCGATTGGGGTAATGCCGACGCCCCGCCGCTGATCCTCGTCCATGGCGGCGAGGACCATTGCCGATCCTGGGACTGGGTGGCGAGCGAGCTGCAGCAAGACTGGCATGTCATCGCCCCCGATCTGCGCGGTCATGGCGATTCGCAATGGACCGCCGACGGCAATTATCCGATCATGAATTTCGTCTACGACCTGTCGCAGCTGGTCGAGCAGTTCGGCTATGACCAGGTGACTATCGTGTCGCACTCGCTCGGCGGCAACACCGCGCTGCGCTATGCCGGGCTGTATCCGGAAAAGGTGCGCAAGATCGTCGCGATCGAGGGGCTGGGCCCATCTCCGAAGATGATCGAGGAGCGCAACGCCACCCCGGTGCACGAGCACTGGCGCAAATGGTATGCCGACAAGCGCGCCAAGGCGACGCGCAAGCACCGCGAATATGACAGCTTCGAGGAGGCGCTGTCGCGGATGCACGCGGAGAACAGCTATCTCACCGCCGAACAGGCGCGGCACCTGTGCGAACATGCCGTGATCCGCAACGAGAACGGCACGTACAGCTGGAAGTTCGACCCGCATATCCGCATTTGGCCGATCCTCGACATTCCGCCCGAGCACATGCACCAGCTCTGGCAGCGCATCACCTGTCCGACGCTGCTGTGCTGGGGCGAGAAGAGCTGGGCCTCCGATCCCGAGGCCGATGGCCGGATGGAGCTGTTCCAGAACGCACGGCTCGCCAAGTTCGCCGATGCCGGACACTGGCTGCACCACGACCAGTTCGACCGGTTCATGGCCGAGCTGAAGGGCTTCCTGTGATGCAGCAGGCGGCCGATTTCCTCACCGAATGCGACCGTATCCACGTGCTGGTCGCGCCACTCGATGAAGCGGTGCTGACGACGCCGACCGCGTTCAAGGGCTGGACGATCAGCGACGTCATCGGCCATCTGCACGTTTGGAACCAGGCCGCGCAGCTCTCGCTCAAGGACGAGGACGCGTTCAAAGCCTTCATGCGTCAGGTCGGCGGCATCATCGCCAAGGGCGGGGACCTGAACAGCTTCGAGCGCGTTTGGCTCGACGGGCTCACCGGCCAGGCTTTGGTTGCGCAATGGGCCGAGACCTATCGCACGGTCGCCGCCGATTTCGCCGAGGCCGATCCCGCCCAGCGCGTGCCCTGGGCCGGGCCGAGCATGAGCGCGCGCTCGTCGATCACCGCGCGGCTTATGGAAAGCTGGGCGCATGCCCAGGCGATCTTCGACGTGCTGGGGCAAGAGCGCGAGAACGGCGATGCGCTGAAGAATATCTGCGTGCTCGGGCTCAACACCTATGGCTGGACATTCAAGAACCGCAAGCTCGAGCCACCCCAGCCGGTGCCGCAGTTGCGCCTCACCGCGCCGTCGGGCGAATTGTGGGTCTTCGGCGAACCGGCGGACGGCGAACTGATCGAGGGCGATGCGGCCGAATTCTGCCAGGTGGTGACGCAGACCCGCAACATCGGCGACACGTCGCTCAAGGTCACGGGGCCGAATGCCACCGCGTGGATGGCCATCGCGCAATGCTTCGCCGGTGCCCCGGTCGATCCGCCCGCGCCGGGCGTGCGACGGAAGGCGACGGCTTGAGGTACGGCGGCTGCCAACTGAGGCCTCCGAGCTGATCCACCCCGTCACCCTGAACTTGTTTCAGGGCCCATTTCTCCCCATGCGGCTTCGGCTGATCGGGCACGATGGATGCTGAAACAAGTTCAGCATGACGGCGTTTATTGCCGCTGAGAGCAGTGCGAGGTACCGACATCGCTCATGCTGCGAGGTGAGCAGCAGATGGGCTCCGCGAGACCCGCGCCACCAGACTCCCCTCCCTGAAAGGGAGGGGCAGGGGGTGGGTCAACAACACCCGCCTCGATGTACTAATGCGCGCATCCGCATGCACCCACCCTAACCCTCCCTTGCAGGGAGGGGAACGCGCATCGCGCAGCCTCTTCATGAACACGCCGCCCCTTCGCGCCTTCGCGTCTTCGCGTGAAAAATCAGGTTCACGCGAAGCCCGCGAAGCCGCGAAGAGGCCCGGCGCAATCCCGACCCCCAAACCACCCGCTCCCCTGCGAAGGCAGGGGCCCATCTCCCAAGTGGTGCGTCTGGTGCGAGGGCAGGAGATGGATGCCTGCCTTCGCAGGCAAGCGGTTGGGGAAAAGTGGCAGCTTGACCGCGATGTCCGTTATAATTTTGATACGAACAAAGCCTGCCGTTCAGCAAACGACCCCTTAGCGGACGTTAGGCGCCACCTTGAATAAGGTAGCCAATTGCTTCTTTGCGTCCCAACCTTGCGGCCGCTTGGTCAACTGACCCGACCATGGCGGCTCTCCATTCCAACTGCTCCGATACGCCCGGAGGGACCCCAAGATAGAGTTCTCGGCGGCAGCCGAAGCATGTGCATTGTCGTCGAAGCCCGGCTCCCATAGGCAGCATGGACAGATCGTTATGCCAATGATCCCACCGCGTTCATTGTAGGTTGGCTCACTCGCAAAGCCGGGAAAGCCGCACGCCGGACACAGGAGATTGCCCGCATCGTCTCGCACGTTGAATTGGAGCGCGTAAGTCACTCTCAAAACCTATCGCATTAGACGGCAACTATCCACCCATTCCCCGTCATTCCGGCAACCAGCCCCGTCACCCAAAAGCCGCCGCCCCTTCACCCCCGCCTTGGCATCCGGAACGGCAGCATCAGCTTCACGATCCCCTTTTCCAGCCGGTCCAATGACAGGCTTTCATGCACCGCCTCCGCCTGCTCCCCGAACAGCCGCGTCTTGAGCGCGGTGCGCGAATAAAAGGGCGTGTCCTCCCATGTCCGGCGGATTTCGACCGGCGCGCCCGCATCGGCGCGGGTTATGCGCGGCATGCGCCATAGCGTCTTGGGCAGCACGCGTTCGGGGGGCAGTTCGACCTCGCTGATCGTGCCGTCTTCGGCGAAGCGCAGGCCCATGGCGAAGCGGCTGGCGTCGCGGCGCTGGCCTTCATAGAGCACCACCGAATCGCGGCCGAGATGCGCGCGCGACCAGTGCCAGTCGGAAAAGCCGCGCTCGAGCGGTTCGATCCCGGCATTGCTGTCGATATAGCCCTCGCCGCGCCAGCTAAGCGAAGGGCTCTTCATGTCGACCTCGATCGCCGCGCGCGGGGCGATCGGGCGCCAGGCATGGTTGCCTGCCAGGTCGAGCGGCCATTGGGTCTGCGGCATCATGTGCGGATAGACGCGGATCGTGCCGCGCACCCGGCGCGGGATCGGCGCGGTGATCTCTTCGAGATCGATGCGCAGGCTGGTGCCATCCCAGTGCATCGCGCTGGGGCCGATGACGAGATGATCGTGATCGCGCGAAAGATGCTTGGCTCCACGCTCGGTCATGCACCAGCCGCCGCCTGGGCCATAGAGCGCGACGTTCATCGCGATATGATTGTCCGGAACGCCGCGCCCCGACCAGTGATAATAGGGTGAGAAGACGCTACCGATGAACGCGATGATGGTGAGGCCGTGTTTTCCGTCGTCGCTCAGCGCGTCGATATACCACCAGGCATAGCCGCCCGGCGGGACGACCGCATCGAAGGCAGGTCCGCAAGCAGCCGCTCTGCCGCCAAGCGGCCGGAGAGGCTCGCCATCGGGATCCCGGCGCCGGGGTGAATGCCACCCCCGGCCAGATAGAGCCCCGGCAAGCGGCTCGCTGCCCCGGGCCGCTGGAAAGCCGCCTTCCAGCCATGGGTCGCCCGGCCGTAAAGGGCGCCGCCCGTCGCCGGGAACAGACGCTCGTAATCCGACGGGGTCACCAGATGCGAATTGTCCGGCGAACGGTCGATCGTCAGGCCACAGGCCTCCAGGAAGCCGAAAACTTGCCTCTCGCATCGGTCGATCTCCGCCTGTGAACTTTGTCTGGTGTCGCCATTGGCTGGCGCGTTGACGATGAGCTGCAGCCGCTCGGGACCCGGCGGCGCGCGCGCGCTATGGTCGTCGCGGTCCTGCGCGCAGATATAGATGGTGGGGGATTCGGGCACCGCGCCGCGGGAGAAGATCGCGTCGAACTCGGCGCGATAATCGTTCGAGAAGAACACGCTGTGGCGGACGAGCGGAAAACCGGCGGTCTTCGCGTTCATCAGCCAGGTCATGCTCGACAGCGAGCGCTGCTTCGGCGGCACCGGCGGAACCGCCTTGCGCGCCGCCTCGCCCAGCCGCCCGATGTTGAGCGCGGCGGGATCGCCGTTGAACACCACCGCGCGGCCGCGAATGACCTCGCCCGATTCGAGCCGGACGCCCGCGGCGCGGCCATGTTCGGTGACGATCTCGGCAATCGGCGCGTCATAGCGGAACTGCGCACCGTTGCTGCGCGCAAGGTCCGCGATGGCCGTCGCGATCGAGTGCATGCCGTTGTCGGCGAGCCACACCCCGTCCTGCTCGACATGCGCGATCAGCATCAAGGTGGCCGGCGCGACGAACGGCGACGAGCCGCAATAGGTGGCATAGCGGCCGAACAGCTGGTGCAGCCGGGGATCATGGAAATGGCGGCCCAGCGCCTTCCACATCGCCTGATAGGGGCGGATCGCCATCGTCTCGGGCAGGCGTTTCAGCCCGATGCGCGTGACCAGCGAAAAGGGGGTGGGCGCCGGGGCCTCCAGATAGGGTTCGCGCAGCACGTTGAAGATGCGTGCCGCCTCGGCGCAGAAGCTGCGGAAACCGGCGGCATCGCGCGCGCCGAAATATTCGCCGATCGCGGACTCGCTGTGCGCGACATCGGCGAACAGGTCGAACGGCGCATCCGGGCCCCAGGCATGGCGCGCGATCAGGCTGGCGGGGGTGAGCGGGATCGCAGCATTGAGATCGCCGCCGCAATCGGCGAACAGCCGCTCGAACACCCAGCGCATCGTGAACACTGTCGGCCCGCCATCGACCGGGCGGCCCGCCGCCATCACCTCGCGCAGCTTGCCGCCGGGGGTCTTCTGCCGCTCGACCACCAGCACCGGCTCGCCCGCTGCCGCGAGCAAGGCAGCGGCGCTCAATCCGCCCATGCCCGCGCCCGCGACGATGATCGGTTCATGCCGCATGGCTGGGCCAGTCAGGGAAGCGCCGGGTCATCCCGTGATGCTAGCACCTGTCCAGAAAGTTTGACAGATGTTTGTCGGAATATTTGGACATCGGATTGGCGCGGGTTGGCACAACACGTAGAACCCTCCCCCTTGATGGGGGAGGGTGGGGTGGGGGTGATGGTGCCGGATCGCGCATGGGTACCAGCACGCGCCTTCACCCTCACCGCTGCGACTAGGCTCCTGCGTCGCCAAGTCTCGCTGCCTCTCCCATCGAGGGAGAGGCGAGGAGTGCATCACCCGCCCCGCTTGACCAGCATTCCGCGCCGCCCGAGATCGGCAAGGTGCAGCGGGAAGGACAGGACCAGCGGCAGCGCGATCCACGGCCAGGCGGCGCCGGTCAGCGCGCCGCGCAGTGCCAGCATCATCAGCACCGCCGCGCTCAGCCCCAGGCCGACATCGAGCGCCCGGTTGCCGCGAAGCACCAGCCAGACGAACTCCGCCGCGAGCACCGCCAGCACCAGATCGACGACATGTCCGCTGGCGAACAGGGCGCGCACGAGCTCCATCAGCCGAACGGCCCGTTGAGCTGGACGATGGCATAGTTGAGCGCGGCGGCGACGCTGACCCAGGCGATATAGGGCAGCAGCAGCCAGGCCGAGAGCTTGGAGAAGCGCCCGCAATAGACGATCAGCCCCGCGATCGAGAGCCAGAGCAGCGTGACCTCGACCAGCGCCCAGTCGGGCCGCTGCACGCGGAAGAACAGCAGGCTCCACAGCACGTTGAGAAAGCCGTTGAACGCGAACAATCCGATGACATTGGTCCGCGCCTTGACGCTGGGCGCGGCGCGCCAGGCGGCGAGCGAGGCCATCGCGGCGAGCGCAAAGATCAGCGTCCAGGCGACGCCATAGAGCCAGCCGGGCGGGGCCCAATCGGGCTGGGCGAGACCCTGGTACCAGGGGCCGAGATCGGTGATCGTCGCGCCGCCCGCGGCGACGACCAGAGCCGCCATCGCCGCCAGGATGACCGGCAGCAAGCCTTCACGATGCATTCCAGCCTCCCAGCTGCGGCCTCTCGGCCGTTACGTCCCAGGCGTCGGTTCAGGCCCGAGACAGGCCGAGCAGATGCCCCATGTCCTTCACGAAGATCTTCGCGTGCGCCACCGGTTTGCGGCGCACCAGCTCCTTGTGCATATAGCTCTGCCAGGTGAGATACTGCACGTCCGGGTCGGCGCACATCTTGACGAAGCGCTCGCGGCGCTTGTCCGACGAATACCAGAAATATTGCATGATCCCCAGGATCCAGAACACCTTGCCATGCTTGGCCATGAAGGCCTTGCGCGCCTGCTTGAGCGCGGACGGCTTGCCGGTGCCGAGGAACTGCCAGACCGCATCCGCCGCCAGCCGCCCGCAGGCCATCGCGTAATAGATGCCCTCGCCCGACGCCGGGGCGACGACGCCTGCCGCATCGCCCGCGACCACGATGTCACGGCCATTGTCCCAGCGTTTCAAGGGCTTGAGCGGAATCGGCGCGCCTTCGGTGCGGATCGTCTCGCACCCCTCGAGCCCGACCTGCTTGCGCATCAGCGCGGTGGTCTCGCGCAGGGCAAAGCCCTTGTGCGCGCTGCCAAGGCCGATGCTCGCGGTCTTGCCGTGCGGGAAGATCCAGGCATAGAAATCGGGCGAGAGATGGCCCTGATAATAGACGTCGCAGCGGTCGGGATCGAAATCCGCCGCAGCCGCGACCGCCGGTTCGGGCGCCTTGATGATCTCGTGATAGGCAAAGACGCATTTGACGTCCTTCGCGCCGGGTATGTTCTGTTTCGCCACCGCCGATCGCGCGCCGTCCGCGCCGATGACCGATCGCACGCGCAACCGGCGATTAGGCCCGCCGCGTTCCTGCCGATACACCAGCACCGCCATGCCGTCCGAATCGCGGTCGATCTTTTCATAGCTGCCGGTGATCCGCGTGGCGCCATTGTGGCGCGCGCGCTCGCGCAGCCATTCGTCGAACACGTCGCGGTCGACCATGCCGACAAAACCCTTGCCCTCGGGGCCGTCACCCACCGGCATGTCGACCTCGCGGCCCGAGGGTGCGATCATCCGCGCCGCGCGCGCCTTGGCGACGAGCAAGGATTCGGGAATCTCGAAATCCTTGAGCAGCCGCGGCGGGATCGCGCCGCCGCACGGCTTGATCCGCCCGTCGCGGTCGAGCAGCAGCACCTTGAGCCCGCGCCGCGCCAGATCGTTCGCCGCAGTCGCTCCCGATGGGCCGCCGCCGATGACCGCCACATCGAAATCCGCCTGTGCCATTGCTCCAAGCTCCTTGTTCAGGCCCTCAGGCCGGTGCCGCCACCATAGACGGAGGGGTGCTGCGCATCTTCACGCGCACCCCCAGCAGGGCGGAGAGGACGAACAGCCCCGCTTCGCCTGCAAAGATCAGCTGGAAGGCCGCGCCATCGCTGGCGAGCGCCCCGCGCGCCGCATCGACGCCGACGGCTCCCGAAAGCCCGCCCAGCCCGAAGGCGATCGCCTGCGCTGCGCCCCAGACGCCCATGCGCACGCCCTCCTTCGACTGCTGGCCCGCGCCCGCCAGCCCCATCATCGCGCCGATCGCGGACACCGCGAACAGCCCGTTGGCAAAGCCGAGCAGACCGACATTGAGCCTGAGCGGCCAGATGATGGAGGTGGTCGCGGCGAAGGCGAGGCCGGCGAGCGCGAGCGCGCTGCCGCCGCATCCCGCGAGGATCCACCAGCGCAGGTCCGCCGGCCTGCGCCCGGCAAAGGCGCTGCCGCCGATTCCGGCGACGATCATCCCCGCCATCACCCCGCCATGCTGCAGGCCTGCCAATTTGGTCGATTCGCCTGGGGTCATGCCGAAGACGAGGCCTGCATAGGGTTCGAGGATCAGGTCCTGCATCGCATAGGCGAGCATCGAGACGAAGACGAAGATGGTGAAGCGCCGCGCGGTGGCATCGCCCATGATCTCGCGCAAGGCCTCGCCGAACGAGGCCGAGGGCGCATCGCCATGCGGGTGCGCGGGCGCGACCAGGCGGCGCTCGATTCCCGAGATCGCGACCCAGGCGAGCAGGAACGCACAGAGCGCCACGCCGCCCGAGACGGTGGCGAGCCGCTGCTCGCTGAACGGATCGATCAGGCTGCCCGCGGTTGCCGCTGCCATCACGATGCCCGCGACCATCATGATCCAGGTGATCGCGGCGGCTGCCGCGCGCCTTTCGGGGACCACGCCCGACGCGAGCATCGCGAGCAGCGAGGTGCCCGCCGCGCCCACGCCCGCGCCGATCATGCTGAAGGCGAGGATCGCGAGCAGGGTGCCCGGGATCGCTGCGACGGGCAGCAGGATGGTCGCGTTGACCGCGACGATGCCGCCCAGCGCGAGTATCCCCATGCCGCCGACGATCCAGGGCGTGCGCTTGCGCCCCTTGTCCGATCCGTGCCCCCATAAGGGCCGCGACAGTTGCACCGCATAATGCCAAGCGACGAGGCCGGCAGGCAGCGCGGCAGGCAGCGCGTATTCGACCACCATCACCCGGTTGAGCAGCGAGGTTGCGAGCATCACGATCGCGCCGATGCTGGCCTGGACCAGCCCCATGCGCATGATGTCGGTCCAGCCGAGACCAATTTTCGCACCGGCGCTCATATCCAGCCCCCCAGGCCCAGCGCGGCGGCGAGCATGCCGAGCACATAGGACGAGACGCCGGTGGCATTGTACCAGGGCGCGTATTTGTTGGGGTCGGTGAGCAGGCGGCGCATGAACACGATCTGCATCGCGAGCAACAGCGTCACCGCGATGGCCGAAATCGCCAGCCCCCATTGGAACAGCAGCGCGATCACGATCAGCTGCGGCACGGCCATCACCGCGCAGGCGAGCCGCGCGGCAGTCGCGACGCCGAGCGTCACTGGCAGCGAGCGCACGCCCATCGCGCTGTCGCCCTCGACCGCCTTGAAATCGTTCAAGGTCATGATGCCATGCGCGCCCAGGCTGTAGAGCAGGATGACGACCAGCACGCGCGCGTCAGGCAGGCCTCCAGTCATCACGCTCGCCCCGGTGAACCAACTCAGGCCTTCGTAGCTGAGGCCCACGACGGCAGGGCCGACCCAGCCGCTCATCTTGAAACGGAACGGCGGCGCGCTGTATCCCCAGGCGCAGAGCAGCCCGACGATCGTCGCGACGAACACCCAGAAGCCGAGCGCGAGACCGAGCAGCAGCGACAGGCCTGACCCGATCAGCGCGACATACAGGCCCCAGCGGCCGGCGATGCGGCCGGAAGGGATCGGGCGTTCGGGCTGGTTGATCGCGTCGACATGCCGGTCGAACCAGTCGTTCACCGCCTGGCTGGTGCCGCAGACCATCGGCCCTGCCAGCAGCACGCCGCCCAGCAGGAACCACCAGCGCCCGTCGAGCCCTGCACCCGACGACATCACGCCGCAGAAGAACGCCCACATCGGCGGAAACCAGGTCACCGGCTTCAATAATTCCAGCACGTCGCGCGGATGCGGAATCGGCGCGGACGGCGAAATGTTGGCGGAGCGATCCATGGCGCAAAGGCTATGCCTGACGCCCTAGAGTGTCAATCAGAATGGACAGCTGCCGATGCGGTCTGGGAATGCGCATCCGGCAGCCGCCCAGAGCGGCTCGCCGATTGTCACAAAAGCGTTTTGCGATATTCACAAAAACGACATAAAAGCTTCATATTGGCGCAGCCGAACCGTCGCGGCAGGGCGCGGCACTGCGACAGGCGCCTGAACATGACATTGGCTCGTACGGCATTTTTCCGAAAGCGCATACTCGCGGTCGCGCTGGCCGGCGTCGCATCCCCGGCTCTGGCACAAGGCGCGCCGGCGCCTTCCGCGGCACAGCCCGACTATCTCGGCATCATCGCCGATCTTCAGCGCCAGATCGACGAGCTCAAGGCGACGGTCAGCGAACTGCAGGCGGAAAGGCAGGCTGCGGCCGCTGCGCCTGTCGCTGCGCCCCCCGTCATGGCTCAGGCGGCACCGTCACCGCCCCCCGCCGCACCCGTGACCGCGGCCTCTCCCGCCCCGCAGGTCGCCGATGCCAGCCCCAAAAAGGGAAAGGCCTGGTATGAAAAGCTGCAGCTGCGCGGCTATACCCAGCTCAGGCTCAACACGATCGTCTCGGGCGATGCCGATGCGCCGGCGGGCGTGTCGCGGCTGCGCACCATCGGCGACGGCGATGTGCGATCGGGCAACAATTTCAGCTTCCGCCGCGTCCGCCTGGTGCTGCAGGGCGATGTCAGCGACTATCTCTCGCTCTACCTTCAGGCGGACATGGCGTCGGCGGTGTCGAACCAGTCTGTGGGCGAGCGGCGCGAAGGCTTTGCCCAGCTGCGCGATGCCTATGCCGATGTGTTTCCCACGAAGGACAAGAGCTTCCGCATCCGGCTCGGCCAATCGAAAATCCCCTATGGCTGGGAGAACATGCAGTCCTCGTCGAACCGGCTCGCGCTCGATCGCAGCGACGGCATCAACACCGGTGCCCCGAGCGAGCGCGATATCGGCATCGTCGCCTATTACACGCCCGATCATGTCCAGGACATCTGGGACCGGCTGGGCAAGGACGGGCAGAAGCTGTTCGGCAATTACGGCGCCTTCGGCCTCGGCGCGTTCAACGGCCAGGGCACCAACCGCACCGAGACCAACGACAATGTGATGATCGTCGGCCTCGCCACCTGGCCGTTCGAGCTCGACGCGCTGGGGCTCGAGGGGCAGGTGCTCGAACTGGGCGGGTCCTTCTATCGCAACCGCATCAATCCGGAGATCCGTACCGGCGGGGTCAGCCCGATCGACTACAAGGACAACCGCATCGGCGTGCATGCGATCCTGTACCCGCAGCCGTTCGGCCTGCAGGCGGAATGGAACTGGGGCAGGGGGCCCGAATTCAACCCCGTTACCGGCCGTATCGAGGAACGCCCAATCAACGGCGGCTATGTCCAGGCAATGGCGCGGGTGCGGCGCTCGCCGCTGGGGCCCTTCTATCCCTTTGCGCGCTGGCAATATTATCGCGGCGGCTTCAAGGCCGCGACCAACGCGCCGCGGCTGGAGACCGAGGAGCTCGAGTTCGGCCTCGAATTCCTGCCCACCCCCGCGCTCGAGCTGACCGTCACCTATGGCTTCGCCTCGCGCAAGGAGGCCGACGAGCGCCGCTTCGGCCAGGCCGAGGGCGAGCTGCTGCGCATCCAGGCGCAATGGAACTATTGACCCTTTCTGCACGCCTTCGAGTATAGACAGCGCGTTTCGGGAGAGGTTCGATGGCGCTGCACCGACTGGCGATGCTGATGGCGCTTGCGCCGCTGCTGCTCTTTTCCTCGGCGGAGCGTGCCGCCACTGCGCCGCCGGTGCGGCTTGAGGCGGAGGCGCTGGCCGGCAGCGCGGATGTCACCGTGGCGGGCCAGGTCGCTACCGCGCCGCAGGCCACGGTCCAGCGCGACGACCGCGAATATCCCTTCTACATGCCGATGCAGGGCCTGCGCAAACCGGCGGTGACGTTGCGCATCCGCTGCGATGCCTCGCGGGCGGCGGGGCGCGAGGTCTATGCCGGTCCATCGGCGGAGCAGCTCTACGGCCAGGTCGAGGGCGGCTTCGAGTTTATCTACGAAGCGCAGGACAGCGCAGGACGTCCGTGCGTCTATCCCTTCTCGCCCTGGATGCCGCAGATCGTCGGGCAGCTTGACCGCACGCAATATATCTTTCGCTCGTCGATGCCCGGCGTGCCCGTCACCTTCCGCACCAACGACGCCTGGGCGGGCATCAACCTCAGGCTGTTCGATGTCGGGCCGCAGCGCATTCATTTCGAGATGCGCGACATCGCGCTCGACCTGCCGGGCGCGGGCGAATCCAAGGGCGCGGTGCATCTCGAGGTGCTCGGCGTGACCCGGCCCGGCCTGATCACCGCGGTGATCCGGCGCGCCAATCTCTTCGGCGGCAAGAACGCGATTTTCGTGCCCGGCGGCGAGACGATGGTGCTGATCGAGGACAGCATCGTCCGCGGCAATGTCGGCGACAATGTCGATCAGGAGCACGGCACCTATATCAACGGCACCCTGGTCACGCATGTCCGCAACAGCACCTGGTACGGGCAGAAGGGCTGGATCGATGTCGCCAGCGGGCACCAGCTCAAGGACAAGGCTTATTTACGCGTCTACGAGAATGTGACCGTCGCCAACCTGCCGGGCGCGACGGTGCCCTCGGCGATGCCGCTGGTCGATATCTCGGCCTTCGGCTTCACCTGGTCGAACAACCTGCAACTGAAGCGCGTCGCCCCGGCGCAGGACGTGCGCGATGCGCTGGTCGATCTGCGCACCGAGATCGTCTATGGCACGCCCGATCATTATCCCTGGAACATCATGGTCGATCCCGGCTGGCGGATGCCGCCCAATCCGCTTGGCGCGCTCGACCAGGTCTATCTCTCGGTGTTCCAGAACACGCTGGTCGACAGCTATCGCACCGAACCCTTCGTGTTCCGCGCCTGGCGCCAGGGGCTGGGGGTGGAACCGGGCACGCCCACGGTGATCGGCAACGAGGCGACCACCAGCGCGCAACAGCGCATCGTTTCGTTGGCGTTCAACACCAAGGGCACGTTCCGCAAGCCTTTTGGGCCCGAGGGCTGGACCTATGCCGATCCCGTGCTGCCGCCCGAGATGCAATGGGTGCGCGACCGCGACGCCTTTATCCGCCACGCGCTGGGTTTGATTGGCCGATAGCCGCATTTTGCGATTGATTCTCATAAGCTGATTGCCTAGTCGCTTTTGCGAACGATTATCGCAAAGGGGGCAGGCATGAGTTTCCGCATTGGCACGCCAGCGCTGGCTTTGGCCGTTGGCCTGATCGGCGCAGCGCCGGTCATGGCACAATCGACCGCGCAGGATCAGGTATCGGCAAGCGAAGTCGATTCTGGCGATGGCGAGGGGGAGCAGATCATCGTTACCGGTCGCGCGCAGAAGCTCTATCGCGTGGAGCAGACGAGCGCGGGCAAGCTGCCGACCGAGCCGCTGCTTTCCAGCCAGAATATCACGGTCATCACGCAGGAGCTGATCCAGGACCAGGGCGCGCGCGACGCACAGGATATCTATCGCAACATCTCGGGCGTCAGCTTCTTCAGCTATGCAGGGGTGACCGCACGCGGCTTCCGGCAGGAGGAAATCTTTTTCGACGGCCTGCGCGGCGACCCTTATGCCGGATTTGCCGTGCCGCAGCTGTTCAACCTCGAACGCGTCGAGTTTCTCAAGGGTCCGGCGGGGATGCTCTACGGCCCCGGCGCGCCGGGCGGGCTGTTCAACTATGTCACCAAGAAACCCGATGCCAGCGCCTTCAAGGCCGAACTTCGCGGCATTGTCGGCAATGCCGATCGTTATGGCGGCTCGGGCGAGGTCAACGCGCCGCTCGGCAGCGGCTTTACCGCGCGCGGCGGGCTGTTCTACGAAGATCGCGGGCTGTTCCGCTTCAACGCCTCGTCGCGCACGCTGATCGCCGATGGCGGCCTCGCCTTCGATCCTGGTCCGGTCAGGATCATCCTGCAGGCGACGCAATATGACCAGGAGCTCGATGCCAATCGACTCCGCGGCGTGCCGACCGACAATGCGGGCAATTTCCTCGCCAGCCGCCGTTGGAACCACAATGAGCCGAGCGACTTTCTCAACCTGAATTCCACCGTGTTCCAGGGCCGGATCGAGGCTGAACCGCTCGCAGGGCTGAAGATCGACGCCACGCTGCGCTACAATGATGCGACCGAGGTCCAGCAATATCACGAGCCGCGCGGCCTGTTCGATTCGAACCGCGACGGCATCGTCGATGCGACCACCCGCGAATTCCGCGATCAGCGCCGCGACGAGGAATCCTGGTCGATGGGGGCCAATGCCGTTTACGGATTTGCCATCAGCCAGGGGGTGTCGAACCGCGTGCTGCTGGGCTTCGACCATTATACCGGCGAAGAGGTGTTTGCAGGCCGCTCGCTCCGCGGGCGTACGGCACCGGCGACCGGGCTCCCCGGACCGCTCAGCCTGCTCAACCCCGTTTATGGCCAGTCCAACCCTGCGTCCTACAATCTGGGGCCGTTTTCCGTCACCAGCACCGACAGTCGGCGGACCGGCTTCTACGTTCTCGACGAACTGACGGTCGGACCGCTGATTCTGGTCGGCGGCATCCGGCGCGACAGTTTCCGCGACAATGCCAACGGCATCGTGTTCGAGGACGAGAAGACGACCTATCGCGCCGGCGCGGTCTATCGCATCACCGCCGAGATCTCGTTGTTCGGCCAATATGCCACCAGCTTCGAGCCGCAGGACCCGAGCGCGCAGAACCCGCTGGCCGGTGGCCCCTTTGCTCCGACGGCAGGCGACATCATCGAGGGCGGCATCAAGACCGCGCTGATGGGCGGGCGGATCCAGTCATCGCTTTCGGCCTATCAGATCCGCCGGGAAAACCTGTTGCAGGCCGATCCGCGCGGCGACCTCGGCAATGACGGCGTCGATGATTTCACGACCTTTGGCGAGGTCACCTCCAAGGGCATCGAATTCGATCTGGCCGCTGACATCACGCCCAATTGGGTGCTGACCATCGCTTATGCCTATAATGACACCAAGGTCACCGGCGACAATGGCGGCGGCGGCATTACCAACCGCGTGGGCAACCGCTTTGCCAATGCGCCGCGACATCAGCTGGGCTTCTGGACCCGCTACCAGATTCCGTCGCTCGGCCTCGCGGCGGCCTTTGGCGGCGATTATGTCGCCGAGCAGCTCAGCCTCAGCGGCCAGCGGGTGCAGCCGTACATGATCTTCGACGCCTCGCTGATCTATGAAACCGGGCCGATCCGCGCGATGCTGCGCGTCGACAATCTGTTCGACAAGACCTATGCCGTGTCGGGCTTTATCGACCGCACCGGCCATTTCCCGGGCGAACCGCGCTCGGTCTTCCTGGAAATCGGCTACAGGTTCTGATGGAGCTGGCGCGCCAGTCTGTGCCGACGGCCGGCGGTCGATCGCAGCCCAGGGCGGGGCGCGCGCGGCTCTGGTGGACGGTGCACCAATGGGTGGGCCTGAAGCTCAGCCTGTTTCTCACCTTCATCCTGTTCACCGGGACGCTGGCGGTGGTCAGCGCCGAAATCGACTGGCTTCTCCAACCGAGCCTGAGAGTTTCCCCGGTAGCGGCCGACGCCCAGATCAACTGGACCGCCATCGCGCGCAATGCCGCGCGCTATCCCGGCGTGGCCAGGGTGCAGGGGATGGAGGCGCCCACCGCGTCCGCCTTTGCGGTGAAGGTCACCGTCTCGGATAGGGCGGACAAGCTGTTCTATCTGCATGCGCATCCGGTCTCGGGCGAAATCCAGGGGCAGGCCCCCTGGGCGGGAGCACAGCGCATATTGCGCAACCTGCACCGGCATCTCAACCTTCCGACCAGGATCGGCGTGCCGATTGTCGGGCTCCTGGGTGTCCTGCTGTTCGTCAGTCTGGTGACATCGCTGGTCGTGTACAAGAAATGGTGGCGCGGCTTCACCAAGCCGCTGCGCTCGCGCGATGCGCGGACCTGGTGGGGGGATTTCCACCGGCTTCTGGGCGTGTGGTCCCTGTGGTTCATCGCGCTCATTGCGATCACCGGGATCTGGTATTTCGCCGAAAGCCTGGGGCTGGACGCGCCGCCGCTGCCGCGGGTCAAGACGGAGCGCGTGGCACAGCCTGAAGAGGTACCGGATCTGGGCCGGGCCTTCGCCGCCGCTCGCGCCGCCTATCCGGGGCTGAAGGTGCAGCACGTGCTGCTTGCGGGGGAGGACAGCCCGTATCTGCAGCTGCACGGGGATTACAAGGCGGTGCTGGTCCGTCCCCGGTCCAACACCATATGGGTGGACCCGGCGACAGCCCAGGTGCTGCTGGTCACCGACGGGCGCGATCTGAATGTCCATCAGCGCATCAGCGAAATGGCAGACCCGCTGCATTTCGGTTCGTTCGGCGGCTATTGGACCAAGGTCCCCTGGTTCCTGTTCGGCCTCGCGCTGACCGGCCTGTCGCTCTCCGGGGCAGCCATCTATTCGCTGCGCATCGCGCGCGAGCGCGGCGGCAAGCCGACACTGGCACAGGCCTTTGTCGGGATGTGGCGCGACAATCCGCGCTGGCGCTGGATATCCGCCAGCCTGATCGCCATCGGCTTCGCGCTGATGCCGGTGCTGATCTTCCAGCTCGATTGACGTGCCGAACCGAAGTCCGCGCGCGGTCTAGCTCAGCTCGTCCTTGCGGCCGATCAGGTTGCCGAGGCCATGGCGGTGGAGCTTCGAATAGAGGCTCTGGCGGCTGAGGCCCAGGATTTCGGCGGCAGAGGCGCGGTTGTCCGAGGTATAGGCGAGCGCCGCCTCGATGCACATGCGCTCGATCAGATCGGTCGATTCGCGTACGATCTCGCGCAGCGGCATGCGTCCGACCAGCTCGGTCAGCTGATCGACCGAGCGCGGCACGTCGCGATCGGGCGAGGGCATGTCGCGCAGACGCCGGCTGACGGTGCGGATGGCAAAGCCGTAATGCCCGCCCTGCGCATCGGTCTTCACGCCCGACACCTCGATCGCTTCCTCGATCGCGTCATCGGCATGAACGATCGTGGTGGCGTTGCGCACCTGGCCATGGTCGTCCAGCTGCTTGCGCATCAGGTCGACGTCGATGCCGGGGCGACCGATGAAGCGACCGAGCGGCTGGCCGGTGATCGCTTCCTTCGAACTGCCATGGACCAGATCGACAAAGGCCGAATTGGCGGTGATGATCTGCATCCGGGAATCGGTCAGTACGAACGCGTCGGGCATCCGCTCGATCAGCTCGGCCATCGGGCGGCGGCCGCTGCCATCGTCGGTTGCCGCCCCGTCGCGCGACAGGCGGATCATGAACTGGCGGCCATTGTCCTGGCGGAACGGCATCGCGGTGAGCGTCATCGGCGGTTCGCCCTCGCCCATGCTCACGTCCATCTCGCAATGCTCGCCGGTCGCCGTGGCGCCGCCCAGCGCGGCGATCAGGTCGTCGCGCGAGATGCCGCCGATGACATTGGCGAGATCGCGATTGTCGAGGCTGCCGGGCTTGGCGGCGAACAGCCGGTAGCTCGCGGGATTGGCGGCGGCGATGCGGCGCGTGTTCGCGTCGATGATCAGCACGGGATCGGCGATCATGTCGAACAGCAGACGGAAGCGCGCCTCGGTCTGGCGCAGCTTCAGATAATCGCGCTCGAGCGATTGTTGGGTCTGCAACAGGCGCTGCTGCAGGCTGGCCCAGGCGCGGACATCGCGGCCGATCGCCATGCGCGGCTTGCCTTCGCCCAGATCGACCAGCCGGTAATGGATCGGCAGGTTGCCCTCGGGCCCCGGATGGTTGACCTGGCGCCAGCGCCCCGGTGTTTCGGAAGCCGGGCTGGACAGCATCTCGTTGATCTTGGGACGGCTGTCGAGCGCGACCGTGTCCTCCCAGCGACGGCCTATCCAGCCGCTGAGGTCGGGCATGTCATCGGCACTCACGGAAACATCGCTGATGACGCCATTTTCATCCAGCGCCAGAGCGATATCGCCTGCGGCGAGCACCAAAGCGAGTGCTGCGCCGAATTCCAGAGTGCCGACAACGCCTTTGAGGTCGCGAAAAGGCATAATAGCTGCTAAAGGCTCGTCCTTGTTCATGCCGCGCCGGGTGCGGTCTTCAAAGCGAAAGCGCGGCGCGCTCTACCCCGGCAGAAACCAGTTCGTCGGCCAATGCAAGCGCGGAAGCGGCATCGGCTGCGGTCCCGTCCGCACCTAGCTTGCGCGCAAGTTCGGGGTCATAGCCAAGGGCCGGACCGCCGATCATGATTGCCAGTTTGGGATTGCAGGACACGCTTCTCATCGCCGTGAGCATCTTGGGAACATCGGCGATATAAAAGTCGGTGGTTACTGTCAATCCGACGACATCGAAGGACGACGAGCCGAGTGCGAGAAGAATTTCCGACTGTTCGGGCTCGATCAAGGTCTCCACGTCCCAGCCGGCGCGCTGGAAGCATTCGCCGATCATCAGTGTGCCCAGGCTGTGCTGGTCGCGTGGCATGGTAGTGAACAAGGCGCGGTGCGTCTTGAGCGCCCAGCCATCGGGCGGGGGTGACCAGACCGCAATGGTGCGCAGCAGCAACTGCAGCCGCCACAGGCCCATGGTGACGTCGACGAAATCGCACTCGTCGCGGTTCCACTTTTCGCCCAGCTCGCGCGCGGTGGGCGCGATCAGCTGGATGAACAGCGTTTCGGGTGCCACCTCGCGGTCGAGATGGCCGATGATGATGTCCGCCAGCGCGTTGACCTCATGGGCCAGCACCTGATTGGCAAATTCGCGGATCGCCGCCTCGTCGAACAGAGGCGCCATGGATGCAAAGCCTCTGTTGCCGGCACCTTGGCGCTGGTTGTCGTTGGACTGGGTGCCCGAAGTGTCTCGAAAACCTTCACCGCCCGGCTGCGCATGCATGGCGGGAGTCACCATGTGCGCCGGAGGATCGATGGGAAACTGCGTCATGCGAGGATCGTCCTGATGCACCCTTAGCAGCCGGGGGATGATCTCGTCTTCCACAAGCCGACCGACATCGTCAATGGAAGACTGGCGCGCAAAGCGGGTCTGGCCCGTCTGCTCCCCGTCCCAGGGCGACGTCTTCTTGCGCAACCGCGCATTACGAAACAGCCCTGTCGTCGATCTGATCAAATCGATGCCAAAAACTGAGGCCATTCAGACTCTCCAAGGTCTTGTCGGTGCGGTCGGCACCGGCCTCATGGCGGGAAACTTTCTATGTGCTCATCCTCGCCAGGCCGTGATCCTACGCTTGTCCAGAACGCCTGACAACCCAAGATTTGTCAAGAAAACTATACGTCAATTTATCTTGACACTTTTGCCGGGCGGGGCGTAGGTTTCCCTTCTTGAAACGGGAGGCGCTTTCACCCTCATGCCGCTGAAAAATCAGCCTGGAACTGCGGAAAACCGCAAGCTTGAGGGCGATCCGGCGGATCGTTCAGGTGCCGCTGCGGCACCTGCTCTCTACACCCCCGAAGAACGCGAGCGGCGCGATTCGAGCGTCTGGACGCTGGTCCAGGGTGTGCTCGCTCCGGTCCAGTTCCTGGTCTTTCTGGTGAGTCTGGCGCTGGTCGTGCGCTATTTCGGGACAGGCGAGGGCGCCTTTGCCGCCGATGCCTCGATCGTGGTCAAGACGCTCACGCTTTACACCATCATGATCACCGGCTCGATCTGGGAGAAGGTGGTGTTCGGCAAATGGCTGTTCGCCCCGGCCTTCTTCTGGGAAGACGTGTTCTCGATGCTCGTGCTGGCGCTGCACACCGCCTATCTGGTGATGCTGCTGGCCGGATGGGGCACGACCGGCCAGCGCATGACCGTCGCGCTGGCGGGCTATGCCGCCTATGTCATCAATGCCGGCCAGTTCCTGTGGAAGCTGCGGATGGCGCGTTTGCAGGGCGCGGCGATGCCCGAGTCGTCGCCTCGACTGGCGGTGGCGCAATGATCGCCGCCGCACCCCCCGTTCTCGATCAGGGCTGCGGATCCGCGCCCGTTCTGCGCGAACGCGGCCAGCGCGAGGTGTTCTGCGGGCTGACCGGAATCGTCTGGCTGCACCGCAAGATGCCCGACGCGTTCTTCCTCGTCGTCGGATCGCGCACCTGCGCGCATCTGCTGCAGTCGGCCGCCGGCGTGATGATCTTTGCCGAGCCGCGCTTTGCCACCGCGATCATCGAGGAGCGCGATCTGGCGGGCCTTGCAGACGCGAACGAGGAGCTCGACCGCGTGGTGCGCCGCCTGCTCGCGCGGCGTCCGGAAATCCGCACATTGTTCCTCGTCGGCAGCTGTCCGTCCGAGGTGATCAAGCTCGATCTCTCGCGCGCGGCGCAGCGGCTCGCCGGGGCGTTTCTGCCCGACGTGCGCATCGTCAATTATTCGGGCAGCGGCATCGAGACCACCTTCACCCAGGGCGAGGATGCCTGCCTCGCCGCGCTCGTGCCGTTCATGCCCGAACCGGCCGCCGGTGCCGAACCGCAATTGCTGATCGTCGGCGCGCTGCCCGATATCGTCGAGGACCAGCTGCTGCGGCTGGTGCGCGATCTGGGCATATCGAACGTCGCCTGCCTGCCCGCGCGCCAGTCACGCGACCTGCCGCCGGTGGGTCCCAACACCCGGTTCCTGCTCGCCCAGCCGTTCCTCGGCGATACCGCGCAGGCGCTGGAAGATCGCGGCGCGGTGCATCTGTCCGCGCCCTTCCCCTTTGGCGCGGAGGGCACCACCGACTGGCTGCACGCCGCCGCGCGCGCGTTCGGCATCGACGAGATGCACTTCCGCGCCACCGTCGCGCCCGGCCGCGAGCGGGCCAAGCGCGCGCTCGAGCACAGCCGCGCGCAGCTCGAGGGCAAGCGCATTTTCTTCCTGCCCGACTCGCAGCTCGAACTTCCGCTCGCGCGCTTCCTGCATCGCGAGCTCGGCATGGTGCCGGTCGAGGTCGGTACGCCCTATCTGCACCGCGCGCATATGGCTGCGGAGCTGGCCCAGCTGCCGGCGACCACCGTGATCAGCGAAGGCCAGGATGTCGATCGCCAGCTCGACCGGGTGCGCGCGTCCAAGCCCGACATCACCGTGTGCGGCCTGGGCCTGGCCAATCCGCTCGAGGCCGAAGGCTTCACCACCAAATGGGCGATCGAGCTGGTCTTCTCGCCCATCCACGGTTTCGACCAGGCGGGCGATCTTGCCGAGTTGTTCGCGCGGCCGATCCGCCGCCGCGACGTGTTGAGGGTCTAGGGCGATGCAGCTGTCGGTCTGGACCTATGAAGGGCCCCCTCATATCGGGGCAATGCGGGTAGCGACCGGCATGACCGATGTGCACTATCTGCTCCATGCGCCGCAGGGCGATACCTATGCCGATCTTCTGTTCACGATGATCGAGCGGCGCGGCAAGCGCCCGCCGGTCACATATACCACCTTTCAGGCGCGCGATCTGGGCAAGGACACGGCCGAGCTGTTCCAGTCGGCCGCGCGCGATGCGGTGGCGCGGTTCAGGCCCGCCGCCATGCTGGTCGGGGCCTCGTGCACCGCCGAACTGATCCAGGACGATCCTGCCGGAATGGCGCAGGCGATGCGCCTTGATATACCCGTCATTCCACTGGAGCTGCCCAGCTATTCCCGCAAGGAGAACTGGGGCGCTTCGGAGACTTTCTACCAGATAGTCAGAGCTCTCGCGGTCGGGGATTCCTCCCGCCCCGCACCGTGCCAGGCAGGTTCTCCGCGTCCCAAAGCGAACCTGCTTGGGCCGAGCGCACTGGGTTTTCGCCACCGCGACGATATCGTCGAAGTGTCGAAGATACTCGGCGCGCTCGGCGTAGAGATCAACGTCACCGCGCCGCTGGGGGCGAGCGCGGCAGACATCGCCCGCTTGGGGGAGGCCGATTTCAACGTCGTCCTCTACCCCGAAATTGCCGACACGGCCGCCCGCTGGCTGGAGCGCAACTTCCGCCAGCCGTTCACGAAGACCATTCCGATCGGTCATGGCGCGACGATCGATTTCATCCATGAGGTGGCGAGGCTCGCCGGGGTCGATCCCGCGCCTGCGCTCGACATGGCCGAGGCGCGGATGCCGTGGTGGAGCCGCTCGGTCGATTCGACCTACCTTACCGGCAAGCGCGTCTTCATCTTCGGCGATGCGACGCACGCCATCGCCGCTGCGCGCGTCGCCCGCGACGAGCTGGGTTTCGTGGTCTGCGGCCTGGGCTGCTACAACCGAGAATTCGCGCGCGACCTGCGCGCCGCCGCTGCCGAGCATGGCGTCGAGCCGCTGATCACCGACGATCATCTCGAGGTCGAGGAAGCGATCGCGGCGGCGCATCCCGAACTGGTGCTGGGAACGCAGATGGAACGGCACATCGCCAAGCGCCTGTCGATCCCCTGCGCGGTCATCTCCGCGCCGGTGCACGTGCAGGATTTCCCCGCGCGGCACAGCCCGCAAATGGGTTTCGAGGGCGCGAACGTGCTGTTCGACAGCTGGGTCCACCCGCTGGTCATGGGGCTCGAAGAGCATCTGCTGACGATGTTCCGCGACGATTTCGAATTTCACGACGGGGCAGGCGCGAGCCATCTGCATGCCTCTCCCCTCCCGCATGCGGGAGGGGTCGACCAGCGGCTTCAGCCGGTGGGCGGGGGTGGGCCCGAATCAGGCGTTGCGCCTGACGCCCTCCCCNCC
>AYSC01000028.1:0-107 GCA_000503195.1 Blastomonas sp. CACIA14H2
CGCGCGCGCGCGCGCGCGCGCGCGCGCGCGCGCGCGCGCGCGCGCGCGCGCGCGCGCGCGCGCGCGCGCGCGCGCGCGCGCGCGCGCGCGCGCGCGNGNGNGNGNGG
>AYSC01000028.1:115-53052 GCA_000503195.1 Blastomonas sp. CACIA14H2
GATGCGCAGACCGTTGTGCTCCCAGCCCACCCCGGTTCAGCAAGCTGAACCTGCCCCTCCCGCGAGCGGGAGGGGAAAGGGCTTCGCGCTCGTCGCAGCACTGGCGCTGTCCGCCTGCACCACCACGATCGTCGAAGCGCCCGCCACGCCCCCGCCGCCAGCGCCGGCTCCGGCGCCTGCGCAGACCGTGATGGTCCCGCCGGTGCCGATGGGGCAGCAATGGCTCTATGGCTCGGCCGAGGGCGCGATCGCAGTGCGGCAGACCTATGGCGCGCTCACCGCTTATGCCCTCGCCAAGGCCAAGGCGCGGCCTGCCGACAGCGTGATCATCGACGAGACGACCGGCAAGCCGTTTGCGTGCGGCAACAAGCCGCTCGCCGCGGTGTTCGATGCCGACGAGACGCTGATCTGGAATATCGGCCCGATGCGCTGGTTCGCGCTGACCGGCAAGGAATTCGACGCCAAGACCTGGGACCAGTGGGAAAAGACCGGCACGGGCAAGGCCGTCGCGATGCCCGGTGCTGTCGAGGCGATGCAGGCGCTGCGTGCGGCGGGTATCACGCCGATCGCCAACACCAACCGTTCTTCCGCGAATGCAGCAGGCAGCGAGCAGACGCTCGCCGCTGCGGGCCTTGGCAATTTCAAGCATGGCGACACCCTGTTCCTGATGGGCGACGATGCCACCGGATCGAGCAAGGACCAGCGCCGCGCGACCATCGCCGCGCGCTGGTGCGTCATCGCGATGGCGGGCGACCAGCTCGGCGATTTCCGCAACGGCTTCAACAAGCCCGAACTGCCGCCGCTGCAACGCCGCGCCCTCGCCACCGCCGCGCCCTATGACAGGCTGTGGGGCCAGGGCTGGTTCCTGTTCGCCAATCCCGTCTACGGCCCGTCGATCCGCGGCGGCTTCGACGACATCTTCCCGCCGGAAACGCACTGGCAACCCAATCAAGGAGCTGAATAATGGCCTGGACCCGTGACGAGATGGCGGCGCGCGCCGCGAAGGAATTGCAGGACGGCTTTTATGTGAACCTCGGCATCGGCATCCCGACGCTGGTCGCCAACCATGTGCCCGAGGGCATCGAGGTGACGCTGCAGTCGGAAAACGGCATGCTCGGCATCGGTCCGTTCCCGTTCGAGGGCGAAGAGGATGCGGACCTGATCAACGCCGGCAAGCAGACGATCAGCGAGCTCGCCTCGTCGAGCTATTTCAGCTCGTCGGACAGCTTCGCGATGATCCGCGGCGGGCATATCGACCTCACCGTGCTCGGCGCGATGGAGGTTGCGGAAAATGGCGACATCGCCAACTGGATGATCCCCGGCAAGATGATCAAGGGCATGGGCGGCGCGATGGATCTGGTCGCGGGCGTCAAGAAGATCATCGTCGTGATGGAGCATACCAGCAAGAACGGCGACCCCAAGTTCATCCCGGCCTGCACGCTGCCGCTGACCGGCAAGAACGTGGTCGACATGATCATCACCGATCTCGCGGTGTTCCAGCGACCCGACCATGACAGCCCGTTCAAGCTGATCGAGCTCGCGCCCGGCGTCACGGCGGAAGAGGTCGCCACCAAGACCACCGCGCATTACGTCAGCTGAGCCGAGCCGGATGAAGCGCTCGACCAAGCTGGGACTGGGCGCTGCTGTCGCGCTGCTCGGCGGTCTTGGCACCTATGCCGCGACGACATCGCCGCCCTTGCTGCTGAGCCGGCTCGATGCAGTCATGGGCGGCGGCAGGGGCGCAGCTCTGGTCGCGGAGGGCGTTCGCTTCGGCAGCCAGGACCAGACGCTCGATGTCTGGCGCGCCGAGACCGCCGCCAATGCCGACAGGCGCCCGGTGCTGGTCTTCTGGCACGGCGGCGGCTGGGTGAAGGGGGCAAGGCAGGATTATGCCTTTGCCGGACGCGCCTTCGCGCGGCAGGGCTTTGTCGTCGTCATCCCCGATTACCGCAAAGTTCCGCAGGTCCGCTTCCCGGCCTCGGTTCAGGATGGCGCCGAGGCCGTCGCCTGGGTCCGCGACAATATCGCGCGCTTTGGCGGCGATCCCCAGCGCATCGCGTTTTCGGGCCACTCGGCTGGCGCGCATACCGCCGTGCTGCTGGCGCTCGATCCGCGCTGGCTGAAAGCGGCGGATGTCGATCCGGGAATCGTCAAGGCGGTGGTGGGGCTGAGCGGTCCGTACGATTTCTACCCCTTCACCACCAAGCGCTCGATCGACGCAATGTCGCATTATCCCGACCCCAAGGTCACCCAGCCGATCGAACGGGCCCGCGCGGATGCGCCTCCGATGCTGCTGGTGACGAGCACGAAGGACGAAACCGTCCGCCCGCGCAATGCGATCAACCTGAGCAGGCGGCTCAAGGCACTCGGCGCGTCGGCAGAGCTGATCAACTATCGCGGGCTCGACCATGAAGAGGTGGTGATGGCGCTGTCGGTGCCGTTCCGCTCAAGGGGGACGGTGCTGGCCGACAGCGTCGCGTTCCTCGAACGGCATCTGCACCCGCAGCGCTGACGTCTGAACCAATGCTCCGCCTGGCCGTAAGTGCCGGGCTCGCGGGGCAACGGGGAATGACTGATGAGCTATATGCGCTTCGCGGCTATGATCGCGACCTCGACCGTCATCATGCTGCTGCTGATGTATCTCAATACCTATGCGCTCGATCATGTCTTTTACAGCGAGACGCGCGCCTGGATGGCCCTGCTCATGGGGGCGATGATGGCCATCGTCATGATGGGTTTCATGTGGTCGATGTACCGCAACCGCACCGCCAACGTGGCGATCGTCGCAGGCGCGGTGCTGGTGTTCGCCGGGGCGCTCTGGGCTGTCCGCAGCCAGGAGACGGTGGATGATGTCGCCTATATGAAGGCGATGATTCCCCACCATTCGATTGCCGTGCTGACCAGCTCGCGCGCGCATATCCGCGACCCCCGGGTGCGCGCGCTGGCGGACGAGATCATCGAGGCACAGGTTCGCGAGATTGACGAGATGAAGCGGCTCATCGCCGAGCTGGAGCGGCGCCCGCCGTCGTCGGACTCGCCCGATCTGCAGCCGCAGGTGCCGATCCGGTGACGCGCAATTGCAGGTCGCCAGGCTTCGGGTTATGCGTTGCGAATGGGCTACACATTGTTCACCGCCAACCGCAATTATTCGAGCTGGTCGCTGCGCCCCTGGCTGCTGATCAAGGCGCTCGCGCTGCCCTTCGAGGACCGGCTCGTGCCATTCGCGGGGCCCGACAATTCGCAGGAGTTTTGTACCTTCGCGCCCAATGGCAAGGTGCCTTGCCTGCACGACGACGAGGTGATCGTCTGGGATTCGCTCGCGATCGTCGAATATCTGGCCGAGCGGCATCCGGGCGTCTGGCCCGCCGATCCGGTCGCGCGCGCTTGGGCACGCTGTGCCGCGGCCGAGATGCATTCGGGCTTCTCGCCCTTGCGCAACATCTGTCCGATGAGCGTCGGGGTGCGCGCGGAACTGATCGCGGTCCCGCCCGCGCTTCAGAATGACATCGACCGCATCGGCACGCTGTTCGCCGAGGGGCTGGACCGGTTCGGCGGCCCCTGGCTGGCGGGTGATAGCTTCACCGCCGTGGATGCGTTCTTCGCGCCGGTCGCCTATCGCGTGCGCAGTTTCGACCTGAAGATCGGGGCCAGGGGCCAGGCCTGGGTCGAGCGAATTCTCGCGCATCCGGCGATGCTCGAATGGGAGGCACAGGCGCTGGCCGAAACCTGGCGCGATGCCGCGCATGAAGAGGAGATCGCGGGCGTCGCCACCATCCGCGAGGATCACCGCGCCGGATGAGCCAGCCGCACCGCGTCCTGCTCACCGGCTCGTCGGGCTGGCTCGGGCGGTTTCTTGCCCCGATGCTACGCCGGGAGGGGCATGAGGTTGTCGGGCTCGATGTCGTCGCCGGTGCCGAGACCGAAATCATCGCCTCGGTCGCCGACCGCGTCAGCATCGAGCGCGTCTTTGCCGATCATTGCCCCAGCTGCGTCATTCATGCGGGCGCGCTGCACAAGCCCGATATCGTGCGCTATCGCGCGCAGAGCTTTGTCGAGGTCAATGTCACCGGCACGCTCAACCTGCTCGAAGCGGCGGTGGCAGCGGGGCACAAGCGTTTTATCTTCACCTCGACCACCTCGCTGATGATCCGCGCCGATGTCCGCGCGGGCGCCGCAGGCGGGGCAAAAGAGGCGTTCTGGCTCGACGAGGAATTCGGTCCGCTGCGTCCCCGGAACATCTACGGCGTGACCAAGCTGGCGGCGGAAGATCTGTGCCGCCTGTACGCCGATCTGCACGGGATCGATGCGCTCGTGCTGCGCACCGGGCGGTTCTTTCCCGAGGATGACGATACCGACGGATCGCTGCCCGGCCCCAATCTCAAGGCCAACGAGTTTCTCAACCGGCGGCTGACGGTCGAGGATGCGGCGCGCGCGCATCTTGCCGCGCTGGACGCGCCGACGGGGCTGGGCTTCCAGACCTTCGTGCTCTCGGCACCGCCGCCGTTCGTGCGCGAGGATGCGGCAGAGCTGGTCCGCAACGCGCCGGGCGCGATCGCGCGCCATCATCCCGACGCGGCAGAACTCTATGCGCAGCGCGGCTGGAAGCTGCCGGACACGATCGACCGGGTCTACGATCCCGCCAAGGCCGAGCGCCTCCTCGGATTTCGAGCGCATACCGATTTCGCCGCGATCCTGCAGGCGCTGCGCGCAGACAGGCCGCTGCCGTTCCAGCACGATCCCGACTATGTCTCGCCGATCGTCGCGGCGGGGGGCGACCCGCTTTAGCCGCCAGCCTGACGTGCTGCGGCGACAGACCGAATCGTCGCTGACTTGTGTTTAAGCATTTTACAGGGCAGAACGTGTAAAGTGGCTGAGATGCAGGCAATAAGGCATTGCAGCCGGGGCGCAATTTACACATCGGAGATCGCATGAAGCACTGGCTGCGCAGTCCGTTGGTCTGGACCGCAGGCGGCGTGGCCGCGGGGGCCTTGCTGATCGGCATGAGCGTGTCGCGCGGCGGCGGCGTTGTCGTCACTGGCACGCCCGCGATCGCGGCGCAGGCCAGCGCACCGCTGATCGACGATGCCAATCTTCCGCTGACGCCCGATCGCTGGCAGGGCAAGGTGGATTATGCCGCGCTCGATGCGCGGATCACCCGGATGATGCGCGATCCCGAAATGGTCGGACTCGCCGTCGCGGCGGTCGAGAACGGTCGGCTGACCTTCGTCAACGGATATGGCTTTGCCGATCGCGAGGCGGGTCTTCCGGTGACGCCGCAGACCGTGTTCCGCTGGGCCTCGGTCTCCAAGGGCGTCGCGGGAACGCTTGCCTACCAGCTCGCGCAGCAGGGCAAGCTCAGCCTGTCCGCACCGCTTTCCTCGTTCCACACCACGCTGAAGCTGGCGGGCGGCGCGGAGAACCGGCTGGCGATTCCCGATCTGCTCGCGCACCGGCTTGGCCTTGCGCGCAATGCCTATGACGGCAAGCTCGAATCGGGCGACCCAGCGCCGATGCTGCGCAACATGCTGTCCACCGTGCCGCAGCAGTGCATGCCGGGCGATTGCCATAGCTATCAGAACGTCGCCTATGACGCGTTCAGCGAGATCGTCGCGAACGCGACCAGGACGCCCTATGACCAGCTTGCCGAGCAGATGCTGTTTGCGCCGCTGGGCATGAAGAGCGCGGGGCTGGGCATGACGAACCTGACCGGCGCCAGGAACTGGGCGCGGCCCTATCGCCGGGGCCAGGTGCAGGTGCTGTCCGATGCCTATTTCCGCGTCCCCGCCGCTGCCGGGGTCAGCTCGAACATCGTCGATCTGGCGCGCTGGATGGAGGCGCAGATGGGCCAGGCGCCGCAGGTCATCACGCCGGGCGTGCTCGCCGAAATCCACCGCCCGCGCGTCGCGACCTACAAGGGCGGGCGCAGCGGCCCCGATTCGCTGATCATCAGCCATGGCTATGGCCAGGGCTGGCGCAGCCATATCTATGACGGGCACTGGCTGGTCGGCCATGGCGGCGCGGTCAACGGCTATCGCGCAGTGATGTGGTTCGATCCCGAACGGCGCACCGGCATCGTGATGCTGTGGAACAGTGGCTCGACCCGGCCCTTCCGTCTGCCCTACGAGTTTTTCGACCAGGTCTATGGCCGCCCGTACAGCGACTGGACCGAGCTCGACAAGGATCCGCGGCTGAACGCGCCGCTGCCCGCCGCCGTACCGGAGACGATGACCTCGGCCGACTGACCCGAAAGCGTTCAAGAACATAACAACCGGAGAGAAACGCCATGAGCATCGTGCTGCACCATCTGGAATATTCGCGGTCCACCCGCGTGATCTGGCTGCTCGAGGAAATGGGCACGCCCTACGAGATGGTGCGCCACCAGCGCGATCCGCAGACCTTCCGCGCACCCCCCGGTCTTGCCGAGGTGCATCCGCTCTCCAAGGCGCCTACGGTCATCGTCGACGGCCATGTCATGGTCGAATCGGGGGCGATCATCGAATATCTGATCGAGCGCTTCGGCAGCGAGACCCTGGCTCCGGCGAATGCCAAGGATCGCCCGGCCTATCTCGAATGGCTGCATTTCGCCGAAGGCACGATGGCGAGCCCGATCATCTTTTCCGCGCTGGCGCCGCGCTTCGGCGGCCTGGGCCCGATGCTGGGCGGCTTCATGGGGGCGGAGGTGACCAAGCTGCTCGACCATGTCGAGCGCGCGGTCACGGGCCATGATTACCTGGTCGGCGACCGGCTGAGCGGCGCGGACATCAACATGGCCTATCTGCTCGAGGTGGCGACGGCCAGCAAGCAGATCGGCGACCGGCCGAACCTCATCGCCTATCTCGAGCGGCTGCGCGCGCGTCCGGCCTATCAGAAATCGATCGAGATCGGCGGGCCGATGATCTTCGCCGCGATTTCGGCCTGATCAGGCAAGTGCGAGGCCGGGCAACCACTCGGCCCAGAGCTTGAGCTTCTCGTGGAGGATCTGTTCGGCCTGGTCGGGCTGGACCGGGACGAGCAGCATCGTCGCATTGGGCGCGAGCTGGCCGATCAGATGGCGGTCGGCGCGGATCACCTGGCCGACGCGCGGATAGCCGCCGGTGGTCTGGCCCTCGCAGCCGATCAGATAGGGCAGCCCATCGGGCGGGCACTGGATGATCCCGGGGAAGACCGCGCCGCTGCGGATCGGCGCGGCGCTGTTGAGGTCGAGCGGCGTGCCCTGCAGCTTCAGCCCCATGCGGCTCGAGCGGGAGGAAACGCGCCAGCGCTTGCGCGCGAGCGCCGCCATGCCCAGCGCCAGCCGGTCGCTCTCCGGACCTGCGACCACGCGCAGCACGAAGCCATGGCCGAAAAACGGTTGCAGCTCGGGTGGGGTGACGAGCGCGGGCACAGCGTCGCCGTCCTCGCCCAGCGCCAGCACGTCGCCATCGGCGAGCGCGCGCCCCTCGAGCCCGCCAAAGCCCGCGCCGATCAGCGTCGAGCGCGTGCCGAGTACCTCGGGCACCTCGATCGCGGCGGAGAGCGCGAGATAGACCCGGCAGCCAGCCCAGACGCGGCCGATGGCGAGCACATCGCCCGCCTCCAGATGCAGCGTCTGGTGCGGCTCGGCCTCCTCGCCATTGATCTGCACCTGGCACGGCGCGCCGGTCACCGCGACGGCCAGTGCGCGGTCGGCGCGGAATTCAGCCGGGCCTAGCGCGATCTCGATCGCGGCAGCATCGAGAGGACGCCCGACCAGCTGGTTGGCGAGCGCAAGGCTCAGCCCATCGGCCGCACCGCCCGAGGGCACCGCGAGCTTGCGCAGCCTACGAAACGGCGCGGCCTGGATGCTCGATTGCAGCCCCGCCTTCACGACGGTGAGGCTCATGCCGCGCCTCCCGTCCGCCGCGCGAGTTCGTTCGCGTCGATCCGCTCGAACCGCACCTGCTGGCCCGCCTGCAGCAGCGCAGGCGAGGGGGCGTGCGCATCGAACAGGGTCTCGGCGATCCGCCCGATGATCGGCCAGCCGCCGGGGCCGGCGTGCGGATAGAGCCCGCAGATCTGGCCGAGCAGCCCGACCGACCCCGCCTCGACCCGCGCGCGCGGGTCGGCGAGGCGTGGGATGTCGGGCAGGCGCGCATCGCAGGTGAGATAGGCAAAGCCGGGCTGGAAGCCGAGCATCGCCACGCGCCAGTCCTGCGCTGCGTGCCAGCCGGGCAGGTCGTCGGAGGTCAGCCCAAGCAGCTCGGCGACGATGTCCGCATCATGCGCCCAAGGCGCTTCGTAGCAGATATGCAGCGTGGCAGGCGCGACGGTCGTGGGGGGCGCGGCATGGGCATCGCTTCCGGCCAGCGCCTCGGCGGCCGCGCGCGCCGCTTCCAGGCTGCGCTGCGCCGGGTTCCAGCTCAGCGACAGGCTGTCGAGCCCCGGAACGATATCGTCCCAGCCTGCGCCTTCCGCCGCCGCCGCCAGCGCCGCCGCACGGTCGGACGCCAGACCCTGGATCATCAACCAGTCATCGGCGCAATAGATCGACTGGCTCATCGGGCAGCTCTCCAGGGGCTTTTATCGTTATCCCCAAGACTGCCATCTCGCCTGCAATCCGCAAAGCGGTTTGTTCCGCGCCGGGACTGTCCGAATGAATGCACAGGCTCTGCGCCATAACATGGATCAGGCTGCCGTCGTTCGCGGTGATGGGCAGGCCCGTGGCGATGGCGATGGCCTGTGCGGCGCGATCGGCATCGCTTGCGATCAGCGCGCCGGGCTGCGACCGCGGGACCAGGCGGCGGGCAGGCGTGTAGCCGCGATCGACAAAGCCCTCGGCGATGAAGCGGGCACCGACCGCGCGCGCCGCATCCTCGCTCGCCGAATGCGCGAGCCCGACCTGGGCGAGATGCGGGAAGGCGGCGTGCAACGCTTCCGCCACGGCGCGCGCCATGTCGGGCCGGTCGGCGAGATCATTATAGAGCATGCCATGCGGCTTGATATGCGTGAGCGCCACGCCCTCGTGCGCTGCGACGGACTCCAGCGCGCGCACCTGTTCGAGCAGCGATTCGATCAGATCGGGCAGCGGCATCACCAGCGACACCCGCCCGAACCCTGCACGGTCGGGATAGCTGGGATGCGCGCCCGGCGCGACACCCGCAGCCCTGGCCTCGCGCAGCATCGCCGCCATGCTCGCCTCGTCGCCTGCATGGCCGCCGCACGCGATGTTGCAGCTGGAGATCACCCGCATCAGCGCGATGTCGCGCGCCTGTTCCCCGGGCTCTTCGCCGAGATCGGCATTGAGATCGATCGACCGGCTCATGGCCAGATTCCCGCCGAGCGCAGGATCAGCCGCGCGCCCAGTCCCGCGCAGACCAGCACCACCGCGCCGCCCATCAGATTGGCGAGCGCATTGTTGGCGAAAGCGCCCAGGCTCGCCTTGCGCGCCGCCACCCAGAGCAGGAAGGCGGCGAGGATCGGAAGCAGCAGCCCGTTGGCCGATTGCGCGATCAGGATCAGCTCGACTGGATTGACCGCGAAAAACGCAAAGAGCGTGCCGATGACGACCACCGCCAGCGCGGTCGCCCTGAAAATGCGCGCGCGCCGCACCGGATCGCCTGCGCCGCCCATCATCTCGGCCAGCACATAGCCGGTCGCAACCGGTGCGGTCAGCGCCGAACTGAAGCCCGCACCCACTAGCCCCAGTGCGAACACGATCCGCGCAGGGGCGCCGAACAGGCTTTCGAGCCGCAGCGCGGTATCGTCGAGCGGGCCGGTGCCGGTCGCGGCCATCGCTGCCGTCGCCGCGCCCATGACGACGATCGCCATCGACAGCAGCCCGCCCAGCGTCACCGAAATGCCCGTGTCGAGGTTCGATGCCGCCAGCCCATCGGCATCGGGTGCGAACTTGCCGCGCACCGAGGCGGCGTGGAGGAACAGGTTATAGGGCACCACCGTGGTGCCGATCAGCGCGATCGCGGTGAACAGGCTGTCGGCGGGCAGGCGCGGCACGAAGCCGCTCAGCACCGCGCCCCAATCGACCCGGATCACCGCCAGCCCGCCGATGAACGCGAGCGACATCGCCAGCACCAGAGCGATCAGCAGCTTTTCCAGCCAGGCAGGCTTGCCGATCACGACCAGCAAGGCCGCGAGCAGGCCGGTGGCCAGTGCGAGCAGGGAAGGCGACAAGGCGCCCGCACCCAGCAGCTTCAGGCCCGCCGCGGTGCCGCTGATATTGCCCGCCTGATAGGCCGAATTGCCGATCGCCAGCGAGGCGAAGATCAGCGCCGCCATTCCCCAGCGCAGCGCCGGGTTCGCCGCCGCTGCCAGGATCGCCTCGGCCAGCCCCTGGCCGGTGATGATGGCGACGCGCGCGGCCATGGCCTGCAGGATGATCGTGGCCACCGTCGCGAACACCAGCGCCCAGAGCAGCGCATAGCCGAAGCCTATGCCTGCGCTCGCGCAGGCGGTGACGGTGCCGGGGCCGATAAAGGCCGCGGTCACCAGCATCGCGGGACCGGGGCGGTATCGGGTGACGCTCACAGGCGCCAGGGCCTCTCGCGATACCATTTGGTGATGACGTATTTGGTGCCTTCGCGGACCTTCATGCCGTGATGGATGGTGGCGGGATTGCAGCTGCCGTCGGGGCGGCGGTTGTTCCAGGCGACCAGCTTGCCGATCTCGGGCTGGATCGACTTGCCGATCGTCTTGAACCGCGTCGCACCGCCCGATTCGGGCTCGTTGAGATAGATCATGAACGTCCAGGTCCGCTGGCCGCCGACCGTGGTATAGCGCGTGAAATCCTGACCGCCCGGCTCGAAATAGTCGGTATGCGCCTTGAACTCCTGGCCCACGGCATAGCGCTGCCCCTGCATTGTCTCGCCGAACTGCATGTCGATGCCCGACAGCGCGCTCAGCCGCTCATCGAGCGCGAGGACTTCGGGATCGTCGGCGCGCATGTCGCAGGTCTCGGACGTGCGAAAATAGCTGTCGCCATTCGGATCGGCGATGGTCGAGGGCCTGCGGTCGGCATCGATCTTCTCGACGAAACGCGCGCACGCCTCGGGCGTCAGGAAATTGCGCAGGATATACAATTCCATGCGCGGGGTCGGCACCTTCTGGATGCCGGGAACCTTGCCCAGCGCGGCGGTGTTGCACTGGTTGCTCCCAGCCCGGCTCGTGGTCTCGCTGTCGCTCATCGTCCCCATGCCTCTTACGGCCTTGCCCCGCCTTGCGAATAGCGGTCAATCGGGGGGCGATTCAAGCGGCAAACGGCTGGCGCGGGACCGCTTTGGCGGCTAAATGGCAGTCCATGCCGCGCCGCCCCTGCCACACCCGCCACGACACGGGTTTCAGCCTGCTCGAAATGCTGGTGGCGCTCGCCGTTTTCTCGATCGCCGCGCTCGCGCTGATCAAGCTGCAGGGCGCGAGCCTGATGCAGACCGCCGAGCTCGACAGCCGCCTGTACAGCGAGATCACCGTGCGCAATCTGGCGGTCGAGGCACTGACCGATCCCAATCCCCCCGCGCTCGGCGATACGCAGGGCACGATCAGCAATGCAGGCCGCGATTTCGCCTGGCGGCGGACGGCCACCGCGCTCGAGGGGGGCGAGCTGCTCAAGGTCGATCTGGCGGTGCGCCAGGGGACGGGGCCCGAGGTGACGCTCACCGTGCTGAGGCCGGTTTTGTGAGGGGCGCCTCCCGTGTCCCCGTCGTCACCCCCGCGCAGGCGGGGGTCCCGCTTGCCTTTGCCGAGGTCACGCAGAAGCGGGATTCCCGCGTTCGCGGGAATGACGGGCAGGGGGTGCACCCATCATCCGGCTTCACCTTGGTCGAGATGATGGTCGCGCTGTTCATCTTCGGGATGATCGCCACCGCCTCGGTCGTGCTGCTGCGCCAGAGCGTCGAGGCCGAGGCGCGCAGCGCGGTGCGGCTCGAGGAGATGGGCGACCTGCGCCGATTCTCCGCGATCATGGCGCAGGACATGACGCTGATGCTGCCGCGCCCGTCGCGCGATCCGCTGGGCAACGACCGGGTGGCGCTGATGACCGGCGACGGGCTGCTGCTCGGCTTTTCGCGCCAGGTTGCGCAGATCGATCCGCAGCCGGGTTCGTCGAGCCTGCAGCGCGTCGAATGGGCGCTGGCCGATGGACGGCTGACCCGCGCGATCGCGCCCAAGGCTGATGGCGCGAAGACCGGCGCGCCGGTCACAATCCTCGAAGGGATCGAGCAGGCGCGGCTGCGCTTTCGCGACAAGCAGGGCGTTTGGCAGACCGACTGGCGGCCGCAGCGCACCGACGAACTGCCGATCGCGATCGAACTCACCCTGGTGCAGCAGGGCAATTCAGCCCGGCCGCTGGCCTTCGAATTCCTCGTCGCAGGGGGCGGCGGATGAGCGTGCATCTGCGCCGCAGACCGTCCGAACGCGGGATCGCGCTGCTCAGCGTGCTGCTGCTGGTCGCGGTGATGGCGATCGTCACCACGCTGATCCTCGACCGGGTGAACCTCGCCGTGCGGCTTGCCGCCAATGCCGATGCGGCGGACCGCGCGCGGTTCGCCGCGCTGGGCGCGGAGCAGTTCGCCGCACGCGAGATCAAGCGCCAGCTCGATCTCAGCCCCGCGCGCACGATCAATGTCGGCGGCTGGATCGGCCAGCCCAATGTGCTGCCGATCGACGATGGATCGGGCGCGGTGGTGACCGCGACGGTGCGCGATGGCGGCAACTGCTTCAACCTGAATTCGGTGGTCGCAGGCCAGCCGGGCGACCTCGCCGCGCGACCGGTCGGCATCGGCCAGTTTGCCGGGCTCATGCAGGCGCTCGGCGTCGGGTCGGACGAGGCGCGGGGGCTGGCCGATGCGCTGGCCGACTGGATCGATACCGACCAGGCGGCGCAGCCCGCCGGGGCCGAGGATCAATATTACCAGCAGCTCGATATGCCCTATCGCACCGCAGGGCGGCTGCTGGGCGACAAGGGCGAGATCCAGGCGCTGCGCGGCATGACGCCGCAGCTCTACGCGCGACTGGAACCGTGGATCTGCGCGCTGCCCGATGCGATCCTGTCGCCGATCAACGTCAACACGCTGCTGCCCGAACAGGCGCCGCTGATCATGATGCTCGCGCCCGGCAAGATCCCGCTCGATCGCGCCCGCACCATGATCGCGGATCGCCCGGCGCTCGGCTATGCGCGCATCGCCGATTTCTGGCGGCCGCTGGCGCTGCAATCGCAGACCTTCGGGCCCGAGATCGAATCGCAGCCACAGATCGTCACTCGCTGGTTCGAGCTCGATCTGGTGATCCAGCAGGGGGAGAGCCGGTGGCGGCAGACCAGCCTGCTCGATGCGCAGTTGACCCCTGCGCGCATCATCAGCCGCCGCATCGGCGAGCCGTGAACGGGTTCGGCTAATTTAATTTCGCGAGGCAGCATTTTCGCCGCATTTTCCCTTGCATTGCAGGGGCAGTTTGTAAGATAGCGACCGCCTTGATTTCGTCGCTTGACGATCCCGCCCGCGCGCCCCTAAGGGACGCCTCCGCGTGGCGTAAGCAGTGTGTGGCGACCGTAGCTCAGTTGGTTAGAGCGCCGGTTTGTGGTACCGGAGGTCGTGGGTTCGAACCCCATCGGTCGCCCCATCTGCTCTTGAAATCCTTGCCTTTTTCAGGCTCTGCCGCGCGACCAGCCTTGGGGAGACGGGCGCGTGCAAAGCTATTGGGATCTGCCGGACTTCGACGAGCATGAGGCGGTGCAATATGTGCACGACCGCGCCTCGGGGCTTTCGGCGATCATCGCGATTCACTCCACGGCTCTGGGCCCGGCGGGCGGCGGCACGCGCTTCTGGCATTATGCCGACAAGAGCCGCGCGATCACCGATGCGCTGCGCCTGTCGCGCGGCATGAGCTACAAGAACGCGATGGCCGGCCTGCCGATGGGCGGCGGCAAGGCGGTGATCCTCGCCGATGCCGACAATCGCAAGACCCCCGAGATGCTCGCCGCGTTCGGCGACGCGATCGATGCGCTGGGCGGGCGTTATGTCACCGCCGAGGATATCGGCATGTCCGATGCCGACATGGTCGCGATCTCGAAGCGCACCAAGTTCGTCTCAGGCCTGCCGGTGCAGGACGCAGGCTCGGCTGGCGGCGATCCGGGGCCGTTCACCGCCAAGGGCATCTTCCTGGGCGTCAAGGCCGCGGTCGCGTTCAAGCTGGGCACCGACCGGCTGAAGGACGTGCGCATCGCGGTCCAGGGAACGGGCAGCGTCGGCGGCGGTCTCGCCCGGCTGCTCGCGGCCGAGGGCGCGAAGCTGACCCTCGCCGACGTGAATGCCGATCGCGCGCAGAAGCTCGCCGACGAACTGGGGGCCGAAACGGTGAGCGCCGACCGGATCATGCAGGTCGAGGCGGACGTGTTCAGCCCGAACGCGCTGGGCGCGATCCTCGATTCGGAAAGCATCGAGAAGCTGAATGTCGCGATCGTCGCGGGAGGTGCGAACAACCAGCTCGCGCGGCCGCACCATGGCGACATGCTGATCGACCGCGGCATCCTATACGCGCCCGATTATGTCATCAACGCGGGCGGTATCATCTCGGTGGCGCTCGAATATTTCGCGCAGGCCGAAGGTCGCGCCGCGCAGGTCGAGGAGGTGCACGCGCGCCTCACCGGCATTCCGCAGCGCCTGACCGGCATCTGGCAGGAAAGCCGCACCACCGGCGAATCGCCCGCCACCGTCGCCGACCGCATGGCGCAGAAGCTGATCGGGCGGGGTTGAGTTCCAACACCTGACCGATGCTTCGTCATTCCCGCGAAAGCGGGAATCCCGCTTTCTTGCTCCAGATTGCCGGAGAAGCGGGACCCCCGCGTTCGCGGGGGTGACGGGCAAAAGCCATTGGCGTCGACTGCCCCGCCTTACGCAAATTCCCTTGAGGCCGTCGCTGCATCGTGGCAACAAGACGCGACGCCGATATGCCTCGGCGCTAGGAAGCTGACGCACTTTCGCTCATGCACGGTTTTGCCAATCCCACGCGGTTCCTGTCCATCGCCCGGCCGCTGACCCCGGCGCTGATGGTGACGGGCGTCATCATGGTCGCCATCGCGCTGTCGATCGGTCTGTTCAGCGCGCCCGCCGACCGGCTGATGGGCGAAACGGTGCGCATCCTCTACATCCACGTTCCTGCCGCCTGGCTGGGCATGGCGGGCTGGACGAGCATCGCGATCGCCAGTCTCGTCGAACTCGTCTGGCGGCACCCGCTCGCCGGGATCGCCGCGCGCGCCTCTGCGGTGCCGGGCGCGTTCTTCTGCGCGCTGTGCCTCGCCACCGGATCGATCTGGGCGCGGCCGACATGGGGCACCTGGTGGGTGTGGGACGGACGGCTGACCTCGATGCTGGTGCTGTTCTTCCTGTATCTCGGCTATATCGCGCTCGCCGATGCCAGCCAGAAGGATGCAGCGGCAGGGCGGGGCGGCACGTCGCGCGTTGCTGCGATCTTCGGGCTGGTGGGCGCGGTCAACGTGCCGATCATCAACCGCTCGGTGGTCTGGTGGAACAGCCTGCACCAGCCGGCGAGCATCTCAATCGGCAAATCGGCGATCGATCCCGCATTCCTGTGGCCGCTCGGCATGGCGGTGATCGGCTTCTCGCTTATCTTCGGCGCGATCGTGCTGATGCGCATGCGCACCCTGCTCGCCGATATCCGCATCGAGGCGCGCATGCGCAGGCTCGCGGCCGCATGACCCAGTGGACCTATGTCATCATGGCCTATGGGCTGGGCATTGCCGGAACCGCCGGGCTGATCGGCTATTGCTGGCTGGCGCTCAAACGCGCAGAGGCGCGGCTCGACGCGCTCAAGCGCAAGTGAACCGGACACGCACCCCATGAAAGCCAAGCACCAGCGTCTCGTCCTGATCTGCATCGCCCTTGTCGGCCTTGTCGCCGCCGGGCTGATCGCGGCCTATGCGTTGCGCGACCAGGCGAGCTATTTCTACACGCCCGGCGACATTGCCGAAAAGGGCGTCGAGCCGGGCCAGGCCATCCGGCTGGGCGGCATGGTGCAGAAAGGCTCGATCAGGAAACAGGCCGATGGCGTGACGATCGATTTCATCGTCGAGGACGGCAAGGGCACGGTACCGGTACGCTTTACCGGGATCACCCCCGACCTGTTCGTCGAGGGGTCGGGAGTCGTCGCCGAGGGCCGGATGAACGCCTCGGGCCAGTTCGTCGCCGACAACCTCCTCGCCAAGCATGACGAGAATTACGTGCCGCGCGAGATGCGCGACATGACCAAGGCCGATGTCAAGAAGCTCGGCGGGACGGTGCAGCAGCCATGATTGCCGAAATCGCGCTTGCGATCCTGTGGCTCGCCGCCGCGCTCGCGGTCCTGCAGCTGGGCGTGGGCAGCTATGCGCTGACCGCGCGCGGCGCCGAATTCCTGCGCGCTGTCCGCCCGATCGCGGTGGTGCAGGGGCTGCTCGTGGCGGTCGCTTTTGCGCTGCTGATCGTGCTGTTCCTGCGCACCGACCTGTCGGTCAAGCTGGTCGCGGCGAACAGCCATAGCTTGAAGCCGCTGATCTACAAGATTGCCGGGGCCTGGGGCAATCACGAGGGCTCGATGCTGCTCTGGGTCACCGTGATGGGGCTGGCGGGCGGCTTCGTCGCGCTGCTCGAGCGGCGGCTCAACGAACGCACGATGGTCGCCACGCTGGCGGGCCAGGCCTTCGTGAGCTTGGGCTTCTATGCGTTCATGCTGTTCTCGTCGAACCCGTTCGAGCGGCTCAATCCCGCGCCGGTCGAGGGCAATGGCCTCAACCCGCTGCTGCAGGACCCGGGCCTCGCCTTCCATCCGCCGACGCTGTACATCGGCTATGTCGGGCTCTCGATCGCCTTTTCCTTCGCGGTCGGCGCGCTGATCACGCGCGATGTCGGGCCCGCCTTCGCCCGCGCGATGCGGCCCTGGGTGATGGGCGCGTGGATCTTCCTGACGCTCGGCATCACCGCCGGCTCGTGGTGGGCCTATTACGAGCTCGGCTGGGGCGGATGGTGGTTCTGGGACCCGGTCGAGAATGCCTCGCTGATGCCCTGGCTCGCCGCGACCGCATTGCTCCATTCGGTCAGCGTGCTGGCCACGCGCAATGCGCTCAAGGCCTGGACGGTGATGCTCGCGGTGGTCGCCTTCTCGATGTCGATGGTCGGCACCTTCCTGGTGCGCTCGGGCATCCTGACGAGCGTGCACGCCTTTGCGGTCGATCCCGAACGCGGCAGCTTCATCCTCACCCTGCTCGCCATCTATATCGGCGGCGCGCTCGCCCTGTTCGGGCTGCGCGCCTCGACCGTCACCGAGGGCGCGAAATTCCACCTGTTCAGCCGCGAAGGCTCGCTGGTGATGAACAACGTGCTGCTGGTCGGCGTGCTCGGCATCGTGCTGATGGGCACGCTCTATCCGCTGGTCACCGAGGCGTTCGGCACCAAGGTTTCGGTCGGCCCGCCCTATTTCAACCCGGTGAGCGCGATCTTCGTCTTCCCGATGCTGGTGATCATGGCGGCGGGTCCGCTGATGCGCTGGCGGCAGGATAACGGGCGCAAGCTCGCCAATCTGCTCGCTGCGCCCGCGCTGGTCGCTGCGGCCACGTTGGCGCTGGTGGTGGTGTTCGGCGGCGAAATCGGCGCGCTGCCGCTGCTCGGCCTGGTCTTTGCCGCTGGCCTTGCCGTGGCGAGCGTGCTGCCGCTGTGGAAGCGCAATCTGCGCCGCACGCCGGCGCATATCTGGGGCATGGTCATCGCGCATCTCGGCATCGCGGTCGCGCTGGCGGGCATGGCCTCGGAAAGCGCGTTCAACACCGAAAAGCTCGTGGCGAGCGAGATCGGGCAGAGCCACACCGTCGGTCCCTGGACCGTCGAACTGCAGGGCGTCAAGCCGATCGCGGGTGCCAACTGGACCGCGCTCGAGGCGCGTCTGGTCGCGCGCTATGGCGACAGCAATGTCCAAACCGTGCTCAACCCCCAGGCGCGCATGTTCGCCTCGCCGCCCACCGCGACGAGCGAGGCGGCGTTGCTCACGCGCTGGAACGGCCAGCTTTATGCCGTGCTGGGCGAAGAGGGCGAGGACGGCCGCTGGCAGCTGCGCCTGTGGTGGAAGCCGTTCGTGCCGCTGATCTGGTATGGCGGCCTGCTGGTCGGGCTGGGCGGTATCTTGTCGCTGGTCGGCCGCACCGTGCGCGATCTGCGCCGCAAGGGCGAGCCCGAGCTCGAGCCGATTTCCGAACCTGCAGCGTCCAAGCCTGCCGCCGGAGGCCAGGAAGCGCTCGCATGAAACATTGGGCGATCTGGTTGCCGCTGGCCCTGTTCGGCCTGCTTTTCGCGGTGTTCGCATCGGGGCTGATCGCGCCTGGCGATCGCACGATCGCCTCGCAGATGATCGGCAAACCGCTGCCCGATTTCGACCTGCCCCAGGCGGTGCCCGATCGTCCGGCGTTGGCCAAGGCCGATTTCACCACCGGCAAGCCCAAGCTGCTCAACGTGTTCGCCAGCTGGTGCGTGCCGTGCATCGCCGAGGCACCGGTGCTGGCTGAGCTCGCCAGGGCAGGCGTGGAGATCGACGGCGTCGCCATTCGCGATCGGACCGCGGACGTGCAGGCGTTCCTGGCGCGCAACGGCAATCCCTATACGCGGATCGGGCGCGACGATGTCAGCAAGATCCAGTTCGATCTCGGCTCCTCGGGCGTGCCCGAGACGTTCGTGATCAACGGCAAGGGGATCATCACCTATCAGCATATCGGCGAAATCCGCGCCGATCAGGTGCCTATGATCCTGCAGAAGCTGAAGGAAGCGCAGTGATGGCAAGGCCGGATTGCGCCCAACCCCCGTTTGTCCCGAGCGAAGTCGAGGGACGTGATCGCAACCCTCTTCGCATACGTCCCTCGACTTCGCTCGGGAACTCGGTGAGGTGGTTAGCCTTCCTCCTGCTCGCTATGTTCGCCGTGCCGGTAGCAGCTCAGGACTCGCTCCCGCCCGCGCCTTACGCCTACAAGCAGCTCGAGGATCCGGCGAAGGAAAAGGCCGCGCAGGATCTGATGATGACGCTGCGCTGCCTGACCTGTCAGAGCCAGTCGATTGCCGATTCCGATGCCCCGATGGCCGGCGACATGCGCAACCAGGTGCGCCAGCGCATCGCCCGCGGCGAGGACCCCGAGGCGATCCGCGCCTGGCTGATCGAACGCTATGGCGACTGGGTGTCCTATGAGCCGCGCGTCACGACGATGACCTGGCCGCTGTTCGCCGCGCCGGTCGTGCTGCTGCTGCTCGCCGTCGTGATCGTGCGCAAGCGTTTCACCCGCGCCAGGGCGCAAGGAGGCAAGAGCTGATGGCCTGGATCGTCATGGGACTGCTCGCGCTGCTGATCATGGCGGGGCTGATCTGGCTGGGCAAGCTGCCGCGCAAGGCATGGGAGCTCGCCGGAGCGGCGCTGTTCGTCGGCATTGCGGGCTATGCCTGGCAGGGCCAGCCCTCGCTTGCCGGATCGCCCAAGGAGCCGGTCGAGAAGCTCGGCATGTTTGACGAGGACCTGGCGAAGCAGCGCGACGAGATGGGCGGCAATTTCGGCGATGCCCGCGCCTGGCTGGTGCTCGCCGATGCGCAGAGCCGCCAGGGCAAGTTCGCCACGGCCGCGACCGCGCTCAGCAAGGGGCTGGAGACATTCCCCGAAGACCCGGACCTGTGGGTGGCGCTCGGCAATGCGCTGGTCGGGCACAGCAGCGGCCTGCTCACCCCGGCGTCACAATATGCCTATCAGAAGGCCGCGACGCTCTCGCCCGATCATCCGGCACCGCCGTTCTTCCTCGGCCTGGCGCTCGCGACTTCGGGCCAGTTGCAGCAGGCGCGCGGCATCTGGGCCGAGCTTCTCGAGCGCTCGCCGCCCGACGCCGAGTGGCGCGAAGACCTGACCAGCCGACTCGCCCGGATCGACGCATTGATCGCCCAGCAGTCCGGCGCGCCGGCGCCCGGCATGCCCGGATCGGTCCCGCCTACCGCAGAGCCCTCTCAACCTGTTGAAAACGCTCAATAATCGCTCTATTGCGATTATATTGCACTGCATCATGCGCCATGCTAATCCGCCAGCCATTGCCCTGATGGGCGATAGGCGAAAGGGGACGATGAGCGCTGTTCGATCGCAAGGTCTGCAGCGCCCGCATATTGCCCGATGATGAGCGATTCACCCTCTGACGCGCCGTCGGCGCAGCCTACTGGTGCTGTCTCAGGCGGCGCTCAGGTTCCTCCCCCCGATGGTCACGATCATGCCAAGAGCAGTTCGGTCGCGGCGCTTGCGTTCGGGGCGATCGGCATCGTGTTCGGCGATATCGGCACCAGCCCGATCTACGCCTTTCGCGAGACCTTTGCCGGGCACCATCCGCTCACGCCCGATGCCGAGCATATCTTCGGCGTCGTCAGCCTGATCTTCTGGTCGATGACGCTGGTCGTCGGCGTGCAATATGTCAGCATCCTGATGCGGGCCGACAACAAGGGGCAGGGCGGAAGTCTTGCCCTCGTCGCGCTGATCTCGCGCAGCATCGGGCGGACCAGCTATGGCTGGCTGCTGATCCTGCTCGGCGTGTTCGCCACGGCGCTTTTCTATGGCGACAGCATGATCACGCCCGCGATCTCGGTGCTGTCCGCGGTCGAGGGGCTGACCGTGGTCAATCCGGGGCTGCAGCCGCTGGTCGTGCCGATCGCGGTCGGGCTGCTGGTCTTCCTGTTCTTCATCCAGTCGCGCGGCACCGCCCGGATCGGGACCTTGTTCGCACCGATCATGGTGCTGTATTTCGGCACGATTGCGGTCCTGGGCATCTACCAGATCGTGTTCAACCCGCAGATCCTGCTCGCGCTGAACCCCTGGTATGCGGTGCGCTTCTTCCTCAACGATGGCTGGTTCGCGTTTCTGGCGCTCGGCTCGGTCGTGCTCGCGGTGACGGGGGCGGAGGCGCTCTATTCGGACATGGGGCATTTCGGACGCGGGCCCTTGCGCCTCTCCTGGTTCGGTTTCGTCATGCCCGCGCTGCTGATCAACTATTTCGGCCAGGGCGCGATGATCATCGGCATGTCGCCCGAGGTTGCGGCCGAGACGATCAGGAACCCGTTCTTCCTGCTCGCGCCCGATGTGCTGCGCCTGCCGCTGGTGCTGCTCGCGACCGGCGCGACCTTCATCGCCAGCCAGGCGGTGATCTCGGGCTCGTTCTCGATCACCCACCAGGCGATCCAGCTCGGCTATATCCCGCGTCTGTCGATCAAGCACACCAGCGCGTCGGAAAGCGGCCAGATCTATATCCCGCTGATCAACTGGGTGCTGATGATCGCGGTGATCCTGCTGGTGCTGAGCTTCCAGAGCTCGAGCAACCTCGCTGCCGCCTATGGCATCGCGGTGACGGGTGCGATGCTGATCGACACCTGCCTGATGGCGGTGCTGCTGATCGCGATGTGGAAATGGAAGCTGTGGATGGCGATCCCGATCATCGTCACCTTCGTGGTCGTCGATGGCGCCTATTTCCTCGCCAACGCGACCAAGATTCCCGATGGCGGCTGGTTTCCGCTGGTGATCGGCGCGGTCACCTTCACGTTGCTCACCACCTGGGCGCGCGGGCGCAAGCTGATGCGCGAGACGATGATCGAAAGCGCGCTGCCGATCGAGGTGTTCGTCAAGTCCGCGCAAGGCTCGGCCACCCGCGTCAAGGGCACCGCCATCTTCATGGCTTCGGCGACCACCGGCGTGCCTACCGCGCTGCTGCACAACATGAAGCACAACAAGGTCATCCACGAGCGCGTGGTCATCCTGACCGTGCAGATCATGGAAGTGCCCTATGTCACCGACGCCAACCGCTTCCATGTCGAGGACCTGGGCCATGGCTTCTACCGCATGGTGCTGCGCTACGGCTTCATGCAGTCGACCGACGTTCCCGCCGCGCTCAAGGACGTGAAGGAGTTGTGCGGCGGCAAGTTCGAGATGCTGCAGACCAGCTTCTTCCTGTCGCGCCAGACGCTTCTCACCGCCGAACGGCCCGGCATGCCGATCTGGCGCGAGAAGATCTTCGCCTGGATGCTGCGCAATTCGGCGAGCCCGATGGAATTCTTCAACCTGCCTTCGAACCGCGTGGTGGAACTGGGCAGCCAGCTCGAGATCTGAAAGGCACGCGCATGATCGTCATCGCCGGCTTCTATCGCTTTCCGATCGACCAGATCGAGGCAGTCCGGCCCGCGATGACGAAAATGATCGAGCTGAGCCGGGCAGAGCCGGGCTGCGGCCATTATGCCTTTTCCGAAGACGTGGTCGAACCCGGCCTGATCCGGGTCAGCGAGAGCTGGGAAAGCGAAGATGCGCTGAAGGCGCACGCGGCGAGCGCGCACATGGCTGAATGGCGCGCCGCCAGCGCCGCGCACGGCATCCACGACCGCACGATCACGGCCTATGAGGTGACGGGCGCGCGGCCGCTCTGAGCATCAGCAGCGCAGGCCCAGCGTCCGCTTCTGCATGTCATAGGTCAGGCTGGCGCAGCCTTTCAGGAACGCGCGCCCGGCGACGATGCGCAGATCGACATCGCGTTTCTTGTCGCCCACGACGACGATCTCGTCCGAATCCGCCCTAGCTTCGTCGGCCGCGGCAATGCCGCTCGCATCGCCATAATCGCTGTAGCGCACATCGGCGGTAAGGAGCTGGCGCGGCCCCAGCGCGATGGGCTGGGCCAGCGTCATTTCGCGGGTTGGGCGCTCGATGCCGTAGAAGATCAGCGTCTGGCGCGGCTGGCCGGTGAACTTGCCGCCGCGATACTGCGCCAGCCAGTTGCCGGTCGGCGCGCTGACCAGCGTCTCGTCGCGCGCCAGGCTGAACTGGAACCGCACCTTCTCGCCTTCAAGGTTCAATGTCGTGCCGACACCCAGCCGGCCGAGAAAGCCGAAATTGTCGAGCGGCAGGCTGATCTCGCTTGTCCCGGGACCCGCTTCGCGCAACCGGAACGTGACCCTCCTGTACGGCAGCGAGGCAGGGCTGATCGTGCCGTCGGAGATGGTCGAGCTCTGCCGATCGGTCCAGAAGATGCGCTGCTTCTTCTCGCCCGCGCCATAATCGACCCGGTGGATCGACGAGTTGCCATTGACCCGTTCGGGCCCCACCATGCTGCGAAACGCGAGCATGCCGGGCTTCAGGCCCAATCTGGCCGCGACATCGGCGTTGAGCGTGGGCGCTTCGGCGGCTTCGGGCCGCACCTCGAGCCGCAGCGGCTGGCCGTTGATCGTGACAGTGATGATGTTGTCGCCGGACAGGACGAGCTCGTCGGGCAGGGCGGGTGGTGCCTTGGCCAGGGCCGGGGCAGCTAAAGCCACCGCCAGAATGACGAAACCGTGCGAAATGCGCATGTAAAAACCCCCGTGCTGAAGGGACACCACGGGGGCTACACCATTAGCGCGATTGCTGACCGGCAGATGAACTGCCGCGCCGCGCGATCAATAATTCGTCCGCGCCAGCAGCGAGGCCTTGGCGGCCTGATATTCGGCGGTCAGGCGGGCCACCATGTCGGCCACGGTATCGACCTTGTCGACCGCGCCGATGCCCTGGCCGCTGCCCCAGATGTCGCGCCACGCCTTGGCTTCGGTATTGCCGCCCGATCCGAAGTTCATCGTACTGTAATCGCCCTTGGGCAGATTGTCCGGATCGAGCCCGGCATTGACGATCGACTGGCGCAGGTAATTGCCCGACACGCCGGTGAACAGGTCCGAATAGACGATGTCCGATGCCCGGCCCTCGACGATACCGTTCTTGTAGCCGTCGGTGGCGCGCGCCTCTTCAGTGGCGATGAAGGCGGAGCCGATATAGGCAAAGTCCGCGCCCATCGCCTGCGCGGCGAGGATTGAGGCACCGCAGGCGATCGATCCCGACAGCGCGATGGGCCCATCGAACCAGCTGCGGATTTCCTGCATCAGCGCGAAGGGCGAGATGGTGCCGGCATGGCCGCCCGCGCCCGCCGCGACGGGGATCAGGCCGTCCGCGCCCTTTTCGATCGCCTTGCGCGCGAAGCGATCGTCGATCACGTCGTGCAGGGTGATGCCGCCCCAGTCGTGCACCGCCTTGTTCAGGTCCTCGCGCGCACCCAGCGAGGTGATGATCATCGGTACCTGCCACTTGGCGCAGGTCATCAGGTCGGCTTCGAGCCGGTCGTTCGACTTGTGGACGATCTGGTTGACCGCGAACGGCGCGGCGGGCTTGTCCGGATTGGCGCGGTTATATTCGGCCAGCTCTTCGGTGATCTGGTGCAGCCATTCGTCGAACTGCGCCTGCGGGCGCGCGTTGAGCGCCGGGAACGAGCCGATCACGCCCGCCTTGCACTGGGCAATGACGAGCTCCGGGCCGGAAATGATGAACAGCGGCGACCCGATGACGGGCAGGCGCAGATTGTCGCAAAGCGGGGATGGCATGGTCATGGCGGCGACATTAACCTGGGTTTTGTTGCTGTCCAGTGGCAATTAAGCGTACGATTAAGTTTTGATTGGGGATGGGTTTGGGGTCGTGGAAACCAACCCGTTCTCCGGCGAAAGCCGGAGTCCAGGAGCGGGATTGCTCTGTAGCCGCTCTGGATTCCGGCTTTCGCCGGAAAACGGGCTCGTGTTGCAATGTTCCGAGCTCAAATCTCCTCAAGCGCGCTCAGCACAGCCTTGATCGATGCCGTCGCGACATCCTCGTCGACGCCCACGCCGAAACAGGGCGAGCGGCCATCGATCGCACATTCGACATAGGCCGCCGCGCGCGCCTTCGATCCCGAGCCGATGGCGTGCTCGCGATAATCGGCAATGTCGATCGCGATGCCGAGCGCCGAGGACAGCGCGTCGACCACGCCCGAGATCAGCCCGTTGCCGCGCCCGCTGACCGGGATTTCCTGCCCGTTCGCCAGGATGCGCCCGACGAACAGCCGGTCGGTGCCCGCCTTGCGCTCCTCGTAATCGACCAGCCGGTACTTGCCGGTACCATCGAGGTGATAGCGCTGCTGGAAGGCCTGCCAGATATCGGCCGAGCTCAGTTCCACGCTCTTCGCATCGGCCAGCGCCTGCACGGTCTTGCTGAAATCGGCCTGAAGCCGCTTGGGCAGCTTGAGCCCCTGGTCCTGTTCGAGCACCCAGGCGACGCCGCCCTTGCCCGACTGCGAATTGACGCGGATCACCGCCTCGTAGCTGCGGCCGATATCCGCGGGGTCGAGCGGCAGATAGGGCACCGCCCAGATCTGGTCGTTGCGCTTTTCCTGCGCGGCAAAGCCCTTCTTGATCGCGTCCTGATGGCTGCCCGAAAAGGCGGTGAACACCAGCTCGCCCGCATAGGGGTGCCGCTCGGGCACTTTCAGCTGGTTGCAATATTCGACCGTCTTGACGATCTCGTCCATGTCCGAAAAGTCGAGCCCCGGGTGCAGCCCCTGCGTGTACATGTTGAGGCCCAGGGCCACGAGATCGACATTGCCGGTGCGCTCGCCATTGCCGAACAGGCAGCCCTCGATCCGGTCCGCGCCCGCCATCAGGCCGAGTTCGGCCGCCGCGATGCCCGATCCGCGGTCGTTATGCGGGTGCAGGCTGATGACCACGCAATCGCGCCTGCTGATATGGCGGCACATCCATTCGATCTGGTCGGCATAGATATGCGGTCCGGCGGCTTCGACCGTCGCGGGCAGGTTGAGGATCAGCGGCTTTTCAGGCGTGGGCTGCAGCACCTCCATCACCGCCTCGCACACCTCAAGGCTGAAATCCAGTTCGGCGGTGGAGAAGGTTTCGGGCGAATATTCGAAATGCCAGTCGGTTTGCGGATATTTCGCCGCCTGTTCCTTGAGGATGTTCGCGCCCTCGACCGCTATCGCATTCACGCCCGCACGGTCGAGCCCGAACACGATCTCGCGCCAGGCCGGGGACACGGCATTGTACAGGTGGACGATCGCCCGGTGGACGCCGGCCAGGCTTTCGAAGCTGCGCTCGATCAGGTCGCGGCGCGACTGGGTGAGCACCTGCACGGTGACATCCTCGGGGATCTTTCCGCCATCGACGAGCCCACGGATGAAGTTGAATTCGGTCTCGCCGGCAGACGGGAAACCGACCTCGATCTCCTTGAGGCCGATCTTGACCAGCAGGTCGAAGAAGCGCTGCTTCTTCGCGCCGTCCATCGGGTCGATGAGTGCCTGGTTGCCGTCGCGCATGTCGGTGGAAAGCCAGCGCGGCGGCGCGGTGATGACCGCATCGGGCCAGGTCCGGTTGGGCAGGTCGACGCGCGGGAACGGCCTGTATTTCTGCGAAGGATGGTCAAGCATCGGCATGAGAGAAGCGCCCTGTCTGAATGGCTGTGCGATAGGCAGGCCGGAGCATGTGCGCAACCGGCTTTGCGGGTGTTCCGGGAGTGGAAAGGCCCTTAGGCGCGGGGCACGCCGGGCTGGCGCGCACAAGGTCAGCCGCGCCTAAGGGCGCGTAAGTCGCAGACCAAGAAGGAGGGCGTCAGACTTCATTTCGGAAGCGTCATTGCGTCAAATGGGCAGATTGCGCAACAAAAAAATGCTCACTCGCGGGTACAGGTTCGGTGCACGCAGTGCGGGGGATATCGTCATTCCCGCAAACGCGGGAATCCCGCTCTGCTCGGGTAGCGCGGAAGCGGGGGCCCCCCTTCGCGGGGATGACGGTCAACTGCAACGGCCCCGCTACCCGGATAAGGCGGGCGCGGGGCCGTCGATTGGCACAAGCTGAGCGGAAGGGGGACCTTACTGCTTCTCGAATGCCACGCTGATGTCGAGCTCGACCTCGTCGCTGATCACGGGCAGGCCATAAGCGATGCCGAAATCGCTGCGCTTGATCGTGGTGTCGGCCTCGAAGCCGATGGTTTCCTTCTTGTTGAAGGGGTTCGCGCCCGCGCCGGTGAACTCGGCGTCGAGCGTCACCTCCTTGGTCACGCCGTTCAGCGTCAGGTTACCGGTGATCTTGGCGGTCATGCCGCTGGCGACGACCTTGGTCGACACGAAGCGCGCATCGGCGGGGGCAGGGCCGAAGAAATCGGGCTTGCCGCCATCCTTTCCGGCGCGCAGCAGATGGCTGGTCAGGCCTGCGCTTGCGGTGGTGACCTTGGCGACCGGGATGGTCACATCGACCTTGGCGGCATTGGGATTGGCGGGATCGATGGTCAGCGTGCCCGCGACGTCACCGAAAATGCCGAAATAGTCGTTGAAGCCGAAATGGTTGACTTCCCAGCCGATCAGCGAGTGGCCGGGATCGGTCTTGTAGGTACCGGCGGTGACGCGCGAAGCGTCCTTCTGGCCGGGAAGCTGCATGCCCTGGCCGATCAGCGGCGTGGTGGCGACAGCGGCGGCGAGGGCGAGGATGACGAGGGTCTTGCGCATGACGAACTCCTTGGGAGGGTAGGAAGCCGGAAACTGTGGCTCCGAGCGCGCCAAGTCAATGTTTGTTCCGCGCAACGCAGCGTTTACGTTTTGCGCTCCAGCCCGGCGCGCACCACGGCGTAGACCTGGGCCAGCTGCTCGGCCGTGATGCAATAGGGCGGCATGACATAGACCGTGTTGCCGAGCGGCCGGATCAAAACACCATGCGCCTTGCCATGGGCGTTCAGATGCACCGCCCAGTTGGACAGATAGCCGCTGGTATCGGCGGCAAGATCGAACGCGGCGATGGTACCGCACTGGCGGGTGCTCGCGACCTGGGGATGCGAGCCGATGGCGGCAAGTTCGGACGCCTGCATCGCGGCAAGTCCATCGATCCGCGCCTGCACCGGCTCGTCGCGCCAGACGGAAAGGTTGGCCACCGCCGCCGCGCAGGCGATCGGGTTGGCGGTGTAGCTGCTCGAATGGAAGAAGCAGTCGGCGCGGTCCTTGGACCAGTGCGCCATGAAGATCTCCTCGCGCGCCATGGTGACGGCGAGCGGTACCGCGCCGCCGGTCAGGCCCTTGGACAGGCACAATATGTCGGGCACCACGCCCGCCTGTTCGCAGGCGAGCAGTGTCCCGGTGCGGCCCCATCCGGTCATCACCTCGTCGGCGATGAACAGCACATTATGGCGCGCGCAGATCGCGGCCATTTCGGACAGGATATGCGGGGGGTAGAACAGCATGCCCCCTGCGCCGAGCACCAAAGGCTCCACGATGAATGCAGCGGCGCCCGCCCGGCACGCCGCCGCGAGCGCATCGAGCGTCGCCTGTTCCGCCCCGGCGGCGGGGAAAGGGATGCTGGTCACGTCGAACAGCAGCGGCGCATAGGGCCGGTTGAACACGCCGCGCGCGCCCACCGACATCGCGCCGATGGTATCGCCGTGATAGCTGTGCTCCATCACGATGATGCCCTGGCGCGGTTCACCCCGATTGTGGAAATAGCCCAGCGCCATTTTCAGCGCGACCTCGACCGCGGTCGAGCCCGAATCGCTGAAGAAGACGCGCGTCAGCGCCTCGGGCATGATCGCGGTCAGCCCGCTTGCCAGCGTTTCGGCGGGCTCGTGCGTCCATCCGGCGAAGATGATCTGGTCGAGCCGTTCCGCCTGGTCGCGGATCGCGGCCATGATGCGCGGATGCGCATGGCCGTGCGTCGTCACCCACCAGCTCGAGATCGCGTCGATCCACTGCCGGCCATCGTCGCCATGCAGCACCGCGCCTTGCCCACGCGCGATCAGCGGAATGTCCTCGCCCAGACCGTGCTGGGTGAACGGATGCCAGACGGGGGAGCCGCTCATGCGAAATCGGCGATGTCGAACCCGGCAGCGAACACGGTGCGCAAGGCCTCGGGGGTTATCTCGGGCAGCAGGTCGAGCCGGCCAAGGCGGCGGACGCCCGACATCTGCGCAATGGTTTCCTCGCTGTCGGGCATCGCCTCGCCGATGAACGCGATGCCATGGATCGGCACGCCGCGCGCCTTCAGCACCTCGATCGTCATCAGGCTGTGGTTGATCGTGCCGAGCGCCGTGCGCGCGCAGACGATGACCGGGATCTGCCAGCGCGCGAAGATATCGGCATAGAGCACCGATCGCGTCACCGGCACCAGCGCGCCGCCTGCGCCCTCGATCACCAGAGGCGCATCGACTTGCGGAGGGGTGAGCGCCTCGGTGTCGATTGTGACGCCGTCGATTTCGGCCGAGCGGTGCGGCGAGAGCGGGCTCACCAGCCGCCAGGCTTCGGGCAGGGTGGCGCCGGGCACCATGCGCTCGACGAACTGGGTGTCGGTCTCGTCCTCGATGCCCGATTGCACGGGCTTCCAGTAGCGGGCGGAAAGCGCCTGGGTCAGCGCAGCACTGAACACCGACTTGCCGATTCCGGTGTCGGTGCCTGTCACGATGAATCGCGGTTTCATGCGGGGATCATGATCCTGTCGAGTGATTCGGAGAGCGCGCCGATATCACCCTTTGTCACGTTGCGGGTAATCGAAATGCGCAGCCGCGCGGTGCCTTGCGGCACGGTCGGCGGGCGGATCCCGCGAATGTCGAAGCCCTGGCGCTGAAGGGCGGAGGCGATGCGCATGGTGCGCGCATCCTCGCCGATGATGACGGGCAGGATTTGCGTGTCGCCAGGGGTTGCGCCCAGCCTGGGGGCGAGCAGGGTGCGCGCTTCGGCCACCCGCGCGAACAGGTCTTCGCGCCAATCGTCATGGCTGGCCACCAGGCCGATCGCCTTGCGCACCATATGCGCGACCAGCGGCGAAGGGGCGGTCGAGAAGATGAACGGGCGGGCACGGTTGACAAGAAAGTCGGTAGCAACGCGGGGGGCACAGATCAGCGCACCCTCGCAACCCAGCGCCTTGCCGCAGGTGTGCAGTGTGATCACATTGGGCTGGCCTGCGAGCGCCTCGGCAAGCCCGCGCCCGCCGGTGCCGAACACGCCGGTCGCATGCGCTTCGTCGATGATCAGGATGGCATCGTGCCGGGCGGCGACCTGGGCCAGATCAGCCAGTGGGGCGCGGTCGCCGTCCATGCTGTAGAGGCTCTCGACCGCGATCCATACGCGCCCTGTGCCGCCGGAGCTGCGCCAGGCGGTGATGGCATCGCCGAACGCCTGGGGGTCGTTATGCTGGGCGGCGCGTGTCTCGGCGCGGCCGAGCTTCATCCCGTCATGCGCGCTCGCATGGATCAGCGCATCATAAATGACCAGATCGCCGCGCTGGGGCAGGGTGGCGAAGATCGCGGCATTGGCGGCGAAGCCTGTCGCCATGAACAGCGCCGCTTCGGTGCCGTAATGCGCGGCGGCCTCGGCCTCGAGCGCCTCGTGCGCGGGGTGGTTACCGCGCAGCAGCCGCGACCCGCCCGACCCGGAGGGCAGGCCGAGCGCCATGCCCTCGCGCAGGGCATCGTGCAGCAGGGTGGAGCCGGCAAGGCCCAGATAGTCGTTCGAGGCAAAGTCCTTGCCCGAACGCGGCGCAAGGCTGCGCAGCCGCGATGCCCGTTTCAGGGCATCGAGCTGCGCGGCCTGTTCCTCGAAGAACGCGTTGATGGGCAAGGGCTCAGTTCTTGGCCTTGTCCACCAGCTTGTTGGCGCCGATCCACGGCATCATTGCGCGCAGCTGGGCACCGGTCTTCTCGATCGGATGCGCGGCGGCGAGCTTGCGCGCGGCCTTGAGCTCGGGCTGGCCGGCGCGGTTGTCGAGCACGAAATTCTTGACGAACCGGCCCTGCTGGATGTCTTCCAGAACGCGCTTCATCTCGGCCTTGGTCTCGCTGGTGATGATGCGCGGGCCGGTGGTGATGTCCCCATATTCGGCGGTGTTGCTGATCGAATAGCGCATGTTGGCGATGCCGCCTTCATACATCAGGTCGACGATCAGCTTCACCTCGTGCAGGCACTCGAAATAGGCCATTTCGGGTGCGTACCCTGCTTCGGTCAGCGTCTCGAAGCCGGCCTGGATCAGGTGCGTCAGGCCGCCGCACAGCACCGCCTGCTCGCCGAACAGGTCGGTTTCGCACTCTTCGCGGAAATTGGTCTCGATGATGCCGCTGCGGCCGCCGCCGACGCCCGATGCATAGGCCAGCGCGATGTCATGCGCATTGCCCGACACGTCGCGATCGACCGCAATCAGGCACGGCACGCCGCCGCCGCGCACATATTCGCTGCGCACGGTATGGCCGGGGCCCTTGGGCGCGATCATGATCACGTCGAGGTCCTCGCGCGCCTCGATCAGGCCGAAATGGATGTTGAGACCATGCGCGAAGGCCAGCGCCGCGCCGGGCTTCATGTTGTCGTGATAATCGGCGGCATAGATCGCGGCCTGGTGCTCGTCGGGCGCCAGGATCATGACGATATCGGCCCAGGCGGCGGCTTCGGCGTTGCTGAGCACCTTGAAGCCCGCGCCTTCGGCCTTGGCGGCGGTGGCGCTGCCGGGGCGAAGCGCGATCGCGACATCCTTGACGCCGCTGTCGCGCAAGTTCTGCGCATGGGCATGGCCCTGGCTGCCATAGCCGACAATGACGATCTTCTTGTCCTCGATCAGCTTCAGATCGCAGTCGGAATCATAATAAACGCGCATGTTCTTTCCCCATTTCTAGCATTCTGGTCCCCGGCGAAGGCAGGGGCCCATCTCCAGGGCTGTGCGAGATCGGATAGCGCCGGAGATGGATTCCCGCCTTCGCGGGAAACCGGTAGTTGATGAATTACCCCGCCACGGCCCCCCGGGTCATGGCGACCACGCCGGTGCGGGCGACCTCGACCAGTCCGACCTCGCGCATCAGCGCGATGAACTGGTTGATCTTCTCGACCGATCCGGAAATCTCGAAGACGAAGCTGTTGGTGCTGGTATCGACCGGGCGCGCGCGGAAGATGTCTGCCAGGCGCAGCGCCTCGATACGGTGCTCACCGATCCCTGCGACCTTGATCAGCGCCAGCTCGCGCTCGACATGCGGGCCGAGCTCGGTGAGGTCCGCAACGCGGTGCACCGCGACCAGCCGGTCGAGCTGGGCAATGATCTGGTCGATCACCGCAGGCGGGCTCACCGTCACGATGGTGATGCGGCTTGTCGCATGGTCCTCGCTGATATCGGCCACCGTCAGGCTTTCGATATTGTAGCCGCGCGCGGTGAACATACCCGCGATCTTAGCGAGGATGCCCGCCTCGTTATCGACCGTGACGGTCAGGACGTGCCGCTCGGACGCGGCTTCACGGATATGCATCAGACCAGGGCCTTCGCTTCGTCTTCCATCGTGCCGGCGACTTCATCGCCGTAGAGGATCATGTCGGTATGCGCCGCGCCCGAAGGGATCATCGGCAGGCAGTTGGCGAGCTTGGCGACGCGGCAGTCGACCATCACGGGGCCGGGATGATCGATCATCGCCTGGATGCCGCTGTCGAGCTCGCTTTCGTCCGAAATGCGGATGCCCTTCCAGCCATAGGCCTCGGCGAGCGCGACGAAATCGGGCAACGCGTCGGAATAGCTTTCCGAATAGCGGCTTTCATAGGTCAGCTGCTGCCACTGGCGCACCATGCCCATATATTCGTTGTTGAGGATGAAGATCTTGACCGGCAGGCGATATTGCGTCGCGGTGCCCAGCTCCTGGATGTTCATTTGGATCGAGGCTTCGCCCGCAATGTCGATGCACAGCGCGTCGGGGCAGCCGAGCTGCGCGCCGATCGCCGCGGGCAGGCCATAGCCCATGGTGCCGAGCCCGCCCGAGGTCAGCCATTTGTTGGGCTGTTCGAAGCGGAAATATTGCGCCGCCCACATCTGGTGCTGGCCGACTTCGGTCGAGATGATCGGGCTCTGGTCCTTGGTCAGCGCATAGAGCCGCTCGATCGCCAGCTGCGGCATGATCTCGCTCTTGTTGGCGGGATAGGCCAGGCAGTCGCGCGAGCGCCATCCGGCGATCCGCGCCTTCCATTCGGCAAGGTCGCGCGGGGCATGGCCGATGGCGTCCAGCTGATCGATGATCTGCTGAAGCACGGTGGCGCAATCGCCGATGATGCCGAGATCGACGCGCACGGTCTTGTTGATCGACGAGCGGTCGATATCGATGTGAATCTTCTTGGAGTTGGGCGCGAACGCATCGAGCCTGCCGGTGACGCGGTCGTCGAAGCGCGCGCCGACGCAGATGATTAGGTCGGCGCGGTTCATTGTCATGTTGGCTTCATAGGTGCCGTGCATGCCCAGCATGCCCAGCCAGTCGGGATGCTCGGACGGGAAGGCGCCCAGGCCCATCAGCGTCGAGGTGACCGGCGCATTGGTCATCGCCTGAAGCTGGCGCAGCAATTGCGTCGCTTCCGGTCCCGAATTGATGACGCCGCCGCCCGAATAGATGACCGGACTTGTCGCATCGGCGATCATCTGCGCGGCGGTGGCGATATCGTCGGCCGCACCCTGCTTGACCGGAGCATAGCGCATGTTCGGGCGGGCAGGGGTATCGCCGTCATGCGCGGCGGTCGCGACCTGGACGTCCTTGGGAATGTCGATCAGCACCGGGCCGGGCCGGCCCTGGGTGGCGATATGGAAGGCCTCGCGCACCGTCGAGGCGAGCCGCGCAGGATCCTTCACCAGATAATTGTGCTTGGTGCAGTGGCGGGTGATGCCGATCGTGTCGGCTTCCTGAAACGCGTCGGTGCCGATCAGCGTGGTCGCGACCTGGCCGGTGATGACGACCATCGGGATCGAATCCATCAGCGCATCGGTGATGCCGGTGACCGCGTTGGTCGCGCCCGGGCCCGAGGTGACGAGCACGACGCCGGGCTTGCCGGTGGCGCGGGCATAGCCTTCGGCGGCGTGCGCCGCCGCCTGTTCGTGGCGGACGAGGATGTGGCGCAGCGAGGGATGACCGAAAATCGCGTCGTAAATCGGCAGCACCGCGCCGCCAGGATAGCCGAAGATCACCTCGACGCCCTGCTCGACCAGCGTTTCAACCAGTATCTGCGCGCCGCTCAATTCGGCCATGATGCAAGCCTTACTTCGTCGTTAAACCGCAGCCCGCTTAGACAAGCTGGGCCGATGTTGCAAAACCATATGCTGCCTGGGGTGCCGCATCCCTGCCTTGAGCAAAAAAGCACCCGGCGCAGACGGGCCGCGCCGGGCAGGGTGAATATGCGACGTGTCAGAAGGGCGCTGGCAGCAACGCCTGACGAGGTCCATCTATGCGACATAAAATGCCGTGTCAACAGCTAAATGCGAAATAAAATATCAAAATCTAGTCCATCACTATCCGAATATGGCTTCGTATACCGTTGCCAGCTCTCCGGCGGCTGGTTGCGGAACCAGGTATATTGCCGCTTGGCATATTGGCGGGTGGCAAGCTGACCTGCGGCCAGCGCGGCCTCGCGCGTCAGCTCTCCGCGCAACAGCCCGGCAATTTCGGGGACGCCGATCGCGCGCATCACCGGCAGGTCGTCATCGAGTCCGCGCGCCAGAAGCGCCTGAACCTCCTCTACCGCGCCCGAATCCAGCATGGCGGCGAACCTGCGGTCGCAGCGATCGAACAGCCAGTCGCGCGGCGGCAGCAGCACCAGCGGTGCCAGGCGAACCGCATCGCCGATGCCGCCCTGCTTGCGCGCCTGCCAGGCCTTGAGCGTTTGTCCGGTCGAGCGGACCACCTCGAGCGCGCGCGCGACGCGGGTGGTGTCCGCCGCGTTCAGCCGGGCGGCGGCCTCGGGGTCTTCGATCTGCAGTGCAGCGTGAGCGTCCGCGACCGGCAGCGCGCGCACCGCCTGCCGAATCGCCGGATCGATCGGCGGGACCGGCGCGATGCCGTCGAGCAAGGTGCGCAGGTACAGGCCGGTGCCGCCGACCAGGATCGGCAGTGCCCCCGCTTCCTGCGCTGCCGCGATCTCGCCCCGCGCATCCTCCGCCCAGCGCGCGGCGGAACAGGCCTCGGCTCCGTTGATATAGCCGAACAGCCGGTGCTCGATCCCGCCCATCTCCTCGTCATCGGGGCGCGCCGAAAGTACCGCGAGGTCGGCATAGACCTGCGCGCTGTCGGCATTGATGATCACCGCGCGCTGTCCGCGAGATTGCAGAAATTGCGCATAGCGCACCGCCAATCCGCTCTTGCCGCTGGCGGTGGGTCCGGCAATAAGCGCCAGCGCCGGACGGGTGTTGTCGGCGGTCTCGGGGGAAATGTTCGTGCCCATCGCCACGCTGATAGCAGCAGAAGCCTTGCCTGCGGGAGAGCTAAACGCTGCCGCCGACCGATTGCACGCGGCTGGCCTCGCGATCGGCGAATCGCGCTGGATCGAACCGGGCCTGGTGGGCGAGTTGCACTTCATCGGTGACCGCGCCGCCGCCGATGCCGCGCTGGCCGACTATCGCGCCTCAGCCGATGTGCTGGTGCTCGACGATGGCGCGCGCGGCGCACGGCTCCTGGTGTCCGACATGGACAGCACGATGATCGCCAATGAATGCATCGACGAGCTCGCCGATTATGCCGGGGTCAAGCCGCAGGTCGCCGAGATTACCGAGCGCGCGATGCAGGGCGAGCTCGATTTCGAAGCGGCGTTGCGCGAGCGCGTCGCGCTGCTCGAGGGGCTGAGCGAGCATGTCATCGGCGATTGCCTGGGCCACCGCATCCAGCCGATGCCGGGCGCGCGCACGCTGGTGCGCACGCTTCGCTCGCGCGGGGTGGATTGCGTGCTCGTCTCGGGCGGCTTTCATTCCTTTGCCGACGTGATCGGTGCGGAGCTGGGCTTCAACGCGGTGTTCGCCAACCGGCTGGTGATCGAGCACGGCCATATGACCGGTGCGCTCGAAGGCGGAATCGTCGATGCCGCGCGCAAGGCGGCGATCCTGATGGAGCAGGCGGTGGGCCAGGGGCTCGAGGCGGCGCAGGTCATCGCGCTGGGAGACGGCGCCAACGACATCCCGATGCTCAAGGCCGCAGGCACGGGCATCGCCTATCACGCCAAGCCCGCCGCGATCGCCGCCGCTGACGCGCATATCGCGCATGGCGACTGGACCGCGCTGCTCCACGCGCTAGGCATCGCGCGGGATGATTGGAGCGAATAGGGGGCTGGATGTATTCGGCCGACCGATGGTTTCAATGACAGGTGTGCTGTGTTGGAGCTGACGTACCGGTGCCCACGGTCCGGTAAGCAGGCTTGTACGTGTCCACAGATAGAGCGCTGAGAAAGACGTCATGGACCATAGTCATCAGTAATTCTCCCTCATGAAATCGCCTTCATAGAGTTGCGCGCCTATCGGCATGTCTTCGATCGCCTTGCCCTTGGTCACTCGAATCAGGCCGCCTTGCTGATTTGCTAGCCAAGGCAATTCTTTGATGATTCCTTTAGTCACAGGATCATCGGTCAACTGAACCGTCACGCGCTTGAGCTTTATGCCCTCGCCGAAACTGGCCGCGAGATCGTCCGGATCGACACGCTCTACGGTCGTCGGGTCGGTGATGTCGCGGAAGCGCACCAGCATCGGGCGGGCAGGCATATCCCTGAGAACTCTGATAGTGTGAAAGGTCTTGGGCAGCACGATCAGCCGACGATTTTGCAGCATGGCACCATATCGTGCTCTGAACGAAGCGTCAGAGTCATATTTGCCATTCTCATCCCGGACTGCACTCACTTCCGGTGCCAGGAGAAACAGGAGATTTGTCGCCCAATCGACGTCAACATCCGAACGCAGCAGAGCAAACAAGGTGCCGTGCTGCCCCAGATCGACCGTCACAGCCTCGCCCCTGAGTCGATGCCGCACCGCGCCGGGGCTGGGAATGCTGGTGCTGCCCGTCATCGATGTGGACACCTCGATCACGCTGGAGCCGGTCTTCAACCCCTCGGGCGTCTCGACCTCCACCGTCAGCCGATAGCGATAATCGAGCAAGGCGGTGCCGCAGCCGGAAAGCAGCACGACAAGGCCAGCCATCAGGGCCATTACCCTGCGCAAGTTACCTGAAGTCCTCATGTTCAACGCCCCTGCCATCCAACGCTAATTCTGATGTCAGCGGCAATAGCAGTTCAATGTCACCGAGTGATGAATCGCAATGGCGGCGCACCCTTTAGGCGCAGAATCAAGCAGGGCGCGACGATCGCTCGCCGCGCCCCTTTCTCGTTACTCTCGTGCATTTCCATCGTCATTCCCGCTTACGCGGAAATCCCGCTTTTTCGCCTCGGCATTCGAGAAGCGGGACCCCCGCTTTCGCGGGGGCAACGAGGTGAAGTCGATCCGATGCCTGCCGATCAGCCCTGAAGCAGGCGCATGATCGTCATCGCCTGTTCGCTGCCCGACTGCGGCACGGTTTCACCGGTGCGGTCGATGATCTTGTCGAAGATGCGCGCCACGCCTTCGGGGGTGCGCTCGCCTTCGGGGAGCGCCGCGCCCTGGGTCATGGTGACATAGGCCGCGTGGAACGCGCCTGCGCCCGCGCCGATGATCATGTTGGTCGGCGCCTCGTCAGAGACCAGGTAGAGCGCGGCGGGAACCACGTTCTCGGGCTTGAACTGGGCAAAGGCTTCGGGCGGGAAGATGTCTTCGGTCATGCGCGTGCCGGCGACCGGGGCCAGGGTGTTGACCTTGATGTTGTTCTTGGCGCCTTCGAGATACAGCGTCTTGGTGAGACCCGCGAGGCCGAGCTTGGCCGCGCCATAGTTCGCCTGGCCGAAATTGCCGTACAGGCCGGTCGACGAGGCGGTCATCAGGATGCGGCCGTAATTCTGCTCGCGCATCGTTTCCCACACCGCCTTGGTGCAATAGCCAGAACCGACGAGGTGGACCTTCACGACGAGGTCGAAATCGGCGGGCTCCATCTTGGCGAAGCTCTTGTCGCGCAGGATACCGGCATTGTTGATGAGCACATGCACGCCGCCCCAGGCCTCCTTGGCCTTGGCGACCATCTCGACCATCTGCTCATATTCGGTGACGCTGCCGCCATTGGCCATGGCTTCGCCGCCCGCGGCCTTGATCTCCTCGACGACCTTTTCGGCCGCGTCCGAGGTGCCGGTGCCGTCGCGGGCACCGCCCAGATCGTTGACGACAACCTTCGCGCCGCGCGCGGCAAGCTCGAGCGCGTAGGCGCGGCCGAGGCCGCCGCCTGCGCCGGTGACGATGGCAACGCGGTCCTTGAAACTGATGGTCATGGCAAGCATCCCTCTGTTGAATGCGCGGCATTGCCACGCGGAATGGCGCGGGTTTTAGCCATGTTGCAGCGCTTGGCAAGCGCCAAGCCATGGGCGTCCAACTTTACGCGTCCGTCAAGCAGAGCTGACGCTACGGCGATCAGGCCAGTTCGCTGTCCAGCGCGTAACCGGCAGAGCGCACGGTGCGGATGATATCGGGCTGGCCATTGGCGTTGAGCGCCTTGCGCAGACGCCGGATATGCACGTCGACGGTGCGAATCTCGATATCGCTGTCGTGGCCCCAGACGCTGTCGAGCAGCCGTTCGCGCGAGAACACCCAGCCGGGATGCTCGAGGAAATGGCGCAGCAGGCGGAATTCGGTGGGGCCCAGCGGAATGGTCTGCCCGGCGCGCTTCACCTTGTAGCCCACCGTGTCCATCTCGATATCGGCAAAGCTCAGCGCCTCGCCGGCGAGCGCGGGGCGCACACGGCGCAGCACCGCGTTGACGCGCGCGATCAGCTCGCGGGGAGAGAAGGGCTTGGTGACATAATCGTCGGCGCCGATGTCGAGCCCGCGCACCCGGTCTTCCTCCTCGCCGCGCGCCGACATCATGATGATCGGGATGTTCGAGGTGTCGTTGTCGCGGCGCAGGCGGCGGCAGACCTCGATGCCCGACAGATTCTCAATCATCCAGTCGAGCAGCACGATATCGGGCCGTTCCTCGCGCGCGATCAGCATCGCCTCCTCGCCATCGGCGGTCTGGCTGACGCGGAAGCCCTGTTTGTCGAAATGCCAGGACACCAATTCGGCCAGGGCCATGTCGTCTTCAACCAGCAGCAGATGCGGAGTCGTCATCGGTATCGTGCTTTCGTTTCAATTGGTCCGGTCAGTCGCTGCCGGGCGCCAGCGCGTCATCGCCGCGCTCGCGCTCGTTCATCGACTGGCCCATGACCGCGAAGTAAACCATTTCGGCCACATTGGTGGCGTGGTCGCCGATCCGTTCGAGATTCTTGGCGATGAACAGCAGGTGCGTGCCCGCGCCGACATGTTCGGGATTTTCGATCATGTGCGCGATGAGCGCGCGGAAGATGCTGTTGTAGAAATCGTCGACGGTCTTGTCCTGCGCGCACACCGCGACGGCGAGGTCCGCATCGCGCTTGGCAAAGGCGGTGAACGCATCGTCGACCAGCTGGCGGGTCGCGTCAGCCATGGCGGGCAGCAGCCGCGCGGCGTCGATCTGCTGTTCGGCATCGATCAGCAGCACGCGCTTGGCGATGTTCTTGGCATAATCGCCGATGCGCTCGACCACGCCCGAGATCTTCAGCGCGGCAACGAGTTCGCGCAGGTCGTCGGCCATCGGCGCGCGCAGCGCGATGGTCTGGATCACCATCCGGTCGATCTGCTCTTCCAGCGCGTCGATGCGCTTGTCGCCCTCGACCACCTGGCGCGCCAGATCGTGGTCGTTGTTGGCGAGCGCGGCCATCGCGCCCTCGACCGCCTTTTCGGCGCGCCCGCCGATCTCCGCAATCAGCCCGCGCAGGGTGATGAGGTCGCCGTCAAAGGCCTTCAGGGTGTGTTCGTTCAGGCTATGGTTCATCAAGAAATTCCGTTCGTTGCGATGCCAGGCTTGGCGGGACCGCCCTTATCCTCTTGGCGCCAAGCCGGGTCGCTTAAGCATGTGGTGTTGGTCAGCCGTAACGGCCAGTGATGTAATCGCGCGTCCGTTCCTCGCGCGGATTGGTGAAGATATCCGATGTGTCGCCATATTCCACCATGGTTCCCAGGTGGAAGAACGCGGTCTTTTGCGAGACGCGCGCGGCCTGCTGCATGTTGTGCGTGACGATGACGATGGCATAGCGGCCGCGCAGCTCGTGGATCAGCTCCTCGATCTTGGCGGTGGCGATCGGGTCGAGCGCCGAGCAGGGCTCGTCCATCAGGATCACCTCGGGATCGACCGCGATCGCACGCGCGATGCACAGCCGCTGCTGCTGGCCTCCCGAAAGCGCGGTGCCGCTGTCCTGCAGCCGGTCCTTGACCTCGTTCCACAGGCCGGCGCGCACCAGCGAATTCTCGACGATCTGGTCGAGCTCGGCCTTGTTGGGGGCGAGGCCGTGGATGCGCGGGCCGTACGCGACATTGTCGTAGATCGACTTGGGGAAGGGGTTGGGCTTCTGGAACACCATGCCGACGCGCGCGCGCAGCTGCACCACGTCCATGCTGCTCGAATAGATATTCTCGCCGTCGAGCGTGATATCGCCTTCCACCCGCGCGATCGGGATGGTGTCGTTCATGCGGTTCAAGGTGCGCAGGAAGGTCGACTTGCCGCAGCCCGACGGGCCGATGAACGCGACGACATTGTCCATGTCGATATCGATCGAGACGCCCTTGATCGCTTCCTTGGGGCCATAAAAGACCCGCACGTCGCGCGCGGACATTTTCGGTTTGGTGGTGGCAGAGGCCAGATTGTCGAGCATGGATCGGGTTACCAGCGGGTTTCGAAGCGGTTGCGGAGGTAGACGGCAATCGCGTTCATGGTGAGCAGGAAGACGAGCAAGACGATGATCGCGGCGGAGGTCTTTTCGACGAACCCGCGATTGACCTCGTCCGACCAGAGGAAGATCTGCACCGGCAGCACGGTGGCGGGGTCGGTCAGGCCGTCGGGCGGGGTGGTGGTGAAGGCGCGCATGCCGATCATCAGCAGCGGCGCGGTCTCGCCCAGCGCGCGCGCCATGCCGATGATCGTGCCGGTCATGATGCCCGGAATGGCGAGCGGCAGCACATGGTGGAACACCACCTGGATCGGGCTGGCGCCCACGCCCATCGCCGCCTCGCGGATCGAGGGGGGAACCGCCTTGATCGCGTTGCGCGCGGCGATGACGATGACCGGCATGGTCATCAGCGCGAGCGTGAGGCCGCCGACCAGCGCCGCCGAACGCGGCATCGACAGGAACTGCAGGAACACTGCGAGGCCCAGCAGGCCGAAGATGATCGAGGGCACGGCGGCAAGGTTGTTGATCGACACCTCGATCAGGTCGGTGAAGCGGTTCTTGGGCGCATATTCCTCGAGATAGACCGCCGCCAGCACGCCGACGGGGAAGGCGAGGAACAAGGTCACCACCATGGTGATCAGCGAGCCCTTGAGCGCGCCCCAGATGCCGACCCGCGCCGGATCGGTCCCGTCCGAGCCGGTCAGAAACTGCATGTTGAAGCTCTGGCGCACCTCGCCTGCCTTGGTGAGCGCAGCATAATCACGCTCGGCCTCGGGCGTCGACCGGTCCTTGGCGGCGCGGTCGATATCGCTCGAGGTCGGCAGCCAGAAGCTGGTCTTGCCCATCACCAGATTGGGGTTTTCGACCAGCTGGTTGCGCAAGGCGGTCCAGGCGGTGCTGGCGAAATAGCGCGCGCCGTCATCGCCATATTGCGCCTGCACGGCCTGGTCGAAGATGCGGCGCACGTCGATCGACGCCATGGTCGCGGCAAGGCGCGGCTCGGTCAGCTGATCGGGCGAGATGCTGCCGGTGGCGGCGGGCAGGTCGATGGTCAGCGTCGCCTCGGTGGTGACGAAGCCCTTGGCGCCGTTGCCGATCATCACGACGAGCAGGAACGCGAGGAACAGCGACGAGAGCGCGACCGCGGCCAGCCCCAAGAACTTGAAGCGGCGTTCGGCGGCATAGCGGCGTGCGATCCGCTTCTGCATCGCATCGCCCATCCAGTCGGTCTGGCGCGATGCGGGGGCCGAAGCCTGCGGCGTTGCGGTCATGGTCAGGGCCTCAGTCATACGCTTCCCGGTATCTCTTGACGATCTGCAGCGCGACGATGTTGAGCAGCAGCGTGACGACGAACAGCGTCAGGCCCAGCGCGAACGCGGCCAACGTCATCGGGCTGTCGAAATCGGTATCGCCGGTGAGCAGCTGGACGATCTGCGTCGTCACCGTGGTCACGCTGGCGAACGGATTGGCGGTGAGGTTCGCGGCCAGGCCGGCGGCCATCACCACGATCATCGTCTCGCCGATCGCGCGGCTGACCGCAAGCAGCACGCCGCCGACCACGCCGGGAAGCGCTGCGGGGATCAGCACCTGCTTAATCGTCTCGCTCTTGGTCGCCCCCATGGCGAGCGATCCGTCGCGCATGCTGCCGGGGACGGCGGCGATGCTGTCATCGGCCATCGAGGAGACGAACGGGATGATCATCACGCCCATCACCAGGCCTGCGGCGAGCGCTGACTCGGACGACGCATCGGTGATGCCGATCGACACGGCAAAGCTGCGCAGCGCCGGCGCCACGGTCAGCGCGGCGAAATAGCCATAGACCACCGTCGGCACGCCCGCGAGAATCTCGAGGATCGGCTTCATCCACTTGCGCACATTGGCGCTGGCATATTGGGTCAGATACACCGCGCTCATCAGCCCGAGCGGGATGGCGACCAGCATCGCGATGATCGCACCGATGAACACCGTACCCCAGAAAAGCGGTACGGCACCGAAGCCGGTCGCCTGGCCATCGACGACCTTGTCAGACGGGTTCCAGTCGAGCCCGAACAGGAATTCGAAGGGCGATACCATGCCGAAGAAGCGCACCGTCTCGAAGATGAGCGAGGCAACGATGCCCAGCGTCGCCAGGATCGCGATCAGCGAGGCGAGCAGCAGGCCGAACATCACCGTGCGCTCGACCTGGGTGCGCGCGCGGAAATCCGGGCGGATGCGCGTAAAGGCAAAGGCGCCGCCGGCGAAGCACAGCAGGAAGGCGGCGAGCGCGCCGATCATCGCGTACTTGCTGTCCGCCGCCGCATAGAGCGGGGCGAGCTTGACCGCGGCGTCGTTGAACACCTTGAGGTCGGGATTGTGCGACAGCGCGCGCGCTTCGGACAGGATCGCGGCGCGCTCGAACGCATCGGTGGGCAAACCGGCGGCCAGCGGGCTTTCAAGCACCTGATAGCTGCCGAGCGCAGGCGCGATGGTGCTCCACACGAGCAGGAACAGGATCGCGGGGACGACCGCCCACATCGCGGCATACCAGCCATGATAGCTGGGCAGCGAATGGACGCTGGCGACCCCGGACTGGATGAAGCGACCGGCGCGCGCGCGGGCAAAGACCCAGGCGATCAGGCCGAGGCCTGCGATCAGAAAAAAGGTGGCGGTGATGGTCATGGTGCTGCTTATTTCAGGTCCGCGCCGTCGAGCGCGGTGAGCGACTTGATGCGGCCCAGCATGTCGGTGCGGGTCTTGTCGGGCGCGGCGATCAGGCCGATCCGGGTGAGATAGCCCTCATGCTCGCCGCCGCGCAGGAACTCGGTGACAAATTCGCGCAGGCCCGGGATCACGTCGACATGCTTCTTCTTCACATAGATGTAGAGCGTGCGCGCGCCGGGATAGGTGCCGTTCTCGATCGTGGCGTAGCTCGGCTCCACGCCGCCGATCGCCACGCCGCGCACGGTATCGGCATTGTCGGCCAGATAGCTGTAGCTGAAGATGCCGACCGCGTCCGGGTTGGTCGACAGTTTCTGCACGATCAGGTTATCGTTCTCGCCGGTATCGGTATAGGCCTGGTCGGTGCGGATCGAGTGGCAGATGTCCTCGAACTTTTCCTTGTTGCTGTCCGACAGCGCCTTGATCGCGGGATCGGTCTTGCAGCCCTTTTCCATGATGATCTCTTCCAGCGCGTCGCGCGTGCCGGAGGTGGCGGGCGGGCCGAAGATGTTGATCCGCGTATCGGGCAAAGCGGGGTTGATGTCGGGCCAGCGCATCGCGGTGTTGGGGCCCTTGCCGAACGGCTGGGCGGCGAGCGCGGTGTAGAATTCCTCCACCGTCAGCGACAGTTTCGGCCCCCTGGTCGATTGCGCCAGCGCGATGCCATCGAAACCGATGACGATCTCGATGATCCCGTCGACGCCGTTGGCCTGGCAGCGTTCGAACTCGCTCTTCTTCATCCGGCGCGATGCATTGACGATATCGGGCGTCTTCGCGCCGACGCCCGCGCAGAACAGTTCCACCCCGCCGCCGGTGCCGGTCGATTCGAGAATGGGCGAGCGGCGCTCGGGATCGAAATTGACGAACTCTTCCGCCACCTTCTTGGCGAAGGGGAAGACCGTCGACGAGCCGACGATGCGGATCTCGCTGCGGCTGCTGCCCTCGTTGGTCGACGCCGGGTCCTTGCATCCGGCCAGCAAAAGTGCCGGAAGGCAGGCAAAGGCGAGCTTCCTGATCAACACGTCTACCCCTCTCTGGGCAAGAACCTCAGCCGCATGTCCGGCCAGACTGGTGGCGGCAGCGGATATGGCAGAATCGCGCGATGCGGATCATGCCCATGCCTGGCCCCCTCGGTTGAGGCCGTTAGGCAGGGGCCGTTGCCCGAACATGACAATCAGGTGACGCTTTTGTGACAGCGTGTCCGGACAGCCACGCAGCGGCTGGTCAGGCGGGCAGCGCGGGCTCGCCAGCGGGCGCGGCCGCATCGCCCTGGGCCGCGCGCGGATCGGCGGGCAGGGTGATGGTGATCGTCGTGCCTTTCTGCACCTCGCTGTCGATTTCCAGCCGCCCGCGGTGCCGCTCGACGATATGCTTGACGATCGAAAGGCCCAGCCCCGTTCCGCCGATCGCGCGGCTGCGGCTCGAATCGACGCGATAGAAGCGCTCGGTCAGGCGCGGCAGATGTTCGGGCGCAATACCCTCGCCGCAATCGCTCACCGACAGCCGCAGCAATGCGCCGTTGCGCGACGCGCGCAGCCGCATCGTCACCGGAGTACCCGCCTGGCCGTATTTCATGCTGTTCGACACGAGATTGTGCAGCAGCTGCGAAAGCTGCGCCCGGTCGCCGCGCAAGGGCGGCAGGTCGGGGCCGATATCGACGACGATATCCGCTCCGCGCTCGGGCTGGCTCTGGCGCAGCACCGATTGCACCTCGCGCATCAGATCGGGCAGGTCGACCGGGGTGTCGGGCACGCGGAACTTCTCGGCCTCGATGCGCGAGAGCGAGATCAGGTCGTCGATCAGCTTCTGCATCCGGTTGGCTTCGCGGAACATGACGTTGAGGAAGCGCGCGCGGATCTCGGGATCGTCGCCTGCCTCCTTGTCCTCGAGCGTCTCGATAAAACCCTTGATCGAGGCGAGCGGGGTGCGCAGCTCGTGGCTGGCATTGGCGACGAAATCGGTGCGCATCCGCTCGACCGCATAGACCCCCGATCGGTCCCAGAGGTGCAGAATGCGCTCGCCCCCGGGCATGTCGCGCACCAGCATCTCCCAGCGCTGGTCGCGGCTGCCGATGCCGACCAGCTGGATCGGCCCTTCATTCGGCAGACTAGCTTCGGCGAGCAGATCGGCAGCGGCGGGATGGCGGATGACCAGGCGGATATCCTCGCCGACGCAATATTCGCCGAGAAGCTTGCGCGCGGCGCTGTTGGCGCGGCGGACATTGGTGCCGGTGAGCACCAGCACCGGATCGGCCAGGCCATCGATGAAGCTGGTAAAGTCGCGATGCTGGCTGATCGGCTTGACCTCGGGCTCGCGAATGGGGGCGGCCGCCTGAGGGTTGTGCTTGGCCGGGCTCGAAAGGTCGGCCATGATGACGATCGCAACGATGCCGGCGGCAAAGCAGATCATCGCCTGCTCCATGCCGTTTGTGCCGAACTGGCTGATCGCCACCCCTGCGCCCAGCACTGCCGTCGCGAGGAGGAAGCGGCCGCCATTCAGTCCCGATCCGCTGGCCTGTCCCATGTCGGGCGCGCTATACCAGCCTTGGCCGGGGCATGCCATCGATGATCGGGGCGGCACGCATTTTCACACCCGCGCCCGGCATTGTCCCGCGAATGGACAGGCGATCAAAGGCCTTGCCTTTGGCGGTTCTAAGGTTCTTTAGTCTTTTCGACGCATATTCGCGCGATGACGGCGCGCGCCTGGGACGATGATGATGGACGCTGATAACGGCAAGATGGATGGCAGCCGCCAGAGCGGATCGGTTGGCGGCGAATCGACGGGCGACGCCGCGCCGGCCAGTGCCGCGCGCCGCACGCTGCTGATCGGTGCCGTCGCCACCTCGGCCGTGGTGAGCATCCGCCCGGCGCTCGCGCAGACCGCAGGCTCGGTGCTCAACTGCCAGATCCCGGTGCCCGAGCGCGGTAAGGGCATGTATATCGACCCCACCGGCAAGCTGGTCGCGCCCGACACGCCCGGCGCCTTTCCGCCTTCGCCGCGCGACTTTACCGGCGAGGAGGTGCGCAAGGCGCTGCAGGGCAGCAACCTGCCGGGGACCACGCGCGAACAGTCGCAGGCCTATCTCAACTATATCCGCAAGCTGCAGAACGGCCAGAGCGGCTTTACCTGTTACGCTTCGCTGCAGATGCCGCGCCGCTAACGCGAGGTTCGGGCGTTGACCGTACGTGCCTTCGCTGCCTTGCCCGGCCATGCGATCAAGCGCGTTCGGCTGGGCGGGCTGGAGGCGATCTATCACGCGCCCTCGGGCATCACGCATTTGCTGGCCCAGCCGGTGCCCGAACTGCTCGACGCGCTGGATGAGGCGGGGGATGGCCGATTTGTCACAAGCGCGGAGCTGGCCGTCCGTATCGCCGAGCGATTCGATCTCGTCGGCGATGACCCGCAAGAGGCTCCCGAACAGGTGCTGGCCGAGCGCCTGGCGGAGCTGGCGGCGCTCGGACTCGTGCGGGTACGCGCCCAGGCGTGACACGCTTGCATCAGCGCGATGCAAATCTGCATCGCCGAAGCCGGTAAGCCCCTGTTTCCGTTTTGTCGGCGGGGCGGCAAACGATATGGCACCTGGCATGCGCCACGCCTGTTTCATCACTGTCGGACCGGCCCGATTCCGCATCGGCAGCGATTGGCGCGCGCCGATCGATCAGCTGCGCGCGCTCTATGCCGATTATCCGATGGAAGAGGTGGTGCCCGATTTCACCGTGCGGTTGCAGGGGACCTCGGCGCTCCGGCGTTTCGTGCGCCCGCAAGTCGCCATTGCAGGCGATTTCACGCTGCCCGATGCGCTGCCGCTGCCGCTGGAGCAAGGGTTGCTCGCGGCGGAAATGGCGATGAACCTGCAAATGGCGCTGGGCTGGCGGCGGCACCTGCTGCTGCATGCCAGCGCGGTGTCGCGCCAGGGCCGGGCGGTGGTGATGACCGGCCTGTCGGGCGCGGGCAAGTCGACCTTGTCGGCGCTGCTGGCTGAGCGCGGCTGGCGCTTTCTGGGAGACGAATTCGTGCTGCTCGATCCCGACAGCGGCAATATTGCCCCGTTCCCGCGCCCGGTCAGCCTGAAGAACGAGGCGATCGCCGCGATGGAGCACGAGGTCGATGACGATACCCGCTTTGGCCCCGTGCTGCGCGATACGCCCAAGGGCACGATCCGCCATCTGCGCCCGCGCACCGAATGGATCGAGCAGATGGCGCGCGAAACGCGGCCCGGGCTGCTGCTCTTCCCGCGCTTCGGCTTTCCGCGCGCCGTGCGACGGATGGACGAGGCGGAGAGCTTCGTGCGGCTCACCCAGGCCTCGACCAATTATGTCGCGCTGGGCGAACGCGGGTTCGACGCGCTGACCCATTTCGTGCGCTCGGTGCCCGCCTGCGCGATCGATTATGCGACGGGGGACGAGGGCGTCGAGCTGGTCGAACGGCTCTGGTCCGAACAGGGGGCCAAATGGGGGGACAGGGCGGCGGCATGATCGACGGCTGGTCGGTTGCGCGCGCGCTCACCGATCCCGCGTCGGTCGCCCGGCTGGATGCCACCGGCTGGACGCGATTGCTCTCGGCCGCGCGCGCGCTGTCGCTGATCGGGACGCTGGCCGAGATCATGGCCGACCGGCCGCTGCCTTATCCTGCCGCGCGCGTGCTTGCCGATGTAAGGCTTTCCAACCAGGCCGGGCTGCGCCAGGCCCTGTGGGAGGCGCAATGCGCGCATCTGGCGCTGGCCGACTATCGAGGCCGTGTCGTGCTGCTCAAGGGCACCGCTTTCGCCGCTGCCGGTCTGGACGCGGCGCTGGGCCGCTCGATCGGCGATCTCGACATTCTCGTCGCGCGCGACGGGATGGACCAGGTCGAGGCGCTATTGCTGGCGGCAGGCTGGGAATGGGTGAAGCCCGACCCCTATGACGATGCCTATTACCGGCAATGGATGCACGAGCTTCCGCCGATGATCCATGGCGAGCGGGACCGGATGATCGACGTGCACCACACGATCCTGCCGCTGACCGCCGGGCCGAAACCCGATGCAGCGGCGCTGATCGCCGATGCGCGACAGCTGCCGTCCGGGCTGCATGTGCTCTCGCCTGCCGACATGATCTGCCATGCCGCCGCGCATCTGATGGCCGATGGCGACCTGTCGGGCGGCATGCGCAACCTTTGGGATATCGACCGACTGGTGTGCCAGTTCAGCGCCAAGGACCCCGACTTTGGCGATGCGCTGGCGGAGCGGGCGCGCCTGCATCAATTGACCGCGCCGGTAGCAAGGGCATTGCGGCTGGCGCACCGCCTGTTCGGCACGCCGGCGGTCTGGCCGATCCGCCCCGGCGTCGCCGATGCGCTCTTCCTGCGCCGGATCACCGCGGTCGACGGCTGGGGCCGCAAGACGCGCAAGCTCACCCGCCAAGGCTTCTATATCCGTTCGCACTTGCTGCGCATGCCGCCCGCGATGCTGGCGCGGCATCTGTGGACCAAGTGGCGCAAGGGCCATCGGGGGTAATAGCAAATCCTATCCTGTAATCCACATTCGTTTGTCCCGAGCCCTTCGACTGGCTGGCAGGCCAGCCGCTCAGCATGAACTCAAGTCGAGGGACGCGACCGCAGAGGTTGGAGCGTACGTCCCTCGACAAGCTCGGGACAAGCGGGAATTATCAAATCCCCTGTGGTCTACTTTGCCGCAATCCGTTCCAGCGTCGGGATGAACTCGTCATAATGGTCGATGATCGCATCGGCGCCGAGTTCGTCCACCGGTTGATGCAGGAAGCCGAAGCTCACCGCGACGCACGGGATGCCGGCATTGTGCGCGGCCATCACGTCATAGATGCTGTCGCCGATGAACGCCGCCGGAGTCGCTCCCGGCTCGCCGCCGCAGCGGCGGATCATCTCGTCGATCGGCGCGCGGTCGGGCTTGGACTTGCCCTTGCCCATGGTATCGCCACCGATGATGCAGGCGAACCGGTCGATCAGCCCCACCTCGGTGAGCAGTTTGACCGCGAACCGCTCGTACTTGTTGGTGACGATGGTCATCTTCACGCCCATCGCGTCGAACCGCGCCATGGCATCCAGCAGGCCCGGATAGGGCGGCGAGCCGCTGCCCAGATTCTCGCCATAATGGTCGAGCAGGATCGGAAGATACTCGCGCAGCGCCTCGGGGTCGCTATTGCCCGCGCGCTCCAGCCCCACCTGCAACATGTGCTTGGCGCCCAGCCCCACCATCGGCTTGATCTCGTCCCGGGTCAGCGGCGGAAGCCCTGCCAGACCCAGCGTGTGATTGACCGACACCGTCAGTTCCGGGCTGGTGTCGAGCAGCGTGCCATCGAGATCGAAGCCAATGATTTGGTAGGGAAAGTCTGTCATGGGGCAACGCATCGCCCGAAAAAGGTGGCGGATGCAAGCGGTTCGTGCCAAGGGTGTTTACGATCTGCTTTGGGAAACGCGGAGAACGTTACAAAATGGCTGAGCAGCCGCTGGCAGCAATCATTCTGGCAGCGGGCCAGGGCACGCGCATGAAATCGGAACTGCACAAGGTGCTCCATCCGGTGGCGGGCCTGCCCATGCTGCATCACCTGCTGGACAGCCTGGCAGCGGCGGGAGCCGCACGCCAGGTGGTCGTGGTAGGGGCGCGTCGCGAACAGGTGGAGGCCTCGGTCGCTTCGCGCGGCGTGGATATCGCGCACCAGGCCGAGCAACTCGGCACCGCGCACGCGGCATTGCAGGCCAAGGCGGCGCTGGCCGGGTTCTATGGCATCGCGATCGTGTGTTTCGGCGATACACCCTTCCTCCGGCCCGAGACCCTGGCGCGACTGAAGGACCGGCTGCTCGCCGAGGATGCCCCGCGCGTGGCCGTGCTGGGCTTCGTGCCCGATGACGCCAAGGCCTATGGCCGGATCATCGCCGATGACGCCGGTGCGATCTCCAAGATGGTCGAGTTCAAGGACGCGACCGAGGACGAACGCGCGGTCAGGCTGTGCAATTCCGGCGTCACCGCGGTGCGCACGTCCGATCTGTGGCCGCTGCTCGAACGCGTCGGCAACGACAATGCGGCGGGCGAATATTATCTGCCCGACATCATCATGCTGGCGCTGGCCGATGGCGACAAGGCGGTGGTGGTCGAGACCGATCCCGACGAACTGATCGGCATCAACAGCCGCGCCGAACTCGCCGAAGCGGAAAGCATCTGGCAGCAGCGCCGCCGCGCGCAGGCCATGGCCGATGGCGCGAGCCTGATCGCACCCGATACCGTGTGGTTCGCGCACGACACGGTGCTGGGCCGCGATGTCGTGATCGAGCCCAATGTCGTGTTCGGGCCCGGCGTCACCATCGCCGATGATGTCGTGATCCACGCCTTCAGCCATATCGAGGGTGCGACCATCGCCAGTGGATGTTCGGTCGGCCCGTTCGCGCGGCTCCGCCCCGGTGCGGACATGCGCGAAGGCGCGAAGGTCGGCAATTTCGTCGAGATGAAGAAGGCGGTGCTGGGGCCAGGGGCCAAGGCCAACCATCTCACCTATCTGGGGGATGCCACTGTGGGCGCGAATGCCAATATCGGCGCGGGCACGATCACCTGCAATTACGACGGCTATTTCAAGTATCAGACCGTGATCGGCGAGAACGCGTTTATCGGGTCGAACAGCGCGCTGATCGCGCCGGTCAAGATTGGCCGCGATGCGATCGTGGCAGCGGGGAGCGCCGTCAGCCGTGACGTCGCCGATGGCGAACTGCGCCTCGTGCGCGGAGAACAGTTGGTCAAGCCCGGTTGGGCCGACCGCTTCCACGACGCGATGCGCAAGAAGAAGCGCGAGGGCAAATAGGCGCGGCTTGACATGATATCATGATATGATATCAGTATATCATCGCTGCCTGCGGAGATGATAGGTTCATGCGCATACTCACCGAAATTCCTGACGAGGATATCGAGAAGCTCGATGCCATTGCGGCCAGGGGCAACAGGTCGCGGGCAGCCACCATTCGCGATGCCGTGAAGCTGTATCTGGTTCACCATGGAGACGATCGCAGCTGGATCGATCGCGGATACGGACTCTGGGCGGACCGCGACGATATTGGCGATTCTGTCGGATATCAGCGGGCGATGCGCGAGGACCGTCGTCCTTATGAAGACATCTGATGCATGTCCGCACCGTTTTTTGACACCAACATCATCATCGACTGGCTGCGCCGTCGACCACAGGCCTATGCCGAGATTCAGCGCTATCCCTCGCATCGTATCAGCAGGATCGTCTGGACCGAAGTTCTGGCAGGCGAACGGCTTGAGGATCGGCGCGCCGTTCAGGAGGCGCTGTCGAACTTCGAGACGGTCGAGATCGATCAGCGTATCGCCTCGGCCGCAGCCGACATCCGCTATCGGACGCGGATGAAATTGATGGACGCCTGTATCCTGGCCACCGCGCAGGTGAACGGGGCGATCCTGATTACACGAAATACCAAGGATTTCCCGGCAGAGCTGCCGGGGATCCGCGTTCCCTATCAGTTTTGAAAGGCCCCAGCCCCTATGTGCGGTATCGTTGGAATTCTGGCCCGTCGCGATGTTGTCGACGATCTGATCGATGGGCTCAAGCGGATGGAATATCGCGGTTATGATTCGGCCGGGGTGTGCACGGTGCACGAGGGCCGGCTGGTGCGCAGGCGCGCCGAGGGCAAGCTGCGCAACCTGGCCGAGGTGCTGGTCCGCGATCCTGCCCCCGGCCATGTCGGCATCGCGCACACGCGCTGGGCGACGCACGGCGCGCCGACCACCGCCAATGCGCACCCGCATGCCACCGGCGAGGTCGCGCTGGTGCACAATGGCATCATCGAGAATTTCAAGTCGCTGCGCGATGCGCTGATGCAGCGTGGCCGCGTGTTCGAGAGCGAGACCGATACCGAGGTGGTCGCGCATCTGGTGAGCGAACGGATCGAGGCGGGCGACAGCCCCGAGGAGGCGGTCAAGGCGGTGCTGCCGCAGCTGCGCGGCGCGTTCGCGCTCGCCATCGCGTTCCGCCAGCATCCCGATCTGCTGATCGGCGCGCGGCTGGGCTCGCCGCTGGTGCTCGGCTATGGCGAGGACGAGACCTATCTCGGCTCCGACGCGCTCGCGCTCGCGCCGCTGACGCAGCGGATCGCCTATCTGGAAGAGGGCGACTGGGTGGTGCTGACCCGCGAGGGCGCGCAGGTCTACGATGCCGACAACCGGCCGGTCGAGCGCGAGGTGACGCTGTCGGGCGTCACCGGCGCGCTGATCGACAAGGGCAATCACCGCCACTTCATGCAGAAGGAAATCTTCGAACAGCCGGTGGTCGTGGCGCAGACGCTGCAGAGCTATATCCGCTCGGTCGAGCAGCAGGTGGCGCTGCCGCAGATGGACTTTGCGCTGTCGGATATCGAGCGGGTGACGATCATCGCCTGCGGCACCGCCTCCTATGTCGGGCTGATCGGCAAATACTGGATCGAGCAGCTCGCGCGCGTTCCGGTCGAGGTCGATGTCGCGTCCGAGTTCCGTTATCGCGATCCGGTGCTCACGCCGAACATGCTCGGCGTGGTCGTCTCGCAATCGGGCGAGACGGCGGACACGCTCGCGGCGCTGCGCCACATGAAGGCGGGCGGGGTGACCACCGCAGGCATCATCAACGTGCCGACCAGCTCGATGGCGCGCGAGGTCGATCTGCTGCTGCCGACGCATGCCGGGCCCGAGATCGGGGTCGCCTCGACCAAGGCGTTCACCTGTCAGCTCGCGGTGATGGCCGCGCTCGCGGTGAACCTCGCGCGCGCCAGGGGCAGGCTCGATGCGGCGCAAGAGGCCGAGATCGTCCGT
>AYSC01000029.1 GCA_000503195.1 Blastomonas sp. CACIA14H2
GTGATCGATTTCGTGACGCCGAAGGCGTTCGACGCTTATGCCGCGATCGCGCGCGCCAAGGGCTTTTTGCAGGTCGCGTCGAGCCCGCTCACCCGCTCAAGCTATCATGCCGGCGAGGATTTCGCGCAGATGCGCGCGGCGCGAGAGGCGAAACTGGCGAAGCAGGCGGCGCGCTGAGGCGATCATGCCCTCGCACCGCGAAACCCGGCATCTGCCCTTCCGGCCCGACCAGATGTACGATCTGGTCGCCGATGTGGCGCGCTATGCCGAGTTTCTGCCCTGGGTGATCGCCACGCGCGTCAAGTCTGACAGTCCGCACGAAATGGTCGCCGACATGGTCGTCGGCTTCAAGCAATTGCGCGAGAAGTTCACCTCGCGCGTGCGCAAGCAGCCGGGCGAGAAGATCGAGGTCGAGTATCTCGACGGGCCGCTCAAGAACCTCGAGAATGTCTGGCAGTTCGCCAGCGACGGGAAGGGCGGCTGCACCGTCGATTTCTATGTCTCGTTCAACTTCAAGAACCGGTTGTTCGAATCGCTCGCCGGGCAGTATTTCGACCGCGCCTTCCGCAAGATGGTGAGCGCGTTCGAGACCCGCGCCGCCGAGCTTTACGGCAGCAGCAGCTCCAGCGCGACCATTGCCGCCTCCTGACGGATTTTGGAGCGGCTGAGCGAGGGATCGAAATTCTTCTGCTCGGCGCTGATGTCATTCTCGTTCTGGCCGCGCAGCGCGCAAGCGAAAACCACCGTTCCCACCGGCTTGCTCTCCGATCCGCCCCCCGGGCCGGCAATGCCGGTGATCGCGACCGCGACATCGGCGTCCGAATGCTTGAGCGCCCCGCGCGCCATGCCCCAGGCGACCGCAACCGAGACCGCACCGAACGTGTCGATCAGTTCGGCGCTGACGCCGAGCGACTCGATCTTGGCCTCGTTCGAATAGGTCACGAAGCCCCGCTCGAGCACTTCCGAGCTGCCGGGGATCTCGGTGATTGCCGCGCAGACCAGCCCTCCGGTGCAGCTTTCGGCCAGCACAACCTTGCGCCCGGCCGCCGCATTTTCGGCGACGACACGCGCGGCGAGTTCGGTGAGCGACAGCGGGAAGAGGCTGGTCATTGGTTCGGACCTTCGCAGATCGTGAAGGGGTTGGTCTTGGCCTGGCCCGGCTTCCTGTCGTTCTCGCCGAGCTTCAGAAACGCGACGAGCAGCTTTCCGACATTCTCGGGCGGGAGCGGCTCGAGCGCCGAATAGAATTCGTCGATCGTGCCGCAATCCTCGGGCTTGATCTCCTGCTCGACCAGCGCGCTGATCGTCGCGATCAGCAGCGGACGCACCACATCCGGGCTGGTGCCCTCGGGCAGCGGCAGTTCGAAGGCCGAGAGGAAGGCACGTCCCGCCTGCGGCCAGGCCCTGTCGGCGGCAGGTCGATAGACCTGCGTGATCCGGGTCGACGCACCGCGCAGCGCCGATCGCGCGGGCAGGTGCGGCGCGCAGGCCTTCTGCGCGCTGGTGAGCGCGTCGGGCAGCGCGCTGACCGCGACCGATTGCGCCTCGGCAGGGGTAAGGCACTTGCCTGCCTGCGCAGCATGCGCGGTCTGGCTGGCAAGCGTGCCGAAGACGGCCAGTACGGTGAGGCTGGGCATGAGGCGAAGCGAGCGGATCATGCGCTGGCATCCTTTGCTGATGGAGAGGGATGGGGAGCGAGGACCGTGGCGACAGCCTGGGCGGCGATGCCTTCGCCGCGCCCGGTAAAGCCGAGCCGTTCGGTGGTGGTCGCCTTGACCCCGACCTGATCGGGATGGAGGTCCAGAATATCGGCGATGCGGCTCTGGATCGCAAGCTTGTGCGGGCCGATCTTCGGCGCCTCGCAGATGATCGTCAGGTCGACATTCGTGATTTCCGCGCCCTTACCACGCACCAGCGAGGCGGCATGCGCGAGGAAGCGTGCCGAATCCGCGCCGCGCCATTGCGGATCGCTCGGCGGAAAATGCTCGCCGATATCGCCCAGCGCCATCGCACCCAGTAACGCATCGGTGATCGCATGCAGCGCGACATCGGCATCGCTGTGCCCGACCAGCCCACGGTCATGCTCGATCCGGATGCCGCCGAGCCAGAGTTCCTCGCCCGCGGCGAGGCGGTGCACGTCATAGCCGAAGCCGGTGCGCGGCATGGTGGCAGGGCGGGGCGAGTCCATTGCGAAATCCTCGGCAAAGGTGATCTTCTTGAGCGCTTCATCGCCTTCGACCAGCGCCACGCCCAGCCCGGCCGCGCGCGCGATCTGGCTATCGTCGGTCGCCAGCGCGCCTTCGGGCCAGGCAAGATGCGCCGAAAGAATGGCCTTGAAATGAAAGGCCTGCGGGGTCTGGATGCGCCACAGACCCGCGCGATCGACCGCAGCCTGCATCAATCCGGCATCCCCGCGCGCAAGGCTGTCGACCACCGACAGCACCGGCACCGCGCCAGGTTGCATGTCCAGCGCATCGTCTAGCCGATCAAGCACCGCCGATGACAAATGCGGGCGTGCGGCATCGTGGATGAACACCCGGTCGCTGCCGCCCTGCGCCGCGATTGCCAGCAATCCCGCGCGCACGGAATCGCTCCGCTCGGCTCCGCCGGTGACGAAGCTGACATCAGCAAGTCCTGCCAGCGCCGCCTCGGCCAGCGCCTGCTGCCCTTCGCCGATCACCACCATAATGGCGCAACCGCGCTGCCAGGCCGCAAAAGCCTCGACGCTGTGCCGCAGCAGCGGCTTGCCCTGGTGCAGTGCATATTGCTTGGGAATATCCCCCCCGGCACGCAGGCCCTTGCCCGCCGCGACGATCAGCGCGGTACGGCGAAGGGCTGGCTGGCCCGCTAGGGACGGTGCGTTGTGCATCGGGCAGGGCGCATAGACCAAGTGCCGCTTGCTCGCCAGCGGCTTTGCGATTATGTGCGCTGCCTAAATATTAGGCATCACATCCCCATGACCCACGAACCCGCTCTCAAGCCGATCCGCATTGGCCCGCTCCAGATCGACGAACCGGTGCTGCTCGCGCCGATGACCGGCGTGACCGACATGCCCTTCCGCACGCTGGTGCGCCGCTATGGCTCGGGTCTCAACGTCACCGAGATGATCGCCAGCCAGGCGATGATCCGCGAGACGCGCCAGTCGCTGCAAAAGGCCGCCTGGCACCCGGTCGAGGAGCCGGTCTCGATGCAGCTCGCTGGCTGCGGCCCGTACGAGATGGCCGAAGCGGCCAAGCTCAACGAAGATCGTGGGGCTGCGATTATCGACATCAACATGGGCTGCCCGGTCAAGAAGGTGGTCAATGGCGATGCCGGCTCGGCGCTGATGCGCGATCTGCCGCTCGCGGCGAAGCTGATCGAGGCGACGGTCAATGCGGTGAAGGTGCCCGTGACGGTCAAGATGCGCATGGGCTGGTGCCATGACAGTCTCAACGCCCCCGAACTCGCGCGCATTGCCGAGGACCTGGGCGCCAAGATGATCACCGTGCACGGGCGCACGCGCAACCAGATGTACAAGGGGAGCGCCGACTGGGCGTTCGTCGCCAAGGTCAAGGCGGCGGTGAAGCTGCCCGTCATCGTCAACGGCGACATCTGCAGCATCGACGATGCGCGCAAGGCGCTCGAACTGAGCGGTGCGGACGGCGTGATGATCGGGCGCGGGGCCTATGGCAAGCCGTGGCTGCTCGGCCAGGTGATGCACGCGCTGCGCACCGGCGAGACGCTGCCCGATCCCGATCTGGACGAGCAGTACGGCGTGATCGTCGAGCATTATCACGCGATGCTCGAGCATTATGGCGCCGAGACCGGGGTCAAGATGGCGCGCAAGCACCTCGGCTGGTACACCAAGGGCCTGCCGGGCTCGGCGGAACTGCGCAACAAGATGAACACGCTCGACAATCCCGATCAGGTCCTCGGCATGCTGGGCGAATTCTACCGCCCCTGGCTGCGCCGCGCCGCCGCCTGATGGAGCCGCATTCCGGTCTGGCGCCGGACGCCACCGCGCAGCTGCAGAGCCTGCCGATGGCGGTGGTGATGCTGCACGCGGACCGGACGATCGCAGCGGCCAATGCGGCGGCGGAAAACATGCTCGAACAGAGCGCGCGCCGTCTGATCGGGCGTCCGCTGTCCGAGTTCCTGCAGTTCGACGACGCCCGGATCGGGGCGGCGCTCAACCAGCCGGACACCAATCTGGCAGCGCATGGGATGCGTGTGCACATCGGCCGCACCAGCACGCGCAAGGTCGATATCTCGCTGAGCCCCGTGGGGCAGGGCGAGGGCTGGCAGCTGCTGGTGCTCAATGAATCGGGCGCCGGATCGCCGTTGTTCGACAGCGAGGCGGGCACCGAAGGCTTTGCCGTGCGCGGGCCCGACATCCTGGCGCACGAGATCAAGAACCCGCTCGCGGCGATCAAGGGCGCGGCGCAGCTGATCGAACGCCAGCTCGACGGGGCAGGCCGCCGGCTCTCCGGCCTGATCACCGCCGAGGTCGACCGCATCGCGCTGCTGATCGACCAGATGCAGTCGCTCACCCGCCGCACCGCCGCGCCGATGAAGCCCTGCAACATCTACGAGCCACTGGGCCGGGTGCGCGAGATCGTCGAGACCGCGCATCCTGATACCGTGCGCTTTGTCGAGCGGTTCGATCCCTCGATCCCGCCCGTGCTCGCCGATGCCGACAATCTGGTGCAGATCCTGCTCAACCTCATCACCAACGCGCGTGAGGCGATGGAGGGTCAGCCGGACGCCTGTATCACGCTGACCACCAAGTTCGTCAGCGGCGTGCGGCTGCGGCTGTCGCGCGACGATCGCTATATCCGGCTGCCGGTCGAGATCCGCGTGACCGACAATGGCCCGGGTATCGATACCGACATCGCCGAGGATATCTTCTCGCCCTTCGTCACGACCAAGAAGACCGGGCAGGGTCTGGGCCTGGCGCTGGTGCAGAAGCTGGTGCGCGACATGAACGGGCGGATCGTGCACGACCGGGATGCAGCGGCGGGGCTCACGCATTTCCGGCTGTTCCTGCCGCTGGCACCGCAAGAGGGCTGACGCATATGGGCAAGTCGGTTCTGCTGGTCGAGGACGACCGCGCGATCAGCCAGGTGATCATGGCGGCGCTCGAAGCCGAAGGGTGCAGCGTCGACCATTGCACCTCGATCGCACGCCGCAACGCGCTGGTCGCGAACAAGCGCTACGCCGCGATCCTGACCGATGTGATGCTCGAGGATGGCGACGGCATTGCAACTTTGGGCAGCGTGCTCGAACGCCAGCCCGACACGCCGGTCATCGTGCTGTCCGCGCAGAACACGCTCGACACCGCCGTTCGCGCGAGCGAGGCGGGGGCGTACGAATATTTCCCCAAGCCGTTCGATCTCGACGAACTGATCCGCGCGGTGCTCCAGGCGATTGCGCGCAGCGGCGACATTTCGGGCAATGCCGATGCCGACCCTGCCGATAGCGGGCTGCCGCTGGTCGGGCGCAGCGCGCCGATGCAGAACGTGTACCGCATGATCACGCGCGTGCTGCGCAACGATCTGTCGGTGCTGATCCTGGGCGAATCGGGCACCGGCAAGGAACTGGTCGCCGAGGCGATCCACCAGCTCGGTCATCGCAAGCAGGGGCCGTTCGTCGCCGTGAACATGGCGGCCATCCCGGCAGAGCTCATCGAATCCGAGCTGTTCGGGCATGAAAAGGGCGCGTTCACCGGTGCGGTGGCCCAGTCGATCGGCAAGTTCGAACAGGCGCACGGCGGCACATTGTTCCTCGACGAGATCGGCGACATGCCGATGCAGGCGCAGACGCGGCTGCTGCGCACGCTGCAGACCGGACGGATCACGCGCGTCGGTGGCCATCGCGAGATCGAGCTCGACGTGCGCTTCGTCGCGGCGACCAACAAGCCCTTCGGACCGCTGATCGAGGCCGGGCTGTTCCGCGAGGACCTGTACTACCGCATCAACGTGGTGCCGATCGACCTGCCGCCGCTGCGCGACCGGTTGAGCGACATTCCCGCGCTGGTCGACCATTTCCTGGCGCTGGCAGTGCAGGAGGGGCTGCCTAGGCGCAGCTTCGACGACAGCGCCATCGCCGCAATGCAGCGGCGCAACTGGCGCGGCAACGTCCGCGAGCTGCGCAATCTGGTCTTCCGTGCGGTCATCATGAGCCGCGACGACCTGATCACCGCCGATGCGCTGGGCAGCATCTTCGACGAGCCGGCGCTCGGCACCGGCGAGACGCGCCGCGAGGAGAGCGATTTCGAACAGGCGGTGAGCCGCTTCCTGCTCACCGAACGCCCGGAGAACGGCGCCGTCTATGACAAGGCACTCGCGGCGTTCGAAATTCCGCTGCTCCAGGCGATCATGCGGCGTTGCGACGGCAACCAGGTCAAGGCAGCGGCGGTGCTGGGCATCAATCGCAACACATTGCGCAAGAAACTGGTCGAACATGGCCTGGCGAGTGCGGAGCTGCGCTGAAACGGTGGGCAAATGCGGTGATATCCGCTGACACTGCCGAAAGCTCTTGTATTCCGGCAACGCAACTGTTGTAAACTGACCACTATGTCTGCGTCTGATGCACTGCCCTCTGCCAGAAAGAGTCGAATGACCCGGCGCTTTGCGGTGATGATGCGTCGAGGCAGCCTGTTTCCGGCGCTCGAGATCGGCTGCGTCCTGCTTCTCGTCGGGATGCTTGGCCTGTCCTGGTGGCTGGTGAGCAGCTACCAGGGCCGCCAGACAATGGTGCCCGCGCCGGTCACCGCGACCTTGCTGGTCGCCAATCTGGTACCCGCCATGGCGCTGCTCGCGCTGATCGGTCGCCGCGTGGCGATCAGCCGCGCCAATGCCAGCGGCGAGCAGGGCACCGGCCAGCTCCATGTCCGCTTTGTCGCTTTGTTCTCGCTGATCTCGTCGATCCCGATGCTGCTGGTCGTCGTGATCACCTCGCTTCTGTTCCAGTATGGCGTCGAGTTCTGGTTCTCGGACCGCGCGCGCACGATGCTGGAAAATGCCAATGATCTGGCGCGCGGCTATTACGAGGAAGGGCGGCGCGACGTCTCTGCCGAGACCGTCGCGATGGCGAGCGATCTCAGGCAATATCTGCAGCAGACGCGGATCGACAGCCCCGAATTTGCCGAGGCCTATGTCTTCCAGGTCGCCGGGCGCAAGATGAACGAGTCGGCGATTGTCGAGGTCGGGTCCGACGGCGTGCTGCGGACGGCGGCAATCGTCGACCCGGACAACCGCACCTCGTCCGACCGGGTCAGCCCCGCGATCATCCGCCAGCTCGACAAGGGTGAGACAGCGGTCGTCTCGGCCGAGGCCGACCGGATCGAGGTGGTGACGCCGATCGACCGCCAGGCCAAGATCTATCTCTATGTCGCGCGCGCCTCGAACCAGCTGGCGCTCAGCCAGTGGGAGCGCGCGCAGACGGTGCTCACCGATTACAAGGCGCTGTTCTCGCGCTCGCAGAACCTGCAGGTCCAGTTCAACATCGCGCTGTTCTTCGTCTCGCTTCTGCTGGTCGCGGTGGCGCTCTGGGCCGCGCTCAAGTTTGCCGACCGCATGGTGCGCCCGCTCACCGACATGGCGGGCGCGGCGCGCGATATCAGCACCGGCAATTTCGCGATCCGCGTCGACACCGCCAACCGCACCGACGAGGTCGGCGTGCTGGGCCGCGCGTTCAACCGCATGGCCAGCCGCCTCGCCGAGCAGACCTCGGCATTGATCCGCGCGAACAGCCAGCTCGACGACCGCCGCGCCTTTACCGAAGCGGTGCTCGAATCGGTCAGCGCCGGGGTGATCTCGGTCGATCCGATGGGCGTGGTGCGGCTAATGAACAGCACCGCGCAGCGGCTGCTGCAGACCGAGGTCGCGCACTGCCTGGGCTGCACCCTGTCCGACATCGCTCCGCCCTTCGCGCGGCTGGTGGGCGAGGGGACCGGCAAGGCGGTGATCCAGTATTCGCGCGAGAACGACCTGCTCACGCTGGCGGTGCGCGTGGTGCGCGAGCCGTACGGCATCGTCATCACCTTTGAGGACATCACCCAGCAGCTGGTCGACCAGCGCCAGGCGGCCTGGTCGGACGTCGCGCGCCGGATCGCGCACGAGATCAAGAACCCGCTCACCCCGATCCAGCTCGCCGCCGAACGGCTCAAGCGGCGCTATGCCAGCAAGGTCAGCCAGGACGATGCGACCTTCGGCCAGCTGACCGACACGATCGTCCGCCAGGTCGGCGACCTGCGCAACATGGTCGACGAATTCTCCTCCTTCGCACGGATGCCCAAGCCGGTGTTCCGCGAGGAGAATTTCTTCGACCTCGTGCGCCAGGCGATCTTCCTGCAGGAGGTCGCGCACCCGGCGATCCGCTTTGCCGCGGAAGGCGGGCACGAGGGCAGCGACCTGTGCTGCGATCGCCGCCAGATCGGCCAGGCCGTCACCAATATCCTCAAGAACGCGGTCGAGGCGATCGAGGCGCGGCAGCAGATCGAGCCAGGCTATTCCGGCGCCGTCACCGCAACCGTGTTCCGCCAGGAACCGTATCTGGTGCTCACGCTCGACGATAACGGCATCGGCCTGCCCGCAGACCGCGACCGCATTGTCGAACCCTATATGACCACGCGCGAGAAGGGGACGGGCCTGGGCCTCGCCATCGTCAAGAAGATCGTCGAGGAGCATTATGGTGAACTCTCGTTCGAACCCAATGATCAGGGGGGGACGCGGGTGACGATCCGCATGGACACAGTGCTGCTCCAGGCCGGCGCGCTGCAGGACGCGGTCGGCGATGACCAGCGCTCCGGCACCGAAAAGATGACCACCATGACTTCGCGACCGGCCCGGGCCCGCGCCGAGTTGAGCCCGACCGCGCAGGACAAGGAAAGCAATTGAACATGCCCCTGGAAATTCTCATCGTCGATGACGAGCGCGACATTCGCGAGCTGGTCTCGGGCGTGCTGGAGGACGAAGGCTATCTCTGCCGCACCGCGGGCGGCAGCGACGAGGCACTGGCGGCGATTGACGAGCGCCGCCCTTCGCTGGTGCTGCTCGATGTCTGGCTCAAGGGCAGCCGGCTCGACGGGCTCGAACTGCTCGACGAGATCAAGGCGCGCGATGCCGATCTTCCGGTGATCATCTTTTCCGGCCATGGCAATATCGACACGGCGGTGTCCGCAATCTCGCGCGGGGCGATGGATTTCATCGAGAAGCCGTTCGAGGCCGAACGCCTGATCCACATGGTCTCGCGCGGCACCGAGACCGCACGGCTGCGGCGCGAGAATGCACAGCTGCGCGAGAAGCTGGGCATTTCGGACGAACTGACGGGCAATTCGAGCGCGATCAACACCGTGCGCGCGACGCTCAAGCGCGTCGCCAATAGCGGCAGCCGCTTGCTCATCACCGGGCCCGCCGGCGTCGGCAAGGAGGTTGCCGCGCGTCTGCTGCACAGCTGGAGCGCGCGTTCGTCGGGCCCGTTCATCACGGTCAACTCGGCGCGCATGACCCCCGACCGGTTCGAGCAGGAGCTGTTCGGCGAGGAGGACCAGGGCAAGCTGGCCACGCCAGGACTGCTCGAGCGCGCGCATGGCGGCACGCTGTTCCTCGACGAGGTCGCCGACATGCCCGAATCGACCCAGGCCAAGATCCTGCGCGTGCTCACCGACCAGAGCTTTTCGCGCGTCGGTTCGACGCGGCCGATCAAGGTGGACGTGCGCTTCGTTTCTGCCACCTCGCGCAATCTGGAAAACGAGATTGCCGAGGGGCGCTTCCGCGAGGACTTGTTCTATCGGCTCAACGTCGTGCCGGTGGAGATACCGGCGCTGACCGATCGCCGCGACGATATTCCCGCGCTGGTCGAGCATTATGTCGCGCGCTTCGCCAGCGAACACGGCATCACCCCGCCCGAGACGAGCAGCGAGGCGATGGCCGCGCTGCAAAGCTATAACTGGCCGGGCAATGTCCGCCAGCTGCGCAACGTCATCGAGCGGACGATCATTCTGGCGCCGCGTGGACGGCTAGCGCGGATCGATATCGACATGCTGCCGCCCGAGCTGGTGCAGGGCGATGGCGGCCGCGCTGCCGGGATTTCGAGCCTGATGGGGGTACCACTCCGCGAGGCGCGCGAGAGCTTCGAGCGCGAGTATCTGAAGATCCAGATCCGCCGTTTCTCGGGCAATATCTCCAAGACCGCCGAGTTCATCGGCATGGAGCGATCGGCGCTGCACCGCAAGCTCAAGCTGCTCGGGTTGCACGACCGCTGAATTCCGCGCGAGAAACCGCAAATTGCCGCAAACTGGGCATTGGCGCGGTGCAGCATCCGCACTATGTATATCGGGCGTCCTCCAAGCGCAGCCGGGTCGGGATGTGTCGCACCGGCTTTTCATGAACCGTGGCGCAACGTCGCCACCAAGACCGGGGGTCAAGAATGACCGAAAAGGCTCAAAACATTCAGGATGTGTTCCTCAACTCCCTGAGAAAATCGAAAATTCCCGTGACCATGTTCCTGGTCAAGGGCGTCAAGTTGCAAGGCATCGTCACCTGGTTCGACAATTTCTCGGTGATGCTGCGGCGTGATGGCCAGTCGCAGCTGGTCTACAAGCATGCGATCTCCACCGTCATGCCCGCGCAGCCGATCGACCTCGGCATGTTTGCGGGATTGATGGGGGCCAAGAGCGCCAAGAACCGCAACCTGCAGGAAGTGTTCCTGCGCACGGTGCAGGAAACCGGCGTTCCGGTGACCATGTTCCTGATCAACGGCGTGATGCTGCAGGGCAAGGTCGCGGCCTATGACCTGTTCTGCATGCTGCTGGAACGCGAAGGCATGGCGCAGCTGGCCTACAAGCATGCGGTGTCGACCGTACAGCCCAACGCACCGATCGACTTGACCGGTGACTGGGGCGATGCCGAAGGCGATGATGACTGACCTCGTGGATTGCGGGGGCGGACAAGGATAGAATTGACGTTTGACCGACCCGCAAACCCTTGATTTCGCGCGCGGCGCCCGCGCCGTGATTGCCTATCCCGATCTTGGCCGCCGCGGTTCCGTGGATGCGGATGCACGTCTGGAAGAGGCGAGGGGGCTCGCGCTCGCCATCGGTATCCAGGTCTGCGCTGCACACGCCTTCCGCATCCGCACGGCGCGCCCTGCGACGCTGTTCGGTGGCGGTCAGGTCGAGATCATCGCGCACAGCCTGGAGGACGAGAAGGCCGAGCTTCTGATCGTCGATGGCAGCCTGTCCGCGATCCAGCAGCGCAATCTGGAAGAGCGGCTCAAGGTCAAGGTCATCGACCGTACCGGCCTGATCCTCGAAATCTTCGGCGAGCGCGCCGCGACGGCCGAAGGGCGGCTGCAGGTCGAGCTCGCGCATCTCGATTATCAGGCGGGGAGGCTGGTGCGCAGCTGGACCCACCTGGAACGCCAGCGCGGCGGCTTCGGCTTTCTCGGCGGCCCGGGCGAAACGCAGATCGAGGCCGATCGCCGGATGATTCGCGACCGCATGGCCAAGCTGCGCCGCGAGCTCGAGCAGGTCAAGCGCACGCGCGGGCTGCACCGCGAGCGGCGGCAAAAGGCGCCGTGGCCGGTGATCGCCCTGGTTGGTTACACCAATGCGGGCAAGTCGACCTTGTTCAACCGGCTCACCAATGCCGGCGTGATGGCCGAAGACCTGCTGTTCGCGACGCTCGACCCGACGATGCGCGCGATCCGGCTCGATGGGGTCGAAAAGGTCATCCTGTCCGACACCGTCGGTTTCGTCTCGGACCTTCCGACCGAGCTGGTCGCTGCGTTTCGCGCGACGCTCGAAGAGGTGTTGTCGGCCGACCTTATCATCCATGTGCGCGACATGTCGCATCCCGAAGCGGACATGCAGGCGCAGTCGGTCGAGACGATCCTGGCCGATCTGGGGCTCGAGCTCGACCCGGTGCTCGCGGGCGAGGGGCTCGCCGTGCCGCTGATCGAGGCGTGGAACAAATGGGACATCCTGGACGAGGAAACCCGCGAGCGGCTGGTCGCCACCTCACCGCGCGATCGCACGGTCTGCCCGATGTCGGCGCTGACCGGCGAGGGCGTCCCTGAGCTGCTACGCGCAGCATCGCAGGCTCTGGTGATCGGCCATCGCGTGCACGAGGTAACGGTGCCGCGCCATGACGGCCAGCGCATCGCCTGGCTGCACCAGCATGGTGAAGTGCTCGACAGCCGCGAGCAGGGGGATGATCTGGCGCTTTCGGTGCGCCTGTCGGACAAGGACTGGGGCCGGTTCCAGGCGCTATAGCTGGCTCTCGCCCCGCTTGGCGCGCTGCCACAGGGCTTCCTTGTCATCTAGCGACAGTCCCACAAAGCCGTCACCGCCGATCGCTTCCATGGCACGGAAGCGGCGCTCGAACTTGGCATTGGCGGCGCGCAGCGCATCCTCGGCGCTGACCCCCATATGGCGGACCGCGTTGACCGCAGCGAACAGCAGGTCTCCGGCTTCCTCGGCGCGCTCGGCCTCGGTTTCGGCGTCGAGCAGTTCCTCGATTTCCTCGCCGATCTTCTCGATCGCACCCATGACGTCCGGCCAGTCGAACCCGGTGCGCGCCGCGCGCTTCTGCAGCTTCTGCGCGCGCATCAATGCCGGCAGCGCCAGCGCGACGCCATCCATCGCGCTGTCGGCACCGCCGCTGCTGCGCTCCTCGGCCTTGATCGCTTCCCAATCCCAGCTCTCGACCGACTGGTCGGCGAAGATATGCGGATGCCGCCGCACCATCTTGTCGCTGATCGAGGCGATCACATCGGCGACCGAGAAATGCCCGGCTTCCTCGGCCATGCGGCTGTGGAACACGACCTGCAGCAGCAGATCGCCAAGCTCGTCCTTGAGCGCGGCCATGTCGTCGCGCGCGATCGCATCAGCGACTTCATAGGCTTCCTCGATCGTGTACGGCGCGATCGTCTCGAACGTCTGCTCGATATCCCACGGACAACCATGGTCCTTGTCGCGCAACCGCGCCATGATCGCCACCAGCCGGTCGAGCGGCACCGGTGCGTCGGGGGAAGCGGTCGATGGAACGGTCGGGTCGGTCATGAGCATAAGTCCGATAATATATATTATGTTAAATAGATTTCATTCAGCGGCTGGGCTGGCGCGGCACCAATATCATGCTGCTCCCCTCGACGCGCCAGCTTTCCAGCTCGGACAGGAAGTTCATGCCAAGCAGATTGGTTTCGCCGAGCCCGTCCGAAATCAGCACGTCATGGTCGCGCATCGCGAGCGATCCGACGCGCAGGTCCGCGATCGACGCGCGGTCTGCCTCGACCATGCCGTTGGCGGTTTCTATCACGGTCCTGAGGCCAAGACCGCTCGGCGCTATCCCGGCAGCCTGAGCGGCCTCGGTCGAGATCGCGGTGAAGGTCGCGCCGCTATCGACCATGAACCGCATTGGACGCCCGTTGACCTCGGCGGTCACCCAGAAATGGCCGTCCTCGCTCTTGCGCAAGGTCATCGGCTCGCCCGTGATAGCCGGTGCGCTGGCGAGCCCAAGCTCGCCGGCGATGCGCTGCCAGATCAGCTTCATTTCGGGGCGAAAGCTCACCAGCAGGAAAATCAGCGCGAAGATGCCGATCCAGGCCAAGGCCATCTTGATCGTCTGCCCGATGGGCAGCGCGCGCGAGATCAGCGCGCTGCCGACCAGGACCAGCAGCATCAGGCTGTAAACCAGGCTGGCGGTATCGCTTTCGCTCATGCCGCGATCCGGGCAAGATCGACGACCAGCCCGTCATAGCCAGGCTCGACGCTTTCGGGCAGCTCCAGGCAGAGCGCGGCATAGTCGAGCGTCTTGTCCATATGCGTCAGCACCGTATGCCGCGCGCCGCAACGTTCGGCCAGATCGAGCGCCATCGGCAGGCTGGCATGCGTCGGGTGCTTCTCGTACCGCAGGCAGTCGGTGATCAGCAAGTCGCAGCCGGTATAGAGCGCAACCATCTCGTCGGTGACATGGCTGAAATCGGTGGCATAGACGATGGATTGATCATGCAGGTCGAACCGAAGCCCGGTCGACAGCACCGGCCCGTGCGGCTGATCGACCGTCCGCACGGTCAGCCCGCAAATGGTCTGCTGATTGCCCAGCGGGGACGCAGAAACCGTCGGAGGATAGCCGTCGCCACCCTCGAAGACGTAATCGAAACGACTGACAAGGCTTTGCAGTGTATAGTCTTTGGCATAGCCGGCCACTGGCTGGCGCGTCCTGTGGAAGAGCGCGCGGAGATCATCGATACCATGGGTGTGATCGGCATGGTCGTGCGTCCAGACGACCGCATCGAGCGCGCCGATATCCTGGGTGAGCAACTGGTGCCTGAGGTCGGGCGAGGTATCGACCAGGATTCGCTGGCCATCATGCTCGATGATAATCGACACGCGGGAGCGGCGATTGCGCGGATTGTCGGGATCGCAGGCGCCCCAGTCATTGCCGATGCGCGGAACCCCGCCCGACGTGCCGCAGCCGAGCAGGATCGCCTTCACGGACGCGCCCGGCTGAACAGCGCGTAGAAGTTGCGCGACGTCGTCTCGCACAGCTGGTCATAGCTTTCGCCGCGCAGATCGGCGAGGAAGCGGGCGGTGTCGGCGACAAAGGCCGGTTCGCCCTGCTTGCCGCGGTGCGGAACAGGCGCCAGAAACGGCGCATCGGTTTCCACCAGCAGCCGATCTGCAGGAATATCCTTGGCAACGGCCTGTAAATCCTTGGCGTTCTTGAAGGTTACGATCCCCGAGATCGAGATCGACAGCCCCATGTCGAGCACCTTGCCGGCGAAATCGGCGCTGGCGGTGAAGCAGTGGATCAAAGCGGGGAAGGCCCCCTTCCCCATTTCCTCGGCCAGGATCGCCGCGGTATCCGCCTCGGCATCGCGCGTGTGGATGATCAGCGGCAGGCCGGTCTGGCGCGAGGCGGCAATATGCGCTCGGAAACAGCGGCGCTGCTCGTCGCGGTCCGACTTGTCGTAATAATAATCGAGCCCGGTCTCGCCGATGCCGACCACGCGATCATCGCTGGCCGCGCGCTCGACCAGCCGCGCGGTATCCATATCGGGATGCGCATCGGCCTCGTGCGGGTGGATGCCGATGCTCGCCCAGACATCGGCTTCGCGGTGCGCGGTGGCGGTCACCTCGTTCCATTCGCTGGCGCGGGTCGAGATGTTGAGCATCGCGGTCACGCCCGAGGCGCGCGCACGCTCGAGCAGCACCGCCTGCTGTTCGGCCATGCCCTTGTAATTGAGGTGGCAGTGCGAATCGACCAGCATCAGGCCGCGTCTTCCGCCGGCAGTTCGATGCGCGGGAACAGCGGCTTCGGCGTGCTGATCGCGAAATCGCTCTCGGCCAGCGGCGAATACCAGTGCGACCCCATGCCTGCGATGCTGCGCACGTCATCGGGCACGCCCATATGATCGAGCAGCGCCTTCGCGCTGGCCGGAATCACCGGCGAGATCGCGATCGCGAGCTGCGCGATCGCGATATAGAGCGTCGCCAGCACGGTCTGCATCCGCTCTGGATCGGTCTTCTTCAACGCCCAGGGGGCCTGTTCGTCGACATAGGCATTGCACGCGAAGACCGCGCGCATCCAAGCTTCCAGTCCCTGCGAAAGCGCCAGCTCGCCGAACGCCTGGGGCAGATCGCGCTGCAGCGCCACTTCCAGCGTCGCGAACAGCGCCGCATCGGCAGGCGTGTGGCCATGGACCGCAGGCAGTGCGCCATCGAGATTCTTGGCGATGAAGCTCAGGATACGCTGCGCCAGATTGCCGAAGCTGTTGGCCAGATCCGCGTTGGCGCGCTGCGCGATCGCCTCGGGCGAATAGCTGCCATCCTGGCCGAAGCTCACCTCGCGCAGCAGGAAATAGCGCAGCTGGTCGACGCCGAACGCATCGGCCAGCGCGATCGGATCGACGACATTGCCGACCGATTTCGACATCTTCTCGCCCTTGTTGAGCAGGAAGCCATGGCCGAACACCTGCTTGGGCAGCGGAATGCCGGCGCTCATCAGGAAGGCGGGCCAATAGACGGCGTGGAAGCGCACGATATCCTTGCCGATCAGGTGCAGATCCGCCGGCCAGTATTTCATCAGCGGACTGTCCATGTCGGGATAACCCAGGCCCGTCAGATAGTTGGTCAGCGCATCGACCCAGACATACATGACATGCCCGTCGCTACCCGGCACCTCGACGCCCCAGTCGAAGCTGGTGCGCGAGACCGAGAGCGGTCGCAGGCCCGATTTGACAAAGCTGACAATCTCGTTGCGGCGGCTATCGGGCTGGAGGAATTCGGGATGCTCCTCGTACAGCGCGAGCAGCCGGTCCTGATACTGATCGAGCCGGAAGAACCAGCTTTCCTCGACCGTCCATTCGACCGGGGTGCCCTGCGGCGAGACCTTGCCCCCCTGCCCGTCCTCGACGAGTTCGTCCTCGCCATAATAGGCCTCGTCGCGGACCGAGTACCAGCCTTCGTAGCGATCAAGATACAGATCGCCATTGGCCTCCATCGCCTGCCAGATGGCCTGGCTGGCGCGGTGATGCTCATCCTCCGACGTCTGGATGAACCTGTCATAACTCACATCAAGTCTATCGCACATTTCCTTGAAATATTGCGACATTTCATCGGCGAGCGCGCGCGGCGTGGTGTCCATTTCGCGCGCCTTTTGCAGCATCTTGAGGCCATGCACGTCGGTGCCGGTCTGGAAGCGCACATCGCGCCCCATCAGCCGCTGGAAGCGCGCGATGACGTCGGCGGCGATCGCCTCATAGGCATGGCCGATATGCGGACGACCATTGGGATAGCTGATCGCGGTGGTGATATAATAGGATTCGCCCATGGCGGTGATGTCTGCCGTTTCTAGTCGAGGTTGGCCGGTAATGAGCGCCTATCTAGGCGGGGCCAGCCGTGCCAGCAAGCTGCCAATTTGGAACGCCACCGCCGAGGCATCGAGATTGAGCACCAGCGCGCGCGAGGCGAGCGCTCCGATCTCCTGCCAGGCGGCGATCGCGCCCGGCAGCCGCTCGTCGCGCAGATCGCGAATGCGCCGGGCGGCGAAACGCGGCGCATAGGCGAGCAGCGCCTGGAAGCGGTCGCGATTGGCCTTGTTTGCCACCAGCGCGCCCAGCGCCAGCCGCGCCCGATGCGTGCCGTCGCCATGATCGGCAATCTCGCTGAGCAGCGCGTCGATCTTCGCCATGTCGAGCCCAGCAAAGCTCAGCGCCTGCCCGGGCGCACCCTGGCCCAGCCGCACCAGCGCCGCGATCTCGCTCTCGGGCAGTTCGGGCCGCGCGGCGCGCAACGCGTCAGCCATTTCGGCATCGTCGAGCGCGGGAAAGTCGAGCACCAGGCAGCGCGAGCGGATCGTCGGCAGCAGGCGGCCGGGATTGTGCGCGATCAGCAGGAACACCGTGTCTGCAGGCGGCTCTTCGAGGCTCTTGAGCAGCGCATTGGCGGCGTTGCGCTCCATCAGGTCGGCCGAATCGAAGATGATCACCCGGCGCTCGGCGAGGCTGGGGCGGACGGTGAGCCGTTTCTGCAAGGACCGGATCTGGTCGACCCTGATGTTGCGCGCGGTTTCGAATGGCTTGCCGTCCTCGGCCTTGCGCGCTTCCTTGTCGTCCTTGGGGCCTAGCGTGATGTAATGACAGTCGGGGTGCTTGTCCTGCAGCAGCAACCGACCCGAGGCACCGTCCATGTCGCCATCGAAATGGTCGCCGCGATGATCGGGCGAGCGCGTCAGCAGATGCGCGGCTGCTGCGAGTGCGAAGCTGCGCTTGCCGATGCCTTCGGGCCCGGCGAGCAGCCAGCCATGGTGCAGCCGCCGCGCCTGAAACGCACGCAGCAGCGTTGTTTCCGGCTCGGCATGGCCCTTCCAGTGTGCGGTCGATGCCTTCATGACGTCATGCCATCAAAGGCTGCAAGGCCGTGACGATGCGTGCGTGCACATGGTCGGGCGATCCGCTGGCGTCTATCGTGCGGAACCGCTCGGGCTCGGCTTCGGCAAAGGCGCGGAAGGCGGCGACGACCCGGGCATGGTACTCGGCATCGCGCCCGCCGATCCGGTCGCTGTTCGCGCCGTCACGGGCCGTGGCGCGCCGCGCTGCCTCGTCCGCAGGCAGTTCGAGCAGGATCGTGCGGTCGGGCAGATAGCCTTCCGACCCGAACCGGTGGAGCGCAAGAATCGCCTCGTCGCCCAGCCCGCCGGCAACGCCCTGATAGGCCCGACTGCTATCGACGAACCGGTCGGAAATCACCCAGCCGCCCGCCTCGACCGCCGGGCGGATCAGCCGTGCGACATGGTCGGCGCGCGCCGCCGCGAACAGCAAGGCCTCGCTCCGCGCATTCCAGCGGTCGGCGCCGCCCTCGAGCAGCAGCTTGCGGATCGCCTCGGCGCTGTCGGTGCCGCCCGGTTCGCGCGTAAGCGTGATTTCGCGGCCCTGGCGCTTCACCCACTCGGCGAGCAGGCGGATCTGGGTGGATTTTCCCACCGCCTCGCCGCCCTCGATCGAGATGAAGCGCCCCCGCATCTTCGGTCAGGCGCCGAAGAAGGACAGGATTCCGGCCCAGATGCGTCCGAAAAAGCCCGCTTCCTCGACTGCTTCGCCCGCGACCAGCGGCATCACCTGGCGCTGCATGTCGGGCGCGGACACGATAAGGCTAGCGACCTGCTGGCCTTTGGCGATCGGCGCCTTGAGCGGGCCCTGATAGACGACCTTGAGCGACACCTTGTCGGTATCCGCGGTGCGCGGCAGCGTCAGCGCCAGATCGCGCGGCGCGACGAGCGGCAGTTCGCGCGCGCTGCCCTGCTGCACCGGCGCGGTGTCGACGGTCCTGCCCTTGGCGAACAGCGGCACCGATTTCCACGCCTTGAAGCCCCAGTTCATGAAGCGCACCGATTCATCGACCCGGCCGTTGAAGCTGTCGAGACCTGCGACGACCATGACCAGACGGCGGCCATTCTGTTCGGCCGAGCCGGTAAACCCATAGCCGGCCTCTTCGGTATGCCCGGTCTTGAGGCCATCGGCACCGGCCACCTTGCCCAGCAGCGGATCGCGATTGGGCTGGGTGATGCCGTTCCAGGTGAAGCTGCCCTTGGAATAGAAGCGCTTGTACAGCTTGGGATGGTTGCGGATCGTCGCGGTGGCGAGCGTCGCCAGATCGCGCGCGGTCACTTGCGTCACGCCCTCGTCGGGCCAGCCGTTGCTGTTGCCGAAGCGGCTGTTGGTGAGGCCGATTTCCCTCGCCTTCTTGTTCATCATGTCGACGAACGCCTCTTCGGACCCGGCAATGCCCTCGGCGAGCACGACACAGGCATCATTGCCCGAAAGCGTGACGATGCCGTCGAGCAGATCGGCAACGGTCACCTTGCTGCCGACCGCCAGGAACATGCTCGATCCCTGGTTGTTCCACTTGGTCCAGGTCTCGGCGGAGACCGGCAGCGCCTGATCGAGCTTGAGTTCGCCCTTCTTGATCAGGTCGAACGCGACATAGACCGTCATCATCTTGGCCATCGAGGCAGGCGGAATCTGCTTGTCCGCATCGCGCGAGAACAGCACCGCGCCCGACGACAGGTCGGTCATATAGGCGATGGGGGCTTCGGACACATAAGAGGGGGCGGCAGCCGCCAGCGGCGTCGCCAGCAGCGAAAACAGGGTGAGACCGAGAATCGGGGTTTTCATGCGATATCCATGGTGTGCGTGTGGCAGGGACGCAGGCCTTTAGCTGGCCCGTCTATGTCAGCGACCGGAGTCCTGCTGAATCTGTACCCCCTGATAGCCTTTGCGCCGCGCCAGCGTAACCCCTTCCTGCGCGGCATTCGCATCGGGATAAGGACCATAACGAACGCGGTGGAGCTTGCCATCGGCGCTGCTCACCGTCTTCGCGCCGATCCGCCTGGCCAGTTCGTCGGCGCGGGCCTTCGAGGAGAACGACGCGACCTGGACGAAAAAGGTTCCGCCCGCAACCGCTGGTGCGGCAGGCGCGGGATTGAGCGTCGCGCGATTGTCGCCGGTGCTGTTCTGCGCGGTCTTTGGCCGTCCGCCCGCACCTTCGCCCTCGACGATGAAGCGATCGCCGCCCTGGGTGCGCGGTGTGGGCGGCGGCAGCTTGGCCGCAGGAGCAGCCGCCACCGCTGCAGGCTTGGCCGGAGCAGCAGCCGCCGGCATGGGCTTCGCCTTGGGGGCATCCTTGGCCATGACGGCAGGCGGCGCAGGTTCGGCCTTTGTGGCCGTTGCCAGATTGGCCGGCTTGGCCTTGCCGTCGAGCCTGCGCCGAAGCGGGACCAGCAGCGATTCGGGCGTGTCCATCCGCGCCGCGACGGGCTGCCCCTGTCGCAGCATCGCGCGTTCGGCCTCGGGCGGATTGACGCGGCGCACGCGCACCGCGAACGAACCCTGCCCCAGCACGCCCAGCTGCCGCGCCGCGCCTTGCGACAGGTCGAGCAGCCGCTCGGGCGCCATGGGGCCGCGATCGTTGAGACGTACCAGGATGGTCTTGCCGGTATCGAGCGCGGTCACCTCGACATAGCTCGGCAGCGGCAGCGTGCGATGCGCCCCGCTGATCGCCTCGGGATTGAACATCTCGCCATTGGCGGTGCTGCGCCCATTGAGCTCCTGCCCGTACCAGCTGGCATAGCCGGTCTCGTCATAGTTGAACGTGTCGGCCGGCGTGTAGGTGATGCCGCCCATCTCATACGGTTCGCCGAGCTTGACCGGATAATCGGTGACGCCGCCCGCAATCTTGGGCGGCGCGGTCTCGAGGCTGCGCGTCACGGTGCTGCCGCCGCCGCATCCGGTCAGCGCGAGGCTGAGCCCTGCGCTCACGATCATCCAGTTCCTCATCCCGCTTCCCCCTTTGCCCGGTGCTGCGTTGGCGCGTCAGTCGCGCACGCCGTCCGCCAGCAATCCTACCGACATCGCATAGTAATTGGAGCAATTATAGTCGAGGATCGCGCGATAGTTGCGCGTCAGCAGATAGCCCTGCGCATCGAGCCCCGGCGTGATCAGCAGCGAGGCCTTGATCTTGTCGTCGCCAGGCCAGACGCCGCCGCGCGGAACGACGCCCAGCGCCTTCCATTCGCGCAGCGTCTTCCACTCGCTGTGCCGCTCGACCGCGCGCGCGCATTTCGCCACGTTTTCGCGATTGGCGATTGCCGCCGGGTTGACCGTCGAAGGGATCGACACCGCAAAGCCCCAGGGTTCGCCGCGCTGCCAGCCGGCCGCCACCATGTAATTGGCGATCGAGGCAAAGGCGTCCGCCCGGCTCGACCAGATCTCGGCCTTGCCGTCGCCGTCGCCGTCCTTGGCGAGCTTGAGATAGACCGACGGCAGAAACTGCGGATAGCCGAACGCGCCGGCATAGCTGCCGCGAAGCACGTTGCGCGGCACGCCCATGTCGACCATCTTGAGCACCGCGATCAGCTCGCCCTCGAACAGGTCGCGCCTTCGCCCTTCATACGCCAGGGTCGCGAGCGCGCGCGGCAGGTCGGTCCTGCCCAGCAGCGTCCCGTAATTGGTTTCATGCCCGAAGATCGCGACCATGATCGAGGCGGGCACCCCCGTCCGCTGCTCGATCGCGACCAGCCGGGCGGCTTCGTCGGCATAGACCTGGCGCCCCTGGCGGATCTTGGCGGCATTGATACGCTTGGCCATTTCGGGGCCGAACGAAGGGAAGCTCTGTCCCGGCGGCGTCGGCGCAAAGCGGCGGTCGAGCGCAGCGACGCTGTCGTCGAAGCTCAGCGTCGGCAGAACCGCATCGATCGTGCGCTGCGACACGCCCTCGCGCCGTGCCCGGACCGCGACGCTGTCCAGATAACGCCGAAAGCCCTGGCTCTGCGCGGCCTGCACCTCGGCGCCCGGCAGAGGCTGCACGATCTCGCGCTGCGCGGTGCTGGGGCTGCCGCAGGCGAGCAACGCGGCGGTGCTGATCGCGGCGCATGCGCGCACGGCGGCCGTGTGTACGATATTGAATTTCATGCGATACTCCCAGGGGCGGTTGTGCCACCAAGCCGGTGCGGGGGAAAGGGCGAACATCATGCACCCATCCCGCCATGGCCACGGTTGACCGGCGCTGAACCATCGCGCCATGGCGCGCGCAAGTTTCGCTTTCCAGATTTTACCACCTCGGCTAACAAGCGCGCCGCACGCCGGGCCCGCGCCTTGCCGCGTGCATTGCCGGCCTGTGGAAGAGTGTCCGAGTGGTTTAAGGAACCGGTCTTGAAAACCGGCGAGGGTGCAAGCTCTCCGTGGGTTCGAATCCCACCTCTTCCGCCACCTGCGCCCACGAATTCCTGATCGGCCTGACAGCTCTCTAGTCGCTCAGCACTCGAGCAATGCGTTCCGCCACGGGTGCCCATGCGATGCCGCGTTCCGCGAGCCAGGCGTCGTCATAATAGGTGCAAGCGTACCGATCGCCGCCGTCGCAAAGCAGCGTCACGATACTGCCCGTCTGCCCCGCAGCGACCAGCTCATCGGCAAGCGTGAGGCAGGCGATGAGATTCGTGCCTGTGGACCCCCCGGCGCGGCGCCCCAGCACCTGCGATAGCGCGCGCATGGCGCCAATGGATTCCGCATCACCCACCGCGATCATCCTGTCGATCACGCCCGGGGCGAAGCTCGGCTCGAGGCGCGGGCGGCCGATGCCTTCGATCCGGCTCGCACATCGATCCGGAAGCACCGTTACGGCGGGATCAGCAAAATGGCGATGGAAGACCGAATGCTCGGGGTCGGCAACGCACAGCCGCGTCGCGTGACGCTGGTAGCGCAGATAGCGCCCGACCGTAGCAGAGGTGCCCCCCGTCCCCGCCCCGCACACGACCCATGCCGGCACAGGGTGTTCCTCCTGCGCCATCTGCGCGAAGATGCTCTCAGCGATATTGTTATTGCCGCGCCAGTCGGTCGCGCGTTCGGCGTACGTGAACTGGTCCAGATAGTGACCATCGGTCTCGGCAGCGAGCCGATGCGCGACGTCATACACGGTACGCGGATCATCGACGGCGTGGATTTCCCCACCATGGAAGAGGATCGCATCGAGCTTGGGTGCTGCGGTGCTCGCAGGCACGACGGCGATGAAGCGCAGGCCGAGCATCCTTGCAAAATAGGCTTCGCTGACCGCAGTCGATCCCGAGGATGCCTCGACGATCGTCGTCTGCGGCCCGATCCATTCGTTGCACAGCGCATACAGAAAGAGAGAACGTGCCAACCGATGCTTGAGACTGCCGGTCGGGTGGCTGCTTTCGTCCTTCAGATAGAGGGTTACGCCCGGGTGATGCGGCAGCGGCAACCGGATCAGGTGGGTGTCGGCAGATCGGTTGAAATCCGCCTCGATCTTCCCGATCGCCTCGCTGAGCCATTCGCGGTTGCTCGATACTGGTGGCGCGGCCGCCTCAATTCGGGAAAGCGCGCGGGCAGCAGTCCGGGGTTTGGTTGTCATTACCTGTTCCATCATTCAATCTTTCCAGCGGTGAACCGCGTCGCAGCGACTGCATTTTCTTCGACCGCCGGCCCCGCTGGCGGGAGGCGTGGACATCGCTATCGCCCGGCATACCGCCGTGCTGGCGGGCGGCTTGTCGGCGGCTAGCCGAGCAGCGCGTCGATCTCGCTCACGAGGCGGGTGCGGCTGCGTTCGCGCAGCGCCACGGCCCTGCTTCCCATGACCAGTGTCAGGTTCGGAATGCCCTGGACGCCGAACTTTTCTGCGAGAACAGGGTTTTCGTCGACATTGACTTTGACCACTTTCAGGTCATCGCCATAGACCGACGCCAGGCCTTCGACCGTCGGCAGCAGCGCCATGCACGGCCCGCACCACGGCGCCCAGAAATCGATCAGCACAGGCCGATCGCTCTGTTCGATTTCGATCGCAAAGGTTGCATCGGAAACGGCGACGATATCTACGCTCATGCATTCATCCTTCTATTGTGCGCGGTGCGCCATCGGAGGCAAAGACGGGTGGCGGCGGCGCTCAGGCAGAGCGTATCAGCGCAAGGAGGGCGTCCATCAGAGCGGTGATCACCGCATCCTTGCGGCTGCGTGCCGCGGCCCTGACAGCCTCGGCCCGATCCATCGTCTGCATGATGTGGTTGCTTGACATCACCCGACTGGACTCGGGGAGCGACTCCAGCGGGTCGAAATCGATCTTACCGGCCTCGTCGCGCGGCGCGGTCGCCATGGCCTTCCATCCCAGCAGCAGATGCGCCCGATCCGCACGTTCTGCCTCCGTCATGTACGGCGTTTCGAGGTACATCAGCCAGTTGAAGAGGTACGGCTCGAAAAGCCCGACAAACTCGCGCGACACCGATTTGACCGGCCAGGCAATCGCCTCGACAAAGGCTGCCACGCGATAGCCCCAGGCGCTGGTGTCACTGGCCGTAGCCAGCATCGCGGCGCCTTGAACGTCGCGCCACTCGCTGCGCGCAAGGCTTTCGCCGGAAAGTTCGCGATCCCAGAATGACAGGATTTGGCCCCCGACATCACGCAAGGCGGTGCTGACATGCTCTGCCAGGATGAATTCGGGATCGAGCAACAGCGCCAGGCAATATCGCGCAAACTGCGGAACGATCAGGCTCAGGTCGGCACCAGGCCGGATCGCATTCAGCCACTCGGTCCCGAACGCCAGCACCGCGTCAGCGCCTTCGAGCAAGAACCCGGCGGCGGTGTCCGGCGCCTTGGTTTGCCGGACGCCCGCAACGATCAGAAATTCGCACAGCTGTGCCAGATCTGCCGGAATTCCGGTTCGTTCTTCGAATTCGCTGCGATCTTGCGTACGGGCGAGCGTTCCGCTGATCGAATCAGGCTGATCCGCGTTGTTCCAGTGGAGATCCACAGCCGGTGCGAGGGCACGCGCGTTCCACTGCGCGCGTACCCGGTCGAGCAACTCTGTCTTGACGGTGGGGCTGCCGTGGAAAGCCTGGAAAGTCATCTCGGGCCGCTCAAACAAGAATATCGTCCAGCTCAGCCGCAAGCTGCGTGCGGGTGCGCGACGTCAGGCGCGCCATCGGCTCGCCTTCCTGGGTCAGATACAGTTGCGGAATCGATTGGACATTGAACCTGTCTTTCAATGCCGGATTTTCGTCGATGTTGATCGTGACCACTTTCAGGCTTTCCGCATATATCGGCGCCAACGCTTCGATGGTGGGAAGAAGCGCCCGGCAAGGCCCGCACCAGGGGGCCCAGAAGTCGATGAGCACAGGAAGCGGGCTGGCCACGACCTCCGCCTCGAAATTGGTCTCGTCCACGGCCATGATGATGCCACGCATTGTTCGCTCGATTCCTAGACTGGAGATTTCGGATGGGTCCCCGCGCTCGCAAGCTCAGAGACGCCCGGCCCCACTGCCCTTGCGGCAGGAAACCGGGCGCCCCGGGCACTAGAAGTGCTTGCGCACCGCTAGGGTAAAGCGTTGCAGACGGGGGTCGCCGAACGACGAATATCCAAGCTGGTCGATGCCGGACGCCACCGTAGGGGGCTTCTGGTCAAAGATGTTCTGGATGCCGAGGCGGATATTGGTGCCCTCCAGAAGGCCGCCCGCCGGGAAATCATAGCTGACATAGATGTCGCTATAGTTCTGGCTGCCGATGCGGGCGGCGCCCTGCCACGCTTCCTGCTGGGCGCAGATAAAGGCCGTCAGCACCGAGCTGCAGACCCGGTAACCACCATAAATCTGCGTGTTCCAGCCGGCACTCCATGAACCGCTGCTCCAGTCCACACCGACATTCGCACGCCACTTGAGCGGTCCTTCAAAGAACCCGGCACGGTTGACCGAGGGGTCGCCTGGCAACGCCCGCAGGCTCAGCTCCTTGGTGTGCGTGGCAACACCATAGAAATGCAGGTCGCCAATGCTGGTGTCCTTGAGATCATAATCCACCTGAAAATCGATGGCCTTCAACCGCGACTTCGACAGATTGAGGGTCGAGGTGTCCACAGACGTGATCGGCCCCGGGGTGCCGGGGGCGTCTCCGGGCAGATTGGGGCCGCGCTTGATGCGGTCGGCGAACGCCTTTTCGTTGGCCAGGAAGAAGGTGATAGGTAGGTTCAGCACCTCGTCGCTCTTGCGGATCGAGGTCAGGTCGACCGAGATGCGCAATCCCGGCACGAAACTGGGCGTCAGCACGACACCAGCCGAAAAGCTGTTCGACTTTTCGGGCTTCAGATCGGGATTGCCACCACCCAGCACGGTTAGCGGGCCGGGAATGAGACTGTTGCCGCGCGCCGGATCGCGCAGATTGAGCAGCGAGATCAGGAAGCTGCTGAACAGCGAGGGGGGTTCCGACCGGATATTGCCCAGTTTCGGCGGCAGGAAACCGTTACCCCAGCTGGCCCGGAACGCGATGTCCTTGGCGGGCGCGTACTTGATCCCGACGGTGTAGTTCGTCGTCGAAAGAGCGTTTTCGGATGCAGTCTGGGCCGGAAACGGGCCGGTCTGGCTCGGGACGCGGATCGAGGAACCGGAAAAGCGCGTGTCGTATCGATCGTGACGAACCGATCCCATCAACTCCAGCTGGTGAAACAAGGGGACGCCGTTCGATGGCGCGAAGATCGGCGCGCGAAGCTCCAGATAGCCTGATTCGACATTCTGAATCGCCCTGGGATTCCAGAAAAAGGTCGTCTGGCCGAAGAAGGACGATGTGTTCACCGTTTCATCGCTCGATTCCCAGCGCCGCTCGAGCAAGGCTGTCGCCGTAAGGTTGCCGCCCGGCAGCTTGAACACCGGACCACCCAGCCGCAGCGACGCTATTTCCAGTGTCGTTCCGGCGACGTTCGACGAGGAGAAGACATCGAACAGCGACAACGGATTTGCCAGCGGATTGGCCCTGAGATCACGGAATGCGGCAGCCTGAAGCGCTTCCTCACCCTCGAAGGACGGCCCCAGCACGGTATTGCTGACGCTGTTCCCCTTGCTCTCCAGCCAGTCATATTGCAGCGCCGCGCTCCATTGATACGGCAAGCGGATGATCGCGCCCACATTGACGCGGGTATTGCGAGTGTTCTGCGTCTGCGCAAAACTGTCGGGAATGTCGAAGAACCGCAGCACATCCTGGTTGAACGGGTTGGCTGGCGCGCTGCCAGGGATGAACAGCGTGTACTGGATCGGCGTGATGTTGGTGCTCTTGGATTCATCGCGCGAGAAATCGGCAAAGATTTCGACGTTCTTCCCGAATTCGCGCCGGATGTTGACATTGTACGTCGTGACGTTCGGTGCAGTGAAAATTGGCAAGGACGAGCGGTTGTAGATCAGGCTGCCCGCCCGCGCCGAGAGATCGGCAGGATTGCCCGAATAATTGTCGGGTATGCTGGTGAACGCCGAACCGAGCGCCGTGCCGTTTTTCAACACGAGGCGATCGGTCGCACAGTCGAAGCCGTCGATCGTCGAGCAGATATTCGGCCCGCCGAGCAGGACGGTGGCGTTCACCGGATCATTACGGAACTGCAGTTCGGCACCACGCCGGAAGAAGTTGCGGTCGCTCGCCACCAGGGTCTGCGATCGCGACCGCGAGAACGACCCCATGATACGGGTGCGCCCCTTGTCGAACGTAAGGCCGCCATTGACGCTGAAGAAGCTCTGGCCAACCTCGAAATCGGACGAGTCATTGTAGCGGGCTTCCAGGTCGAGACCCGAATAGTCGCGCTTGAGGATGATGTTGATCACCCCGCCGGTCGCGCCGCCGCCATAAATGCCGCTCGCGGTCGCGGGCAGGACCTCGATCCGGTCGATCTGCGCCATCGAAATGCCGTTGATGTTCGGCTGACCGAACGAATCCTCGGTCGTGATGCTGGGCAGACGCCGACCATCCACGAGAACCAGCGTTTCATCAGACCCCAGCCCGCGCAGGTCGAGCCGACCCGCGGCCGAGGTCGGAGGGCCGACCTGCGACTGAGTCTGCTGCGTCGCGTTCATCGGGAGGCGCGATTGCAGGAAGTCCTCGACATTCTGCGCACCGCTCCGCGTCAGCACGGTGGAATCAAACACGATATAGGGCTGGATATCGTCGCGGTTGCGCCGGATGTCGTTGTTCAACGAACGCTGGCCAACTACGAGGATGTCGGCAACGCCCTCGACCTGGTCGTCTTGCGGGCTTTCAGACGCGCCATCGGGATCCTCCACCTCCTGCGCGAGTGCTGCCGGTGCGCACAATGCTATCCCAAGCGCCACGACGCTCGTGCCAAGCCATGGCCGCACGCTCAAAACCTTGCTGTTTGCGTTCATCGGACTGCCCCTTCCCTTGAGACTGTGATTATCCCCACCCGATAAGACGCATGACCATTTTGTTTCCGCCATTCGCGACGTCATAAAAAGTTAATTATCGGTCGCGCGGTGTAACTTCCTGTCTCACTGGAAAACTCCCGCAGCGGTTCCGCGTCGCAGCCGATCGGACGCAAGGCAGCCTGCACTGCCCCACGCCCCGAGGACTGTTTGTCAGCTTGCCGAGGGACGAAGCGGGGACACATCGGCCACGCCATTCTCGATCAGCAGCCGCTGGTCATGATATGCCGCGACACTCTGTCGATGCGCGACCGAGATGATCGCAGCGTTGGGCAGGCGCTCGATCAGCGCCTTGTACAGCTGCTCTTCGGAATGCGCGTCCAGCGCGCTCGTCGCCTCGTCCACGAAGAGGAAGTCCGGCTGCGCCATGATGGCCCTGGCTGCGGCTATCCGCTGCTGCTCGCCGGGCGAGAGAATGCGGCTCCACGGCATGTAGCTGTGCAGCTGCGGTGCCAGCCGAGCAAGATCGAAGGCCTTGAGCAGATCGACATAGTCCGCGTCACTGTGGTTGTCGGGCGGATCGGGATAGGACATCAGACTGGCCAGGGTGCCGTCGGGCATATAGTTGCGCTGCGGCAGAAACGCGACCTTGGCATTTTCGGGCAGTCTGACGTCACCCTCCCCGAATGGCCAGAGGCCTGCAATGCTGCGCAAGAGGGTGCTCTTGCCCGCGCCGGAGCTGCCCTGAACGAGCAAGCGGGAACCGGGCGTGATCTCCAGTTCCTCGAGCGCCACCATCGGCTCACCGTTCGGGTATGCGACCTTGAGGTGGTGAACGCCAACCCGCTGGTCCGCGATCTGCTCGACGTGAATGCCACTGTCCATCGGCACGGACAGCAGATCATCGAGCAACTGAAGCCGCGCGACCGCCGAACGCAGGATCGCCAGTTCGGTATACTGGGTCACGATGGCGCTGATCCCCATATAGACCGCGGTGAACGACGCCATCACGACCTGGATGTCGCCGATCTTCATTTGATCCCTGAGCACGAAGGGAATGCAGATCAGATAGGGGAACAGGAACATGAAGGTCTCGGGCAAGCCCGTCACCAGCGTAATGCGCATGTTCGCCACGGTATAGGCCCGCCAGTTGACGACGATCAGTTCGAACGTATTCGCCAGACGGCGCCGCTCGATGCCACCGGCACGCGCAAAGGCAATTGATTCACCATTGCCGCGGATCGCCTGCATTTCCTGACGAAACTGCGCCTCGAGACGCTGGCGGACGACTTCCGCGCGCGTCAGCAAGCGGCCGACCCAGTGGACCAGCACGGTCATCACGATCGCCAGGGCGAAGGCGACATAGACCAACAGGCCGGGTATCGGCTCGGTCATGCCGACGGCCGGGACAACCAGCGGCGGCGACAGGCGCCAGAGTTCCGAGGTATAGAGAAACACGCCGAACACCGAAGCGACGACGGACACGCCGATGATCGTCACCTTCTCGACATAGGTATAGATGTCTTCCTGGATACGCTGTTCGGGATAGTCGATTTCCGCCCGCTGTTCGAGGTGGAAGAACCGGTTGCCCGCCATCCAGCGATCGAGGAACGGCGCGGTCAGCACCTTGCGCATCCGGATGCGAAGGACCAGCCGCGTCCACACGCCGATCACGCCCAGGATCGCCATGGCGCCGCTGTACATCAGAATTTCCCAGACGATCCCGGGGATCACGTCACTATCCTTGGCCGCCAGCGCGGTCACGATGGCGGAAAACCCGAGCTGCATCTTCAGCAGGACCGATACCGTCGCGGTGCTCTGAACGAACTGGTACGCGATCAGCAGCGTCCCCAGAATGGGATCGACCTTGACGTAGCGCCAGATCATTCCGGCGCCGTATTTCACATGCTGCCAGACCGTGCCGGGCGGCACCTCGGGCGGCCGCTCTTCCCGTGCTGCGTCTTGCGCGGAAGGATCGATGACATAACTGTCGGTCATAGGAGATACAGTCTTAGCTGGAGGTGGCAATGAAGATGCAGCACGGGGAAATGACGATGAAGCGCGTCACCCCGGCCTCTCTCGCAGGAGCGCCAGCAGACTGTCCATCTGCTCGCGCAGAAAGCGAGTGGCCAGCGGGCGGGTGAGATGTCTGGCAGCGCCCATCCGGGATTCCGCGTCGGGCTGCCGGAACGCCAGCATCGCGCTCTTGAGTTCGGGCACCTGGTCGAGAATCGCTTCGTCCGAGGCATCGGCAAACCGAGCCTCGCCGCGAAGGTGCCTGAGATGCCGTGCCCCGACGAGCCACGCAATCCGATCCGCCTGATCCTGCTCCGGCAGGAAGGCTGCCGACAGGCTCTGCAGATAGGCGTGCAGGAATTTCTGGCAGATGGCCGGAAATTCGGGCGCGATGCCAGCCAGGGGCCATGGCAGCGATTCCACGAGATCGGCGACCAGAAATCCCTCGGGATCGACGCTGGCCTCCGAGGCCCAAAGCACATTGGCGCGAGCCGCTCGCCACTCTTGCCGCGAAATGACCTCACCTTCCAGTTCGCGTGTCCATATGGCCAGGATCTGCTGGGCGGCGGCGCGCACCTCTGCGTCGACATGGTCAGCCAGCGAGAAATCGTCGGACAGGATGTGGCGCACAAAGCGCGGCAGGAAGCGCCGAACGACGTCGCTGACATCATCCCCTGCGGCGATGGCCTCCAGCCATTCGGTCCCGAATGCCCAGACCGCATCGTCGCACTGCATGGCAAAGCCATAAGGCGCGGTCTTATCGTCGACGAACGCAACGCCTGCGTTGATCAGGGTTTCGCAAAGAAGCGCCAGTTCCAGCGGAATTCCGGTTCTGGCGACGAAAACATCGGGATCCTGCGTTTCGGCGATGGTGCCAGCGAGCGAGGCAAAACCACTGTCCGACGACCATTTCAGATAGATCAGCGGGATCGCCTGGCGCGCTGCCCACCGTTCCCGAACACGCGCGACCGTCTCGGTTCTGAAGGACAAATGGCCAAGAAACGCTCGAAGTGGCATCGCGTACTCCCGCTGGCCGCATGACAGGGAGATGACGAATTGACCCGCACAGCGCACGAACTGCCATCCCCCCAGAAAAAGCCGATCCTTTCGTTCCCCTGCGGACGAGGGGAGAGAACGGATACTTAGGGGAGACGCATGGCGGTTGCATTTTCCACACCCGGCCCGCGTCGCTTTCTGCAGGTCTTGCCCGATGCGGGGATCAAAGTTGCCGCCAGCGATGGTCATCAACGCAGGTCGATGCGCGCGGCCGTGGATCACCGAGCCGGCCAGCCGTCACGTATCGCTGCTGTCGCCCTGCAGACCGCGTGCGCGCGCCAGATAGACCGATATGGCTCGGGCACGGGCGAACGCGCCCACGCGGCGCGCATCGCCCGCCAGCCACGCAATGAGTTCGGCTTCCTCTTCGGCCGAAAGGGCACGCGCATCGATCCGGGCGGCCCATAGAGCTGCCGCATCATCAATCCGTGCACTGCTTTCGCGATGGGACATCTAATCCAGTACGATTTGCCTTGTGTGCTCTAGACGCGCCACGCGACGAAATTCCGGAACGCGCAATTGCGTCCATAAACAGGCGCAAGCCCTTTGCCATGTGTTTTTCCACGGTGCTTTCCGAAACGTTCAGCCGCTGGGCCGTCTCGCGCTGCGACAATCCGTCGATCCGGCGCAGCGTGAACACGGTGGCAACCTGCGGAGGAAAGCCGGCCAGGATTTGATGGATGCGGTGCAGTTCGTCCCGATCGCAGATCGTGCATTCAGGCGATGGTTCCTCGCTTTCGAAACACGACAATTCGTCATCTTCGACGGTGCGGATGGAGACGACCTGCGACCGGCGCAGGTGGGTGTAGATGATCGATTGCGCGGTTTGCATGAGATAGGCCCGCGGGTTGCGCACGCCTTCGACACAGCCCACAGATGCCAGCCGCGCATAGGCTTCCTGCACGATGTCATCGACATCGAGCCCCGCCACATGCCGCCGCGCCAGCCATGCGCGCAGGTTGGGCTCGAGCGGCAGGATGTGCTGGGCCAGCCAGGCAGCCCGTGCGTCGCCGACACCGATCATGCTGCGATCACCCGGCCAAAAACGCGCGTTGCGCTGCGCGGCAGACGCTGCGGAAAACACGAAGACATTTCCGTGCAAGAGGCGATCCGGTTCATGGCACAAGCCGCCCGCTGCGGTTCTGGCGCATCGTCTTGGCAGCGACGCCAAAGCGGGCCCGGAACAGATGGGAGAAGTGCGAAAGGCTGGAGAACCCTACATTATAGGCGATTTCCGATATGCGATCATTGGTCCGCATCAGCTGGTATTGCGCGGTCACCAACCTGATTTCGTTGAGGAAACTGTTGAAGCTGGTGCCATGGTTCGCGCAGCTCTTGTAGATCGTCCTGACAGAGCATTTGAGACTGATGGCCGCATCCTGGGCAGACAGCCCCGGGGTATCAAGGTTGCGGATGATGAACTCCAGTATGGCCCCCATGCGGCCCTGCCAGCGCGGCTGGGCCTTGTCCGCATCGACGCAGGCCGCCAGGGCCGTGCGCATGAGGTCCGAGATCATCGTCAGCGCCTGCGACGCGACGGTTTCATCATCCGGCGTCATGGCAAACAGCATTTCAGCCAGGCGTGCGATGATGGGCGAAGCGAAATAGCCCTTGTCGACATAAAGATCGGGCAGGATCAGGAAGCCGTCCAGAAACCGCTGCATGGCCCACCAGGCCGGAAGCACGACGATCAGCGCATCCAGATCGCCCGTGCCCTCAAGGGTCATCGGCTGCCAGGCGCAAGCGACGAAGATATCACCCGCGGACAGGGTTCGGCTGTGGCCCGCCTGACCGACGCTCAGCTCGCCGGAGCGGATGAAGATGATGTGCGCACAGAAGCCCGGACCATCGAAGTTGCTGGCCCCTTCCAGGGCAAAGGCGAATGGGCCGCAGGTCAGATGATGGATTATTGCAATATCGCGCAAAACGCTTTCGACGTGCCAGGGGTCGCCGCCGCGCAATCCGCGAACCGGATTGGCGGCAAAGATCGAGGCAATTTGCGCGGGGACGACTGCCATCAGAGCTGTTGCCGATCGTGCAGGCCGACAGGCTCGGCCGGGTTGATGGCCGTCGTCTCCGCTACCAGCGTGGCTTGGGCCAGATCCAGCATGCGTCGCTGGATCGACCCGCGCCAGGCCGCCACTTTGGCATTGGATCGCTCGCGTCTGGCGACCGATCGCTGCTTGAGCGCATGACGCACCGGATCCGCCCTCCAGAGCTTCTCGACTTCGGCCATAAAGTCCTCGACACCGATGCTCTCGACCGATTGGCCTTGTGCCAGCGAATCCATCGCCTCTTCGTTGACCTTGTTCATCTCGGTCTCGAATGTTGCGCTTTCCTCGGCGGTGAAGCAGTCCTCGTCGGACGCATCGGCCTCGAGATTGACCGCGGCCGCCCATGCCGAGATCACGTCATGCGCAGCACCCGGAGCCTGATCAAGATCCCAGCCCAGCGACATGACCAGATCGGTCGCCTTCTCCGCGGCCGGATCATCATGGCGGACAGCCGCGAGCGTCGCCCGCGCGGACCGCCAGGCCTTTTTGTCCACCGCCTGTTCGACAGATTGCTTCACCAGAGCAACGACCCCCTCGCATGCGTCACGGACCGGCCCCGGCGCGACCATGCGGGCGCGACCATAAACCGGGTCGGTCCAAGCCAGAAGCAGCGTCTGACGGGCCAGCTCCCCTGTCTCGGCACCCACGGGAATGGCGTTGAGCAATGCCTCATAAAAGGAACGCGCATCTTCTGCTTCGCCGAACGCACCGAGCGCGGGCAAGAGCCGCGCGAGCGCCGGGTGAAGGCCATGCTCGGCCGAGATGGCGGAAATATCTCCCTCGATCGAGGCGCGCGTCAGCCAAGCGGTGTAGATCGGACCCTTGTTGCGGATGTCGGCGATCAACGCCTGCCGCCGCGCCTCTTCGCCAAAGGCGCGGAATGTGTTGCCGGGCCCGCTCACGCAAGCGGCTCCAGTACCGAAGCGAGCTTGCCGCGCGATACCAGACCTTGGAAGCGCTCGATCGGCTGGCCATCCTTCATCACGATGAACGTCGGCACACCCTGAACGTCATAGGTCCTGGCAAGCGTCGGTTCCTCGTCGACATCCACCTTGACGAACGCGATCTCTCCCTCGAACTCGCGTGCGGCATCCTCCAGCGCCGGCGCCGATGCCTTGCACGGGCCGCACCAGGCAGCGTGAAAATCAACCAGCACCGGAATCTGCGACTGGAGAACCTCGGCCTCGAAGGTTTCTGTCGTAACGATCTTCAGTCGGGACATGGCGTGATCCTTGTACTCAGCCGCTGATGCATTCAGCGGCGGGTTGCGGAGCGGAAGCGCTTGCGACATCGATGAGAAAATGTTCGGCCTCGAGCGCCGCCATGCAGCCCATTCCGGCGGACACCACCGCCTGACGGAAATGCTTGTCCTGCACGTCGCCGGCGGCAAAGACGCCTGGAACGCTGGTGGCGGTCGACCCGGGGGTGACCAGGATGTAACCGTCCTCATCCATCGCCAGCTGGCCTGCAAACAGGCTGGTCGCCGGATCGTGACCGATCGCGACGAACAGGCCGTCGATCGTGAGCATGGACTGCGCGCCAGTGGCGACATCGGTCAGCCGAACCCCGGTGACCTTTCCACCATCGCCGAGCACCTCTGCCACTTCGGCGTTCCAGATGACCTTGATCTTGCGATTGGCGAACAGCCTGGCCTGGTTGGTCTTGTCGGCCCGCAGGGTGTCGCGGCGGTGAACAAGATAGACCTCGCTCGCGAAATTGGCGAGATGCAGCGCGTCTTCGACCGCCGTGTTGCCCCCGCCGACGACCGCACAGATCCGGTTGCGGAAAAAGAAACCATCGCATGTGGCGCAGGCCGACACCCCCCGCCCCCGATAGCGCATTTCGCTCTCCAGACCCAGCCAGCGCGCATTGGCGCCCGTCGCGATGATCACGCTGTCTGCGGTGTAGCGATCGCCCGTATCGCCTGTGGCCGCAAATGGCCGCGTGGTCAGATCGACCTCGACGATATAATCCGAAATGAGCTCAGCGCCGACATGACGCGCATGTTCACCCATGCGCATCATCAGGTCGGGGCCCTGCACGCGGGTATCGCCCGGCCAGTTCTCGACATCGGTGGTGATGGTCAGCTGGCCACCGGGCTGCGGACCTTCGATGAGCAGCGGGTTGAGCGCGCTGCGCGAGGCGTAGATTGCCGCCGTATAGCCCGCTGGCCCCGACCCGATGATCAGCACCTGGCTGTGGCGCGCGACGGATGCTGGTCGTTCGCGGCGCATTCTCATGCTCCGCCTCCTCCAACGACGACCTGATCCATGCGGATCGTCGGCTGCCCCACGCAGACCGGGACAGTCTGGCCGTTCTTGCCGCAAAAGCCGATGCCCATTTCCAGATCGTTGCCGATCATCGAAATGTGCTTGAGCGCCTCGTTTCCGACGCCGATGAGCGTCGCGCCCTCGATCGGCGCGGTGACCTTGCCATCCTCGATGAGGAACGCCTGTTCGGCGGAAAAGTTGAACTGGCCCGAGGTGATATCGACCGTGCCGCCGCTGAATTCCACGGCATAGATGCCATTCTTGACCGAGGCGATGATCTCCTGAGGATCGTATGGCCCATTTTCCAGGAAGGTGTTGGTCATGCGCGTCATCGGCAGGTCGGAATAGGACTGGCGACGGCCATTGCCGGTCATCCTGTCATTCATGATCCGGGCGCTGATCTTGTCCTGCATCAGGCCGACCAGACGGCCGTCCTCGATCAGCACGGTGCGCTGCCCCATCACCCCTTCGTCGTCGATGTTCAACGATCCGCGCGCGCCGAGCACGGTCGCATCGTCGACGACGGTAACACCCGGTGCAGCGACACGCTCGCCCATCATGCCGTTGAAAACGGATTCGCGCTTGCGGTGGAAATCGCCCTCCAGTCCATGCCCGACGGCCTCGTGCAGCAGGACGCCCGGAAAGCCATTGCCCAGCACCACGGTCATTTCCCCGGCCGGGGACGGTATGGCCTGGAGGTTTGTCAGCGCCACCGACGTGGCCTTGCGGACGAGTTTTTCCAGACTTTGCTGATCGAACTCATCCAAGGTGAAACGTCCACCACCCCCGGCCGAGCCAGACGCGCGTCTGGCGTTCCCCTCAGCCACGACCGAGAGATTGATGCGCACCTGCGGGCGGACATCGCCCGCGAGCGTGGCGTCGGTTGCGCTGACCAGAATCGTCGAATCTTCAACGGCCAGCTGGGCGTTGACCTCGGTAATGCGAGGGTCGACCGCGCGGGCCATGTCATCCAGCTTGCGCAGCAGCGCGACCTTCTGGATGGTGTCCATGCCGCCTGCTGCTTCCATCGTCGAATAGGCCTGCGAATCCTGGCCTACCGGCTTGATTGCGACGCCCCGCCCGGTTTCGCCGGAGTCCTGGCCCTGCGACTGCATGGCGCGCGCGGCAGCGGTTACGGCACCGAGGGCCTTGGGGCTGATGTCACTGGAATAGGCAAATGCCGTATTGTCGCCGGTCACGGCGCGCGCGCCAATGCCCTGCGATATGCTGAAGGCGGCGCGCGCGACCTTGCCGCGCTCCAGCGACCACGTATCGCGCGTGGTCATCTCGAAATACAGGTCGCCATAGTCGCCGCCCCGTGCCCAGAGGCTGGCAAGACCGTTCTCCAGCTGATTGATGTCGAGGTCGTTGGCCGCAAGAAGCTGATCCTGTGCATGGGCTAGACGATCGGTGGCTGTCAGAAGCATCGGGCTCGGTTCTTTCCGTAAGGGGTGCATCATCAGCGACCGGCAATCTGCATTTCGGGCAGCAGGATCGAACCCACTCTAAAGGCTCCGGCGCGATGGACGTCGGCGCCGATCGCGGCGATGGACTTGAACATGTCCTGGAGGTTGCCCGCCACGGTGAAGCCCAGAACCGGGCGCACGATCTGGCCATTTTCGACCCAGAAGCCACCTGCGGCCTGCGAATAGACCCCCGTAGCCGGATTGGTCTTGCCGCCCATGAACCGAGTCAGCCACAGGCCTGTCCCCAGTTTGCGGAGCATCGCGGCGAGATCGTCGCCGGCTTGTGTCAGGCTGCTGGTGAGCGACAGATTGCGCATGCCGCCAGCGTTTCCGGTCGAGACGCTGCCGAGCTTGCGCGCCATGCGCGTGTCGAGGAACAGCCCGGCAACCGTGCCCTCGCGAACGATTTCGCGGCGCCGGCCGGCAACGCCCTCATCGTCGAACGCGGCGCTTGCCAAGCCGAACGGCTCGAAGGGATCCTCGACCATCGACAGATGGCCCGCCGTGATCTGCTGGCCCATGGCGTCTGGCAGAAACGTCATGCGCTGAAACTGCGAGCTGCCCGTCAGCTGTGTGCATATATCGCGTACCAGGCTCGCGGCGACCGTCGAATCGACGAGCACCGGACAACGGCGGGTGGTCAGACCTTCGGCGCCGACCATGGCCAGCGCGCGTTCGGCGGCGCGACGGCCGATCTCCATGGCAGGTTCAAGCTCCGTGCGCTGGCGGTCGGCCGATGACCAGCTGCCCTGCTTCATTTCGTCGCCGCGCTGGGCAATCGTCTGGCACCAGCGGCGCTGAATCGAACCGCTGCCGGTGCGGCAGAAGCCCTGGCTGGTCGCGATCGCAAACCGCATGTCCTGGCTCGAAGCCCCCGCTTCCGAAACGCGAACCTCATCGCTGGTCTTGATCGAAAGCGCCGCAGCCTCGATTGCCAGCGCCGCCTCGGTCAGTGTCTCGGCGGACTCGTTGGAAGGCGCGAAAAGCCGTACGCCCGGCGTCGACCACGCCAGAATAGCGGTGTCCGCAAGGCCCGCGTCCGCATCGGGTTCGAGCTGGCGCGACATGCTGATGGCCTGCTCGACCACACGATCGATGGCGCTGCGGCTCAGCGATTCGGTGGACGCCATGCCTGTGCGGCCATTTTCGAACACAGTGATCCGAAGGCTCTGGTTGCCGTCGCGCACCGCTGTCTCGACTTGCCCGTTGGTGACAGCGATATGGATTCCACCGCCTTCGCTGACATGCGCGATCGCCTCGGCGGCACCCAACGCACCGCTGCGTTCGATCGCGTAGGCCACCGCCTTGGCAAGATCGGCCTCGCTCTGCAGCAGATAGCCATCCCCCATTTCACTGGAAGAGGCCTCGCCGGGTCGCGGCAGACTGCTAACGCTCATTTGGGTTCCCTCATTATCCCGAATCCAGGCCACGCGACCGGGCGGAAGGTCCGTTGCAATGCAACATCGACCTATCCCGTTTTTATAAGACAAGTTTGCCGCGACGGTTGCCTAATTGGCCCCGCCTTGTTGCCTGACAGTGCAGATTCCAGAGCAAATGGCCTGCCGCAGAGTGCGTCCACGGCATCCGACCGATGCTGGGACCAGCGGCGGCCGGGGTGAAGCGCGGTGCTCGCGCACGGCATTCGATCCGCTGAGTCCGACAACGAAACCCGATAGCCGGACCTCACGTGAGGCAGTCTGACGAACAATTGCGGCCCCCAGAACCGGACGCTCTCCCGAAGCTGCCACCATGATCAGGAGCTATCGGCAATACGGGCGCAGATTGTCACAACCGCGATAAGGTCAGGGAATGCGTCGACCCATTGGGGCAACTGGACGGGGGTATATGCATCGATCGGAATGATTTGAACCATCGTCTCAGGTGCCTACGCCTGACGTAATCGTTGCATCTCTTTCTCCAACGCCTGTCCGCCGGCAACGCTGATCGGTCCTCGAGAGGCCGCCTTTTCCGGGGAGTTTGCAGCTTGCCTCACAACTCCATGAGTTTGCTTGATTTCCCCGATGCGGCAACCGATGGTGGTTCCAACAGAAACGATCTGGAATCGGCACATGCCGGGACGCAGGCGCCAACGCAGGGAAAGAGGGTCAGACATGAAGCTCAAACACAAATGGATCGGGTTGGCCTTTTGCTGCCTGCCCGCAAGCGCGGTGCTGGCGCAGGACGCCAACGAGCTCGAAAAGGCCAAGGAGGCGGCCGATGCGCCGCTGCCCGAGGACGAGCAGGCCTATTTCACCTCGCTGACCTGGCGCAATATTGGCCCCGATCGCGGCGGTCGCTCGATCTCCGCCACCGGCAGCGCGGCACGCCCGCACGAATATTATTTCACCGCCGTCGGCGGCGGTCTGTGGAAGACGACCGATAGCGGCCAGAGCTGGAAGCCGGTGACCGACGGCCAGCTCGACACCGCCTCGGTCGGCGGGGTCGCGGTTTGCGAGGCGAATCCCGATATCCTGTACCTGACCACCGGCGAAACGCAGCTGCGCGGCAACATCCTGCCCGGCAATGGCGTGTGGAAATCCACCGACGCGGGCAAGACCTGGGCGAAGACCGGGCTGGCCGATGTGCAGAATTTCGCGCGGGTGCGGATCGATCCGGCCAATTGCGACACCGCCTTTGTCGCGGGCTTCGGCCATTATGGCGAACCCAATGCCGAGCGCGGCGTGTTCAAGACCACCGATGGCGGCAAGAGCTGGCGCAAGGTGCTGTTCCGCGACGCGAAAACCGGCGCGGTCGATATCTCGATCGATCCGAAGAACCCGCGCAACATCTACGCGGCGCTCTGGGAGGCCTGGCGCAAGCCCTGGGGCATGAGCTCTGGCGGGCCGGGCAGCGGCCTGTTCCACAGCACCGATGGCGGCGAGACCTGGAAGGAACTGACCCGCGCGCCGGGGCTGCCGCAAAAGGGGTTGATCGGCAAGATCGGGGTCAGCGTCTCGCCGGTTGATGCGAACCGTGTCTACGCGATCGTCGAGCATGCCGAAGAAGGCGGGCTGTACGTCTCGGACGATGCCGGGGCGAGCTGGAAGCGCAGCAACGACAGCCGCGACCTGCGCCAGCGCGCCTTCTATTATTCGCGCCTGCTCGCCGATCCGGTCGAAAAGGACCGGGTCTATATCCTGAACGTCGATTTCTTCCGCTCGGACGATGCGGGCATGACGCTCAAGAAGATCAAGGTGCCGCATGGCGACAATCACGATCTGTGGATCGATCCCGCCAACAACCAGCGGATGATCCAGGCCAATGACGGCGGCGCGAATGTCAGCGTCAATGGCGGCGAGAGCTGGACGCGGCAGAATTACCCGACCGCGCAGATGTATCGCGTGTCGGTCAGCAACCACTTCCCCTATTTCGTCTGCGGTGGGCAGCAGGACAATTCGACCATCTGCGTGCCTTCGCGTGACTGGAAGCATGTCAACGTCCTCGGCGGCGGCCAGTACGGCTTTGCCGCGGGCGGCGGCGAGAGCGGCTATGTCACCAACGATCCGCTGAACCCGGAGATCTTCTACGCCGGCAGCTATGGCGGCACGCTCGACCGCTACGACCGCACCACCGGCCAGGCGCGTGCGATCAACGTGCTGCCCGACAATCCGATGGGCTATTCGGCGGGCGAGATTGCCGAGCGCTTCCAGTGGACATTCCCGATCGTGTTCGATCCGCACGATCCCAAGAGCCTCTATGTCACCTCGCAGCATGTCTGGCGCAGCCGCAACGAGGGGCAGAGCTGGGAGAAGATCAGCCCCGACCTGACGCTCGCCGATCCCAAGACGCTCGGCCCCTCGGGCGGCCCGATCACCCGCGACCAGACGGGCGTCGAGACCTATGCCACCGTCTTCGCGCTCGCCCCGTCGCGGCGCGAGCGCGGGCTGATCTGGGCCGGGTCGGACGATGGCCTGGTGCATGTGACGCGCGATGGCGGCGGCAAATGGAGCAACGTCACGCCCAAGGCCCTGCCGCGCCATGTGAAGATCACCACGGTCGAGGATTCGCCGCATTCCGACGGCACGGCCTATATGACCGGCCATCGCTTCCTGCTGAACGACTTCAAGCCCTATGTGCTGAAGACCACCGATTATGGCAGGACCTGGACCTCGATCGCTGCGGGCCTGCCCAACGACGAGATGGCGCGCAGCATCCGCGAGGACATCGTGCGCCCCGGGCTGCTCTATCTCGGTACCGAGCGCGGCGTGTGGGTCTCGTTCAACGGCGGCAAGGACTGGCGCAAGCTGCAGCGCAACCTGCCCGCGGTGCAGGTCTCGGACCTCGCCGTTACCGCCAACGATCTGGTGATCGCGACGCACGGCCGCTCGTTCTGGGTGCTCGACAATATCGGTGTGCTGCGCCAGCTCGAAAGCGGCGCGCCGCGCACCGAGCGGCTGTTCGCCCCCGCCCCTGCCGTGCGCGAGGTCGATGAGGGCGTGGCGATCGACTATTTCCTGCCCACCCGCCCCAAGCAGCTCGCGCTCGACATCCTGGGACCCGACGGCGCGCTGATCCAGAGCTTTGCCGGCAATCCGGTGGATCCGAAGAAAGACGACAAGAAGAAGGATGACGAGGAAGACGATCCGTTCAAGCCCAAGCCCAAGCCGACCACGACGATGAAGCCCGGCCTTAACCGCTTCGTGTGGAAGATGCGCTATCCGGGCTTTACCGATTTCCCCGGCATGATCCTGTGGACCAGCCGCAATGGCGGCATCACGGCGGCGCCGGGACGCTATCAGGCGCGGCTGACCGTCGACGGCAAGAGCTTTACCCAACCCTTTGAAATCCGCTCCGACCCGCGCCTGACCAATGTCACCCAGGCGGATCTGGTCGCGCGGTTCGATTTCGCCAATCGGGTGAGTCAGCGGGTGAGCCAGGCCAACGAAGCGGTGCTGCTGATCCGGGGCATCAAGGAGCAGACCGCATCGGCGGCAGGCAATGCCTCGGCCAATGCCGGTCTGCGCCGCGCCTTGGCCGCGTTCGATGCAAGGCTCAGCGCGATCGAGGGCGAGCTCTACCAAGTCCGCAACCGTTCGCGTCAGGACCCGCTCAACTATCCGATCAAGCTCAACGACAAGCTCGCCGGGCTGATCGGTGTTGCGGAGAGCGCCGAGGCGCGCCCGACCGACCAGAGCGAAGCGGTCTTCGCCACGCTCTCGGCCGAGCTTGACCAGCAGCTGGCAGCGCTCGAAGCGGCGATCGGCAGCGAGTTGCCCAAGCTCAACGCGCAATTGAGCGCCGCGGGAATCGAGCAAATCGTGCGCAGGCCGCTGGCCGTCCCGGTGGCGGCTCCGGCAACCGAGTGAGGGCGCGATATCTGGCAGCGGCGGCGCTGGCCGGCCCCGCTGCGCTGCTGACAAGCACGGCGGCGGCCGAGACGCGGCTGCCGCCGATCACCGTCACCGCGCCTGCGCAAGCGGGCCGCGTGCTGCCGCCACAAGCGGTCGTCACGCAGGACGAGCTGGTCGATCGCCAGCCTCGCAGCCTCGCCGATGTGCTGCGCGGCGTCGCAGGGGTGACCGTGCGCGCCAACTCGCGCGGCGAGACGGTCGCGCGCATCCGCGGCGCGGAAGAGCGCCAGACCCAAGTGTTTCTCGACGGCGCACCGCTCGCCGTGCCCTGGGACGGGCGGGTCGATCTGGGGCTGCTGCCCGCCGGGCTGATCGGCGATGTCCGCATCACCAAGGGTGCCGCGCCGATCGAATATGGCACCAACACCGTCGCGGGCGTGGTCGATTTCCAGACCCGGCAGAGCGCGCAAGGCAGCTTCGCGCATGCCGAAGCGGGTAGCCTCGGCTCGGGCAGTGGATCGGTGGTGCTGGCCGAGCGGATCGGCGCGATCGAGGCGACGCTGGCGGCGGGCGGGATCATCCGCGACGCCGAGCCGCTTGCTGGCCCCCTGCCCTTCGGCCAGACCTCGCGCAGCCGGCGCACGAACACCGATCTCGATGCGGCGAGCCTGTTTGCGGCCATCGGAACGCAGCTGGGCGATTTCAGCCTGCGCGCCTCACTGCTGCACCTGTCGGCCGAACGCGGCATCGCCCCCGAATCCGATCGACCGCCCGAAGCGGGTGTGCGCTATTGGCGCTATCCCGATATCGCGCTGACACAGGCAACCTTGAACATGGGCGTCGCGCTCAGCGACCATGCCGAGGTCAGGGCGACGGCCTGGCATCAGGATTTCGGCCAGCGCATCGCACAATATCGCAGCGCCAGCTATGCCGCGCTGCGCCGCACGCAGGACGATGACGACGCCACCACCGGCGGGCGGATCACGCTGGTGCACCGGCTGGGGCCTTTCGACCTGCGCTGGGCGGCGTCGGTGCAATCGAGCACGCACAGGCAGGTCGAGACCGACTTTCCGTCGGCGATCGCCGGACCGCGGCTGAAATATCGACAGAATCTCTACAGCGCTGGTGTGGAGGCGGACACGCAGCTTGGCCCAGGCATTCGCGCGACGCTCGGGGCGGCCTATGACGCAGCGGACAATCCGCTGACCGGCGACAAGCCGCGCCAGCCCTCGCTCGGCGCGGGCGCCTTTTCCTCGGCGCTGCAGTTCGATCTGGGCAGCGGCGCGCTGCTGACGGTGAGCGGCGGCAGACGCACCCGCTTTCCCACCGCGCGCGAGCTGTTCGGCGAAGCGCTGGGCCGCTTTGCGATCAATCCGGACCTGCAGCCCGAACGGGCATGGCTCGCCGATGCCGAACTGCGCCTGTCGCGCGACGGGTTCGCACTGACGCTGAACCCGTTCCTGATCCGCTCGGAAGACACCCTCGCGCAACGCGTGCTTGCCGATGGTCGCCGCCAGCGGTTCAATCTTTCGGGCGCGACCAGCTTCGGCATCGACGCCCGGCTGGCGCATGACCTGACCGAGAGGCTGCGCCTTGAACTCAGCGGCACGGTGCTCAGCGCGCGCGCCGATGCCGGCAGCGCGACGGTCCGGCGCCTGCCGCAGCGGCCCAGCTATGAGGCGCTCGCGGTGATCGACTGGAACGTGCCGGGGCGGTTCGACCTGCGCGCCGAATTGCGCGCCATCGGCAGGGCGATCGATCTGGATGCTGCCGGCCAAAGGGTCGATCTCCCTGCCGCTGCCGACATCGCGGTGCGCGCCGCCATCCCGGTCGCCCGCATGGGCGCGCGCGACCTCATGCTCACCTTCGCCGTCGACAATCTTGCCGATGCGCAGATCTTCCCTCAGGCCGGATTGCCCTCGCCCGGCCGGTTGTGGCGCGTGGGACTTCGGCTGGACTAGGCGCGCAGACGCGGCGAGCACGTGCGCCAGGGCCTGTTTCGCGCGCGGGCTCGATATCTGTCCCGGCCTGGCGGTGTGGGAGCGCGGGGGGTGTGCCGCGCTCCCGGTCGATCGGGCTGGTACGGGTCGCAAAGACCAGCGCTATCGACAACTCGAAAACCATGCAGGGGGTACAAGTTCAATCCAGCGCGCTGCCATCCTCCCATTCGACGAGCCGCAGGATGCGGTTCTCATAGGCGAAGGCGATGCACGCGATGCGCTTTCCCTTGCCGCCCATGCACTGGTTGCGGCTGGCGATCCATTTGCGCTGTTCGCCGATAAGCTCGGGCCAGGCCGCGCGCGGGGTCTGCTTCTGCGCGTTGATATAGCGCCGCGCCATCTCGCGATCGAGATTGGACAGCTCATGGTCCGAGCAGATCACCTGATCGATGCTGCCCTTGCGCGCCTTGGCGCAATTGAAGCTGGGCTTGCCATCCTGCGGTTCGGTCTTGGCAAAGGCGGGCGCGGTGCAGCTCGCGCTCAGGACAAGGGCAGCAGCGACGGCAAGGGTCCATCGGGTGCGGATCATTGTTCACTCTCCATGGGTTCGGTTGCGGCGGCTTCCTCCGCCGCTGGTGGGGCAGGTTCGCCCTCGATGCGGAAATCGATGAATCCGTTCAGCGACTTGAACGACCTGGAAACCAGCAGATACGACAGGCTGTAGCTTCCGGGCTGCTGCAGCGGTTGCGGCAGGCGAAAGCGGAACCGGGTCTTGCGATCACCGGGCCTGGTCCCCTCCTCCGGCTCGGCGGTCATCTCGCTGTCATCGGGCAGACGCAGGCTCACGCTGAGCACCTCTGCCGGCTCGGCCAAGCTGAGCTCGATCGTCTCCGTTCCCGCCGCGACGATGCTGTCCCTGGCGGGGCTGGAAGCGACGAGCATGGCGCGCGGCTCCAGCTTTTCAGCGGCTGCCGGGGCGGCCAGGGAGGCTGCAAGCGCCGCTGCGATCAGGATTTTGCGCATCGCCATCACTCGAGAATGACGAACGAGGAATAGCCCGACACCGTGTCCATCGTGCCATCCGTGCGGTTCACCTCTGCCACATAGTTGATGAAATACTGGCCGGGAGCTGCGACCGGCACCGGCAGGTCATAGCTGAACACCATGCTCGTCTGGCCCTCTCCGTTGTTTTCCATCACGTCGAAGACGACGAATTTCGGCCCATCCTGCATCTCGATATCGACATGGCTGATGGTCACTTCGGTGTTGAAGGTGAGCTGGATCTGCGACACTGGTTCGCTTTCCATCCCGTCCTTGACCGGGAACGAGAAGACCAGTTCGGGGGCCGGCTGGGCATAGGCTGCCGATGCGAAGCCGGCCACCGGTACTGCGACCAGCAGTGCGGCTGCGAGTGCAAATATACGCTTCATGATATTTCCCTCGATTGCGGGGTGCGGGGGCAAGGCGGCTAGCGGGTGCCCTGCCCCCTTTCCGGGAGCGGCTGATCGTTCAGCAGCCGCTCTTTTTCTTCTTCTTGCCAAGGCCGCCGAGCATGCTGCCGAGCACCGCGCCGCCCTCGCCCGCGACCGCGCCGCCGATCGCCGCGCCCGTGGCGGAACCGCAGGGTCCGGACGCTCCGCTACCAGAGGAAGCCGTCTGCGCGCCGGATGACGAACTGCCGGATGAGCTGGCTGCCGCGGCAGGCTTGGTGTTCAGCCTGCCCAGGCTGGCATAATGCGCCTGCATCTCAGGCGAAGCCTTCAGGTCCTTGCCATAGCCGGGGACGGTTTCGTAGCCGCGCCCCTCCATCGCTGCGAGGTCGAGCAGCTTGGCATAGTCACCGAAACCAGCGGATTCGATCTCCGACCACGGCAGATGCTCGAAATCCGATGTGCACCACAGGCCGAATTCATTGATCTCGCCGGGGCCGCACGGCTTGCCTTTCGACAGCCGCACCGCAGGGGGATGATCGATCGAGGTGTAGCAATTGGTGAAATCCAGGCTGCTGCGATAGGTCGCCGGGCAGCGCATCGCTTTTTGCGGCTTGTCGACGCGCTGCCGGGCCAGCGCCTGTTCGGGCGTCCAAGTGTAGATCTTCTTGGATCGGCAGAATAGACTGCGATTGATCTCCGGATAATAGCCCGGCGCGCAGGGCTGATCGAGGCTCGTCCGCGCATAGATGGCATTGTCGGTCTTCCCGTTGGCGGGATAGCAGAAGCCCTCCATCGGCCTGGCCGAGTTGCCGCGACCGCCCTCGGTCCAGTCGCCCGGGCAGTTGCTGCCGGGTGGCTTGGCGACGGGTCCCGTGGTGACGCCTTGCGCAAATGCAGGTGCTGGTATAGCGGCAAGGCCAAGGGAGCCTGCAGCGACGATGGAAATGAGCTTTCTCACGATAAATCCTGTCGAAAAGTGGCGAATGCTCGCCCTCGGACCAGCATCCGCCAGGTCATCCCCCGCAAACGGGTCGCTTTGGGGTGCGGGGGGCAGACGTTCAGCAGCCGGACTTTTTCTTCTTCTTGCCCAGGCCGCCGAGCATGCTGCCGAGCACGGCACCGCCCTCGCCTGCCACCGCGCCGCCGATCGCAGCACCGGTCGCCGAGCCACACGGACCGCTGCCCGCAGCACTGGCACTCTGGCTGCTCGATCCACCGCTACTGTCGGATGAAAGCGCGGCATTGCTGACGCCCGGTGCACTACCTTCACCCTTCGCGGCGAAATAGGCTTGGGCGGCGGGCGAGAGGCAGCATTTCATCGACTGCCAGTCGCCGCCATTGAGCTGCAGGTGCAGATAGACCTTGTTGAAGTCCGCCGAGCCATGCCCATTGGCATGGGCAAGCGTGACGCCGGACATGTCACCGGTGCACCAGATGCCCCATTCCTCGGATTCGCCCGGACCGCAGGGCTTGCCCTTGCTGAGCCGGGCAGGCGGCGGATTGTCGAGCGTGGTGTAGCAGCTGGTCAGCTCGGTGGTGGACGCCCAGCCGGTCGGGCAGCGTACGCCCTTTTCCGGCTTGGGCAGCTTGCCATCCTTGGCGAGGTTGTTTTCGGCCGACCAGGTGTAGATCTTGCGCGAGGTGCAGAACAGGCTGCGGTTGATCTCCGGGTTATATCCCGGCGCGCAGCTTTCGTTGAGGCTCGACCGGGCATAGATCGCATTGTCGGTGCCCGACTTGTTCTGCGGATAGCAGTAACCCCGCATCGGTGCGTGGGAAAGGCTCCCGCCACCCTCTGTCCAGCCGCTCGGGCAAATGCTACCGCTCGGCTTCTGCACCGGGCCGGTGGTGGTGCCTTGGGCTGCCGCCGGGCCTGCCGCCGCCACACTGGCGAGCGCTACAAGCGCTGCCGCAGCGGCGGATAGGATTGATTTCAACATGCTGAACTCCGGCCCTCTGCGTTACGGACGACGGGTGGAGCACCACAGGCGGTAGACTTCGTAATAGCCCTCCGCGCAGGTTTCCTTGTCCTTCTTGGCGTAGATCAGCGGTGCCTTGCTTTCGTGCGGTTCGCACATCGAGGTGTTGCCATCGACCGATCGCCAGCCCGACGGGCAAGCCACGCCGCCGCTCGGCTTCTTGACCGCTGCCTGGTTCTGGCCCTGCGCCTGCGCGGGCATGTTCATGGCAGCGATCGCCATGCCGCCGATAAGCGCCAGATTGGCGAGCGAAAGGCCCGCCCCGACGAGCAGCTTCCTGCGATTATGGGCTTTCTTCACTGTCTTCTCCTGTTGCCATGTGCTTGACTGGAAACAGGATTAGGCGGTCAGACTTCGGCGCGGCATCCCATGAGCGATGGCTCCCATATCATGGGATGCTTGCGCCCTATTGCCCGCCTTCGAGAGGTGCAAAGGTAACAAACAGCAGATCGATATCGCTTGTCGGTTCGTAATCGGTCTTGATCACCTCGAACCGGGTCGGGCTGACCTTCCTTATGCCGTCCATGCACAGGCTCACCAGTCGCTCGGGCTCGCCCTTGTCGACGGTCAGGCGGAAGCGCTTGATCGGCCCCTTCCAGTTCGCGCCCGGCCTGAGCGCATAGCCCACCCATTGTTCGAGCGGGAAGACCAGCTCGCTTTCCGCGCCCGTGGGCAGGTAGCGCTTGCGGTCGTAACCCCGCAGAAACGCGTCATCGACGCAGTATTTGGTGATATATTCGCTTTCGGGATCGAGCCGCCCGCCATTGGCCTCGCGCGCATCGCGGCCAAGTCCGCTGCCGACGGTGCCGCCCTGCATCGGCACATAGCTATGTTCCACGGTGATCGGCACACCGGGCGGGAACGTCTGGGTCCGCACGAAGCTGGTCGAGACGGTCCAGGCCGGGCGGACCTCGCCCTCGGGGGCATATTCGGTGGTGATCAGGCCCTCGCCCAGCAATTCGGACTTGTCATCGGCGGACAGCGCATTGAGCCGTGCGGCAAAGCCGGGATCGGCCCAATGAACGACAGGCCAGCCCAGCTCCTTCAGCCGCTTGTCGATATCCTTGCCGTTAAGCTTGGCAATGTCGATACGCATCAGGCCGACAGGCTTGCCATCGACCAAGGTCTTCATGTCGATCGTGTCCCAGTCGGGATAGCTCGATTCGACCCATTCCGGGTCAGTGCCCTCGATCGGGACATCGGGCAGCGGAAAGGCGACGAGGAGCGTCACTGGCCTGGTGCCATGGTTGGTATAGGTGTAGCGCACGCGCACCTTGTCGAGCGACAGATACAGGTCCTCGCTGTCCATGCTGATCTGGTCGTTCTGCTCGAAGATCAGCCCGCCCAGCGTCGTGCTGGCCTGAGTATCATTCGCCCAAGCCGCCGGCGCGGCAAGCGCCGCCCATGCCATGGATCCGATCAACGCACGCCGCATCCCAGCCCCCCTTGTCCGAAAACCCGTCATTCGCCCATCCAGGCCGATCGGTCGATCCATTCGCCCAACCGCTCGATCCGGGATTCATAGGCAAATGCGATGCATGGCTGGCGATCGGCCTTGCGCTTCATGCACAGGTCGCGGTTCGCGATGAATTCGCGCTGCTCGCGCAGCAATTTGCCCTTTTCCACCGGCGGAGTCTGCATCCGGGCGCGCTCGTAATCCAGCCCCATGTTGCGGTCGAGGATGGAAAGCTCGCGGTCCTGGCAAATCACGAGATCGATCGTGCCGGGCCTGGCCCTGGTGCAATCGAAGCTGGGCGCGACCTTTTTCGGCGGAATCGCCTTGACCTGCGCCTGCGCACCGCCCGCCATGAGCAGGGCTGCGACGCCAGCCAGTGCGAGCCGGGCATATCGTGTTACGTGCATCATCTTCACCCTCGTAGAACCGTGCATGTGCTTTGGCGCGGCCATCCTAGAGGCGCGTCGCTGCGGAGGGCAGCGGAAGATTCATGGTGCCATACTTGAGAAAATGAGCAGTTTTTCTGCTCTTTTCAGCCGCCTGACTTTGAGGCATGTCTCGGCAAAATGGGGGGAATACCAAGGTGCGGAAAGTGAACTGGCGCCAGCTGGGCAAGCTGGTGGTGATGATCGGGCTTGTTCAGGCCCTCTACTGGTTCGTGGTCGACAAGCCTCTCTTCCGCGCCGATCCGGGCGAAGCTCCTCCGATGGCGGAGATAAGCGAGATCGAGGTAGCACGGCTGCGTTCGCCCAGCCTCGCGGAAGCGCACCGGGCCACTTATAAGCCGGTCGATATGCCCTGGTTCTACTGTTGCGACAGCGCCGTATTCGCCGTGCGCGGCAACTTCCATGTCGACAGCATTCCACCGAACGGGCTGGGCGTCATATCCGATCTGCAGGTCGACAACTACGTGCTCGCCGTCAACGGTACGGTGCTGGTGGCACGGGGACGGATGACGGCGAGAAATCCCAGTTTCCACGGGCAGATCAAGCATCTCACGCGCATTCCGGCAGGGCTGCTGAAGCCCGGTACCAACAGCTTCATGTATCTGACCGTGCGCGACGGATTTCCCTATACCGATATCTACCCTCCGCGGATCGCCGATTATGATGCGCTCAATCGGCACAGCGCGCAGCGATTGTTCGTGGTGGGGGATTTCTACCGCATCAGCGGCATATTGCTCGGGCTGCTTGGGCTTCTGTCGACCATCATGATCTTCCGCTCGGACGACTGGCGTTTCGCGGCATGGCTCAGCGCGCTGTGCGCAGCCTTCGTGGCCTATATGGCCTACACGACATGGCTCAATCCGCCCTTGGATGGCTGGGGTCGCATGCTGGCCTTTTACGCCATCTATCTGTTCATCCCCACCGCCTTGCTGTGCTTCATCGACAGCTGGACCCGACACCCGCTGAGGCTCCTGCAGCAGGGAATTCTGGCGACCTATCTCGTCGTCATCGCGATCATAGCATGGCACATCTATCGCGTTCCGATGCCGGAGGGCTTTGATCGGCCTGCAATGCTCTGGGTCTGGTGCCTGATGGGATCGGCAGTGCTGGTCATCGGCCGGCTGCTCTGGCATTTCGCAACATTCGAGGAAGACCGGCTGATCGAAAGCGCCCTCTTGACGGTCATGGCCGTCGCCCTGGTGATCGACGCGCTGTCGAACTGGTTTCCCGAATGGGGCGTGCGCGAAGGCAATCTGCTCAACGCGTCTGCCTTTCTGCTGCTGGCCATGACAGCCGCCTTTCTCGCGCGCAATTTCCGGCTGTTCCAGTCGCAGGGCGCGATCAACGCGTTGCTGCAGGCCAAGGTTGCGCAGCGCGAGGCCGAACTGGTTGAGGCCGCGCAACGCGAGCAGTCACTGATCCGTCAACAGGCGTTCGACGAAGAGCGTCGCCGCATCATGCGCGATCTGCACGATGGGCTGGGGAGCCAGCTAATGTCGATCATGCTCTCCGCGCGCGTCGGCATTGCCGAGCCCGCCGCAGTGGCCGAGGGCCTGCAATCGGTCATCGACGAGATGCGGCTGATGGTCGATTCGATGGATTCGGTCGGGGAATCGTTGAGTTCGGCACTGGCGACGTTCAAGGCGCGCGTTCAACCCAGGATCGAGGCGACAGGCATCGCGTTCGACTGGCAGGAAAACCCTTCGATCACCGGCATTGACGGTTTCGGCCCGCGCGACGTGCTGCAGATCTTCCGCGTGCTGCAGGAAGCGGTGACCAATGCGCTCAAGCACGCGCAATGCAGCCGCATTGCGGTCCAGGCCGTGCGCGAAGGCGACGCGCTGGTCTTTCGCGTCGAAGATGACGGCAAGGGTATCGCTACCACGGGCCAGGCAGGGCGCGGCCTCGGCAACATGCGGCTGCGTGCAGCGTCGGTGCAGGGCGAGGTCGCGATGGGTCCGGGCGGGAACGGCAAGGGCACGCGCATCACGCTGACTTTGCCGCTGCGCATGACCGAGCCTGCGGACTGACATCCCATAGCATGGTATCTTCGCAACCCGCACGATTCCGGCGATAAGCTCCGCATGACCGACCCCCAAAGCCTCGTGAAACGCATCGCCATCGTCGAGGACGACCCGATGGTGCGCCAGTATTTCCAGGGCATCATTGCAAGCGAGCCCGGCTATCGCATCATCGGCATGGCTGGCGATCTCGCCGGCGCCGATGCGCTGCTCGACCAGTCGCCCGACCTGTTCCTGCTCGATATCGGTTTGCCCGACGGACTGGGATACGATCTCGTCCCCGGCATCAAGGCGCGCACCCGCGCGAAGGCGTTGATCATCAGCACCTTCGGCGATCGCGATACGGTAGTGAAGGCTATCATGGCGGGCGCGGATGGCTATCTGCTCAAGGACAGCAGCCCCCAGGTCATCCTCGACGGCATAGCCGCCACGCTCGACGGAGGAGCGCCGGTCAGCCCTGCCGCTGCGATCTACCTGCTCGGTTTCCTCCGCACGGAGGCCGAACCCGCGGTGCAGGTTCATCCCGAGAGCCGACTGTCACTGCGCGAGACCGAGTTGCTCCAGGCCTTTGCCCGCGGCGAAAGCTACAAGCAGGCCGCGCGGTCACTGGGCATTTCGCCACACACGGTCGGCACGCACGTCAAGTCGATTTATCGAAAGCTCGAGGTCAACTCGCGCAGCGAGGCCATTCGCGAGGCCTTCCGGTCGCGCCAGGGCTGATCCGACCGCGGCGCCGGCATACCCAAACGCAAAAGGCCCGCCGGGGTGGCGGGCCTTTGTGCGAACTGCT